>JBFXDK010000005.1:0-90868 GCA_050181195.1 Acetobacteraceae bacterium | reverse complement strand
AACGTGGCGCTCCACCGACGAACACAGCATCGCGGTCATGTCCGCGTTGGTGTTGGGATTGATGACCAGCAGGCGTGCGAGCGTCATGCCGCGCCGTCGCCGAACCGCGCGATCCAGTGGCGCGCGAACCACGCCCCGCCACGCTGCGCCATGTGACGCAGGACGCGCTCGAGCCCCGCAATGCGGCCGGCGCGCCCGATCATGCGCAGATGCAGGCCGACCGACAGCATGCGCGGCGTGCTCGCGCCCTCGGCCCAAAGCTGGTCATAGGCGTCGATGACATACTCCGCAAAATGCGCGGCGGTGGTGAAGCGCTGCATTCCCTGGTGGAAATGCATGTCGTTGGTGTCGAAGCTGTAGGGCAGCACCAGATGACGGCGGCCCTCCACCGCGACGAAGAACGGCAGGTCATCGCTGTAGGCGTCGCTGTCATACAGGAACCCGCCATGCTCCAACAGCAGACGGCGCGTGTTCCCGGACGGGGCCGACCGGGTATGCCAGCCGACCGGCGGCGTGCCGGCCGCATCGGCGATGGCTGCCACGGCGCGGGCAATGGTCGCGCGCTCATGCGCTTCGTCCATGCCGGCGTGGCGTTCCCATCGCCAGCCATGGCACGCCACTTCGTGCCCGCGCGCCACCGCGTCCCGCGCCAGCCACGGCGAGCGCTCGATCGCTCGCCCGCAGGCGTTCAGGGTGCTGGCGGCGCCGTAGGACTCGAGCACCTGCATGATGCGCCAGTAGCCGACGCGCGTGCCGTATTCGAAATGCGTGTCGCGGCACGGGTCGGGGCCGCCGCGGACTTCGTCGGTCACCTCGTAGACGGCCTCGTTGCGTTCATCGCCGTCGATGATCGAGAGTTCGGCGCCTTCCTCGACGTTCACGACGAAGGACACGGCGACGCGCGCGCCGCCCGGCCAGCGCGGGTCTGGCGGATTGGGGCCATACCCAAAGAAATCGCGATTGGATTGCGTCATCCGCCGGCCACCTCCCGCAGTGCAGTACTGCAATGGAGCAGGCAGGACGGCCGTCAGGCAAGAACCCGGGTACGCTCGCGCCGAGCGCCACGCAAGGCCAAGCGCGGCGTTGCCTCGGTGGTCCTGCGGTTGTTGTGTCTACAGGGGGTCCGCCGTCCGTGCGTACGCCTCCTCGGCCGCCTGCAAACGCTGCCCGCGTTCCTCGCCCCCCAGATCCGCCACCGGCACCGCGGCATTCGCGAGAACCGAGCACCGCTCGCCCGTCACCTCGGCGAAACCGCCGTCCACCAGGAACTCCTGCACGATCCGGTCCGCCTGATACAGCGACACCACGCCCGGCCGCAGTCCGACGATCATGGGCATGTGACCTTCCAGAACGCCCATATCACCCTCCGAGGCCGGAATGACTGCCATGTCGACCTGGGCTGAGTGCAGAAGCTGGTCCGGCGCGACGATCTCCAGAAGAAGGGGCATGGCCGAATTCACCTCGGAACGGTGGGATCGCCGTTCTACTACAACCCCGAGGCGATTTCGTTAATGATTCGTTCGTTTGCGTCCACGGAATTAACTGCGCCGCGCCATCGCACGAGGCGCGGAGGGCAGTCGGGCGCGGCACCCCGCCACGCCCGACCGCTTTGTCGTCAGTTCCGGTGCGCGTGCCACCAGGAATTGCGCAGCACCCGCCCGGGCAGGGCGCCGGTGTGTTCGCCGTTCTCCAGCAGCACCTGGCCGTTCACGATCGTGTAGTGCACGCCCTCGGCTTCCTCGCGGATGCGCCAACCGCCGGCTGGGAAGTCGTGCACCACCGTCTCCTTGCCCGCGCGCACCGTGTCGGGATCGAAGATCACGATGTCGGCGGCCAGACCCGGGCGCAGCATGCCGCGATCGTAAATGCCGAACGCTGACGCCGAATCGAAGGTCAGCTTACGTACCGCCTGCTCCAGGGTCAGCACCTTGCGGTCCCGCACCCATTCACCCAACAGCCGCGTCGTGTAGCCGTAGCCGCCGTGGAACTGCACATGTGCCCCGCCGTCGCCCAGGCCGATGATGGCGTTGGGATAGGTCAGGATCTTCGTCAGTGCCTCGTCATCGATGTTGTTCTCGGCCTGCAGGAAACGGGTCTCCAGTTTCTCTTCCACCACCAGGTCCAGGAACGCATCGATCACGCGCTTGCCCTGCATCTTGGCGATCTCGCCGATACTCTTGAACTGCAGGTCCCGGTTCTTCTCCAATGCCGGCTCGTTGACCCACATGTAGTCCCACCAGGTCTTCGAGAACCCGATCGCACCAGCGACCGGCACCGACCGCTCCACCGCCTCGGCGTGCAGTTTGTCGCGCACCGCGGGATCGGCATAGGCGCGCAGCTTTTCCTCATCGGGCGCGATCAGGATCGGGTGCCAGGTCGGCAGGCCCCGGAACACCTGGCAGTTCTTCATGGTGAAGTCCTGCGTGACGCGGTTCGGGCTGCACATCGGATAGGCGCGGATGCCCTGCGCCGCGGTTTCGTCCACCCGTGCCATGTGCTGCTTCCACTTGTCCGGGTTGCGCACGGTCTGGCTCAGGCTGTTGTAGACGACGGTGCGGCCGGTGGCGTCCGCCAGGCGCGCCATCATCCCGTCCTTCAGTTCCATATCGACACCGCCGCCGCACTGGATGGTGCCGGTCGCGAGTTCCCGCAGCACGTCGCCCAGGGCGAAGATTTCGTCGTCCGACGCCCAGATTGCCGGGATCGGCACACCCTGCGGATCGAAATGCCCTTTCTGGCGCGACAAGGACAGGCCCAACGCGCCGGCCGTCATGCCTTCGCGCACGACGGCCTGCATCGCCTTGATCTCGTCCGGGGTCGCGGCGCGCTTCTGGCACTCGTCACCCATGACGTAGTAACGGACCGGCGTGTGGCCGATCATGGTGCCGGCATTCACCCCAAGGGACTTGTCCAGCTTGTCCATGTATTGCGACATCGTTTCCCAGTCGACATCGATGGTGGACAGCACCTCCATCGGGATCGCTTCGACATAGGAAAGGAATTCCGCTGTCCGGTTGCGCGCGTTCGCGTTCGGGCGCACCGGTGCCAGCGCCAGCGAGCAGTTGCCGAAGATCACCGTCGTCGAGCCATGCTGTGGCGAGAAGCTGCACAACGGATCCCAGGTCACCTGCCCGTCGTAATGTGCATGGTTGTCAATGAAACCGGGCGCGACAGCCCGGCCTTCGGCGTCGATGGTGCGGGTGGCGGGGCCGCTGAGCTTGCCGAGTTCGACGATCTTGCCGTCCTTCACCCCGACATCGCCGCGAAATGCCGGCATCCCCGAACCGTCGACGATGCGGCCATCCTGGATCAACAGGTCATATGCCATGTTACTTGCCCTCCCGCTGCGCAGGGGCGCGACGAGCGACCCTGTCGCCAGCGCGGGGAGCTTGGCACGCGGGGGCACGGGCGGCAAATCGGGGCTTCGCCCCGGACCCCGACCAGGAGGTGCTGCCTCCTGGACCTCCGCAAAGGGGCACAGCCCCTTTGATCCCAAATCCAACCAAAGTAATCGCGTTCCAAGGAGCGTCGCCCTTGGTGGGATCCAAGGGGCAACGCCCCTTGGCGGAGCACGAGGCGGAGCCTCGCTAACCCTTGCTCACATTCCAGAACACCGGCGTCGCGCCCTTCAGCAACCCGATCAGGTTCTTCCGCCACGCCGCTGGTGGCAGATACTGCCCCAACGGAATGAACGGCACCGTCTCGAACGCGCGCGCCTGGATCCGCGCATCCAACCGTTTCTGCTCGGCCGGATCGGTCGAATCCATCCAGGCGGTACGCATCGCCTCCATTTCGGTGTCGGTCGGCCAGCCGAACCACGCGCCGGCGCCATTGCCCCGCAGGTTGGTGGCAAAGATCGGATCGCGATATTCCGCTGCCGGCGCGCCATAGGGGAACATCGACCAGCCCCCCTTGTCCAACGGCTCCTTGCTCGACCGCCGGTTCACCACCGTTCCCCAATCGACGAACTGCTCATCCAGGTTCAGGCCAACATCACGGAACGCCGCGGCCACCACGCTGCTCATCGCATCGTAATAGACCTGGTCCGTGGGATGCATGAACACGATCCGCTCCCCGCCGTAGCCCGCCTGCTTCAGCATGGCCTTGATCTCGTCCTTGCCGGGACGCTTGCGGATCGCATCCATCCCGGTGTCGTTGGCCGATGGCGTGCCGGGAATGAAGAACCCGACAGGGACGCGATACAGGCTGGCATCCCCCGCCATGACAGCCGTCATGACATCGGCCTGGTCGACCGCGGCCATCATCGCCCGGCGCACGCCGGCATTCGCCGTCGGCCCCTGCAGGCAGTTCGGCCGCAGCCCGCCGAACGTGCCGTAGATGTCGATCGGCGCCACGACAACATCGGACTTGCTACGCAACATCGGCAGCAGATCCGGCAGCGGGGAATCCAGCCAGTCCACCTCGCCATTCGCCAGCGCGTTGGCGGCGGTGCCGGCATCGGGAATGATCCGCCATTCGACGCGGTCCACCATCACCCGATAGCCGCCGGCGGCGAAACTCGCCGGCTCGGGCCGCGGGTTATACTTCTCGAACTTCGCGAACACCGCACGATCGCCGGAGACGTATTCGTTGGCCACATAGCGGAACGGGCCACTGCCGATCACCTCGGGGATCTGCTTGAACGGGTCGGTGTTCGCCAGCCGCTCGGGCATGATGATCGGTGTCGGCTGGGTCTTCGCCAACGCATAGGGCAGCGCGGAGAACGGCTTCTTCAGGCGCCAGACCAGCGTCTTGTCGTTGGGGGCGGACAGCTCGTTGAGCCGTTCGGCAATCGTCTGGCCGATCGGATCACGTCGCATCCAACGCTTCAGCGATGCTACGCAATCCCGCGCGAGAACCGGCGTGCCGTCATGGAACAGCAACCCGTCGCGCAGCGTCATGGTCCAGAGAAGGCCGTTCTCCTCGATCGTGTGGCCGGACACCATCTGCGGCTTCGGGTTCAGCTTCTCGTCGCGGCCATACAGGGTCTCGAACACCATCGCCGCCGCGTTGCGCGTGACCTGCGCGGTCGTCCAAACGGCATCCATTGTCACCAGGTTGCCCTGCGGCACATGCACAAGTGTCGTGCTCTTGCCGCCGATCGCGGGTTGCGCGAGCACCGCGGGGGATGCAAGGGCGGCGGCGCTGCCCGCCAGGAAGACGCGGCGTTTCATCGATAAATCTCCGGCATTGCCTTGTGCGGCCATGTGCCGCGCGCGCACCATGCCAAAGCCCGGTCGGTCAGGCGAGGCTCATTTCTTTTCGAACCGGCGTGCCAGCTCAGCGTCCTTCGCATGCGCCCGGTGCACCGCGGGCCTGTCGCGGTAGCGCGCGACATAGGCTTTGATTTCCGGAGTTTCGGGCACCAGGCTGAAACCCGTGGTCCAGGAGAGTCCGGCGCCCCACAGGATATCGGCCGCAGTCAGCCGTTCCCCCAAAATGAAGCGACCGGACCGCAACTGCCCGTTCAGCACCGACAGCATCGTATCGAAGTCGCCATAGGGCGACATCGCGGCCGGCGCCGGGTCCCGCTTCATCGCGCGGTCGACCACGGCAGGCTCGAAACACGCCGCGTAGTAGACCATCCAGCGCAGATAGGGACCGCGCAACGGGTCCCCGACTGGCGGCGCCAGCATCCGGTCCGGAAACAGGTCTGCCAGATGTATGAAAATCGCCACCTGCTCGGTGATCAGTGCGTCGCCATCACGGATTGCCGGCACCTTCCCCATCGGGTTGACCGCGAGATAGGGCGCTTCGCGCTGCTCACCGGCCGCCATGTTCACCACATGCAGGGTGTAGGGCGCACCCAGTTCCTCAAGCAGCGCCAGCGTTGCCGTCGAGCGTGTGTTGGGCGCATGGAACAACGTGATCCGACGGTGATGCTCGGCCATCGAGGCCTCCCGCTTCGGTTGGCTTCGGAGATGGTCGTCGCGGCCGTTTCCGCCAAGGGACAGGCCGTCCGCTCCGCGGGCGCCGGACGCTTCCGTATCAGCACGGTGGCGTGAGCGGTCGCTGTCAGCGCGTCTGCAGGAAGCGCTGCGACAGTTCGATCTCGTTGAGCTGGATTGGTTCCTGACGCAACAGGTTGTCGACATAGGCGCGGGCCGCCTGCTGCGCACGGGCCTGCCGCACGGCCTGCTCCAGCATTGGCTTCACCTGTTCCAATGGCAGCGTGCCGGGCGGCCGCGTGCCCAGCAGCTTGACGATGTGCCAGGATTCACCGCTGCGGATCGGCTCGCTGACCGCATTGTCCTGCATGGCGGCAACAGTGGAACGGATCGGGGGAACGAGCTGGTCCTCGCGCACCCAGCCAAGGTCGCCGCCGCGTTCGGCGGACGCCTTGTCCTGGGAGTTCCTGCGGGCGATCTCGGCGAAGTCGGCCTTCGGCTTCATCACCTGCTGGCGCAGTTCCAGCGCCTGCTTCTTTGCCTGTTCGTCCTGCTGCTTCGACCCGCCCGGAGGCACCAGAACGGCGATCTGGGCCACGTGATACTGCTTCGGAACGGCAAAGCGCGCCTTGTTCGCTTCGTAGGCGGCCTTGATCTCGGCCTCGGTCGGCGGCGGCAGGTTGGTCTGGGTTTGCGCCGCGACGAAGGTCTGCACGATGACGGCGTCCCGCGCTTCCTCTGCGCGCGCAACGACCTGCGGCGTCTCGTCCCATTTCGCGGCCTTCGCGTCGGTCAGCAGCGTGCGGCGCAACAGGCGCTCCCGCACGAAATCCGCCAGGGCCGAGGGGCTGGACAGGGCCTGCGCCTTCACCGCGGGATCCGCATTGTCCAGCATTGCGGCAATGTCGGCCGTCGTCAGCTGGATAGTCCCGCGCCGAGCCACCACCTCGGCCGGCTCATTCGCGGCCATCGTGATGAACAGAAGCGGCAGCAGCGCGAGGCGATGGAAACGACAAGTCATGCGACGAACATCCTCGGGGTGACGGCGTTGCTTTATGCCGCCGGAATGGTTCCGGGGACAGGGCAGATCGCGAGCGTCACGACAAGGCCGCGAAGAACGCCTGCGCCATCGCCACGAGATCCTCGGGCGTGTGCATATGCGGAAAATGCCCGGCATCGGGCAGGACGGCGAAACGCGCGCCGGGAATCCGGTCGGCAACCTTCTGGCCCACCGATGGCGGCCAGAGGAAATCATGCGCGCCGGACGCGACCAGCACGGGCGCGCGGATGCCACCCCATACCGCCTCGCTCATCTCGGCCCGCGCTAGAGCGAGCGACAGTTCGGCATAGGCCGCAGGATCGTTGGCAAGATACACCGGCAGATAGGCCGAACGCGCCGCGGCATGGGAGTCCGGGAAGGAATTGGCCAGGCTCGCCTCGGCCACGCCGCGCATTCCCTCCACGCGTACGCGCACCGCGCGTTTCGAGACATAGTCCGCGGTCGGCCCGCCCATGTCGTGCGCCACCGCGCACAGCATCATGCGCCGGACCGCCGCGGGATGACGCTGCGCCAGCAAGGCGCCCACCACCGAACCCAGCGCCGATCCCACCACGTCCACCGGCCCGAGGCCAAGGCCGCCGATCAGCGCGGCGAGATCATCCGCGGCGTCGGTCAGGTCGAAGGCTCCGGGCGGCTTCTCCGAACGGCCGGCATTGCGCAGGTCCACAGCAATAGTCCGCCGCTTGGCCGCGAACAGCGGCATGACGCGCCACCAGCTTTCCGACGACCCGCCGAGTTCGTGCAGCAGCAGCGTCGTGACGCCGCCGCTCCCCGCCTCGAGGTAATGCAGGCTGATCCGGCCG
Organism: Acetobacteraceae bacterium; assembly: GCA_050181195.1. Taxonomy (GTDB): domain Bacteria; phylum Pseudomonadota; class Alphaproteobacteria; order Acetobacterales; family Acetobacteraceae; genus Rhodopila. The sequence goes on along the minus strand of JBFXDK010000005.1, from coordinate 83,117 downwards.
GTATCGAAGTAGGGCATGCGATGTCTCCCCAGGCGGGCGCGGCCGGTCAGCGGGCCAGCACCCGCGTCATGTTCTCCCGCGCTGTGACCTCATATGTCCGTGCGAGGGCCCGGCTGTGACGGCGGCTGCGATACAGGACCGGAAGGCGCGCCAGGGTGCCGAAGAAGACCTGCTGTCCGGCCAGGACTGTCGCGGAGCATGCTGCCCCCGCCTCATCGATCAGCGCCTGTGTATTGGCTTCGAACAGCGGCCAGGGTTCGCCCAAGGGGGAAAGGTCCAGGTCCACCATCCATTGCACCACCTCGTCGGGATGCTCGCCGGCATGGTTTGCGGTGGCCATGATGGCGCGATCAACCGGATCACGCAGCGTCACCGGCAGGCCGGCCGCGTCACTGCGCCACAGCGCGGCGGAACGCGCTTCGTTGTCGCGGGCGCCCACGGTGTAGATCGCGTCGTGATACGCGAGGGCATGCGCGATGACCGCGTCATCCGGATCGCCGCCATGCGCGAGGTGCCGGTGCCACAACACGCCCGCGTGGCCGGCGGCATGATAGCGCCGGTGCGGTTCGTGCCAGAGCGCGACCAGGTTGCGCCGCGCCGTATCGGAGACGGCAAGGCGTTCCAGCAGCAAGGCGAACATGCCGGCCGCGTACTCGCGCGCCATCAGCGGTATGGGAAGCATTGTCACGTCAGCGCGTCAGGGCAGGTTCAGGCGCATTTCGCCCTTGAACGAATGGATCAGTTCGCGCCGCTGGAACCGCCACCCGTCCGCCCTCTTCACCAGCCGGTCGGCATACGTGCCGCACACCGACGCGAACGGGCCGTCCGCGCCTTCGACCACCACCAGGTAGTTGGATCTGGCCTGTGCCGTCGCACCATCGACACGGATGATGCTGTTCATGACATAGTGCATGCGCCGCGGCGTGGCGGGAACGGACTGCATGAGCCAGGCGGTGATGTCGGCCGGACCACGCGCCTGGCGATAGGGCGCGATCCATTCCCCATCCGGTGCGAACAGCCGGCCGAGTTCCTCGAACCGTCCCTCGTCCATGCAGAAACAATATTGGTGCAGCAGTTCGCGGATCTCGTCCTTGTCTTGCAGCAACGTGTTCATGCGTCTCCTCTCAACCGGCCGATGCCGCTGCTCCCTGCCTCCTGCGGGCCAGGCCGGCGGCCAGGTCGATGGCCGCGATCAGGCTGGCGGGGCGAGCGATGCCCTTGCCGGCAATATCATAGGCGGTGCCATGATCGGGCGACGTGCGCACGATCGGCAGGCCCAGCGTCACATTCACCCCCTGGTCCATGTCCAGCGTCTTCAGCGGTATCAGCGCCTGATCGTGATACATGCAGATGGCAACGTCGTATTTTTCACGCGCTTGTGGCGTGAACATGGTGTCGGGCGGCCAGGGACCGGACACCGCGATGCCCTCGGACCGCAGCGTGTCGATCGCGGGGCGGATCAGGGTGGCTTCCTCCTCGCCCAGCGCGCCCTGTTCCCCGGCATGCGGGTTGAGACCGGCCATGGCGAGGCGCGGCGAGGCCAGACCGAAATCCCGCCGCAGCGCCGCGGCCGTGATCCGGGCGGTGCTGACGATCGTCTCGGTATTGAGCGTCGCCAGCGCGCGCCGCAGCGAGACATGCACCGTGACCGGCACGACCCGCAGCGACGGTCCCGCCAGCATCATCACCTGCTGGCCCAGCGCACCCGTAAGCGCGCCCAGGAACTCGGTATGGCCGGGATAGGCGAACCCGGCGTCGTACAGCGCCGCCTTGTTGATGGGGTTGGTGACGACAGCCCCGGCCTCCCCGCGCAAGGCAAGCGCGACCGCCCGCTCGATGGCGCTGACCACGGCCTGGGCGTTCGCCGGGTCGGGCCGGCCGGGATGGGCCTGCGCGGCCAGGGGCACCGGCATCACCGGCAGCGCGGCGGGAAAGCACGCGACCGCGGCCTGCGGCGTGTCCACCACCTCGACCGGGACGTCCAGCCGCAGCAGGCGCGCGAGCGCACGCAGCCGGCCCGGATCGTCCAGCGCCAGGAACGGGCACGCCGCGTCGCGTCGGGCCAACCAGGCCAACAGGGTCAATTCGCCGCCGATCCCGGCGGGATCGCCCATGGTGAGCGCGAGCGGGGTGAGCGCGAGGGGTCGCATCATGGCATCATACCAGAGATTTCCGGCGCAAGGCAGGGTCCGCGACGCACGGCCATCAGCGCATCGCACGGCTGGCGTTTGCCCGGATCGCGGGCTAGACCTTCGCCCGATCGGCAAAGCCGGCTTCCGGCCGAGGCGACAAAATCCTGAGGAGCGATCCATGATCCGGCGTCGTACGTTCACGGCGGGGCTTGCGGCTGCGTTGGCCGCCCCGTCGATCAGCAAGGGCGCCGCCGCGGCGCCGCTGAAATTCATTCCGCAGTCCGATCTCACGATCCTCGATCCGATCGTGACGACCGTCTATACGGCGCGCAACCATGGCTACATGGTCTTCGACACGCTGTTCGGCATGGACAGCAACTACAGGATGCAGCCGCAGATGCTGGAACGCTACGCGGTCGAGAATGACGGCAAGCGCTGGGTCATGACCTTGCGCGACGGGCTGACATGGCACGACGGCGAGCGGGTGACGGCGAAGGATTGCGTCGCCTCGGTGAAACGCTGGGCGGCGCGCGACGGCATCGGCAGCCTGCTGATCGCACGCACGGACGAGCTGACGGCGATCGACGACAAGACCTTCGTGTTCCGCCTCAAGAGGCCATTCAACCTGCTGCCCTATGCGCTGGGCAAGATCTCGACGCCGATGTGCGCGATCATGCCGGAGCGTCTGGCGAAGCTGGATCCATTCAAGGCGGTGCCCGAGATCGTCGGCAGCGGACCGTTCCGGTTCAAGGCAGATGAATGGGTGTCGGGCGCCCGCGCCGTCTATGTCAAGAACGACAAGTACGTGCCACGGAACGAACCGAACACCGGATGGACGGCGGGCGGCAAGGTGGTACATTTCGAGCGCGTGGAGTGGTTGACCAGCCCCGACGACGGCACCTCGGCCGCATCGATGCGGGCCGGCGAGATGGACTGGTGGGAACTTCCGACGGTCGACCTGCTGCCGGTGCTGAAGCAGACCGGCAAGATCCGCGTCGCCATCAAAGACCGCAACGGCACGCTGGGCATCTTCAAGATGAACAACCTGCAGCCGCCGTTCAACAACGCCGCGATCCGCCGAGCGATGCTGGGTGCGATCGACCAGGCGGACTACATGACGGCGATCGCCGGCGAAGATCCCGCCATGTGGCGCAAGGGCGTCGGCATCTTCACGCCGGGCACGGACATGGCGACCGATGCCGGGATGGAGTTGCTGACCAGCAAGCGCGACCTGGAGAAGGTGCGCGCGCAGATCAAGGAAGCCGGTTACAACAACGAACGGACCGTGCTGCTGGCGCCATACGACCCGCACTACCGTAAGGCGATGGCCGACGTGTCCGTGCAGACGCTGCAGGACGCCGGGTTCAATCTGGACGTCCAGTCGATGGACTGGGGCACCGCGATCGTCCGGCGGGAAAACCGCCAGCCGATGGACAAGGGTGGCTGGAGCGTGCTGTGCACCACCGCAAACGGCCTGGACATGCAGACGCCGCTGCTGCACTTCCTGCGCACGACCGGCGAAAAGGCGTGGTTCGGCTGGACCAACAGCCCGAAAATCGAGGAACTGCGCGCCGCCTGGGTCGATGCGCCGGATGTCGAGGCACAGAAGAAAATCGCCACCGAAATCCAGCGCCAATGCTGGATCGATGTGCCGCACATCCCGCTGGGCCAGTGGTTCCAGCCGATGGCATGGCAGAACACGGTTGACGGGATTCCGGACGGGTTCCCGCTGTTCTGGGGCGCCCGCCGGGTCTGATCGATCCCGACAGCGCGGGCGGCGGTGCTTCCGCCTGCCCGCGCCGCTTCGGCTCAGTCTCTTACCACCGGGCAGGTGTCGTCGCGGGACCAGTCCGAGAAACTGTGATAATACACCCGCACGTCGCTGAACCCGGCACGCATCGCTGCTGCCGCGGCCAGGGCCGCGCGCCCGCCTCCCTCGCAGTGCGTGACGATCCGGTCGCTTTCCTGGAAGCCGGCATCCTTCAGCATGCCGCGCAGCACCGGCCCGGCGTGCACGACGCCACCGGTCATGAGTTCGGTGTGTGACAGGTTCCGCGCGCCGGGCAGCCGGCCGCCGCGAGGGTTCTTGCGCTGGTCCTCACCCGAATGCTCTCGCGGCGTGCGCGTGTCGAACACGTGCGCCTGTGCTTCAGCAAGCTGGTCGCGCAGCGTTGTCCGCTCGACGAGTCCGACGCGGCCGGAGCCGGGTCGGGCCCGGAACGGGCTGGCTGCCGCAGAGGCACCTTGCGGCAGCGCGGCCCCCTGCATCGCCGGCCAGCCGCCATTGATGATCACCGCCCGCGCGCCGTAGTGCTGCAGCATGAACCAGACGCGCGCGGCGTTGGTCATGCCGCCGGTGTCGTAGACCGCGGCCAGGATCTGGTCATCCAATCCAAGTGCGTTGATTTCGCGTTCCCAGTGGGAAAGATGATGGAAACCGATATCGGCCGCCTTGGCAGCGCTGTCCCATGCATCAGATGCGACCCGGACCGCGCCCGGAGCGGCCCCTGCTTCGAACGCCGCCTGGTCGCGCGCATCCAGATACCGGATAGCCCCCAGCCCGCGCAGCGCGCTCACCTCCACGATTGGATCGTTGCCCATGGTTCCTCCTGCCCTCTGATTGTCTGTCCCTGGGCAGGAGTATAGGTCGCGCCGGAGCGAGGCGGCCAGATCGGGCCGTTTCAGATATGCAGCGCGCGTCCCTCAACAGCGAGCGCAGCTTCCTTCACGGCCTCATTCAGGCTGGGATGAGCGTGGCAGGTGCGGGCGACGTCCTCGGCCGAGGCGCCGAATTCCATTGCCACGGCGAGTTCGGCGATCAGCGTGCCGGCATCGGGGCCAATGATATGCGCGCCCAGAAGCCGATCGGTTTCCTTGTCGGCCAGCAGTTTGACGAACCCGTCCACCTCCCCCATGGCCCGCGCCCGCCCGTTGGCGGTGAACGGAAACTTGCCGACATTATAGGCGGTGTTGCCCAGCTTCAGGTTCTCCTCGGTCTCGCCGACCGAAGCGACTTCCGGCCATGTATAGACCACGCCCGGGATCACGCCGTAGTTCACGTGGCCGGCCTGGCCCGCCAGGAGTTCGGCCAGCGCCACCCCCTCCTCCTCAGCCTTGTGCGCCAGCATCGGGCCGGCGATGGCATCGCCGATCGCATACACGCCGGCGATATTGGTGGCGTAGTGCGCGTCCGTCTTGACCCGGCCACGATCGTCCATCGCGACGCCCAGCGCCTCGATCCCAAGGCCTTCGGTATACGGCCGCCGGCCGACGGCCAGCAGGACGACATCGGCTGCGATCTCCTCGGCCGGACCACCCTTGGCCGGTTCCACGGTCAGCGTCACGCCATCATCCGTGGTTCGTGCGCCGGAAACCTTGGTGCCCAGGCGAAACTTCAATCCCTGCTTGGCCAGGACGCGCCGGAAGTTGCGGGCGACTTCGCCATCCATGGTTGGCACGATGCGGTCGAGGAACTCCACGACCGTCACCTCCGCGCCCAGCCGGCGCCAGACGCTGCCCAGTTCCAGCCCGATATAGCCGCCGCCGATCACCACCAGATGCCCGGGCACCCGATCCAGTTCCAACCCGCCTGTCGAGGTGACGATCCGCTTCTCATCCACCTCCACCCCGGGCAGCGGCACGCTTTCACTACCGGTCGCGATGACGATGTGTTTGACATCATGGGCTGTGCCGTCGACCTCCACCCGGCCGGGTGCGGCGATGCGGGCAGTGCCCTTCAGCCAGGTGACCTTGTTCTTGCGGAACAGGAACTCGACGCCTTTCACGTTGGCGGACACGACCTCGGCCTTGCGCGCCTGCATGCGCGCGAGATCCAACTTCACGCTGTCGACCAGCACGCCGTGGTCGGCCAGCGCATGACGTGCGTGATCGAATTCCTCCGACGATTGCAGCAACGCCTTGGAGGGGATGCAGCCGACATTCAGGCAGGTGCCGCCCAGCGTGGCGCGCCTTTCCACACAGGCGACGCGCAGCCCGAGTTGCGCGGCGCGGATGGCGCAGACATAGCCGCCGGGTCCGGCACCGATGACGATGACATCGTAGGAGTCGCTCACCGCGTTCTCTCCGCCTAAAGGTCCAGCAGCAGACGCCGCGGATCCTCAATTCCCTCCTTCACCCGCACCAGGAAGGACACCGCCTCCTTCCCATCGATGATGCGGTGATCGTAGGAGACCGCGAGGTACATCATCGGCCGCACCTCGATCTTGCCGCCGACCACCATGGGCCGGTCCTGAATCTTGTGCATGCCCAGGATCGCCGACTGCGGCGGATTGAGGATCGGCGTGGACATCAAGCTGCCGTAGATGCCGCCATTGGTGATGCTGAACGTCCCGCCCGTCAGGTCATCCAGCTTCAACGACCCGTCCCGCGCGCGCCGGCCGAAATCGGCGATCGCGCTTTCGATCCCGGCGAAGCCCATGCGGTCGGCGTCGCGGATCACCGGCACCACAAGGCCGGAGGGGCCGCCCACCGCGATCCCCATGTGCACGAAGTTCTTGTAGACGATGTCATCGCCGTCGATCTCGGCGTTCACCGCCGGGAATTCCTTCAGCGCGACGCAGCAGGCGCGCACGAAGAAGGACATGAAGCCGAGACGCACGCCGTTGTGCTTCTTTTCGAAGGCGTCGCGATATTCGGACCGCAGCGCCATGACCGCCGACATGTCCACCTCGTTGAAGGTGGTCAGCATGGCGGCGGTGTTCTGCGCCTCCTTCAACCGCGCGGCAATCGTCTTGCGTAGGCGGGTCATCCGCACCCGTTCCTCGCGCGCATCACCCGCACGCGGGGCAGCCGAAGCCGCTGGCGCGGCCGGCGCGGGTGCCGGACGATTGAGGAAGGCAAGCACATCGCCCTTGGTGATCCGCCCATCCTTGCCGCTGCCCTGCCCCAGGTCGGCGGCGGAAATCTGCTTTTCCTCGATCAGCTTGGCCGCTGCGGGCAGCGGCGCGTGCACGGCGCCCGACGCTGGCGGGGATGCCGGACGCGATACGGGGCCGAGCGGCCGCGGCGGGGGATGAACGCCGGCTGGCGGATTCGCCGCCGCGCGGGACGCCGGGGCCGGCGCGGGCTGCGCGGCTTGTTCGGGTTGCGGAGCCGGTTCGGACGGCGCGGCCGCGGCTTTCGGCGTGGATGCGGCCTGCCGCGCGGGCGCAGCGACGGCGGGAGCCGCGGCTGCGGTTGCGCCCGCCTCGACCAGACCCAGGATCGCACCGACCGCGACCTCGGTACCTTCCGGCGCGACGATCGAGGCGAGGACGCCGGCCGAGGGCGCCGTCACCTCTACCGTTACCTTGTCGGTTTCCAGTTCCACCAGAGGTTCGTCGGCGGCAACCGCCTCACCCTGCTGCCGGATCCATCTCGCGACCGTGGCGGTGGTCACGCTCTCGCCCAGGGTGGGAACCTTGATCTCGGTGGACAATGTGGTCTCTCCAGTCGGTCGTCTCGTGTGGGGCGAGCGGAAGGCCCGTCGCGCGGCCGTCAGCCCAGGCCCAGGGCGGCGGCAACCAGGGCAGTCTGTTCCGCCTGATGCGTCCGGGCCAGCCCCGTCGCCGGACTCGCCGCCCCATCGCGCCCCACATAGGCCGGCCTTGTGGCCTTGTTGGCATTGCGCAGCAATACCTTCTCGATCCGGCGATCGACGAAGGTCCAGGCGCCCATGTTCTCCGGCTCCTCCTGGCACCACACCAGGTCGGCATTGACATAGGGCGCCAGCACGCGGCCGAGGGTGTTTTCGGGGAACGGGTACAGCTGCTCCAGGCGGAGGATGGCGATGTCCTTGATCTCCCGTGCCCGCCGCTCCGCGAGCAGGTCATAATAGACCTTGCCGGTGCATAGGACGACGCGCCGCACCTGGTCGGCGGGTACCATCTCGTCGATCTCGGGGATGACGAACTGAAACCGGCTGCCCTCGGCCATGTCGGCCAGCGGCGACACGGCCAGGCGGTGGCGCAGCAGCGACTTCGGCGTGAACAGCACGAGCGGCTTGCGGAAGTTGCGGTGCAGCTGACGCCGCAGCGCATGGAAGTAGTTTGCCGGGGTGGTGAGGTTGCACACATACATGTTGCGTTCGGCGCAAAGCTGCAGATAGCGCTCGGGCCGCGCCGAGGAGTGCTCGGGCCCCTGCCCCTCATACCCATGCGGCAGCAGCAGCACGAGGCCGGACATGCGCAGCCACTTCGTCTCGCCGCTGGCCAGGAACTGGTCGATGATCACCTGCGCGCCATTCGCGAAATCGCCGAACTGCGCCTCCCACAACACCAGCGTCCGTGGATCGGCCAGTGAGTAGCCGTATTCGAAGCCCAGCACGCCAACTTCGGACAGCAGCGAGTTGTAGATCTCGATGCGGGCCTGGTCGGGGCTGATGTTGTTCAGCGGGATGTATTCGTGCTGGTTCGTCTGATCGATCAGCACGGCATGACGCTGGCTGAACGTGCCGCGCTGGCAGTCCTCGCCCGACAGGCGGACGCGGCTGCCTTCCAGCAGCAGCGTGCCGAAGGCCAGCGCCTCCCCGGTTGCCCAGTCGATCCCCTGTCCGGACTCGAACATCGCCTGCTTGGCTTCCAACTGGCGGGCGATCTTGCTGTTTACCTCGAACCCGGCCGGCACGCGGCTCAGGGCGATCCCCACCTGCTTCAGCGTGGAGTCCGCCACGGCGGTGGCTTCCTCGGTGCGCTCGAATTCCTGATCGGCCGGATGGAAGCCGGACCAGTGACCTTCCAGCCAGTCGGCCTTGTTCGGTTTGTAGGATTTGCCGGCGGAGTTGGCTTCCTCCAGCGTGCGGGTGAAATCATCCCACATCGCCTTGGCATCGGCCGCGGAAACGCTGCCCTCGGCTGCCAGGCGTTCGGCGTACAACGTCCGGGTCGTCTTGGTCTGGTTGATCGCGCGATACATCACCGGCTGGGTGAAGGCCGGCTCGTCTGTCTCATTATGGCCATGGCGGCGATAGCAGACGATATCCAGCACGATGTCGGTGGCGAAACGCATGCGGAACTCGGCCGCCATGCGGGCGCAGAAGATCACCGCTTCCGGGTCGTCGCCGTTCACATGCAGGATCGGCGCCTGGATCGATTTGGCGACGTCGGTGCAGTAAAGGCCCGAATAGGCGTGCGCCGGGACGGTTGTGAAGCCGATCTGGTTGTTGACGACCACGTGCACCGTGCCGCCGGTGCGGTAGCCGATCAACTGGCTCATCGCCAGCGTCTCATACACCAGGCCCTGGCCGGCGAAGGCGGCGTCGCCATGCATCAGGATTGCCATGACCGAGGAACGCCGCTGCGTGTCACCGGCCTGGTCCTGGCGGGCGCGCACCTTGCCCACCACCACCGGATCGACCGCTTCCAGGTGCGACGGATTCGGCTGCAGGGACAGATGCACCATCCGCCCCGCGATCTCCATGTCGACCGAGGTGCCGAGGTGGTATTTCACGTCACCCGAACCCTGCACGTCCTCGGGCTTGAAGCTCTCGCCGCCGAATTCGCTGAACACGGCCGGCAGCGGCTTCTTCACGATATTCACCAGCGTGTTCAGCCGCCCGCGATGCGGCATGCCGATCGCGACTTCCTGCACGCCGGCCTGCGCTGCCGTCTCGATGATCGCGTGCAGCGCGGGGATCGTGACCTCGCCGCCCTCCAGGCCGAAGCGCTTCGTGGTGACGTAGCGCTTCTGGCAGAACACCTCGAAGCCCTCGGCTTCGGTCAGCTGCCGCAGGATCGTGCGCTTGCCGTTGCGATCGAAGCCATGATGCCACGGTGCGCCTTCGACCTTGCGCTGGATCCAGGATTTCTGCTCGGGGTCCTGAATGTGCATGAACTCGACACCGATCGAGCCGCAATAGGTCTCACGCAGAATCCGCATGATTTCCCTGAGCGTCGCGGACTCGCGTCCCAGCACATTGTCGATGAAGATCTCGCGATCGAGGTCGGCATCGGTGAAGCCATAGGACCGGTAGTCGAGCTCGGCGTGCGGCGACGGGATCTGCAGGGCCAGCGGATCAAGACGCGCTTCCAGATGACCGCGCACGCGGTAGGACCGGATCAGCATCAGCGCGCGCAGCGAGGCGATGGTGGCGGCGCGCACCTGCTCGCCCGAGAGGGAAATGGCCGCAGGCGGGCGGCGGTCACCCGCGGCGGGCGCCGAGGCCGGAGCCGTGTCCCGCGGTGCCCAGGATGCGCCGGTGGCATCCTCCAGGACCGCGCGTGCCTCGTCGTTCAGCGCACTGAAGAGTTCGGCGAAGCTGGGATCCACCGTGGTCGGATCCGTTGCCCATCGCGCATATTGCTCGCGCAAAAATGCGGCATTCGCGCCGCTGAAGGCGGATGCCAGAATGTCGACGCCGGCCATCGCAAGCCACTCCTCGTTCACCGCGGCGCGTGGATAACGGTCCGCGCCGGCCACCGAAACCCCGCCCGGCGCGCGCTTGGGTTGCCGCGATCACATGCCGCGACCCATACCGACCACCGGAACCAACCATCCTGGCGTGCCCGGGAGCGACCGCGTCAGAGGCTCTCGGCACAACTCAGCAAACCACGACGCAGCAAAAAACGCGCCAAAGCCCTTGCCGCCCGGCGCGTTGGCACATCATCAGACGAAAGATAAAAGACGGTTAACGGCTTCGGATCACACATGCGCACCCCGAAGCCGGATTCAAGTGAGACATGCAGTCGTAATGAAACAGGCACCGGCCTGAACCGGTGCCTGCCCATTCGGCTTGCCGCTGCGCCTTACGCCGTCGGGGGCTTGTCCTCGGTCGGCGGCTGCTGCGGACGCTGGCGGCGGTCGGCCATGAACTGGTCGAACTCGGCCTTGTCCTTGGCGACGCGAAGCCGGTCGAGGAACGCGCCGAACTCCTGCTGCTCCTCCTCCAACCGCCGCAGCGTCTCCGCGCGATACTCATCGAAGGCCCGATTGCCGCTGGACCGCGATGCCGGCCCGCTGCCGCACCAGTTGCGCCATGCGTTCCACGGCGCCTCGGATCCCTGCCAGCCGGCACCACCGTCGTTGTGCCGCCGTCCGCGTCCCATGAATCCCATGCGTCCACTCCAGAACATGTAGAACAAGATTGCCAGGCCGACCGGCCACCACAGCATGAAGCCCAGGATCAGCAGGACAATCGATCCTGCCTTGCCGACACTGAAACCTCCGCAACCGCCCCGGCCGGCCCAGCCCGGAGGCGTCCAGGGCCCACCGCCCCATTGCTGCTGCTGTTGGGTGCCCGACGGCGGGACCGCGCCCCACGCCGGATTGCCATAGGAGCCTTGGTTCGCGTAGCTCGCCATCGCCGCCCTCATGTGAATGTAAGATACATTTACATATGGGCGATCCGTCCCGCCGGTCAAGTATGTTCGGGATCCGATTTCCGGGACCTCAGCTCATATTCGCCGCCCCACCCCCGCCGGCAAGGCCGAGGCTCTGCAAATAGAGCAGCACCCCAGCCTCCAGCAGATCCTCCGGCGCCATCGGCAGCGTCCGGCGCGACGGGTCGGGCCGAACGAACAAGGACGCGATGCCGTGCGACAGCGCCCAGATATGTAGCGCGACCATCAGCGAGGGCGGTCGGCTTTCCCGCGGCAGGCGCGCGGCCAGCCGCTCCGCCCCATCCCGCAGCACGGCGAAGGTCCGGCTGCCCGCGGCATCGAGGTCCGGATACTGCGTGCGGTCGATGCGGGCCTCAAACATCGCGGCGTAGTAGGCGGGATGCTCCCGCGCGAAGGCCAGATAGGCGCGCCCGATAGCCTCGAACGCACCCAGCGGCTCGGGTTGGCCGTGGTTCCAGGCCCGGATGAGGTCGGCTTCCAGCCGCTCGAACCCGCGCCGCGCGACTTCGGCCAGCAGCGCCTCGGCGTCGCGGAAGTGACGGTAGGGCGCGGCGGGGCTGACGCCAGCGATGCGAGCCGCCTCGGCGATGGTAAATCCCGCCGGTCCCTTGTCGGCGATCAGGCTCAGCGCGGCGGCGACCAGGGCTTCCCGCAGGTTGCCGTGATGATAGCCGCGCCGTTCACCGCCTTGTCTCGACCATGCCATGTGAACGGCTTTTACATGACGGGCGGCCGGGATACAGCCACCGCAGGCGCCCGGATCACCCTTTCAGGGCCGCCACCAGAGTACTGCCCAGTTCGGCCGGGCTTTCCGCGACATGGATGCCAGCCGAACGCATCGCCTCCATCTTCGCCGCGGCGGTGTCCCGACCACCGCTGATCACGGCCCCGGCATGGCCCATGCGCCGTCCCGGCGGCGCGGTGGCGCCCGCGATGAACCCGACCACCGGCTTCCGGACGGAATGAGAGGCGAGGAATTCCGCCGCCTCGATTTCGCTCTCGCCGCCGATCTCGCCGATCATGACGATCTGGTGCGTCTCGGGGTCGGCCAGGAACATCTCCAGGACCTCGATGAAGTCCATCCCCTTCACGGGATCGCCGCCGATACCGACACAACTGCTCTGCCCGAGACCCGCCGCGGTGGTCTGCGCCACCGCCTCGTACGTCAGCGTGCCAGAGCGGGAGACGATGCCCACCGAGCCGGGCTTGTGGATGTGCCCGGGCATGATGCCGATCTTGCAGGCGCCCGGCGTGATCACGCCAGGGCAGTTGGGGCCGATCAGCCGGCTTAGGGACCCGGTCAGCGCTCGCTTGACCCGCACCATGTCCAGCACCGGCACACCGTCGGTGATGCAGACGATCAACGGGATTGCGGCGTCGATCGCCTCCAGGATCGCATCGGCAGCGAAGGGCGGCGGGACGTAGATACAGGTCGCATCCACCCGCGTGGCGCGGGCCGCCTGCCAGACAGTATCATGGACCGGCAGGCCGAGATGCGTACTGCCGCCCTTTCCGGGCGTGACCCCGCCCACCAGCTTCGTGCCGTAGGCGATCGCCTGCTGAGAGTGGAACGTACCCTGCGCCCCGGTGAAGCCCTGGGTGATGACCTGGGTGTCCGCGTCGACCAGGATGGCCATGTCAGCCCCCCCCGCGCACGGCCTGGACGATCTTGCGGGCCGCGTCCCCAAGGTCGTCGGCGGCGATCATCGTCAGGTTGGATTGCGCAAGGATCCGCCGTCCTTCCTCGACATTCGTCCCTTCCAGACGAGCCACCAGCGGAACTGAAAGCCCGACCTCCTGCGCCGCCGCGATCACGCCCTCGGCGATGACGTCGCAGCGCATGATGCCGCCGAAGATGTTGACCAGAATGCCTTCCACGCGCGGGTCGGACAGGATGATCTTGAAGGCGGCGATCACACGCTCCTTCGTGGCACCACCGCCGACATCGAGGAAATTGGCCGGCGCCATGCCGTGCAGCTTAATGATGTCCATCGTCGCCATGGCGAGGCCAGCGCCGTTCACCATGCACCCAATCGTTCCATCCAGGGCGACGTAGTTCAGACCGTGCTTCTCGGCCTCACGCTCCTTCGGATCTTCCTCGGCCGCGTCGCGCAGCGCGTCGAGATCCGGGTGCCGGAACAGGGCATTGTCGTCGAACGCGATCTTGGCATCCAGCGCGACGACCTCGCCCGCCTTGGTGACGACGAGCGGATTGACCTCGACCAATGAGCAGTCGAGCCCGGTGAAGGCGGCGTAGAGCGCGGATAGGAAACGGGCGAGCGAGGCGGCCTGGGGTCCGGCCAGGCCAAGGCCGGCGGCGAGGCGGCGGGCATGGAAGGCCGACATTCCGGTCACCGGATCGATCGGCAGGCGCAGGATATGGTCCGGGTTGGCGGCCGCGACCTGCTCGATATCCATGCCGCCATCCGCCGAGGCAACCAACGTGATGCGACCGGCGGCGCGGTCGACTAGCAGTGAGAGATAGAGCTCCCGGTCGATCTCGGTCGCCGCCTCGACATAGAGGCAGTTGACGCGCTTGCCGGCCGGCCCGGTCTGCTTCGTGACGAGCGTATGGCCCAGCATGGCGGCAGCGGTGGCGTGCAGTTCGGCGGCGGGAACGATTCGGACGCCACCCTTGCCGTTCGGATCATCCGTGAATCTGCCGGCACCGCGGCCACCGGCATGGATCTGTGCCTTCACCACGAATACCGGGCCAGGGAGCTTCGCCGCTGCCGTGGCAGCCTCCTCGGGCGACCGCGCCGGATAGCCGTCGGGCACGGCCACCCCAAAGCGTCTCAGCAGTTCCTTGGCCTGGTATTCGTGAATGTTCATCCAGCGACGTTAACCAACGAGTTTCTTCGCCGCTTCAATCAATTCCCGCACCGCGGCGCAAGACTTGGTGAAGGCGTCCTGTTCGGCCGCGTTCAGCTCGATCTCGACGATCCGCTCGATGCCGCCGGCGCCGACGACGACTGGCACACCGACATAGAGGTCGCTGATGCCGTACTGGCCGGTCAGGTAGGCCGCGCAGGGCAGGACGCGCTTCTTGTCCTTCAGATAGGCTTCCGCCATGGCGATGGCCGAGGCGGCCGGGGCATAGAACGCCGATCCGCGCTCCAGCAGCTTGACGATCTCGCCGCCGCCATTGGCAGTGCGGTCGACAATCGCGTCGATCTTCGCCTGCGTGGTCCAGCCCATCTTGATCAGGTCGGGCACGGGAATGCCGGCCACGGTGGAATAGCGGGTCAGCGGCACCATCGTATCGCCGTGGCCGCCCAGGACGAAGGCGGTGACGTCTTCCACCGAGACATTGAATTCCTGCGCCAGGAACAGGCGGAAGCGCGAGGAGTCCAGCACGCCCGCCATGCCGACCACGCGGTTGGCTGGCAGGCCGGACTTCTCCTTCATCACCCACACCATCGCATCGAGCGGGTTGGTGATGCAGATGACGAAGGCGTTCGGGCAGTGCGTCTTGATGCCCTCGGCCACCTGGGCGATCACGCCGGCATTCTTGCCGATCAGGTCGTCGCGCGACATGCCGGGGGTGCGGGGGAAGCCCGCGGTCACGATCACCACGTCGGATCCGGCGATGGCGCTGTAGTCGGAACCGCCGGTCATGTTGGAGTCGAAGCCGTCGACCGGGCCGGACTGCATGATGTCCAGCGCCTTGCCGGCGGCAACGCCGCCGAACACATCGAACAGGACGACGTCGCCCAGTTCCTTGAGGCCGATCATGTGGGCGAGGGTGCCGCCGATGTTGCCGGCGCCGATGAGGGCGATCTTGTTGCGGGCCATGAGCCGAAGTCCTTCCGAGGCGCGGAGCGGCGCCGTTCTGAAACGAAACTGGCCCGCCGGGCAGGTTGCCGGGATGGGCGGCCCGGAAGGCTGCGTGTTGCTAGCCCATCGTCCAGGATACGGCAAGACGAAGGCGCGCCGGGACGGCGAAGGGCCACCTCCGCCCGTCCGCCAGGCGCCGAGACGGAAGACGTTGCCGGCTTTTGCTTAACAAATACCAAATAACAAAAAAGGGCCGGTGCGGCCCCTTTCTGGCGTCGGGTGCGAAACGCTGCCTTAACGCGAGTAGCTGCGCAGCATGTAGGCCGACAACCCGCCCACGACGACGCCGGCCAAGACCGGGGTGCTGGTGGCGGCAATCGTCGTCGTGACGCCGGTCGCAACAGCGGGGACGACGCCCACGACAGCGCCGACAGTGCTGGAGACGGCCGACCCGACCGCGGAGGCAGTCGCGGCGAAACCGGTGTTATACACCGAGCCGGCCAGGCCACCCACGACACCACCCAGGACCACGGTGTCCATGGTCGACGCCGCCTTGGCGGGTGATAGGCTCAGCAACAATGATGCGGTGACAACGCTGGCAGTAAGCACGCGCACGATGGCGTCTCCCTTTGAACGACCTTTCCTTTCAATAAAGCGATTATGCTACGTTGAGCAAGAACTCTTGAAGGGCCGCCGGCTGGAAACGATACGCACGCGCACAGCGCGTCAGGCGATGTGCCGCTGCTCCTGCCAGTCCTCGCTCTGCATCTCATCCAGGCGGGACGCCGTGCGTTCAAACATCCTGGCATTCTCGCCACGACGGTACAACTGGTCGGGCTGGGCATCCGCCGACGCCAGTAGTTTCACGCGATGGTCATACAGTGTGTCGACCAGCGTGATGAAGCGGCGGGCCTGGTCATAGTTGTCGGGTGACAGGCGCGGAATGCCGTCCAGGATCAGCGTATGAAACGTCGTGGCGATCGCGAGATAATCTCCGGCGCCCAGCGCCGTGCCGCATAACGCGGCAAAATCGAAACGGGCCACGCCATCCGCGGCTAAGGGCACCGTCAGGGGCCGCCCCATCACCGTCAGCGTCATGGGCGCGGGCGGGGCATCGCCGGTCAGCGTGGCAAAGGCCTGGTCCAGCGCCTCATCCGCCCGGCGGTCGGCCGGCACGTGCCAAGTGCGCAGGCCCCGCATGCGCTGGCGCCGGAAATCGCGCCCGGCATCCATCATGATCACATCGAGATGCTGCTTGATCAGCGCGATGAACGGCAGGAACGCGTCGCGGCCGGGCTGGCCCTTGAACAGGTCGTCGGGTGCGACGTTGGAGGTGGCCACGACCACCACGCCGCGTTCGAACAGCGCCTGGAACAGCCGGCCCAGGATCATCGCATCGGCGATGTCGTTCACCTGGAACTCATCGAAGCACAGCAGCGACGCCTCCGCCGCGATGCTGTCGGCAAGCGGCGGGATCGGATCGGTGCCGTCGGGATTGTCCCGCTTCCACGCATGCACGCGCGCATGGGCGTTCTGCATGAAGCGGTGGAAATGGATGCGCTGCTTGCGGGCCACAGCCGCGGTGGCGAAGAACAGGTCCATCAGCATGGACTTTCCCCGTCCGACCTCCCCCACCAGGTAAAGCCCGCGCGGCGCCTCCTGCTCGACCGGCCGGCGGCGCAAAAGGCGGGAGATCAGGCCGCCGCCGCTGGGCGCCGGTCGCACCTGCGGATCATAGGCTTGCAGCCGGGACCACAGGTCCTGCAGCCTCTCTGCTGCTGCGGCCTGCGATTCGTCGGGGGCCAGCTCACCGGCGGCAAGCATGGCGTGATAGGCCGGCAGCGGACCGGCCGTGTGGGAACGGGTCGGGGTCGGATGATCCATGGCGCGTGGCCCCGATAGCGCGTCCCGGCGCGCACGCCTAGACTTCGCGCCAGCAAAAGGAGCCATCGTGACCGTTCGCCCCCTCTCGATCCTGCCAGACGTGATCGATGCGGTTGCCGAGGCCGGCCGCATGGTGGCGGAGGAGTTCGCGCGCCCCGGCGGTCCGCGCCTGGTCGACCATGTGACGGCACCCATCGATCACGAGATCGAGCTGTTCCTGCGCGCGCGCCTGATGGCGCTGGTTCCGGCCCGCTTCGTGGGCGAGGAGGCCGGCATCGTCGCGGCCGAGGAGAACGGGCTGTGCTGGGTCGTGGATCCGCATGACGGCACGCGCGCGTTCCTTGAAGGCAAGCGTGGCAGCGCCGTCTCGGTGGCACTGCTCCGGCGCGGCCAGCCGGTGCTGGGCGTCGTCTATGCGCCGCTCAGCCCGGATCGCGGCCGGGACATGATCGCCTGGGCCGAGGGCGGCGGGATCACCCGCAACGGCGCCGCCGTTCCGATCGACCTGAGCCGGCGCGGCCTGACCGGCGATGGGGTCGTGTTCCTGAATCACGGCGTGTGGCAGCGCCCGGTGTGGAATTCGCTTGCCTGCGCGCCGGCCAGGTTCATGCCCCTGCCCTCGATCGCCTACCGCCTGGCACGCATCGCGGTGGGCGACGGGATCGCGACCCAGACATTGCGCCCGGTCAACGCGCTGGACATCGCCGCCGGGCACGCGCTGCTGATGGCCGCGGGCGGCGTGCTGCTGGCCGAGGACGGCACGCCGGTGACCTACAACGACATGGGCGAAAGCCGGCCCTCGGCCTGTTTCGGCGGCGCGCCCCAGGCGGTCGCGATCCTTCTCGGCCGAAGCTGGCGCGGCAGCACCGAAACGCGCCGTCCGCCGCGTGTGACGCTGGACTGGCCGCGGATCGGGGAAACGCCGGCATTCGACCGAGCAGCAGGTTCCCTGATCGGGTTGATGCTCGGCTCCAGCCTTGCCGACCCGGATACAAGGAGTTCCGGACAGCCGTCGGCCGGTGGCGAACTCGCGCTGTCGCTGGCCCGCACGCTGACTGGCCAGCCAGCGTATGACGCCCAGGCAGCCGCGGCTGCCTACGCCGACTGGCTCCGCTCGGGTCCGTCCGAGGCGGATGCGGCATGCCTGGGGATCTTCCGTGCCGCCGCGGAGACCGCAACGGGAATGACCTCGCCCGTTTCCCGGGTGGGCGACCCCGATCACCTCGGCAGTGCAGCGCTGCCCCGCGTCGTGCCCATCGGACTCTGGGCAGGCAGCGCGCCCGAGGCCGCGGCGGCGGCCATGCAGGATGTCGCGCTCTCGCACCCGCATCCGCTCAACCGAATAGCGGGCGGGGCGCTGGCGGGCGCGATCGCGGCAGGGATCGGCGGGGCGGACCCGACCGACATGGCGCGCATCACCGTCGAGCTTGCGCGGACGTCGGATGGCGGCGGACCGGTCGCCGCGGCGCTGGAGCAGGCGCTCGCCGGGGTCGCGCTGGCGGCAGATGCGCCCCCCGTGCTGCGGGTGCTGCAGCACGCCTTCCGCCACCTCGCCTCGGGCGCGCCGGCCGACACCGCGCTGGCCGCCGCCGCCCGGGCCGGCGCCGATGCATGTGCCGTCACGGGCGCGCTGCTGGGCTGCGCGCACGGGCGCCTCGGGTTTCCGGTGCGCCTGGTGATGCCGGTGCTGACCTGCCGGCCGGACGCGGGGCTGGCGGTGCCGGCGCCGCGCCCCGATCTGTATTGGCCGGACGACCTGATTGAGCTGGCCGAGGCGCTGTTGCTAAGCCGCGCCGGCCGAACGCGGGAGAGCGCATGATCGACCTGGACTACGCCAAGCTGGACGCCACGCCGGTCGCGCGCGAACCATTCGCGCATGTCGTGGTGCCGGACTTCGTGCCCCCTTCCGTGCTGCGCCAGGTGACCGCGGAGATGCCGGCGCTGCGGAAATCCGGCTCATTCCCTCCCGACTCCGTCCGCCTCGGTCCGCACGCCGCGGCGCTGATGCAGGCGATGGAGGGACCGCGGCTGCGGGACGCGATCGCCGGGAAATTCGCGCTGGACCTGTCGGACGCCCCGACGATGGTGACGCTGCGCGGCTGGACCAGCGCGAGAGATGGGCGCATTCATTGCGACTCCCGTGCCAAGCGGGTGACGGTGCTGCTGTACCTGAATCCGGAGACCGAAGCCTGGACACGCCAGGAGGGCTGCCTGCGCCTGCTGCGCGGGCCGGACAACCTGGAGGACTATGCTGTGGAGGTGCCGCCGGTGAACGGCACGCTGCTGGTGTTCCCGAATGGGCCGACCACATGGCACGGACACAGAACGTTCGTCGGCCCGCGCTACAGCGTGCAGTTGAACTACATGACGACGGACCAGAAGGCGCGCAGCGAATTGCGCCGCCACCGCTGGTCGGCGTTCGTGAAGCGGCTGACGCAGGCGGCATAACGCGGCGCAGCCCCCGGTGACAGTTCGGCGCAGGCGGCCCTATCCTGCGGACATCGAACGTCCCCGCCCTGATCCGTTCGCCGAAGGAACCCGCCCATGGAAATCCGCAATCTCGGCCAGTCCGGCCTGCGCGTCTCGGCTATCGGCCTTGGCTGCAACAATTTTGGCGGCCGCATCGATCTGGACGCCACGCGCACGGTGATCCACAAGGCGCTCGACCTCGGCATCACCCTGTTCGACACCGCCGACACGTATGGGGAGCGCGGCGGGTCGGAAACGCTGATGGGCCAGATCCTGGGCGATGACCGCAAGCGCATCGTGCTCGCCACCAAATTCGGCATGCCGATGGACGATGCCGGCGTGAAGGTCGGCGGCTCCCGCCGCTATATCATGCAGGCGGTGGAAGACAGTCTGCGCCGGCTGCGCACCGATTGGATCGACCTCTATCAGATGCACCAGACCGACGCGCGCACGCCGATCGAGGAGACGTTGCGCGCGCTTGATGACCTGGTACGCCAGGGTAAGGTCCGCTATGTCGGCTGCTCCAACTTCCCGGCCTGGCAGGTGGTGGAGGCCGCCTGGACGGCACGCAGCAACGGGCTCAACGCGTTCGTTTCCTGCCAGGACGAATATTCGCTGATTTTCCGCAAGCCGGAAGCCGAACTGATGCCGGCCGCGCGGAAGTATGGCATGGGGCTGCTGCCCTACTTCCCGCTCGCAAGCGGGCTGCTCACCGGCAAGTATCGCCGCAACACGCCGATGCCCGCCGGCACGCGGCTGGCCAACACCCAGCGCCTGGCCGACCGTTACCTGACCGAGCGCAACTGGCGGATCGCCGAGGAACTGGGCGACTTCGTGGAAAGGCGCGGGCGGACCATGCTGGAACTGGCGTTCTCCTGGCTGCTGGCGCAATCGCCGGTGACCAGCGTCATCGCCGGCGCCACGCGGCCGGAACAACTCGAACAGAACGTCAAGGCCGGATCCTGGACGCTGTCCGCCCAGGAGCTTGCGGAAATCAGCCGAATATCCGACGGCTGATCGCGGCGGCGCAAGGCCGGGCCGAATCGTTCCGGGTGCCGGAGTGGCAATTTCCCTTGCTCGCGCCATAGGCTGCGAGGCAATTTCCCTTGCATGAGCATGACGAACGCCCCGCCTACGCCTGTCCCCGCCGGCGCACCGCAGGCCGCGGCACCAGGGTCTGAAACGCCCGAGCAGGCGCTGACGCGGGCGCAGGCCGCGGCGCAGGCCAAGCGGCTGAATGAGGCACGCGGCATCTGCGAGGACGTTCTAGCCGCTTCGCCCGAGCATCCGGCGGCCATGGCCCTTCTGGGCATCATCGCCGCCATGACGGGCGAGCTCGAGAGGGGCATCGACCTGCTGCGGCGCGCGATCGCCAAAAGTCCCGGCAACGCTGCGTGGCATGCGCATCTGAGCTCGCTTTGCCGAGCGACGTACCGGATGGATGAGGCGCTGGCGATGGGGCAGGAGTCGATCCGGCTCGATCCGAACAACGCCGACCATCTGGTGAACCTGTCCCTGGTGTTCACCGACACCGACAACCGCGAACGCGCCACCGCCTGCCTGCTGCGCGCCCTCGGCTTGAGGCATGAGCACGCGGACGGGCATCTGGCCCTGGCGCAGAACCTTCTGGCGGCCGGCGACTTCGAGGCCGGCTGGCTGGAATATGAGTGGCGCAACCAGACCGAAGCCGGCAAGGCGACGATGCCGGCCATGACCTCGGCGCCCTGGAACGGCATGCGCATTCCAGGCGGACGGCTGCTGCTGGTCGGCGACCAGGGATATGGCGATACGATCCAGTTCGCGCGCTTCATCCCGATGGCGGCCGAACGGGTGCAGGAGATCGTGCTGGGCTGCAGCGCCGAGATGGGGCCGTTGCTGCGCGACCTGCCGGGCGTGACGCAGTTCTGCCACCGCTGGAACGACGTGCCTGGCCATGCCGCGCATTGCCGCCTGTCGAGCCTGCCCTACCTGTTCGGCATCCGCGAGGACACGATTCCCGCCAAGGTTCCCTATCTGAAGGCCGATCCGGCTCGCGTCGCGGCCTGGGGAGAGAAACTGGCGGCCACGCTGCGCCCGGGCAGCCGGCGCATCGGCCTGGCCTGGACCGGCCGGCCCACGCACCCCAACGACCGGCGGCGCTCGCTGCCCCTGGAACGGCTGCTGCCGCTCGCCGATATCGACGGCGCGGCGTTCGTATCTCTTCAGAAACCGGTGCCCGAGGCGGACCGGCCGCTGCTGGCACGGTTCCGCGGCATGACCGACATTTCGCACGAACTCATCGATTTCGGCGAAACCGCCGCGGTGATCGAAAACCTGGACATGATCATCACGGTGGATACCTCGATGGGTCACCTCGCCGGCGCGCTGGGCCGGCCGGTGTGGATCATGATCCCCAAGGCAGCGGACTGGCGCTGGATGCTCGACCGCACCGACAGTCCCTGGTACCCCAGCGCGCGCCTGTTCCGCCAGCCGAAACCCGGCGCCTGGGACGAGGTGATCGCGGACGTCCGCGCCGCCCTGGCGCGGGAACTCGATAACGCGCCCGCCCCGCAAAGCCTGGAACCGGTGGCGAACTGACCCATGGTGGCCGTGGATCAGCAACAGGAAGACCAGCGGATCGCCGCCTACCGTGACAGCGGCCTGTTCGATGTCGCGTGGTACAAGATCTTCTACCCGGACATCAACGCGGCCGGGATCGATCCGCTGCTGCATTTCGCACGCTTCGGCATGGCGGAAGGCCGGCTGGCAAACCGCTACTTCGACCCGTCGTGGTACCTTCGCACCAATCCGGACGTGTCGAACGCGCAGCTTGACCCTTTCATCCACTACTGGCGTCATGGCGACCAGGAGGGCCGGCGGCCACATCCGTATTTCGACGCCGGCTGGTACCGGTCGGCGTATGGCTTGGCGGCCGACACGCCGGCGCTGCCGCATTTCCTGGCCAATCGCCGGACCGGCCGCTTCATCCCGTGCCCGGAACTGTATCCCGTGACCTTCCAGGCGCCATACCGCGACGACCCCGCACTTGGGGTCGATCCGTTCGGTCATTATCTGGACGACATAGCCGGGATGGGAAAGGAGAGCTCGCCCGAACTCGGCATCATCGCCCCGTCCGGCCTGGTCGACGCCAACTACTACCTGATCAACGCATCGGACGTGTACGAAGCGGAACTCGACCCGACCGTGCATTACTGCCGCTTCGGCTGGCGGGAGCACCGGCGCCCGAACATCTATTTCGATATCGGCTGGTACCTGCAGACCAACCCCGTCCTTGCGCGTCTGAAGGTCAACCCGCTGATCCACTACATCCTGGAAGGTGAGCCGCGGAACCGCCGGTCCTGCGCGTATTTCGACCCGGAATGGTATCGCGCGACCTACGACGTGCCGCCCGGGCAGACGGCGCTGGCGCACTATCTGGCGCATCGGCGCAGCCAGACCGTGAGTCCCAATCCGCTGTTCGACGTAAAATGGTATGTGAAGCAGCACCAGGACGTGCTGGGGCCGAACCGCGATCCGTTCGCGCATTACCTGCAGGCGGGCACGACCCAGGACATCGATCCGTCGCCGCAGTTCGATGCCGCCAAATACCGGCGGGAGCACCTCGGGCGGCCCAGCAAGTCATTCCGGCACATGCTGCGCCCCGACCAGGACAATCCGCTCGTGCACTATCTCCGGTCGACCTACACCTAGGCGGCCGGATCTTGTCATCGAGCCACCGCACGATCCGGGACGTCGCGCGTCCCTGGTCCGCGTTATGATCGCCGGCATGGACAGCGACATCACCTTCCCTGACCTTGCCCCCGAACATCTGGCTGCGGAACTGGCCGAGAAGGGCTACGCGACCCGGACGATACTTACCCCCGGCACATGCCGCGCGCTCGCCGCGCTGTACGGCCACGAGGAACTGTTCCGGAAACGGATCGTGATGGCGCAGCACGCCTACGGACAGGGCGAATATAAATACCTGGCCTATCCCCTTCCCGCCCCTGTCGCGGCGCTGCGCGAGGCGCTGTACCCGCCGCTTGCGCACGTGGCGAATGACTGGCGGCGTGCCCTGGGCGAAGCCGGGACGTTTCCCCCGACCCTTACGGAATACCTCGCCCGGTGCCACGACGCCGGCCAGACCCGGCCGACACCGCTGCTGCTGCGCTATGAGGCCGGCGGCTTCAACTGCCTGCACCAGGACCTGTACGGCGACCTGGCGTTCCCGCTGCAGGTGGTGATCCTGCTGAGCGAACCCGGGCGGGATTTCACCGGCGGCGAGTTCATGCTGGTGGAACAACGCCCGCGCGCGCAGTCACGCGGCCAGGTGGTCCCGCTGGCGCAGGGGGAAGCAGCGATCTTCCCTGTGCATCACCGCCCGGCCCAGGGAAAGCGTGGCACCTATCGGTTGACAACCCGCCACGGTGTCAGCCGGGTCCATACCGGCCTGCGGCAAACGCTTGGCCTGATCTTTCATGATGCGGCATAGCGACGCGCCCGCGTCAGGCGCCGCGCGCGGCCCAGGCCAGGCGCGAGGCACGGTGATGGGCATGGCAGATCGCCACCGCCAGGGCGTCCGCCGCGTCCGTCCGGCGGATCGTGGCGCCGGGCAGCAGGCGGCGGACCATCATCTCCACCTGCTCCTTCTCGGCCCCGCCGGTGCCGACGACCGCCATCTTCACGGTCTTGGCGGCATATTCCGTCACCGCCACGCCGACCAGCGCCGGCGCCAGCAGCGCCACGCCGCGGGCATAGCCCAGCTTCAGCGTCGCGGCGCCGTTGCGGTTCACGTAGGTTTCCTCGACCGCGGCCTCGGATGGGCGATGCTGCTCCAGCAGCGCGACCAGCGCGTCGTGCAGCACCTTCAGGCGCTCGGACACCGGCGTGGCGGCATCGGTCGCGATCACGCCGTCGGCGATGTGGCGCAGGCGATTGCCATCCACCTCGATCACGCCCCAGCCGGTAAAACGCAGCCCCGGATCGATTCCCAGCAGCCTGACCATCCGCGAATCGAACCTTCCTCTGCCCAGGCCGAGGCTATACCTGGTTCCACCGCCAGCGCCATCGGATGTCGCAACCATCGCCGGGGACAGACGAGTACGGTCAGCGTTGCGTGGCACAAGCCCCGTCACGGCCGGCCACACCTGGCACAACCGATGAAAGGCAATTGATGAAGATCTGTGTCGTCACACCGTATTTCAGGACGCCGACGGACTGGCTGATCCAGGCCCATCGCAGCGTACGGGAGCAATCCGTTCCGGCGAGCCATATCCTGGTCTGCGACGGTTCTCCACCGGCGCCGATCCCCGACTTCTTCGGCACGCATATCATCCTGGAGCGGAACTACGGCGACTATGGCAACACACCGCGGCTGATCGGCTGCTACCAGGCCGTGATGCAGGAGGCCGAGGCGATCGCCTTCCTGGACGGCGACAATTGGTTCCACCCCGATCATCTGGCGGGCCTGGTGAACATGGCCGAGACCCACAGCCTGGACATCGTTTCGTCGGCGCGGATGCTGCACCGGCTCGACGGGTCGCCGATGCTACGTTGCCCGCATGTCGACGGTGTCCGCTACATCGACACCAATTGCCTGCTGGTCATGAAGCCCGCGTTCCGGAACCTGATCAGCTGGGTGCTGACGTCGCAGGAGGCCGCGGCGCAGGGTGACCAACGGCTGTGGAGCTTCATGAAGGCTCAGGGCGCACGAATGGGGTTCCTGAACCAGGCCTCCATCGCCTACCGCACGCGCCACCGGGTGCATTACGAACTGGCCAACGAGATGCCGCCGCCTGACGCCATCACCCGCAGCGATCTGCATGGCGCCAACTACCACTGACGCCCGTCCACTCGGCCAGCCCCGTGCGGTGAGATCGCCCGCCGCGGCTTCCGGCCGGGGGCGCCCGCCTATGCCGACAGGCGCTGCATCACCGCGTCCGGGATCTCGAAATTCGCGTAGACATTCTGCACGTCGTCATTGTCCTCCAGTACGTCCAGCAGCTTGAGCAGACTTCCCGCCCGTTCCTCATCGACCGAGATCGAGGTGGTCGGCCGCCAGTCCAGCCGCGCGCTCTCCGGCGCGCCGAAGCGGGTTTCCAGCGCGTCACGCACGGCGAAGAAGTCCTCGACCGCGCAGGTGACCTCGTGGCCCTCGTCATCGCTCTCGGCGTTGTCGGCACCGGCCTCGATCGCGGCTTCCAGCATGTCATCGGCGCTGGCCGCGGCTGCCGGGTAGCGGATCACGCCCATGCGGTTGAACAGGAAGCTGACCGAATTGGTTTCCCCGAGTGCCCCGCCGTGCTTGGCGAAGGCCGAACGGATGTCGGAGGCCGTGCGGTTGCGGTTGTCGGTCAGGGCCTCCACGATCACGGCGACACCGGCGGGGCCGTATCCCTCGTAGCGGACCTCCGCATAGTCGTCGCCGCCGCCGGCGCCGGTCGCCTTCTTGATGGCGCGGTCGACGGTGTCCTTCGGCATGTTGGCCTGGCGGGCGGCGGTGACCGCGGCGCGCAGGCGCGGGTTGGACGCCGGGTCCGGCAGGCCCTGGCGGGCGGAGACCGTGATTTCCCGGATCAGCTTGGCGAACTGGCGGGCGCGGCGGGCATCCTGCGCGCCCTTGCGATGCATGATGTTCTTGAATTGCGAATGTCCGGCCATGGGTCCTTCGGGGTCAAAAGAGCGTTGCGCCGAAATCTAGAACATCATCGCCCCGGGCGGAACGCCGGCAGGGCGTCAATCATGCGCCCTGATACATGGATATGGCCTGTCCGGCCGGCATGGTCAGGCCGGATACGGCCGGATGCGGATCGGGTGTTCGCCAATCCAGACGCCTGTTGGAGAAATGTCAGTCGGTCATGCCAGCCGCCCGAAGCATTGACCCGTGCGATGCGTGGCGACCGGCTTTGATCGAACCGGACCGGATCAGCGTTCGGTCATCACGCGCCCGCCGCTCCGCTGCGGACCTGATCCAGATATTCCAGGGACCACGCCTTTCCCGGCGCCGGCGGGGCAGAACACCAGATCGGCACGGCGTTGCGGGTGCGCATGTTCGGCTCGATCCCCATGGCCGCGCGCAGGGCACGGAACAGCGCGCCATGCGCCACGACCAGCACCGCGGGCGGCTGCGCCGTGGCGCGGTTTACCGCCGCGACGGCACGTAGGCGCAGCGCGGGGAATGCCTCGGCGCCCTCGGGCGTAACGGTGCCGGCCACCCAGTTGGCGAACCACTCCGACATCGGCTGGCCTTCCTGCACGCCGAACGCGACCTCTCGGAGCCCCTCGTCGATGATCACCGGCAGGTCCAGCGCCTCGGCCACGATCTCGGCCGTAACCCGGGCGCGCGACAGGGGCGAGGCATGGATGGTCGTGATGCCGCGATTGCGCAGCATCTGCCCCGCGGTCTTGGCCTGTGCCAGCCCGGTCGGGTTCAGGGGAATGTCGACGTTCCCCTGCGAGACGCCCCGCGCGTTCCAGTCGGTCTCACCGTGGCGCAGGTACCAGAATGAAACGGGCGCGAGCGCCTCTTGCGGGCTTGGCATCGATCAGGCCAGGCCTTCCTGTTGCAGCACGCGCTGCACCGCCGGACGGGCCATCATGCGCTCGAGATGCGCCGAGCAGTTCTGCGGCAAGGTCAGGCCGACGCGACCGGACCAGAATTCGACGTAGAACAGCGCGGAATCGGCAAACGAATAGGGGCCGACAGCGTAGTCCTTGCCTTCCAGTGCCTTGCTCAGGGTAGCGAAGCCCTTCTCCACGATTTCCTTGCCGCGCGCCTTCACCGCGTCCTCATCCGCCGCGTTCGGCGTGTAGTTGGACGCGCGAAACATCCGCGAGAAACCCTGCATGTGGACCGTCGCGACGCAGTAGTCGGTGATTTCCAGCACCCGCGCCTGCAGCTCGACATTGTCCGGCAGCAGGTTCGAATAAGGATTGGTGCGGGCGAGCCAATAGGCGATCGCCGGGTATTCCGTCTGCACCGCGCCGTCATCCCGCACCAGCGTCGGCACCTTGGATTTCGGGTTCACCGCCGTGAAGTCGGGCTTGAACTGCGCGCCTTCCCGCAGGTTCACGGCAATGGCTTCATAGGGCTTGCCGATCTCCTCCAGCAGCACATGGATGCCGATCGAGCACGCGCCGGGCGCATAGTAGAACTTCATCGGTCCTCTCCGTTCGTGGGCCGCCGGACGGCCGGCAGGTGCGGGGCGCCGCGGCCGGGACCGATATATCAGGCGGCGATACCCGCGCGAAGCCGGCGCACGCGCGTGGGAGGCCTCCCAGCCCCAGACAGGTCAACGCCCGCCGACGTCAAAACCCAGGAAGCCGGCCGAGGGAACCGGCGTGCCGCCGTCATTGGCGAACAGCTTGGGCACGGCGCGGGTGCCCGCGTCGGTCGCCGCCGCCGCCGGACGCGTGGGAGCCTGGCGCTGCCGCGGAGAGGGACGCGCGGTCACGAGCAGGTCGGGCGGCAAAGCCTCGGGCTTCGGCCTGCTCGATGCGGCGCTCGCACCGCGCATCGAAAGCAGCAGGAACGAGATGTCGTTGCGGCCAAGATCCACCGCGAGATCGGTCGCGGTGATCCCCAGGACGTTCACCGCGTTCAGGTCGGCGCCACGACTGAGCGCGTCACGTACCGCGGCGATGTCGCCACGGTTGACGCCGTCGAACAGCGCCTCGTTCGGCGGCAGGTCGGACAGCGGAACCTGGGACGGCGCCGCTCCCTGGCCAGGTTGCGCACCCGGCAGCGCCGGCGGCGGCGGTGGCACGCCCGGTCCGGCATCGCCGCCACCCCCGCCAATGGCACCGCCGCCCCTGGACCGTCCGACGCCCCCCATGGCGCCAGCCCCGCCCATCTGGGCAAAGGCGGGAACCGAGGACACGGCGAGGCCAGCCAGGGCAAGGCCCGCCGAAAAGGCTGCGGCCATCGTGCGAGGGCGAAAGCGTGTGATCATGGCCAGCGATGTAACGCGGACGCCAAGCGGTGGCCAGGGGTTCGCGTATCAGCGACGCAGGAACTTGTGCCGCGGCGCGGGAAAACGACCCGGACATCACCCGGTCCCGGCTGCCTGCCGCGGGACCGTGCCACGGCGCTGCCGCTGCCGCCCCGGCGGAAGCCGGCGCGTCCGGAGCGCCATCGGCAAATCGGACGCGATCGGCTTACCCGTGATGCCACTTCTTCCAGGAATCGGCCGAGGGGCGCTCCAGGCCCAGATTCTCGCGCAGCGTCTTTCCCTTGTAGTCCTTGTGCACGAGGCCGCGGCGCTGCAGTTCCGGCACCACCAGCGTGCTGAACTCCTCATACCCGCCAGGGACATAGCCGGCGGCGACCACGAACCCGTCGCAGGCGCGGGTCGAGAACCATTCCTCCATCCCGTCCGCCACGTCCTTGGGGCTGCCGACGAAGCGCGGATGGTCATGGAAGGTGCCCCGCCGCGTGATGTTGATGAAGTCCCGCGGCGTCGGCAGCCGGTTGCCGAGTTCGCGCTTGATCCGGTCGCGCATGCCCTGCACACCGGTCCAGCTGTCCATCTCCTCCTGCGTGAACGGCTCGTCGATCGGCTGCCTCGCGAAATCGAAGTTCAGCACTTCCGACAGCAGGCACAGGCTGTCGATCTCCTTCGGCAGCTTGTCGATCTCGGCGACCTTGTCCTCGGCTTCCGCCCGCGTCTCGGCGACGATCGGATACACGCCGGCGCAGACGAAAACCTTTTCCGGATCACGTCCGGCCGTCGCCACCATCCCCTTGAACTCGGCATAATCCGCCCGGCCTTGCTGGATGCTGTGGTAGTTGACGAACACGCATTCCGACCAGCGGGCGGCGAAGCGCTTGCCGCGTCCGCTCTGGCCGGCCTGGATGATCACCGGATGCCCCTGCGGCGAGCGCGGAACGGTGAACGGACCGCGCGAATAGAAGAACTCGCCGCGATGGTCCAGGCGGTGCACCTTCTCGGGATGGGCGAACAGGCCGGTTTCCTTGTCGGCGACCATTGCGCCGTCTTCCCATGACCCCCAGTGGCCCATGACCACTTCCATCATCTCGTCCGCACGGTCATAGCGGCGGTCGTGGTCGCGGTGCTTCTCGTGGCCCATGTTGCGGGCCTCGCCGTCGTTCATCGAGGTCACGACGTTCCACGCCGCGCGGCCGTCGGTCATCAGGTCGAGCGTGGCGAAGGTCCGCGCGATATCGAACGGCTCGAAATACGTCGTCGACATGGTCGATCCAAGGCCGAGGCGCTCGGTTGCCATGCCCATCACGGTCAGGATCGTCAGCGGCTCCATCTTCACGCAGCGGATGCCGTTCGCGACGGTCGGGCCGTGATCACCATTGTACAGATCGGGCATCGCCAGCCGGTCATCAAAGAACCCCAGATGGAATTTGCCCGCCTCCAGCGCTCGGCCGATGCGACGATAATATTCCGCGCTGGTGAAATCCTGCGCGGCCAGCCTGTGGCGCCAGGATCCGACGAAATTGGTGCAGTTCTGGGCTTGCAGGAAGCCCACGAGCGTCATCTGGCGCATGCTTCGTTTCCTCTTCGTCCGGTCGGGCGGAGATTAGCCCCGGTACCGAAGGGCGGGAAGGGCCACGGCGGTCGGGCGCCGTACACCTCATCAACGGCCAGGCTGATCCCGGGCGGGTCGAGCCGGATCGCTCCGTCGCGCACGATACGGGTATCGATGCGGTCGTCCATACGGGCGTGGTGAATGATTTCCCGCCGTGTCAGTCGGACAATCAGATAGTGGCGGACCGATGATACACGAAAGTAATCCGCCAGTTTCTCCCCCGTATCAACACCGGCCGTGCCCGGTGAAGGAACCTCCACGATCACCACCGGGTTGGGCGCCACCATGGAGTCATCGGCCAGCGCGGGACCGCAATTGACCAGGGCATCAGGCTCATGATCTGTATCGTCATTGATCTCCACCGTCAGCCCGTCCGGGGCGGCTTGGCACGGCAGGGCGCGGGACGTGATCTCCCGATCCAGCGCACGCCAGATCCGCGCCTTCAGTCGAGCGTGCGCCCAACGCTCCGGCGCCATCGCGACGACTTCGCCGCCGGACCGTTCAAAGCGGCCATTCGGCTGCGCGGCCGACCACGCACGGAATTCCTGGCGGGACAAACGCAACGACATGACGGCAGGTTAGGTCACCGCCGGCGGCCATTCAATCTCGTGCATTGCCGCCGCATCCGGCGGCGCTACACTGGGAAGCGTCAGCAAAGGTCCGTCGTGCCATGCCAGCCCCGATCGACGCCCTGATCCTGCAGTTCCTGCACTGGGTCGACAGCCAAACCCCGACCCAGGCCGAAGTGCTTGATGCCTGGCAGAGCTCCTGCCCACGGCTGTCCGTCTGGGAGGATTCGCTGATCGACGGGCTGGTGGCCTTCGACGGCACGCGCGCCCGCCATGTGGTCCTGACGGACAAGGGCCGCCAGCGCCTGGCCGCCGCGGCGGTCAGTCGAACAGCGAGCTGACCGAGCTCTCGTCGGAAATCCGCTGCATCGCCTCGGCCATCAGCGGCGCGATGGCCAGCTGCCTGATGTTCGGCGCGCGCTTCACCTCCTCGGTCGCCATGATCGAATCGGTGATGGTCATCGTCTCGATCGGCGAGGCGGCAATCCGTGCCACTGCCGCGCCCGACAGCACCCCGTGCGTGACATAGGCGCTGGCGGACCGCGCCCCGTGCTTGATCAACGCCTCGGCCGCGTTGCAATGCGTGCCGCCGGAATCGACAAGGTCGTCGATCAGGATGCAGTCGCGCCCCTCCACGTCGCCGATGACATTCATCACCTCGGAATGGCCGGCGCGCTGGCGCCGCTTGTCGATGATCGCCAGGTCGCAGTTCAACCGCGTGGCGATCTGGCGGGCGCGCACCACGCCGCCCACGTCGGGGGAGACGATCATCAGGTCGCGGCCGGCATAGCGTTCCTGGATGTCGCGGCTGAACAGCGGCGCGGCGTAGAGGTTATCGACGGGAATGTCGAAGAAGCCCTGGATCTGGCCGGCATGCAGGTCCATCGTCAGCACGCGATGCGCGCCGGCCTCGGTGATCAGGTTCGCCACCAGCTTGGCGCTGATCGGCGTGCGCGGCGCCGATTTCCGGTCCTGGCGCGCATAGCCGAAATACGGGACCACCGCCGTGATGCGCCGCGCCGATGACCGTCGCAGCGCATCCAGCGTGATCAGCAGCTCCATCAGGTTGTCGTTCGCTGGGAAGGAGGTGGACTGGATGACGAACACGTCCTCACCGCGCACGTTCTCCAGGATCTCCACGAAGACCTCCATGTCCGCGAAGCGGCGGATCGAGGCCCTGGTAAGCGGGATACCCAGTCTGGCGGCCATCGCCTCGGCGAGGGGACGGTTGCTGTTGCAGGCGACGATCTTCATTCCACGGGGCCGCTTCTTCGGATCATGCAACCGGTGGATCGCGCCGGAAGCCCACGCCTTCTAGCAACCGCCCCTGCCCGTGTCCATGAAGCAGACAGCGGCGCCAGCTGGCCCCGCCCTCATCCGGTCAGGCCACACACCGGCGGCACCCGATCGGGCGGCGCGGAAAGCCCGCCGCCTCAGGCCGCGACGCCCAGGATTCCGTTTACGCCGGCGGCGAGGGCGGCGCGCGCCTCCACCGTGTCCCGCCGGCGCGTGGGCGGCGCGTTCCGGCCCAGAAGGCGGCGATACAGCGCCTCATACTCCAGCGCGGCCCGCTGCCAGCCGAAACAACGCGCCATGGCGGAGCGGCGCATTTCCTCCAAGCGGTCGTCGTCTCCAAAGGCGTCGAACGCGCGATGACATGCCCCCATCAGGCTGTCGGAGGTCAGGCGCGGGAACAGGAAGCCCGTCTCCCCGTCGTCGATCGTATCGGCCAGCCCGCCCGTGGCGTGCGCGACCGGCAGCGTGCCGTAGCGCTGCGCCTGCATCTGCGTCAGCCCGCACGGCTCGAACCGGGACGGCATCAAGGTGAAGTCGCTGCCCGCCACGATGCGGCGCGCCATCTGTTCGTTGAAGCCGATCAGTACGCCGATATCGTCGCGATGGCGGCGGGCCGTTCGGCACAGCATCTGCTCGACCTCGGGATCTCCGAGCCCCAGAATGGCGATCTGCCCGCCCTGATCGACGATCGCATTCGCCGCGTCGGCCACCAGATCCAGACCTTTCTGGTGCACCAGGCGGGAGACGATGCCGAACAGTGGTCCGTCGGACGGACGCAGACACAGGCCCGACCGCACCACCTCGGCATTGGCGTGCTTGCCGTCCAATTCGTCCGGGCCGAAATGATAGGGCAGGTGCGGGTCGGCCGCCGGATCCCAGCTTCCGTCCAGCCCGTTGACGATGCCCGACAGCTGTCCCCTCTCCTCACGCGCGCGCATCAGCCCGTGCAGGCCGGCGCCGAGGGATTCGGTCAGAATCTCCTTGGCATAGGTCGGGCTGACGGTCGTGACATGCGAGGCATAGTACGCGCCGGCCTTGAGGAAAGAGATTCGGCCGTGGAATTCCACGCCATGCAGGCAGAAGGCAAAGTCCGGAATGCCGAGCGCGGCACGGAGAGTGGGGTCGAAGTTGCCCTGGTAGGCGATGTTGTGGATGGTCTGGACGGTCGGCACGGCGGTGCCGTCCCAGGCCATGTAGGCCGGCGTCAGTCCGCCGGGCCAGTCGTTCACATGGACGATGTCCGGCGTCCATTTCAGCCCGCCGCGCCCACGAGCGATTTCGGCGGCAGCGAGCGAAAGGCGGGCGAAACGCAGATGATTGTCGCCCCAGTCGCCGCCTTCGGGGGTGCAGTACGGCGTACCCCTTCGGTCAAACAACGAAGCGCTTGCAACGAAGATGACCGGAAGTCCACCCGGCAGGACCGCCTCGCCCAGGCGGCACCCGGGCATCGAGGCACGGCCCGGCAGGCGGCCGGTCCAGTTGATTTCCTCGAACCGGGCGAGAACGTCGCCATAGGCCGGGATCAGCACCCGGACGTCGAGGCCAATCTGGCGAAGGGCGAGCGGAAGGCCGGCGGAGACGTCTCCCAGCCCGCCCGCCTTCATCACGCCAGCCATTTCGCTGGTAACGAACAGGACCTTGAGATCGGACACCGGCATCGCTCTCCCGGGTACAGGACCGGATCCGTAACGGACACGCGTCACGGAGAGACAGCCCACAAGGCCCCGGCGGCATCGAGCCGAAACCCATACGCATGTCGGGTCGCGACTTGATGCCGGCAACGCAATCTACTGTTATCATGAACAGCCGCAGTGGACGAAACCGTTCCGGATCTCGACCATCATCCGGCTGACGGGACGGTCTCTAGCGCCAGACCGGCCGTCCCAGATTGACATCGTTACCGCTGGTCAGCGCGCCGCCCAGCGCGCCGGCGCCCGCACCGATCGCGGCACCGGTCAGCGGCGATCCTCCCGTCAGCGCGCCTACCGCCGCGCCACCGCCAGCGCCCAGCGCGCCGCCGGA
Source organism: Acetobacteraceae bacterium (assembly GCA_050181195.1). GTDB lineage: Bacteria > Pseudomonadota > Alphaproteobacteria > Acetobacterales > Acetobacteraceae > Rhodopila. The sequence goes on along the minus strand of JBFXDK010000005.1, from coordinate 49,094 downwards.
TAGGGCACGATCCGTCGTGCTGTAGCCACATCCCGTCAGCCCCCCGGCCAGGCCGGCCAGCAACAGAGCCATTGTTACTCCGCGTCGCATCTTCAGAGTCCTTTCATCTGACTGGCTGCAGGGCTCAGTGGGCCGTCAGCGCGCCGCCCAGCGCACCGGCGCCCGCGCCGATCGCTGCCCCCGTGGCCGGCCGCCCGCCAGTGACCGCCGATACGCCGGCACCCGCGCCGGCACCCAGCAGGCCGCCGCTGACGCCGCGCGTCACCGGGTCGGCGCCGCATGCGGCAAGCCCCAGGGCCAGCATCACCGCACCCAGGCTGATCGCCATCGTCCGCTTCATCCTGAATCCTCCTTAGTTGAAACATTCGGCACAACTGGCCTGCGATCCGTGCAACGGGGTGGCAAAATCGTGGCGTTCGCGAGGCGCCGGATCACCATCCCGTTGACGGCCCCCTTGTGAACCTCAACGCGCGCGGCTAGAGAATCGTTGCGCGGACCGGTGCCGATCCGCCTCGCCGTCCTCTCCCGGAACGATAGAAGGTCATCTTGATGTTCTCCCGGCTGCTCGGCTTCATGTCAGCCGACATGGCCATCGATCTCGGCACCGCCAACACCCTGGTCTACGTCAAGGGACGCGGCATCGTCCTGGCGGAGCCGAGCGTGGTCGCCATCGCGGATGTCCGCGGCAAGAAACAGGTGGTTGCGGTCGGCGAGGAAGCCAAGCAGATGCTCGGGCGCACTCCCGGCTATATTACCGCCAGCAGACCATTGCGCGACGGTGTGATCGCCGATTTCGAAGTTGCGGAGGAAATGATCAAGCATTTCATCCGCAAGGTGCACAATCGGCGGGGATTCGCCTCGCCGCTGATCATCGTCTGCGTCCCCTCCGGTTCCACGGCGGTGGAACGGCGCGCCATCCAGGAAAGCGCGGAGAGCGCCGGGGCACGCAAGGTCCAGTTGATCGAGGAACCGATGGCCGCCGCGATCGGCGCCGGCCTGCCCGTGACCGAACCGTCGGGATCCATGGTGGTGGATATTGGCGGCGGCACGACCGAAGTAGCGGTGATCTCCTTGGGCGGCATCGTCTATTCCCGCAGCGTGCGCGTCGGCGGCGACAAGATGGACGAGGCGATCATCTCCTTCATTCGCCGTCACCATAATCTGCTGATCGGCGAGTCCTCGGCGGAACGGATCAAGATGGATATCGGCGCGGCCGCCACGCCCGATCAAGGCGATCCCGGCCCCTATCAGGAGGTCCGTGGGCGTGACCTGATGAACGGCGTGCCGCGCGAGGTCACCGTAAGCCAGGCCCAGATCGCCGCCAGCCTCGCCGAACCGGTCTCGGCGATCGTCGAGGCGGTGAAGGTGGCGCTGGAGAACACGCCCCCCGAACTCGCCGCCGACATCGTCGATCGGGGCATTGTGCTGACGGGCGGCGGCGCCCTGCTGTACCGCCTGGACCAGGTGCTGCGCGAGGCGACCGGGCTTTCGGTCGTCGTCGCAGACAATCCGTTGCAGTGTGTCGCGCTGGGTACAGGCCGGGCGCTGGAAGAACGCAAGCGCCTGAGTAACGTGCTGACCAGCATGTATTAGGCCCCGCGCGCTTCCATCCCTTTCTAGTAGCCCATCCCGCCACTGCTCGTCACCGCGGGCTGGATTGCAACTTTGCAACTGGCCGTTGCGTGCCGTCGTGAAAGAATCACGCACCGATCGCAGTTGAGACGGTGCCAAAGCGACTCATTTCTGATAACTGGATCGTGATGCTCCGCCTCTCCATCCAGGCTCGTCAGGCGCTCGCCAAACTCACCTTGCCGGTGCTCATCGTCGCGTCCTTCGGCCTCATGTTGCTTGGCAAGGCCGATGCGGTGCTGGCAGATCGTGCCCGGGTCGCACTGGCCGACGCCTTGGCGCCCATCTATGCGCTGCTGGCCGAACCCGTCGCCGGGGTCCGTTCCATCACCACCGAAATCGGCCACCTCTGGGACCTTCGCTCGGAAAATGCCCGCCTGCGGCAGGAGAACGAGGCGCTGCGCCGCTGGCAGGCAACCGCGCTGGCGCTGGACGCCGAGAATGAGCGGCTCAAGGCCAATCTCCGCTGGATTCCGGACCCGCCGGCTGAATTCATCACCGCCCGCGTGGTGGCCGACGCTGGCGGCCTCTACGCCCGGGCCGTCCTGCTCTCCATCGGTCCGTACCACGAGGTGCGCAAGGGTTCGGTCGCCCTCGATGAACGGGGACTGGTCGGTCGCATCACCGAACTCGGCGTCCGCACCGCCCGCGTCCTGCTGATCACCGACCTCAACAGCCGGATCCCGGTCATCCTGGAGAATTCGCGGGCGCGCGCGATCCTGGTCGGCACCAACGCCTTGCGCCCCCGGCTGCTGTACTGGCCCGAGGGCGTTGTGCCGCAGGAAGGAGAGCGCATCGTCACCAGCGCCGAGGCCAACGCATTCCCGGCCAACCTGCCGGTCGGCACGGTGCGCTACAGCGCCGGCGGGGTGCCCGAGGTGGAGCCCGAGGCACAACTCGGCAAGCTGGAAGTCGTCCGCGTGTTCGATTATGGCCTTGGCGGCCTGCCCGCGCCGGAGCCGCCGCCACGGCGGACACCGGGACGGCACTGATGGCGCACAGCGACCGGACACCGGGCATCCGGCCGGAGCTGACGGTTCGCCGGCGGCTGAACATCGCCGCACGGCATGCGTTTCCGGCGTCCCTGACCGTCCTGGCAATGCTGTTCATGGACCTGCCGTTGAAGCTGCCGGCGCAAGCCTTCTTCCTGCCGGCGGTGACGCTGATCAGCGTCTGGTTCTGGTCGCTGTACCGCCCCGCCGCCATGCCGCCGCCCGTCGTGTTCCTGATCGGACTGCTGCTGGACCTGCGCGGCTACCTGCCCCCGGGCACCGGCGTTCTGGCCCTGCTGATCACCCACGGCCTGGCGCTGCGCTTCCGCCGCTTCCTGTTGCAGCAGGGCCTCCCCCTGATCGCGGTCGCTTTCACCTGCATGTCCGTTGGCGCCGCCGCGCTGATCTGGGTGCTCACGTCGCTGCTGACCTTTCGCTTTCTCTCCCCCGTCGTCATGCTGTTCCAGGCCGGGATCACCGCCGCGCTCTACCCGCTGATGGCGATGGCGCTGCTGCGCGCACACAACACGGTCGCGGATCCCGATCAGGCATGAGACGCGACACGCGCCGGACCAATGTCTTCACGCGCCGGGCGCTCCTGCTGATGGGCGGGCAGGTCACCGTGCTGGGCGGGCTGGCGGCACGGCTGTACCAGGTGCAGGTGCTGGAGGGCGACCGATACGCCACGCTGGCGGATGAGAACCGCATCAGCGCGCGCATGATCGCCCCGCCCCGTGGGCGCGTGCTGGACCGCTTCGGGACGGTGCTCGCCGGAAGCCGCATCAACTGGCGGGCACTGCTGGTCGCCGAACAGACGAACGACATCCAGGCGACGCTGGAGGCTTTCTCCCGCATCGTGTCACTCACCGACTACGAACGCGCGCGGATCGAGCGGGAATGCAACCGCCGGCGCCGCTTCATCCCGGTGATGGTGCGGGAATTCCTAACCTGGGAGGACATGGCGCGGATCGGTGTCAACGCGCCCGACCTGCCGGGCATCGTCGTCGATGTCGGCACCACGCGGCTCTATCCGTTCGGCGACGAGCTCGCGCATGTCGTCGGGTATGTCGCACCACCGAACGAGTCCGATGTCGCCGACGATCCGCTGCTGGCCCTTCCCGGCCTGCGGATCGGGCGCGCGGGGGTGGAGAAATACCACGACCTCGCGCTGCGCGGGCGCGCCGGCGCGGTGCAGCTGGAAGTGAACGCGCTGGGGCGGGTGATCCGCGAACTCGACCGCCAGGAAGGCATGCAGGGCGAGGATGTCGGACTGACGATCGACGCCGGCCTGCAGCGCTATGCGCTCAACCGTCTGGGCGACGAGAGCGCCAGCGCCGTGGTGATGGACTGCCGCACCGGGGAGGTCCTGGCGATGGCGACCAACCCGTCCTTCGATCCCACGCTGTTCAACGCGGGCGTCTCGCAGGCGCAGTGGCGGGAATGGACCCGCGATCGCCGCACGCCGCTGATCAACAAGGCGATCGCCGGGGTGTATGCGCCGGGATCGACGTTCAAGATGGCGGTTGCCCTTGCCGCACTCGACGCCAAGACGGTCACGCCATGGGATCGCGTCGAATGCCCGGGCCATCTGGACCTGGGCGACACGCGATTTCACTGCTGGCGCCGCGGCGGCCACGGCATGGTCGACCTCAGGACGGCCCTGAAGCTGAGCTGCGATGTCTACTTCTATGAGGTCGCACGCCGCACCGGCATGGACCGGATCGCCGCAATGGCACACCGGCTCGGCATGGGGGTCGAACTCGATCTCGACCTGCCGGGCCAGCGCAGAGGGCTCGTCCCCATGCGCGACTGGCGCACCCGACGCGGCCATGCCTGGAATGTCGGCGATACCATCGTCAGTGGCATCGGCCAGGGCTACATCCAGGTCACGCCGCTGCAACTCGCCACCTTTGCCGCTCGGCTGGCCAGCGGGCGCGCCGTGCAACCGCATCTGACCCGCAAGCTGGGCGGCGTGCTGCAGCGGGGCGCGCACGCGGGGGACTGGCCGGCGCTGGCCTTGCCGGAACGCGCGATGCAGATCATCCGGGAAGGCATGTGGGCCGTGGTGAACGAACAGGGCGGCACCGCGCCGATCGCCAAGCTGCCCGACCCGCGCTGGCAGATGGCCGGCAAGACCGGCTCTTCGCAGGTGCGGCGCGTGTCGCGCGAGATGCGCGAAAGCGGGCGGTTCGACAGCCAGAAGCTGCCGTGGGAGTTCCGCCCGCATGCGCTGTTCGTTGCCTATGCTCCCTATGACAGCCCGCGCTACGCGCTCTCGGTGGTCGTCGAGCACGGCAATGCCGGCGCCGCTTCCGCCGCGCCGATCGCGCGCGACATCATGGCCGAGGTCATGTACCGCGATCCCGCCAACCGCAACGAAGCGCCGCCGCCCCGCATCGCGCAGGCCAAGACATGATGCAGCGCCGCCTGTGGCGTGAACCCACCTTCGATCTCACCGCCAAGTTCCTGCAGATCAACTGGCTGTACGTGCTGTTGCTCTGCGCGCTGGCCGCGGTCGGCTACACCGCGCTCTACAGCGCCGCAGGCGGAGCGCAGGAACCCTACGCCGCGCGACATGCCCTGCGCTTCGGCTTCGGCGCGGTGATGATGCTGGCGATCGCGCTGATCGACATCCGCTTCATCGCCCGCCTCGCCTGGCCCGCCTATTTCGGCTGCGTCGGGCTGCTGGTGGCGGTCATGTACATGGGCCATGTCGGAAAAGGCGCGCAACGCTGGATCGACCTCGGCGGCATTCAGTTGCAGCCTTCGGAACTGATGAAGATCGCCCTCGTGCTCGCCCTCGCCTCCTGGTTCCACCGCGCGTCGTGGGAACGGATCGGCAATCCGTTCTTCCTGATCCCGCCGGTGATCGCCGTCGCCGTCCCGGCTCTGCTGATCCTGAAGCAGCCCAACCTTGGCACGGCGATGATCACCTGCCTGCTGAGTGCATCCGTCTTTGTCGCCGCCGGCGTGCGCTGGTGGAAGTTCCTGCTGGTCGCCCTGCCCGTCCCATTCGTCGCGCGCATCGCCTATGTGCATCTGCACGACTACCAGCGCGCCCGGATCGACACCTTCCTGCACCCGGAATCCGATCCGCTGGGGGCCGGCTACAACATCATCCAGTCGAAGATCGCCCTCGGCTCGGGCGGGCTCTGGGGCAAGGGCTACCTCCAGGGCACCCAGGGCCATCTCGACTTCCTGCCGGAAAAGCAGACCGACTTCATCTTCACCATGATCGGCGAGGAGTTCGGCCTCGTCGGCGCGCTCGCGCTGATGGCGCTGCTGACGCTGATCATCCTGGGCGGCATGCTGATCGCGCTGCGCTGCCGGCACCAGTTTGGCCGCCTCGTCGCTCTGGGCATCACCTGCAATTTCTTTCTCTACGTGTTCGTCAACATCGCCATGGTAATGGGCGCGATCCCGGTAGGCGGCGTGCCGCTGCCACTGGTCTCGCACGGCGGTTCAGCGGTGATCACGGTGATGATCGGGTTCGGCATTCTCATGTCGGTCCATGTCCATCGCGACGTCGCGTTCGCGCACCCCTCCGATTCGCGGTGACGGTATCGCCCCGCCTGCTGCGGGCCTATCGCGCGACGACGTACGCGGTGCCGGGCATCCCCATTCGCCTCGGCTCTCGATCCCGGGCCGCCGACGCCCTGCTACGGCGATCCGGCGCGCAGGAGGGGATCCTGGTCACCGCCTGGAATCCGCTCTCCCGCCGCATGCCCGCCGGCTGGAACCACCGCATGCAGGCGAACCTGCGCCAGGCGCTGCACCGCGACCGGTTGCTGCCGGCCGAGGGACGGCTGGGGGCGTGGCATGAGGAACACGTGCTGGTCCTGGCGCCGCTGCGCGCGATCCTGCCGGTCGCCCGCCGGTTCCGCCAGGCGGCGGTCGTGGCGCTGCGCCCGGGACGCCCCACGAAACTGATTGTATTGGAATGTCACGGCGGGCGACACGTCATGCGACTCGGATGCCCGGACATTACGTAATGGCATCGCCTTTAGCGAAGCCAGGCGCCTTCTGCGACAAGCGAACCCTTACGTAAAGGCTTCAGTCGCACACTCTGAATTTTCTTTGGTCGATTCCGGTATTATTTCAGAATATCCTTCAATAAATCGTGACACCAGAATTTTCGACTCACGTACGAAAAGGGCTGCCGGTAAGGTCCATCGTCAAATGCGCGGGAGAATTGCGGTAATCCCGACGACAATGGGAATTACGCAACGAATCTCCGCCGGTTATTGAGTGAGGGGGATCGATCCCGATCCGATGAAGGCTTTGGCATCACAAGTCGGGTCATGGCTGGCCATGCTGCGGAAATCGACGCCGCGTGTCCTATCCCATTGGCTGCATCGGACGAAGGGGATGCCACTCTCCTTCCGTTTGATGCTGATCATTGCAACCTGCCTCGTTCCAACCATCGCCCTGCATATCGCCGTCAGCTTCACGCAATGGACCGAGCGAAAGCAGGACCTGTGGAAGCTCGCGACCCAGCAGGCAGAGCTGCTGGCCGGCAACATGTACAGCATCTCCGAGGGCGCGCGAATCCTGCTGAGCACCGCGGCGGAGTTGCATCCGCTGATGACGCCGTCCGCCGAATGCGACGCCCGCCTCACGAAGGTGCGCCGGAACGCGCCGAGCTTCGCTTTCGTGGCGCTGGTGGATGGGGAAGGCCGTATAGCCTGTGCGTCGGAGCCCGCCCCGGCACGGGATGATGGGGCCAGCTGGATCGCCGACGCGAAGGCCGCCCCGAAGTTCACCGCCGGCCATTTCGCTCAATCCCCCGAATACCCCGGCGGGTTCCTGCCCTATTTTTTCCCGCTGCCCTCCGGACCGGACGGCCGGACCGCGACGCTGGTCGCCGCCCTCGACCTGACCTGGCTGTCGGAGCACCTGCACAATCTGCGGCAATCCGGCCTCTCCTTCGAATCCCGTGGCGTGCTGACGATCTTCGACCAGAAGGGGGTGATCCTGGGTCGGTCTCCCGAACCCGCCAGGTTCGTGGGCAAAATCCTGCCGCCCAACGCCATTTCGATCATCAATGAAAAGCAGCCGGGTTTTATCCGGCTGAAGAGCATCGACGGAACCGAACGGACGGTCGGCTATGTCCCGCCGGCGCCGGCCACCTATAGTCTGGCGACCGCGGTCGGATTCTATGAACCGGAACTGATGAACGACCTGCGGGTCGCGCTGGGGCACGGCGCACTGATGCTGATCGCGACCACCGCCGCAGCCGTCATCCTCACCTGGCTGGTCGCGCGCCGCTTCATCACCAGACCAACCAACGCGCTTCTGGAGGCAACCCGGCGCTGGCAGGAGGGGGATCTGAGCGCGCGGGCGCCCAGCGCCGACCAGCGCTCAGAGTTCGGCCTGATCGCTAACGCCTGCAACCGGATGGCGGAAGCCCTGGGCCGCCGACAGGAAGCACTGCGCCGCGACGCGGAACGCATGCAGGCCGAGGTCGAGGAACGGACACGGCAGCTGCTGGTCACCAACAACCGGCTGCATGTCGAAATCGAGGAACGGCACAACACCGAGGCCGCCCTGGTGCAATCCCAGAAGCTGCTGGGCGCGGGCCAGCTCGCCGGCGGCATCGCGCACGACTTTAACAACCTGCTTGCGATCATCCAGGGCAGCCTGGACATGCTGGCCCGCACCATGCCGCGGACCTGCCGCAAGGAGCACGGCTGGGTCGAACGGGCCCAGGGCGCCGTCACGCGCGGCGCGCACCTGACCAACCGTCTGCTCGCATTCTCCCGCCGTAGGCGCCTTTCGGTACGCGCCACCGACGTCAACCGCCTGATCGAGGACATGACCGCCCTGTTCGGCGCCACGCGCCTGGGCCATCGGATCGAGATCCGCACGGTCCTGGCCAAGGATCTCTGGATGGCTATGGCCGAACCGAACCAGGTCGAGGCGGCGCTGCTCAACCTGACACTCAACGCGCGGGATGCGATGCCTGATGGCGGCACGCTGACCATCAGAACATCCAACATCGTGCAAGCGGAGCAAGGGCATGACATCCGGCCCGGCGACTATGTCTCGATCACCGTCAGCGACACAGGATCCGGCATGACCGAGGAGGTCTCACGCCGCGCCCTTGAGCCGTTCTTCACCACCAAGGGAGAGGCCGGATCCGGGCTGGGGCTGAGCCAGGTCCAGGCCATGGCACAGGCATCGGGCGGCGTGCTCCGTCTTTGGACCCGGGTCGGGGAAGGCACTTCCTTCACCCTGATGCTGCCGCGCGCGGCCGAGGAAGCCGAACCCGCCAGGAAGGCGCCGCCGCCGGCCTTTGCCCGCCGTGGTGAGAGCATCCTGCTGGTCGATGACGATCCCAACGTGATCGAGGTCACGGCGGATATGCTGCGCCAGTTGCACTACACCGTAACCTTGGCGCGCAACGGCCAGCAGGCGCTCGAAGTGTGGGACAGCATGGAGCGCCAGCCCGCCATCGTCATGCTGGATTTCGCAATGCCGGCCATGAGCGGACTGGCCCTGGCCCTGGCCCTGCGTGAGCGCGGCTTCCAGGGACCGATCATCCTGGCAACCGGCTACGCCGATATCTCCGAGATCGACGATGCCGAGCCTGGCGTGTTCCAGGCCGTGATGAACAAGCCCTACGCGTTCCACGAACTCGAAGAAGTGCTCGCACGGGTTTCGGCCGAAGCCGCGGCCCGCGCCCAGCCGCGGCTGGTGACCGCCGAACGCTGATACCCTACCCGGCCCGCGGTCGCGCTCACCCCGTGGCTGAGGCAATCGCCGCGTTCAGCGCCCTCACGCCTGCCGCCGGCCCGTCCGGATGGTTCCAGACGCAGCCGACCACGGCCAGGAAATCGGTGCCTGCCCGGACCAGCGGGGCGCAGTTCTCCGCCGTGATCCCGCCGATCGCGCAACTCGGCAGTTCCATCAGGTCGGACCACCATTGCAGGATCTCGGGATCAAGCAGGTTCTTCACCTCCTTGGTTGTCGAGGGGAAGAACGCGCCGAACGCGACGTAATCCGCTCCATCCTCGCCCGCCCGCATCGCAAGGTCGCGGCTGCCCTTGCAGGTCACGCCCAGCGTCAGGTCCGGCCCGATCAGCCTGCGGGCTTCGGGTGCCGGCATGTCGTCCTGCCCGACATGCACGCCATCGCATCCCGTCGGCACGACCAGGTCCGCGCGGTCGTTCAACAGGAAGGCGACATCGCGCGACTGCGTGACGGGGCGCAGCGCATCGATCGCCCGCTTCCATTCGTCGTCCGTCACGTCCTTCAGGCGCAGCTGAACCGCCGCGACATCGCCCGCGTCCAGCGCCGCCGACAGGCGATCGGCGAAGGCGTTCGGATCAAGCCGCGGCGGCGTGATCAGATAGATGCGGCAGCCGCCCTGGCCGCCGCAATCCATCGGGGGCATGGGATCAGGCCTTGCCCTGGTAGATGTCGATGATCTTGTTCAACATCTCCAGCGCCACCTCCTTCGGCCGCTGGAAGGTGTTGCGGCCGATGATCGAGCCGTTGGCGCCGCCATCACGCAGGCCGCGTACTTCCTCATACACGCCGTCCAGGTCCTTCGCCTCGCCGCCCGAGAACACGACGACGCGCTTGCCGTTGAACGAGGCCTGCATGACATGGGCGACGCGCTTGGCCATCGTCGAACCATCGAACTTCTCGTAGCTCTTCTTCGCCGCCTCCAGGCTGACCACCGCGGTCGGCGGCTTCACCTTGATGATGTTGGCACCCATCAGCGCGGCCATCTGGGCGGCATAGGCGCAGATGTCCACCGCCGTCTCACCCGCCTTGTCCAGGTTCGGGCCGCGCGGATACGACCACACGACGACGGCGAGACCGGCGTCCTTCGCCTCCAGCGTCAGTTCGCGAAGTTCCTCCATCTGGGCGAAGGCGTATTCGCTGCCCGGATAGATCGTGAAACCGATGGCGGCGCAGCCCAGCCGCAGCGCGTCCTTCACGCCGGCGGTCACCGCCTGGTCCTTGTTGGTCGCGAGGCTGTTGGCGTTGTTCACCTTCAGGATGGTGGGGATCTGCCCGGCGAAGGTGTCGGCACCCTGGGCGATCATGCCCAGCGGCGCGGCATAGGCGTTGAGCCCGGCTTCGATGGCGAGCTGGTAGTGATAGTGCGGATCATAGGCGGCCGGGTTCGGCGCGAAGCTGCGGGCCGGCCCGTGTTCAAAGCCCTGGTCCACCGGCAGGATCACCACCTTGCCGGTGCCGCCCAGCTTGCCTGTGCACAGGATCCGGGCGAGATTGGCCTTCACACCGGGGTTGTCGCCTTCATACCAGTCGAGGATCTTCTTGACCTTCTGGGTGACGCGCATCGAGCCTGTCCCTTTCGCGGAAATTGCCTGACCTCGGGGATTGTACTAACCTAGTGGCGCACGCCTGTCACCCGGGGCGGTTCGCAGCTGCAACCAGGCGTCCAGCCGCCGCGGCGCGTCCGGCGCAGCCATGTCGAGTGACGACGGCGCCTCGGCCAGGACGAAGCCGCCCTCTCTGCTGGCGATCTCCTCCACCGCTGCCCATCCCGGGGCCCCAGGCCACAGCACCAGCCGGGTTACCCCAACCCGCAGCGCGGCCAGCGCCTGGCCCGATCCGTCGGCACAGTCCAGCACGTCCAGGATCGGCACTTCGGGCGCCTGGACCCGCACCGCCCGCACCAGCGCCCGCCACCACAGGCACCCGGCATGCAAGGCAGCCCCGGGCGCCGACAGCAGCGTCACCGGCCGCCCGGCCCGCAGCGCGGCGCGCGCATCCGTGATGCCGTGCACGACAACGGCAGGATAAAGTTCCATGCTTGACGTTCAAATGGTTGACCGGGTTGAGTGCAAGCGGCATCACGGTGAGGTTTGGGCAGGGGCAGGAATGACGGACGAGACCGAGGATCCGGATACCGCGGCCGATCGTCTGGAGGTTGCGCTGGAGCGAATCGCTCGTCTGACCGCCGCGCCGCGGACGAACCGTCCGCCGGAGGTTGACGAATCCGCCATGTCTCCGGAAGAGATCGCCGCACGCCTCGACGTGCTGATCGAGCGGCTGCGCGCAGCACTCGAAGGCAAGGGCGGGTGAACCGGAAAGGGACAGGCGATGGCGCAGGTCACGCTTCGCATCAACGGCTACGCCTACACCATCGGCTGCAAGGACGGCGAGGAACAGCATCTGCTCGCCATGGCCGGTGAGGTCGAGCGCCGGATCGACAGCATCAAGTCGATAGCCGGACAGAGCGGTGAATCGCGGATGCTGGTCATGGCCGCGCTGCTGATGGCCGACGACCTGTTCGAGACACGCAAGCGCATCGCCGACCTCGAATCCGCCCCCTCCTCCACCGACCCCAAGCTCGGCCGCAAGCTGAATCGGATGGCAAAGCGCGCCGAGGAGATTGCCGCGGGCCTGGAAGCCACCTAGATAGGGATGGCGGGGCTGCCCGGTGCGTCAGGCAATACATCCCCGGGGCCAGTAAGCATCTCCCTCGGGAGCTGGCTCTGCTGGGATCCTGGTCCTGGTATCCGGCGCCCACCTGCACACGCAGGCTCTGGGAGGATGTGACGCCAACGGCCATGGCGGCTCCGCACACCCACTCCGATCTCGACGCCGCCAAACGCGCCATGCGCGCGCGGGCCTTGCGCATGCGCGCCGGCCACGATCCCGCCGCGTGCGGCACAACCCTGGCCGAACATGTGCTGCGCGACTGCCCGCCGCCGCCAGGGGCCATCGTGTCCGGCTTCCTGCCGATCGGCGAGGAAATCGACATCCGTCCGCTGCTGCTCGCGCTGCATGAACGTGGGCACGTCATCGTGCTGCCGGTGACGCCGCCGCGCGGCAATCCGCTGACCTTCCGCACATGGCGGCCGCACGATGCGCTGGTCCGCGAGCGGTTCGGCACGATGCGGCCGACCGGCGCGGTGCACGTGCCGGACTGGCTGCTGGTCCCCCTTCTGGCGTTCGACCGGTTCGGCCATCGCCTGGGCTACGGCGCCGGCTACTTCGACCGGACACTGGCGGATCTTCCACGCCACTTCGCCCTGGGCTGCGCCTATGCCGCGCAGCAGGTGGACGCCGTCCCGGTCGGGCCGCACGATAGGCGGCTGGATGCGGTAGCGACGGAACAGGGCATCCTGCAACCCGCGGAGCATTGAATGCGGACACTCTTTCTGGGCGACGTCGTGGGCCGGACCGGCCGGGAAACCGTGGCGGCGGCCCTGCCGGACCTGCGCGCGCGTCTCGGCCTCGATCTGGTGATCGTCAACGCCGAGAATGCCTCGCACGGGTTCGGCCTCGGCCCCGACATGGCGCAGGCGCTGTTTGCCGCCGGGGCCGATGTGATCACGCTGGGCAACCACAGCTGGGACCGCAAGGAGATCATCCCCTTCATCGCCATCACGCCGCGGCTGATCCGTCCGCTGAACTATCCGCCCGGCACACCCGGCGGCGGGTCGGTGGTGGTGGATCTGCCAGGCGGCCGGCGCGCGCTGGTGGCGCAGGCGATGGGACGACTGTTCATGGACCCGCTGGATTGCCCGTTCCGCGGCACCGCCGACCTGCTGGCGAAACACCGGCTGGGCGGCACGGTGAACGCGATCATCATCGATCTGCATGCCGAGGCGACGAGCGAGAAGATGGCATTCGCGCATGTCTTCGACGGTCAGGTGTCGATGGTGGTGGGCACGCACACGCATTGCCCGTCGGCGGATGCGCAGATCCTGCCGGGCGGCTCCGCCTTTCAGTCAGACGCTGGTATGTGCGGTGATTATGACAGCGTAATCGGCATGGCGAAGGACGGCGCGGCGTTGCGGTTCTGGCGCAAGATGCCCGGTGAGCGGCTTGCCCCCGCCGAAGGGGAAGCGACGCTGTGCGGGGTATTCCTGGAGACCGACGACACCACCGGCCTGGCGGTCAGGATCGCGCCGGTTCGTATGGGCGGACGTCTGGCACCGGCGATGCCGACGGACTGAACGCGCGTGACATGCGCGTTCAGTCCCCGTTAATTGTTACTTTTACATCACAAAGACAGCGACATCCGATGCGAGGCGGCGCGAATCGGTATCACAGCGAGCGGGGCCTGCGTCCCTCCCGGTAGCCATGCTGGTCGAAATGCTGCTGCGCGGAGTTGACAACGCCTTTCGCCACCGCATCCGCGACTTCCGGATATTGCGAAAGATACCAGTCATTATCAACCTCGATCGGAAACGGAAGGCGCCCCTCGAAATAGCCGTTGGATAGGAAATGCTCCTTGCCCGACCGGAAGGTGCCAGCGGACACGGCTTGGGCGATGTCGGGATTGCGGGTAAGATACCAGTCCTCATCGAAATCCATGCCCGCAAGCAATGCCCGGATCATTGCCTGGACGCCTTCGATCGTTGCGGTTGCCGTGGTCTTTCCCCGAATATTGGTAAGTGTCAAAAAAGTTTTGATCGTCTCGAATGGCGGAAGATATTGCACCCTGTGTGCCCTCATCGCTGACTCTGCGCGTGCGGGCATCGTTTAATCCGAAAGCTTCCAGATCGGAACCAAAAAAACTCGTCTTCGGCATCATGCCTGTCATCGGCCCCGTATAGGCTGAATCGCATGCAAGCCGGCGCAAAGGGACGCACGCCGAACCGCCTGCTTAGTCGACCGGACCGGTCGCGACGCCTCGCCGCTGGCGGGAGCATGCTCCGCGTCGCAAACCGCCTGCCCCGATTTCGCTTGGCATCCGGAGACGGGACGGGCATCCTGCCCCCCGTCCCAGCCGCCCGGCGCGGGAGAGTGCGGGTTCGTCCCGCCGCCGAAGGCGCAACCGGCCCCCGGAAACGCTCAGGCAACAGGGACCGCGTCGGGTTCAGGGATCTCTGGAAAGCCGATCCGCGCCCAAGCGCGGGTTGCACCGACGGAGTAAGGAGCGCGCCGCGCTCTGAATCTCTCAGGTACCGCGACAGAGGGGGGTCATGTTCGGCCGGCAGTCGCCGGCGGATGACCCTTGTTCGCGGAGCCCACGGTGATCGAAAACGCCCTGCCTGACGATCCCACGCCACAGCCCCTGCACACCACGCCGCTCGATGGCTGGCATCGCCGGTTCGGCGCGCGCATGGTGCCCTTCGCCGGCTACGCCATGCCGGTGCAGTACGACTTCACCGGCGATCTCGCCGCCCGCTGCAAGGGCGGCGTCATGGCCGAACACCTGCATGCCCGGTCACACGCGGCACTGTTCGATGTTTCGCACATGGGCCAGGCAACGCTGGCCGGCCCCGATGTCGCGGCGGCACTGGAACGCCTGGTGCCCGGTGATATCGCCGGCCTCCGGCACGGGCGGCAGCGCTACACGCTGCTGACGAATGAGGCCGGCGGCATCCTCGACGATCTGATGGTCGCCAATCTCGGGCATGACCGCCTGTTCCTGGTGGTGAACGCAAGCCGCAAGGAGGTGGATTTCACCCATCTCGCGGCCAACCTGCCCGACGGCGTCACGCTCTCCCCGGCCGAGGACCGCGCCCTGCTTGCACTGCAGGGGCCGCAAGCCGCCGCGGTCCTGGCCCGGATGGCCCCCGCCGTGTCCGAACTCGGCTTCATGGGCGTGGCCGAGGTGGCGATCGACGGCATTTCCTGCCTGGTCTCCCGTTCCGGCTACACCGGAGAGGACGGGTTCGAGATCTCCCTGCCCGCCGATCAGGCCGAACGCGTTGCCGACCTGCTGCTGACGCACCAGGAAGTGGTGCCCGCGGGCCTGGGCGCGCGCGATTCGCTTCGCCTGGAAGCGGGGCTCTGCCTCTATGGCAACGACATCGACGAGGTCACCACGCCGGTCGAAGCCGGCCTGACCTGGGTGATCGGCAAGCGCCGCAAGATGGACTGGGATTTTCCCGGCGGCGCCGCGATCCGGGACCATCTGGACAACGGTGCGCCGCGGCTGCGCGTCGGCATCCGCCCCGACGGGCGCGCCCCGGCCCGCGCCGGCACCGAAGTCGTTGCCGATGATGGCACCGCCGCGGGGATCATCACCTCGGGCGGCTTTTCGCCCAGCCTGAATGCGCCGATCGCCATGGGTTATGTGCGCAAGGGCCTGACCGAGGACGGCACGCGCCTGCACCTGATCGTCCGCGGCAAGCCGATGCCGGCGACGGTCGTTCCCCTGCCTTTTGTTCCCCACCGTTACGCTCGCTGAGAAGGAATCGTCCGATGCCCAAGAAGACCGCGGACAAGCGTTTCACCAAGGACCATGAATGGGTAACGCTCGACGGCGACATTGCGACCGTCGGCATCACCGAACACGCCCAGGAGCAGCTGGGCGAACTGGTGTTCATCGAACTGCCGGAGCTCGAACGCGAGGTTTCTGCCGGCGAGGCCTGCGCGGTGGTGGAAAGCGTCAAGGCCGCGTCCGATGTCTATGCCCCCCTCGCCGGCCGTGTTGCCGAGGTGAACGAAACCATCGTCGAGGACCCGTCCATCGTGAACAGCGACGCCGAAGGCGAGGGCTGGTTCTTCCGCATCGAACTCGATGATCCCGCGACCTTCGAGGAGCTGATGGACCAGGACGGCTACGACGAATTCCTGGAGACACTCTGATCATGGACGCACTGGCGGAGCTGGCCGAACTGGAACAGGCGGACGGGTTCGTCCGTCGCCATATCGGCCCGTCGGAGAGCGAGGTCACGGCGATGCTGACCGCAATCGGCGCCGCCACGCTCGACGACGTGGCCGCGAAGACCGTGCCGCCCGCGATCCGCTCCAACCAGGCCCTGGCATTGCCGCAGGCGATCGATGAGGCCGCGGTGATCGCCGAACTGCGCGGCCTCGCAGAGCGCAACGCCCGCAAGAAGTCGCTGATCGGCATGGGCTATCACGGCACGGTCACGCCGCCGGTGATCCTGCGCAACGTGCTGGAGGACCCCGGCTGGTACACCGCCTACACGCCGTACCAGGCCGAGATCGCGCAGGGCCGGCTGGAAGCGCTGCTGAACTTCCAGACCATGATCTGCGAACTGACGGGCATGGAGATCGCCAACGCCTCGCTGCTGGACGAGGCGACCGCCGCGGCCGAGGCCATGGCGATGGCGCACGCCCTCAGCAAGACCAAATCCGATGTGGTTGCGGTTGCAACCGACCTGCATCCGCAGACCCGCGCCGTGCTCGCCACCCGCGCAAGGCCGCTCGGGATCACGCTGGCCGATGTCGCGCCGGGCGACCTCGCCGCGATCGGCGCCGCCAACCCGTTCGCGCTGATCCTGCAGTATCCCGGCAGCACCGGCGCGCTGCGCGACCTGTCCGAGGAGATCACCACCGCGCACGAGGCCGGCGCGCTGGCGATCGTCGCCTGTGATCCGCTGGCGCTCGCGGTCCTGACCCCGCCCGGCGAGATGGGGGCCGACATCGTCGTGGGTTCGTCGCAGCGCTTCGGCGTGCCGATGGGTTTCGGCGGCCCGCATGCCGGGTTCTTCGCCACCCGCGACGCGTTCAAGCGCGCCATGCCCGGGCGTCTGGTTGGCGTATCAGTCGACGCCGCCGGCCATCCGGCGATGCGCCTCGCACTGCAGACGCGCGAGCAGCACATCAGGCGGGAGAAGGCGACGTCGAACATCTGCACCGCGCAGGTGCTGCTGGCGGTGATCGCCGGGTTCTACGCCGTCTGGCACGGGCCGGAGGGGCTCAAGCGCATCGCGCGCCGGGTGAACCTGCAGGCCCGCCTGCTGGCCGATTGCGCCCGCCGCGGCGGCCACGCGATCCGGCATGCGGACTTCTTCGATACCATCGTCATCGACTGCGCCAGCGCCGACGGCGTGATGCAGGCGGCGCTGGCGGCCGGGTTCAATTTGCGCCGCGTGGACGCCACCGGCATCGGCATCGCGCTCGATGAGACCGTTACCCGCGACGATCTCCAGGCGCTCGCCACCGTCCTCGGCGCCCCCCTGGCGGATGCACCCGGCAGCATCCAGGCCGGGCTGCTCCGCAACGGCTTCTTCCTGGAACAGGCCGTCTTCGACTCCCACCACGCCGAACACGAGATGCTGCGCTACCTCAAGCGCCTGGAGGAGAAGGACATCGCGCTCAACCGCAGCATGATCCCGCTGGGTTCCTGCACGATGAAGCTGAACGCGACGGCCGAGATGATTCCCGTCACGCTGCCGGGCTTCGCCGATGTCCACCCGTTCGCGCCCGCCGACCAGACCGACGGGTTCCTGACGCTGATCCGCCGCCTGGAGGACTGGCTGAAGGAAGCGACCGGATTCGCCGGCGTGTCGCTGCAGCCGAATGCCGGCTCGCAGGGCGAGTATGCCGGGCTGCTGGCAATACGCGCGTATCACGAGGCGCGTGGCGAGGGACATCGCGACATCTGCCTGATCCCATCCTCGGCGCATGGCACCAACCCGGCCAGCGCGGCGATGGCCGGCCTGCGCGTCGTGGTGGTGGGCTGCGACCGCGACGGCAACGTCGATCTGGCCGACCTGCGGGCCAAGGTCGCGCAGCACGCCGGCAGGCTGTCGGCGCTGATGGTCACCTACCCGTCCACGCATGGCGTGTTCGAGGCGGCGATCCGCGACATCTGCGCCGTGGTGCACGAGGCCGGCGGGCAGGTCTACATGGACGGCGCCAATATGAACGCGCAGGTGGGCCTGACCTCGCCGGCGCTGATCGGTGCCGATGTCTGCCATCTGAACCTGCACAAGACGTTCTGCATTCCGCATGGCGGCGGCGGACCCGGCGTGGGGCCCATCGGCGTCGCGGACCATCTGGTGCCGCATCTGCCGAACCACCCGCTGCGCGATGATGCCGGTCCCGCAACCGGGTTCGGCCCCGTCTCCGCTGCCCCGTTCGGCTCCGCGCTGATCCTGCCGATCTCGTACGCCTATATCCGGATGATGGGCGCGGCCGGGCTCAAGCGCGCGACCGAAGTCGCGATCCTGAACGCCAACTACATCGCGCACCGGCTGCGCCCGCATTATCCGATCCTGTACGCCGGCCCGGGCGGCATGGTGGCGCATGAATGCATCATCGACTGCCGCGGCTTCCAGGCCGAAGCGGGGGTCATGGTGGAAGACATCGCCAAGCGGCTGCAGGATTTCGGCTATCACGCGCCCACCATGTCCTGGCCGGTGGCCGGCACGCTGATGATAGAGCCGACCGAAAGCGAATCGAAGGCGGAGCTTGACCGGTTCTGCGAGGCGATGATCGCGATCCGCGACGAGATATCCGCCATTGCCGCGGGGAAACTGGACCGCGCCGACAACCCGCTGAAGCACGCGCCGCACACGGCAGCCGAGGTCATGGCAAGCGTCTGGTCGCATGCCTATACGCGTGAACAGGCCGCCTTCCCGCTGCCCTGGGTCGCGGCGGCAAAATACTGGCCGCCGGTGAAGCGCGTCGACAACGTCTATGGCGACCGCAACCTGGTCTGCACCTGCGCGCCACTGGAAAGCTACGCGCAGGCCGCGGAGTGACGCAGCGTCGTCCGGGCAGGGTCTGGGCCGGGATCTCGCGATTGACGTGCATCGCCCACGACATGCATCGCCCACGACATGCATCGCCCATCACGTGCCGCGCCGGCCGGGGCGACCGTTGTCCGATGCCCACCAGCCGAACCGCCGGTGCGGACGGACCAGACGCACCTGCGGTGCCGTCATCGCGCAAATTGCCATCACGGCGCCTGCCCCGCGAGCGGATCGACCCGGCGCAGGACGGCGATGCAGCGGCCTCTGTGTGTCTTCGTGTTCCTCAATCCTTCCTGCGTGAGAATCCACGCAAGCGCCAGACCCGGCACGCGCCCATCCCCCGGAAAACGCCCCGTGCGAGGCGGATGGAAAAATGCCGCGAAGACACCCGCGGGAATCCAGCATCATCCACGGCCAACGCAGCCGGCTGGCGGACGCCGGTCCCTCGAACACCACCGGAGTGGTCGCGATCTGTTGCTCGCAGCGCGCCGTCGCCCCCGGATCGCACCGGCCGCCCCCATTCAGCCCGACCGCAACCCGCGCTATACTCCCGTCATGAGCCCGAACCCGACTCGCCAGGCCGCCTTCGCGAAACTCAGCGAACTCGCCGCACGTCCAGGCGGGCGGCGCATCACGACCCTGTTCGCCGCCGACACGGACCGCGCGAGGCGGTTCACGGTCAGCCTTGACGACCTCACGCTCGATCTCTCCAAGCAGGCGATCGATGACGCGGCACTCGACGCGCTGTTCACCCTGGCCGAGGCCGCCGACCTCGACGGCTTCCGCCGCCGCCTGTTCGCCGGCGACCCGGTCAACCTGACGGAACACCGCGCCGCCATGCACATGGCCCTGCGCGCGCCGGACGGCGTCTCGCTCCGCGCCTCGCTGCCCGGCGGCGATGACGCCGCCGCCGACCTCGCCCGCGCCGAACGCAGGAAGATGCGCGATTTCGTTGCCGCCGTGCATGACGGGCACAAGCTGGGCGCCACCGGACAGCGCTTCACCACCGTGGTGAATATCGGCATCGGCGGTTCCGACCTCGGCCCCCTGATGGCGGCGCAGGCGCTCACACTCGGCCGTTCGGCGCAGCATCTGGACGCGCGGTTCCTGTCGAACGTCGATGGCCACGCCTTTGCCGAGACGGTGAAGGGCCTCGACCCCGCGCGGACGCTGGTGCTGGTGGCGTCGAAGACATTCACCACCCAGGAAACCATGATGAACGCCGCGGCGATGCGCGGCTGGATCGCCGGCGCGCTGGGCGAGGCCGCGGTCGGCAAGCACTTCGCCGCGCTTTCCACCAACCTCAAGGCAGTCGCCGCCTTCGGCATCCCCGAGGACCACGTGTTCGGCTTCCGCGACTGGGTGGGCGGGCGCTACTCGCTGTGGTCGCCGATCGGCCTGACCATCCCGCTGACCGCGGGCTGGGACGCGTTCCAGGCGTTGCTGGATGGCGCCTGGGCCATGGATTGCCATTTCCGCGACGCGCCGCTGCGCCAGAACCTGCCGGTGCTGCTGGCGCTGACCGGCGTCTGGAATGTCAACGCGCTCGGCGCCGCCACGCATTGCGTGCTGTGCTACGATGAACGCCTCAAACGCTTCCCGGCCTTCCTGCAGCAGCTGGAAATGGAATCGAACGGCAAGCACGTCACGCTGGCCGGCGCACCCACGGGGTGGGACACCTGCCCCGTCGTGTTCGGCGAACCCGGCACCAATGCCCAGCACAGCTACATGCAGCTGGTGCACCAGGGCACCCGCCCCGTGCCGGTGGATTTCATCCTGGCCGCCAACGCCGACCATGACCGCGCCGACGCGCATCGCGCGCTGGCCGCGAATGCCTTCGCCCAGGCCGAGGCGCTGCTGCGCGGCCGGTCCGAAGCCGAGATCCGCGCTGAAATGGCGGCCAAGGGCGCGCCGCAGGCGGAAATCGACCTGATCGCGCCGCACCGCGTCGCCACCGGTGAACGCCCGTCCAGCACGATCATGTTCCGCCACCTCGATCCGTTCAGCCTGGGCCGGCTGATCGCGCTCTACGAACACAAGGTCGCCGTGCAAGGCTGCCTGTGGGACATCGACAGTTTCGACCAGTGGGGCGTGGAACTCGGCAAGCAGCTGGCCGGCGGCATCCTGCCGGAACTCTCGCCTGGCGCCGCGACGGGCACGCACGATTCCTCCACCACCGCCCTGATCGCCCGCTTCCGCGCCCTGCGCAACGAGACCTGACCGCATGGCCGGCCGCATCCGCGTCCTGCCGGAGACCACCGTCAACCGGATCGCCGCCGGCGAGGTGATCGAACGCCCGGCGGCGGCGGTGAAGGAGTTGGTGGAGAACGCACTGGACGCCGGCGCCACCCGGATCGGCGTCGCCCTCGATGGCGGCGGCATCGACCGGATCGAGGTCACCGACGACGGCTGCGGCATGGATGCGCAGGAACTGGCCCTCGCCGTGCTGCGCCACGCCACCTCCAAGCTGTCCGACGACAGCCTGGTCCGCATCGCCACGCTGGGCTTCCGCGGCGAGGCATTGCCCTCGATCGGCGCCGCCGCGCGTCTTTCCCTCACCTCCCGTCCACGTGACGCCGACCATGCCTGCGCGATCCGCATCGAGGGCGGCGCGGTCGGGGCGGTGACGCCGGCCGCCGGCGCGCCGGGCACCCGCGTCGTGGTCCGCGACCTGTTCTTCGCCACGCCGGCCAGACGAAAATTCCTCAAATACCCGCGAACCGAGGCCGACCACGCCGAAGGCGCCGTCCGCCGCCTCGCCCTCTCGGCACCCGGCGTCGCGTTCCGGCTGGAAATCGACGGGCGGGTGGTGTTCGACCTGCCGCCGCAGGATCGCGCTGCACGCGTCGCCGCCCTGCTGGGAGCCGAGGCCGCCGCGGTCATGCTGCCGGTGATGCACGAACGCGACGCGCTGCGCCTGTCGGGCTATGCCTGCTCGCCCGCCGTCAGCCGCGCCACCAGCACCGCCCAGAGCCTGGTGGTGAACGGACGGCCTGTCGCCGATCCCGTGCTGAAGGCGGCGGTGCGCGTCGGCTATCGCGACGTGATCGCGCATGGCCGCTACCCGATGGTGGCGCTGTTCCTGGACCTGCCGCCCGAGGAGCTGGACGTCAACGTCCACCCCGCCAAGGCCGAACTGCGCTTCCGCGATGCGAACGCGGTACGCGCACTGGTGATCGGCGGCCTCGCCCGCGCGCTGGCCGGCGGCGCGGGAACGGGCGTGCCCGCCCCGCCTCTGCCCGATGCGATCGGCGGGACGCGCCCGTCGCTGCGGCTCGCCTATTCCCGCCCGCCTTCCGGGGGCATCCGGTCCCTGCCCCTGCCCGGCTTTCCCGCTGCCGCCCCGGCACCGCCGCATCCGGGCCTGAGCGAGGCGCAGCTGCCCTTTGCCGCCGCACCCGCCGCGCGCGTCCTGCCCGCCCCCATCCCGCAGGCGGACCATCCGCTGGGCGCGGCCGTTGCGCAGGTGCTGGACACCTACATTTTGGCGGTCGCGGCCGACGGGTCGCTGGTGCTGGTGGACCAGCACGCCGCGCATGAGCGCCTGACGCACGAAGCCATCCGCACGCAGATGCTGGCCGAGGGCGTGCGCACCCAGCCCTTGCTGCTGCCGGCGGTCGTCGACCTGCCGCACAACGACGCCGCGCGCCTGCTCGCCCGCGCCGACGACCTGCTGCGCCTGGGGCTGGAAATCGAATCCTTCGGCCCCGGCGCCATCCTGGTGCGCGCCCTGCCGGCGGCACTGGGCAATCCCGAACCCGGGCCGCTGCTACGCGACCTCGCCGACGAGCTGGCCGAGGTCGAGGAAACCACGGCACTCGAATCCCGGCTTGATGCCGTCATCGCCCGCCTCGCCTGCCATGGCAGCATCCGCGCCGGGCGGCGCCTGGCACAGGCCGAGATGGACTCGCTGCTGCGCCAGATGGAAGCGACGCCGCGCGCCGCGACCTGCAGCCACGGCCGCCCCACATTCCTGAAACTCTCGAAGCTCGAAATCGAGAAACTGTTCGGCCGCCGCTGACCCCGCGCGGCCGGATCAGGCCAGCCGGCCGGCGTAGCGCTCCAGCACATCCCAGGTCTTTTCGCCGAACCGCTGGCGCCACTCCCGGTAATAGCCCGCCTGGCGCAGAACGTCGCGGAACGGCGCCTGCTCCACCGTGTTGAATGCCATGCGGTTCCTGACCAGGATGTCCCGGACCTCCTGGTTGCCCTGCACGGTATCCTCGCGCTGGCGCAGCCCGGCGGCATCCAGCGCCCGCGCCACGATCTCCTTCAGCCGGTCGGGCAGGCGGTTCCAGGACGTGGGCGCGATGCAGATCCACTGCCCGTCCCAGACATGGTTGGTCAGCGAGCAGGTATCCTGCACCTCATACAGGCGGGCAGCGAAGATCAGCGGCATCACGCCTTCCTGCCCGTCGGCCTGCCGGCGCCGCAGCGCCGGGTACACTTCCCCCAGCGGCATCGCCAGCGGCAACGCCTTCAACGCCTGGAACAGACCCACGAGCTCGGCCTCGACCGGCGTGCGCAGCCGCAGTCCGATCAGATCCTTGGGCGTGCTGACGGGTCTTGCCTGCGTGGAAATCACCCGGAAGCCGAAATCCCAGCAACGGTCCATGGCGATCAACCGTGTGGATCGCGTGAGCTGGTCGCGGATCAGCTTGCCGAGCTCGCCGTCAATCGCCCGCCACAGCGTTTCGTAGCCGCTCCAGGCAAATCCCACCATCGGCAGGGCGGCGGCGGCCTGCGCCCCGGCCAGCACCTGGCCCGTGATGGGCGACGCATCCAGCGATCCGGCCCGGATCTGCGCCAGAAGGCCGATCTGGCTGCCAAGTTCGCTGTCGGGGAAGACCCGCACCGCCATCCGGCCGTCTGACTCGCGCCCGATCGCCTCCGCGGCCTCGACCAGGCGGCGATGCACCGGGAACGACGCCGGCGCGGTATGGCCGATCCGCCAGGCAATGTCCGCCGCGTGGGCGAAGCGCGCGACCAGTGGCGCAGCCAGCCCGGCACCGACGAGCCGCATCGCGCCCCGGCGGGTGGACAACGACCGCGTAAGGGGCGGTGGCGGGGACAGAGGGGAAAATCTTTGCGCCATAGGATGGTTTTCGCACGGAAACGAGACGGAATCCATGGTTCCGGCACACCCTCCCGGGAGGCCGGATGCACCTGGATGCTATCCGCCAACCGAGCGAACCGCGCCGAAATCCACCGACATCCCGCCCATCCGAAGCTGCACCGTGTCCTTGCCGGCATCGACGCCGGTCGCGGTGCCGACCACGGCGAACGGCAGCGCCGTCGCCTGGCCATTCGCGCCGATCCCCATGACAGCGACCTTGTAGGCCCCGTCCGGAATCTGCGCGCCGCTGGCGTCCTTGCCGTCCCAGATCCAGCGGTTCACGCCCTTCTGCAGCGACAGCGTCACTTCCTGCAGCTTGCGGCCGGCGTCGCTGTAGATCGTCACCAGCGCCGGACCGGAGGACGCGGCGGTGATCTGCACCTCCCCCTTGCCGTTCTGCAGCGGCATGTGGTCGGCCTCCATCGTCACCTGCTTGCCGATCATCGAGGACGCCTGCATCACCTCGCCGGACTGCGTCAGTTCGATCAGCCGCGTGAGGCTTGTGTTCGTCTTGATCTGCTGCTCGACGCTGGAGAACTGCACCAGTTCCGAGGTGAACTGATTGGTATCCAGCGGACTCGTCGGGTCCTGGTTCTTCAACTGCGTCATCAGCATCGTCAGGAAGTTGTTGAAGTTCGACGTCAGCGAATCGAGCGCGGAAGCGCCGGTCTGCGATGCGCCCGCCGTGGCGGCGCTGGTGGCGGTCACACCCTGCTGGGCGGCGACGGATGCGATGCTCATGCGTGATTTCCTCTGGTCAGGCCGTGATGTCGAGGCCGGCGCGCAGCCAGTGCCTCGCATCGCCGATGTTGTCCGTCTCGCCCGCTGCCGGCCCGCCTGGCGATCCGTCCCGCCCACGTCCCCGGCCGGCGTCCGAGGAGCCGTGGCCGTCCTGAGCGAACTGCCCTGCCCCCTGGCTCCAGCCATGCCCGGCGGATGAACCGGCGGTGTCGGCCGAGGCCTGCGGCGGGGCAAGCTGCAGGCTGACGCTGCGACCTTCGGGCGGCAGTCCCGCCTGGGTCAGCGTGTGCTCCAGCCGCGTCTGGTCGCGCAGCAGCAAGGTCAGGGTTTCCGGGCGGTCCACCGTGATCTCGACGCTGGCGGGCGCGTCGGCCGGCCGCTCGATGCGGATTTGCACATGGCCAAGATCCGCCGGGTCCAGCCGCAGGGTCATGCGATTGCTGCCATCCGCTCCCCGGGCGAGCGAGATGATCGCCGGCGCCACCTGATCCGCCGGTGCGGCGGGTGCGCGGAGCGGCGCCTCGGCACCTGCCGGGGGGGCAATACCGTCGCGGGGCAGTCGCGCATCGGCCGGCGCGAGAAGCATGCCGGTCGTGGTGGACGGGACCGGCGCTTCGGGTCCAGCAGGCGGCCCGCCTTCCGTCCGCGCCGGAGCGGCGGCGTGCGCGCCATCCCGTTCGGCGGCGGGCGATACCGGTGGCGTAACGGCCGACCTGGCGGCTTCGGCCGGCGCGACAGGGGGATACGCGGGCTGATCAGGGGCGGGTTGTGCGCCTAGGCTGTCCGCCGGGGAAAACGGCGATGGCGACGCCGCGTTCGTCGGCCGCACCGTATCGGCGACGTGGCCGGCCCGCGGCTCGCCTGCCAACGCGAAGGCCGCGGCGGAGGCAGGCGTCATGGCTGACCCTGCGTCCAGCCCCACTTCGGCACCCGCCCTGTCCGTCGCGCGCGCCCCGGGCGATCCGGCGCCCAGGACGACGGACGATCGTGATCCGGCGCCCTGGCCGGCGGACGCCGCCAGCAGCCCGGGCGCGGGCGGCAGCCCGGGTTGCAGCACCGGGGCCGCGATCGGCGGCGGCGCGTCCGTGCCGGTCGCGTCATCCCCGGACGCAGGCGGCCCGTCCTCGCTCGCGCTGGCAAGCAGAAGCGGCCCCGTGGCGGCGGCGTCCGGGATGACAGCGATCATCATGCCTGCCTGGCCCATGGGCCCAACCGGGTCCTGTCCGGCGTCAGGCGTTCCGTCCGCACGACGTGCCAGCACATCCGCCTGGGTGCGCGCCTGCCTGGCCTGTGCCGCGGGAAGGGCGCCCGGCCCGGGCGGCATCTGCTCCGCCTCCGGCATCGGTCCCGCCGCCCGCGTGCCAGGATCCGCGCCCGCCGCGTCTAGCCCCGGCAGCTCGTCTGGCGATGCCCCCGGACCGTCCGGCGCGCCCGCCTCATCCGGAACAGCGCCGGATATGGCGATCCCCGAGCGCAGTGGAGAGACAGGCATGCCCACCCTTCCGAAGAGCGCAAGCGATGATCCGTCGGGCGGCGCTGTCCCCGGCATCGGTGCGGCCTGCCCCGGACCCGTGTCCGCGCCCGGGGCGGACAAGGACCCCGGCAACCCGCGCGACATCCGGGCTGGCGCCCCCGCGACCGCCGGTGCCTCTCCCCCCGCGGAAGCCTGTCCTGCGCGCTGCAGCTCATCCGCGAAACATGGCGAGTCCGCCGCCGCAGGCGGGCGTGAACCGGAATTCAGGGCGACCGCCAGGCCAAGCACGTTCGGTGCGGCGACGGGAAGCTGTTGCATGACCGATCTCCTGCTGCTGGCCTTCAGCAGGTCGCGTAGCAAGTCGCGGGCCAACCGCGCGCAGACCTTGCACGACGCGCTTGCGGACTCCGCGCAAGCCCTTCCGAAACCCGCTTGCCGACTGCGGAAAACCCCGCAAAACTCGCAGCCCAACCGCGAGCAGACCTTGCACGACGCGCGGGTCAACGGCCTGCAACCCGTCAGACGGCCGCGCCTCCCGCGCCCCGTAACGCACCGCGACAGCACGCCCCGTCCGACCCGCCATGCGCATCGTGCGTCCCGTTGCGCCTGTTGCACCAACCAGCTCGGCAGTTTCTGCCGGTCATTTCCTGCCGGTCGGGTCGCCACGGATCATCGCAGCATGGCGCCAATCCGCGGAAATCCGCCACCGCCGGTTGGCACGGTTCCTGCGACACCCCGGCCGTGCGGAGGCGCGGCCATAGAGGGCGGCCGCGAGCCGACCGGGACGGCGGCGGAACCGATGCCGCCAGCGCAAGGGAACGTGTGATGTCTTTATTCGGGGCGATGAACAGTGCGATCAGCGGGCTCGGGGCCCAGTCGCACGCACTCGGCAATATCAGCGACAACGTCGCCAACAGCCAGACCGCCGGATTCAAGCGTGTCGACACGACGTTCATTTCCTACCTGACGACCAGCAGCCTCAACGCCAACGAACCCGGCGCTGTGGTCGCCCGCCCGGACTACGCCCACAACGTCCAGGGCACGATCACCCAGACCGACAATCCGCTGGGGCTGGCCATCGCCGGCCAGGGGTTCTTCGCGGTCTCGCAGCAGGTCGGACAGCTGAACGGCCTGCCGACCTTCAATCCGCAGCAGTTCTACTCGCGGGCCGGGGACTTCCAGCTCAACAAGACCGGCTATCTGGTCAACAGCGCCGGCCTCTATCTCTGCGGGTGGGAGGTCGATCCGTCCACCAACGACGCGAACCAGAACAGTCTCGAACCGATTCAGGTCTCGCAGACCGTGTTCAACCCGGTGGCGACCACCGAGGTGATGCTCTCCGCCAACCTCCCGGCCACGCCGGCGACCGATACGGCCACGGCCACGTCGCCGATCACCTCCAACATCGATGTCTACGACTCCCTTGGCACGATCCATTCCATCGCGCTGAACTGGGTGCAGACCGCATCCAATGTCTGGACGGTGTCGATCTCGGCCGCCGATGCCACGACCACCGACCTGGGATCGGCCACCATCACCTTCGGCGCCGACAGCGGCAACGATGTGCCGGAAGGCACGATCGGCAGCATCACCAACCCGCTGGGCACTGTCGTGACAGACGGCTATACCGCGGATGCCGCCGCCGTGCTGTCGTTCGACGCGCAGTTCGGTGCCGAAACGCAGACGATCACGCTGAACCTGGGCACCTACGGCCAGACCGGTGGCGTGACGCAATACGCCGGCACGACCTACAACCTGCGCGGCCTGACGCAGAACGGCGTGCCGCCTGGGAGTTTCTCGGGCGTTACAACCCAGTCCAACGGCAACATCGTGGTGAACTACGACAACGGCCAGACCCGCACCATCGCGCAGGTGCCGCTGATTACCTTCAACAACGCCGATGCATTGCAGCGCCAGAACGGCCAAGCCTTCACGGCCACCCTGGAATCGGGCACGCCGCTCGCCAATCCCGCCGGCACCAACGGCGCCGGTGCGCTCGTCACCAGTTCGGTCGAGGGATCGAATGTCGACATCGCCGCCGAATTCTCCAAGCTGATCGTCGCGCAGCGGGCCTATTCTGCCAACACAAGAGTCGTGACCACGTCCGACGAGTTGCTGCAGCAGACCATCGACATGAAGCGGTAGGCCGGACCTGCAGGAGCTGACCCGTGAGCCTCGACGGCGCCCAGAGCATCGCTACCGGCGGCCTTGCGATCATCAATCGCCAGATGGCGATCGTGTCGCAGAACATCGCCAACGCGAGCACGCCGGACTATGCCGCCGAACGGGCGACCCAGTCGAGCGTGACGGCGGACGGGATGGCGCTGGGCGTGATCTCCGGCGCGACCCGGCGGTCGATCGACACGGCGCTGCAGGCGCAGGTGCTGCAGACCGGCGCCACCGTCGCCGAGCTCGGCACCACCGCCTCGGCGCTGCGATCGATCGACGCCGCCCTGGGCACGCCGGGACAGGGCGACGATTTGCCCAGCCTGGTCGGAGACCTCGGGAACCAGTTCTCGGCGTTGCTGGGCGGCCCGGAAAATCAGGCGCAGCAGGCCCGCGTCGTCGCCTCGGCCGGCACGCTTACGCAAAGCCTGAACCGGCTCAGCGACGCCTATGCGCAGCAGCGCCAAGCCGCGCATGACGACATCATCGCCTCGCTCGCCACGCTGAACCAGGCGCTGGACACGATCGGCGCGCTCAGCAACCGCATCATCGCGCTGAAGGCGGGCGGCAACAGCACCTCCGATCTCGAAAACCAGCGCGACGCGGCCCTGCACACGGTCTGCGACCTGGTCAGCGCCAAGGCGCTGGTGCAGACCAGCGGCGACATGCTGGTGGTCACCACCGCGGGCCTGTCACTGCCGACCCGCCGCGGCGCCGACGGGATCAGCCTGGCCGGAGCCAATCTCCAGCCCGACATGTTCCACCCCGGTGGCGGCGTGCCCGGGATCATGATCGGCGGACATGATGTCACCACGCAGATGCTGGGAGGGCGGATCGGTGCCGACCTCGCGTTGCGCGACCGCACGCTGCCCACCTTCCAGGCCGAACTCGACGAATTTGCCTATACGCTGGCGACGCGGTTCTCCGCCCAGGGCCTGACTCTGTTCACCGGCCCGGACGGCACCGTGCCCGCAGGCTCCGGCACGCCCGCCCAGTCCGGCTATATCGGCTTCGCGGGTACCATCGGCGTCAATCCGTCGGTGCAGGCCGATGCTCGGCTGGTGCGCGACGGCACGGATGCGGTGACGGACAACCCCGCCGGCGCCAGCGGCTTCACGCCCAACCCCTCGGGTGGACCCGCCGGCTTCACCACGCTGATCGACCGGGTGCTGACCTATGCCCTGGGCACGGACATCCGCTCGGGCGTGGCGCAACCGGCCAGCGCGACCACCGGCCTCGGCCCGACCGGCGGCCTCTCGGCGCCCTACGCCGCGCCGGCGACGCTGCTGGGCCTTGCCAGCGCGGTCGCCACGGCGCAGGCCAGCGAAAGCGCCGGCGCCGCGGCCGAGCTCGAAACCCGCCAAGCCCTGCACGCAAGCCTGTCCAGCCGCCTGGAAGCGGGCAGCGGCGTCGACATCGATGCCGAGATGTCGCTGATGCTGTCCCTGCAGACCGCCTACAGCGCGAATGCGCGCGTCATGACGGTGGTCCAGGGCCTGTTCACCGAACTCATGAACTCCGTCCGCTAGGCCCGCCATGAGCACGATCAACGGCACCTACGCCCATGCCGGTTTCGGCCAGTTGACCCGGCTGGTCGCCGACAATGCCGCCGCGCGAGAACGGTTCGAGCGTCTGAACACCCAGGCGAGCACCGGGCGCATTGCCGAAACCTACGCCGGACTGGGCAGCGGCGCGGCGACATCCCTATCGTTGCGTCCCGAGGTCGCCAGCCTGAAGACCTGGCAGGCGAACATCGACGCCACCGACATGCGGATGGAAGTGGCCGACAGCGCGATGACGGCGATCCAGGGCATCGCAGGCAGGTTCCTCGCGCAACTGAACAGCCTGAACGGGCTGAGCGCGCAGACCGTCGATGCCACGGCCGAAAACGCGCGATCCGCCCTGGCCGAGGTCGCCAACCTGCTGAACAGCCAGGCTGGCGGGGTCTATGTCTTCGCCGGACGGGATACCGCCAATCCGCCGGTGCCGGATGCGGATGCCATCACCGGATCCGGCTTCTTCACGCAGATCGCCGCCGCCGTCGCCGGACTTGCCGCGAACGGTGCCACGGCAACTGCCGCGGCCACGCTGGCAATCGGGCAGTCCAACGCATCCGGCACATCGCCGTTCTCCAGCTACCTTTCGCAGGCTGCGGCGAACCTCGGCACGCCGGTGGTGCAGGTCGGACCGGACCAGACGGTCGCGACCGGAATGCTGGCCAGCGCCAATGTCGCGGTACCGTCCGACGGCGCCTCGACCACCGGTTCCTATATGCGCGACCTCATGCGGGCGCTCGCGACCATCGGCTCGCTCAGCAGCGCCCAGGTGGATGTCGCGGGCTTTGCCGACCTGGTGCAGGACACGCGAATCAGCCTCACCGGTGCCATCAGTACAATGGCGAACGAGACGGGTGTCATCGGCGACCGGCGGGCCGCCCTGCAGGACATCCGTTCCCGGCTCGGCCAGACCGAAATCGCGCTCTCCGACCAGCTCGACCGGGCGGAGAATGTCGATATGGCGGAAACGCTCTCGAACCTGTCGTTCGTGCAGACCCAGATCCAGGCCTCCTACCAGTTGATCGTCGGCCTGAACGGTCTGTCACTGACAAAATATTTGGGTTCGTGATGAAACAAGCGTCCGCATTTAATTCGGCGTTAACCCTGTTGCTTCAGGATCGACGTCGAGCCCGCAAAAACGCGGGGGCATGACCAACCATGGGCAACGAGGGTAAGACACCATGTCCCTGAATTCCGTGAATACCAACACCGGCGCGATGATCGCGCTCCAGTCCCTGAACCACACCAACAAGGACATGGCCGTCGCGCAGAAGCGCATCTCGACGGGGTTTCGCGTGGCGGACTCGACCGACGACGGCGCGGCCTATGCCGTCGCGCAGTCGGTTCGTTCGACCGTGGGCGCACTGACAAGCGCCAACCAGCAGCTTGGCAATGTGCAGGGGCTGTTGTCGACGACCCAGTCGGGTCTCAACAACATCTCGAACACGATGGCCAGCATGCGGGACGTCCTGGTCAAGCTGTCGGACGGCAACGTCCAGGGCAACGACCGGACGAACTACCAAAGCCAGTTCCAGTCGTTGCTTGCCAATGTGCAGACGTTCATCCAGGACGCGAGCTACAACGGCAAGACACTGATCGGGGATCTGACCGGCAGCAACGGCACCTTCGGCCGCGTCGCCGTGGCCCGCAATGAATCGGGATCATCCTATGGCATCGCGACGTTCGGCGGCTCCGCGCTGTACGGTTCGATCAGCTTCACCACCACCCAGATGGACTCGGCGGATACGATCGCCGCGCTGATCACCGCCTCCGGCACGTTCATCAACCAGATGAACGCAGTGGGACGCGCGCTGAACTCGATCGGCTCGTCTGTCAACTACGTGGCGAACCAGATCAGCTACAACAACGACAAGATCGACGCCCTGAACGCCGGCCTCGGCTCGCTGGTGGACGCCGATCTGGCGAAGGAATCGGCACAGCTGCAGGCCCTGCAGATCCGCCAGCAATTGGGCACGCAGGCCCTCTCGCTGGCGAACCAGGCCCCGCAGAGCCTGTTGAGCTTGTTCAAGTAAGCCCGAAGACCGCGATCGGGCCGGCCACCGTGCCGGCCCGGTGGCACACGCAACGGGCGGCCGCCCGTCCCGGCGCGGCCGCACCACAGGATCCGGGCCGGATGATCCGGCACGCATCGCACCAACGCAGGCGAACAGGAAGGCGCATGTCAAATCTGGTCTTGGAATTGCGCCAGGGCGAAATGATGATCGTGAACGGCGCGCCCATCCGGTTCCGCACCAAGTCCCGTATCGAGCTCACCGCCAAGGCCCGCTTCCTGTTCGGCAAGCAGATCATGCCGCCCGACCAGGCAGACAGCCCGGCACGCCGCATCTATTTCGCGCTGCAATCGGCCTATATCGGCTCGGAGGAGGAACGCCAGGGCGGACTCGCCGTCGCGCGCGAACTGATCATCGCCTTCCAGCACGCAACAACCTCGGCCCTGGCGCGCGAGATCCTCGACCGCGCGCTCGCCGCCGCCGAAGCCGATGATTGCTACCAGGCACTGAAACTCACCCGTCGCATCATCCTGCACGAGGACGCGGTACTCGGCCGCGTCCAGGATGCATCCCGCGTCCCCCCAAAAGGGCGGGACGAACCACCCCTGAAAGAGGCCACAGACCACCATGCAGAGCACGCTTCTGGCCGCTAGGGCATACCAGGCCGCCGCCGTCCATCGCTCCCCGCGGGAGCAGGAGGCCGATGTCTTCCGACGCGTCAACGGCGCCCTGAAGGCGGCGCGCGACGCCGGACCGCTGCAACGGGTCCGCGCGCTGGCCGACAACCGGCGCCTGTGGATCGCCGTGAACGACCTGATGCGCGACCCCGTCAACTCGCTGCCCGTCAATCTCCGCGCCTCCATCCTGTCGGTCGGCCTCGCGGTCCAGCGCGACATGGATCGCGATCCGCCCGATTTCGACTTCCTGATCGAGATCAACGAACAGATCGCCGCAGGACTGTCCGGCCAGCCCTGACACCGGGAGGGCCGGACGGTGAGCATCCAATCGGGCTATCTGACGACGCTGTTCAGCGGCATGCAAAGCGAGGACACCTCGCTGGTCCGTACGCTGTACGGGTTCGCCGGGGCGGGTCCGAAATCCGGCGCCGCCAGCGTGAACGCGCTGCGCCAGGCAGAGCGGAACCGCGACCGCGACGTCAGGCTGGTGGCGGCCGAACCCGCGGTGAAGCTCGCAACCGACCGGTTCATCAAGGGCGTACAAACGGCAACCAGCGTCACGCAACTGCTGAAGAACCCGGCGGTGATGGAAGTGCTGCTCACCGCCAACGGCCTTGCCGACCGCATCTCCGCGTCGGCCCTGGCGCGCAGGGCACTGACCTCGGACCTCACCGATCCGAAATCGCTCGCCAATACACTGACCGATACACGCTGGAAGAGCGTCGCGAAAACCTACGACTTTGCCGCCAGCGGTCTCGCGGTGATCCAGCAGCCGGAGGTGATGGCCAAGCTCGCCGACGCCTATGCCGAGGTGAAATGGCGGCAGTCGCTGAATGAGAAGACGCCGGGCCTGTCGAATGCGCTGACCTTCCGCACCCAGGCGTCGAAGGTGACATCGGTGTACCAGATCCTGGGCGACCCGGTGCTGCGCGACGTCGTGACCACCGCCTACAACATCCCGAAGCAGATCGCCTTCCAGTCCATCGACGCCCAGGAACGCGCGATCTCAAAGCGTCTCGACATCACCAAGCTGCAGGATGCGAAGTTCGTCGAGACGATCGCACAACGCTACCTGCTGAACACGGCCGCCAATACATCGGCCGCCACACCGGACACTCTCGTAACCCTCGCCACGAAGGCACGCGGACTGGTGATCTGACCCGTCGCGCATCCGGCTCAGGAGGAGCCTGTCATGGACACGCTGCAAGCGACCGCCGACCCCAACGACCTGATCCGCCGCGTCTCGGACCTGATCGACGCGGGCCGCACCGGCGCCGCACGCCCGCTGCTCGCCGCCGCACGCCGGACCGCCCCCGCCTCGGCCGGCCTCTCCCAGCTGGCCGCCCGCCTGGCGATGCAGGACGGCGCGCTGGAGCAGGCGCGGAGCGAACTGGATGCGGCGATCGCCACCGACCCCGAGCATGCCGGACTGCGCAAGCTCCGCGCCGACCTGCGCCATCGCCTGGGGGACCTCGACGGGGCCACTCGCGACGCGGCCGAGGCCGTGATCCTGGATCGTGCGGACCCCAACGCCAAGGCGCTGCTGGGCATGCTGATGCTGGAACTGCAACGCCCGCAGGACGCGGTGGCGTGCCTGAACGAGGCCGTGGCGGCCCAGCCGGCCGATCCGGCCTGCCGGGAAGCGCTGGCCGCCGCGCAGGAGGCCTGCGGCGACGCCGATGCCGGCCTCGAAACCCTCGAACGCGGCATCGCCCTGGCCCCCACCGTCGTCGCCCTGCGCAACGCCGCAATCATGCTGTGCATCCGCCGGCGGGACTTCACCGGCGCCGTCCGCCTGGCCGAGCAGGCCCGTGCCGTCGGCATTGCCGATGCCTGCGTGTTCGGCCTGAAGGGCCATGCCCTGTCCAGCCTCGGCCGCCACGACGATGCCGCCGAAGCCTACCAGGAAGCCCTCAAGCTCGGCCCTGACGACCCCTATGTGCGCCATCTCGTCTCAGCCACTGGCGCGATGCCCGGCGCCAGGCGCGCGCCGTCGGAATACCTGAAGGTGGTGTTCGACGGCTATTCCGACCGGTTCGAAAGCCATCTGATCTCGCTGGGCTATCGCATCCCGGGCGTGCTGCGCCAGGTCGTGCTGGCGCATCCCGCACTCGCTACCAAGGGCCATATCGGCCCGGTGCTGGACCTGGGCTGTGGCACCGGACTCGTCGGGCTGGCGATCGGCGACCTGCCGCTCGGTCCGCTGACCGGCGTCGATATCTCCGCGCGCATGCTGGAACAGGCACGGGTCAAGCGGATCTACGCCGACCTGCGCGAAGCGGATCTGATGACGGCGTTGCAGGCCGGCACCGACCGCTGGCCGCTGATCCTGGCCGCCGACGTGCTGTGCTATTTCGGCGCACTGGAGGAGGTGCTGGAAGCCGTTCACGCGCGCCTGGAACCGGGCGGCTGGTTCGCCTTCTCGTTGGAACGCCTGCTGCCCGACCACGACGGCGTGGTGCCCGGCAACGGCCACTGGGCGCTGCTGCGCCAGGGCCGCTACGCCCATGCCGCGGACTATGCGCGCGAGACCGCGCTCGCCGCCGGCTTCGCGGTCCGGGTCATGGCCGATGAAATCGTGCGCTGGGAAGCAGGCATACCGGTCGACGGGCTGCTGATGGTGCTGGAGCGGACCCGCCATGACGGCTGAAACGGCGCTCGCCTGCCTGCAACGCGGTGACGCCGCCGGCGCGCTGGACCTGCTGGACCGCGCCGCGGCCGGTTCGCCGGCCGATCCCAGGCTGCACGCCGCGCGCGGCACCGTCCTGCTGGCGAACAACGACCCGGAAGCCGCGAGGACCGCGCTGCGCACCGCCGTCGCGCTGGGCGAAACCGCGCCCGCCACCCTGCTGAATCTGGCCCTGGCCGAGGAACGCACCGGCGACACCGGACGTGCCCGCAGGTTGATGAACGGCGTCGCCAACACGCACCCGACCTGGGACGAGCCCTGGGTGCGCCTGGCGGAAAGCCACCGTGCCGCCGGGGAGCACGACGCGGCCGAAACCGCCTACCGCCACGCGCTGGACCTGAACCCGAAACGCCCCGAGGCGCTGGTGGCCCTCGCCGGCCTGCTGATCGCCCGCGGCGAGGGCATCGAATCGCGCGAACTGCTGTTGCGCTGCTGCGGCATCGACCCGAACCGGGCCGAGGCCTGGGGCGCCCTGG
Organism: Acetobacteraceae bacterium; assembly: GCA_050181195.1. Lineage (GTDB taxonomy): Bacteria > Pseudomonadota > Alphaproteobacteria > Acetobacterales > Acetobacteraceae > Rhodopila. Next base: position 13,172 of record JBFXDK010000005.1, on the reverse strand, counting down.
GCCTTGCGCTGATGCTGACCCGCGACGCCTCGCTGGCGCATACGGCCCTCATCGAGGCACAGCGCCTGGAACCCGCCTCGCTCGACTATGCGCTGCAGGGCGTTAATGCCGCCCTGGCCGCGGGCCAGGCCGACGCCGAACAGGCGCGGCTGGAAGTGTCGGCCGCCGCCGATCCCGCCAACCCGGTCATCCAGACGGCGCTGGGCGTGCTGCTGGAGCGGACCGGCCAGCGCGACGCGGCGATCGACGCGCTGGAGGCCGCAACCGCGCTCGCCCCCGACGCCCAGGCGCCGGCGATCCTGCTGGGCGGCGTGCTCGCACGCTCCAGCCGCCTGCGGGAAGCCGAGGCGGCGCTGCGGCGCGCGGCCGAACTCGACCCGGACAATCCGCAGATCCGCAACGACCGAGCCGCCGTGCTGATGCGCCTGCATCGTCACGCCGAAGCGCATACGCTGCTGACCGATCACATCGCGCAATTCGGCGAGCAGGTGCCCACATTGTGCAATCTCGCCAACGCCTCCGCCTGCCTCGGCTGGCAGGATGAGGCCGTCGAGATCGCCAGGCGCGCGATTGCCCTGCAGCCGGACGCGGTGCTGCCCCGGCGCGCCCTGTGCAACACGCTGCCGTACCAGGACGGTGTGACCGGCGCGCAACTGCTTGTTGCCCTGCGCGAATGCGGCGACCGCCTGCCACGCGCCGACATGCCCGCGTTCGCCAATGCGCGCGATCCCGATCGCCGGCTGACCGTCGGCCTGCTGTCCGGCACGTTGAAGACACACCCGGTCGGCTGGCTGACGATCGCCGGGTTCGAAACGCTGGATCCCGACCAGTTCGAACTGGTCTGCCTGGCGCAGAACGAGGCGCCGGCCGACGCCATCGCGCGCCGCTTCCGCGCCATCGCTCGCGACTGGGTGACCGTGGACGCGCTGACCGATGAGGCGCTGGCGCTGTGCGCGCGGGAGGCCGGGATCGACATCCTGATCGACCTCGGCGGCTACGGCGATGCCGCGCGCATGATCGCCTGCGCCCACCGCCTGGCACCCGTGCAGGTGAAATGGGTGGGCATGCAGAACCACAGCAGCGGCCTGCGGGAGATGGACTGGTTCATCACCGACCGCTGGGAAACGCCCGACGGATTCGATCCGCTCTATTCCGAACGGCTGCTGCGCCTGGCGGACGGCTATGCCTGCTACAGCCCGCCGCCCTACGCGCCGGACGTGGCGCCGCTGCCGGCCCTGGCGAACGGCTTCGTCACCTTCGGCTGCTTCAATAATCTGGCCAAGATCACGCCGACGGTGATCCGCACCTGGGCCGACATCCTCGCGCGCCTGCCGGATGCCCGCATGGTGCTGAAGACGCACCAGTTTTCCCATGCGCCGACCCGCGAGCGGGTCCTGGCCGGCTTCGCCGCACACGGCATCCAGGCCGATCGCGTGGAACTGCGCGGATCATCGGGGCACCGCGCCTTCATGGGAGAATACAACCAGATCGACATCGTGCTGGACCCGTTCCCCTACTCCGGCGGCCTTACTACCTGCGAGGCGTTGTGGATGGGCGTGCCCACCGTGACCATGCCCGGGGAGATCTTCGCCTCCCGCCATTCGGCAAGCCACCTGAGCAATGCCGGCCTGGCGGACTGGGTCGTGCCGGACCGTGACGCCTATATCGCCCGCGCCCTGGCAGCCGCGGCCGATCTGGACGCGCTGGCGGCGCTACGGACAGGTCTGCGCGCGCAGGTCAAGGCCAGCCCGCTCTGCGACGCGCCGCGCTTCGGCCGCAGCCTGGGCGCCGCACTGCGCCACGCCTGGCGGGCATGGTGCGCGGAGGGGTAGTTCCGCCGCCGCGGGTTCCGGCGGCCGGCCGCAATCAGAACCGCACCGACAGGATTGCAGATCCCCCATGCGCAGTCAGGCTGCCGCCGTAGTCACCTTCGTATTGCAGCCGGAAGTCCAGCATCCCGCCGGTATATAGCTGCACACCCGCACTCACCCGCCCCGTCACCTGATCGATCGGCACCGTCGTCGTGAAGCCGCCCGCGCCCGCCGGCGCACTGATCAGCCGCCCCGTCTGCCGCCAGCCGTCGTTGCTCCGTACGTTCAGCCCCGCAGCCACGAACGGCCGCAGCAGCATCGTCTCGCCCAGCGTCACGCGGCCGCCCACTTCCAGCATCGGCGTCAGGATCACCGTCGTCTGCGAGGCGCTGTCCACCGCCAGGTTCAGCGCCCCGCCGCCATATTCCCGGTAGGAACCCGTCCGGACATGCACCGTCGTCAGGCTGACATGCGGGCGCAGGTAAAAGCTTTCCTCCCCGAGCGTATAGGCGGCACGCAACAACAGCCCGACATTCGCCGTGTCCGGGCTGCCCTTTGCCACGGATGCGAAACCCGGCAGCGTGATCACCCGGCTGAGCGTCATCTGTCCCGCGCCGCCAAACGCCGAGGCCGCGAACAGCCACGGCCCGGTCTGGTATTTCGCCACCACCGCGCCATAGCCCGCCTGGCCGCTGCCGGAGTTCAGCCCGTCCTGGCTCGACAGCCAGCTGGTCTCATAGGCCAGCGAGCCGCCCACCAGCCAGCCATTGCCCACCTGCTTCTGGCCGCCGATCTGCCAGGTGGCGGTATTCAGCCGGAAGCTGGTGATGCCGCTGTCGCTTGCCTGGTGCGCGGTGCGCCCGGTCATGCGCATCCAGCCGCAGTCGCCTTCCACCAGCATCGCGGTGGTCCCCTCGAACTGCGGACAGCTCAGCGTGCTACTGGCAAAGTTCTGCGCGCCGGCCGCTCCGCGCGCGCCCGGCGCGAAGCTGGTGTCGGGCGAAAGCTGGCGAAGCTGTGCGGAATAGGCGGCCGCGCCGCCTGCATCCGCTGTGTTGCCCAGCAGCGCAAACAGCGGCGCGAGTTCCGCCGAACCGCCATGGTTCCAAGCGGCCTGCAAGTGATCGGCGACCGCCGTTCGGCTGGCGGGCAGGTTGAACCCCGCGGGTGTGAAATCGGCCGAAGTGGCAGCAAGGGACAACGCATTGGCGGATCGCGTGACGCCGTAGCCGAAGATGGTCGACGCAGCGCCGGCGAGCTCGCCGCTGATGTTGCCATTCACCGTCATGAACGGCAGGGCGATGCCGGGCAGGACGCTGGTCAGCGCGGGGCGCACCGTGCCGCCCAGCACCGCATCGCCGCCAACGGTCAGCGTCGCGGAGCGGCGATTCGCGAAGTCGGCATCGACGACGATCGCGCCGGACGCGGTCTGCACGAAGTTCCCCGTCAGGCGCGCGCTGCCGAATGCGCCCGCCTCGCCCACCTGCAGGACGCCGCTGTTTGTCAGCAGCGCCGCCTGCCCCGTCGCCCCAACGGCCAGCGTTCCGCCGTTCGAATACGTGCCCTGCGGCCCAAGGAAGTATGAGCCGTGAACCTCGCCCGCTGATTGCACATCCACCGACCAGGATCCGGTATAGTTGATCGCGACCCCGGAGCCGCTGGACACGAAGGACGGCGCGTCGAGCGTGATAAAGTTCTTCTGCGTGCTGGTATAGATTCCATCCGACACCCAAATCCCCGTGCCCTGCGCCCCTGACCCGCCCGACAGGTACGTGCTCAACAGGTTCACCGCCACCGGCGACGCGGTGCCGCCGGACCCGCCGCCATTCATGCTTTGGGCGAAGACCCCGACGCTGTTCTGTCCGGTCGCCGTTATGTGGGATCCCTTCAGCGTCACCGTGACCGCCCCGGCCGTCCCATAGTTCACGACACCAGTGGACCCGGCATAGAGGACACCGTCGGACCCAAGCAGGCCGCCGCCAGACGCGATGCTCTGTGCGAGGACCGCGAACGCCCCGGCCCCCGTCGTGGTGATTCCGCCCTGCATCTGCAACGTGACGGGACCGCCGCTGCCTTGCGGGCTGTAGCGCACCGGCATCTCCATGGATACGACGGGCACGCTGCCACTGCCGCCGGCATAGCCGGCGATGCCGCCGCCGCCGCCGACGGATTGCAGGACGATGGCATGCGCCCCCACGCCCGAGGTGCTGATAGTCGTCCCAGGCGCCAACGTCACCGAGACCGATCCGCCCGTATTGGCCGCGGACGGGGCATTGCCGCCAAGGACCACTGTCGTGGGAACGCCCGGCTGGGTGAACCCGAGTCCGCCGCCGCCGCCCACGCTTTGCGCCAGCAGGCCGAACGCGTTGGCGCCCGAGGTGGTGATGTGCAGCTTGGCGTTGTCCACCGTCACCGTACCGCCGGCGCCTACCGAGTCCACGCCGCCGCCGACGGCCAGCGAGATCGTTCCCGTGCCCAGCCCGTCGGCATTGAAGAAGCTGCTGCCGGCACCGGTGATGCCGCCGCCGGCGCCGACGGATTGCAGCACCACGCCATGCGCCGCCTCGCCATGGGTCGTTACCGCGAGGCCCGGCGTCGTCGCCGTGCCGCCGCCGCTCAGCGTCACGGTATTGCCCCAGCCATAACCGTTGCCGCTGCCGCTGGCATTCCCGCCGAGGGAGATCGCGCTGCTGATGACCGTCGTATCGTCGGACGCCAGCACCTGGCCGTTGGCCGCGTCGGACCCGTCGGACAGAAACCCGCCGCCGCCGCCCACGCTCTGCCCAACCACGCCGAACGCGGCGTAGCCGGTGGTCGTCGTGCCGGTCTGCACCGTGCCGTTCTGGAACTGCAGGTTGACCGGCCCGGCATTGCCGTAGCCGTGTACCCCCGCCTGCAGGTTGACCTGCGCCGGACCGCTGGCCGTGCCCAATGCGGTGCCGAGCCGCCCGCCGCCGCCGCCCACGCTCTGGGCATGCACGCCGGTGGACCAGTCGCCCTGGGTGATGATGCTGCCGGACTGCGTCACGGTCACGGTGCCGCCAGTGCCCGGGCTTCCGGTCGTGTCGCTGCCCAGGGTTCCTGACAGACTGGCAAGGGTGAAGGGAATGTTATGGAAGCCGACATTCGACGCGAACGCCCGGAATTTCGTATAGGGCGAGATCGGGTTGTCGGCGGACCCCTGCGAGCCGGAACTGCCGCCAAGTCCGCCGCCCTTGCCGACGGACAGCGCCAGGATACCGCTGGCATCGCCGCCCTGGGTCGCGACGGTGCCCTGCACATCAACCGAGACGTCGCCGCCGTTGCCGCCTGAACCGCCCTGCATGCCCATGGTCCAGGTGCCGGTGACCTTCGGTTGCACGGTTAACTTGAACCCGTTGGGCAACTGGGCCGAATTCGACTGATACGCGGCCGCGAAGCTGAAGGTGCCGCCCTGGGAGGTGCCGCCGCCGCCGCCCACCGACAGCGCGACCGCTCCGTTCGCGGCATCGCCATAGGTCGCGATGCTCCCCTGCGGGAAGATGGTCATGCTGACCGGGCCGCCGGTCCCGCCGCTGCCGCCGGTGCTGCTGAGTGTGGCCCCCGCCGTGAACGTCCGTGCGCCGCCTGCCGCCACCGTGGTGTTCGCGCCCGCGCCGGCGTTGCCGCCGCCGCCGCCGACGGACAACGCCACGATGCCGTCGGCGAAGTCGCCATAGGTGACGATGCTGGCAGGACCGCTCGCCGCACCGCCGCTGCCGGCGGCCCCGCCAAGCCCCACCTGCACCGGACCGCCATCGCCGGCCGCCCCGCCGCTGCCACCCTGGGCGATGGCAAGCGAAAATTCATAGACCGTGCTCTCGCCCTGGGTGGCCGCGCGGTTGTAGCCCACCGTCGCGGCGAGGGCCGAGGAGTCGCCACCCTCGCCGCCGCCGCCGCCCACCGACATCGCCAGCACGCCGTGGCCGCCATTGCCGAAGGTGGTGATCGCGCTTCCCTGGTTCAGCGAGACCGAGACGTTGGTACCGGACAGGTGCCCGCCGCCGCTACCGCCGTCCCCGCCCAGGCCCAGGCTGAACGCGGCGCCCACGTCCACATTCTCGACCAGGAACGGCTCCGCGACCGTCAGGGCCGCCGAGGCGGCCGAACCGCCGGCCCCGCCGCCGCCACCGACGCTGGCCGCCAGGATGCCAAAGGCATCGACCGGGAAGGTGTTGCTGGGCGCGATGGTCTGGCTGGTCAGGCTCGCCGACGCGCCGGTCGTGACCTTCGTATTGGCGAGATCGACCGTCACCTGCCCGCCAGCCCCGCCGCCACCGCAGGTTGTGGGAACGCCGTTCTCTTTCGGGCAATAGCCGCCGACAGCGGCGGACATGCTGAACAGGACCCCGCCGGTCAGGGAGTAGCCTGATCCGCCGGTGCCCCCGCCGCCGCCCACCGACAGCGCGAGGATGCCCGCGGATTTGCTCCCCTGCGTGATGATGCTGCCTGCGCTGTCGGCTGATGCGCCGTTGCCGGTGAACGACACGCTGCCGGCGTTGCCGCCATTGCCGCCGCCGCCGCCGATGGAGAGGCCCACGAACACCGACTGCGAGACGGCATTGCCGCCATTGCCGCCGCCGCCGCCAATGGATTGCAGGTTCACGCCGTAGGCTTGCTGCCCGGCGGTGCTGATCGTGCCGGCCGACAGGGTCATCGAGACCGGGCCGCCTATCCCGCCTGCCCCGGCGGTGCTGCCGATGGAAAACAGGCCGGAAGCGTCGCCGCCATTGCCGCCGCCGCCGCCGATGGACTGCGCCAGCACGCCGTGGGCCTGGTCGCCCGCCGTGGAAATGGCGCCGCTGTTGAAGATCGCGACCGGACCGCCGATGCCGGCCAGACCCGCGTTGCCGCCGACTCCGGAATTGGCCGCGAACAGCGAGCCGCCATCTCCGCCGCCTCCGGCGATGGATGACGCCAGAATGCCATGCGCACCGCTGCCCGCAGTGCTGATCGAACCGGCCGGGTGATTGTTTATCGTGATCTGCCCGATCGAACCGACTGCCGCGCCGGTTCCGCCCGTGCCGTAGAATCCACCGGCCTCACCCCCTGCGCCGCCGCCACCCGAGAAGGCCAGGGCCGCGACACCGTGGGACCCCTGACCAGTCGTGGTCAGACGGCCGAATTGAAAGACGTCGATCGCCTTCAGCACGCCGCCGCTGACCGCACCCGCCTGTCCGCCGGTGCCGCCGGTGCCGCCGGTGTTGGTCACGAGGCCCGAATCGTTGGATCCGGGACCGCCATAGCCGCTGGCAGTGACGAGATAGATCGCGGGCGACCCAGTCCCGGCGGTGCTGATCGCGGTGCCCGGGTCCAGGCGCACGAGGATGAAGGAGCTGTCGCCGCCATTGCCGCCGGATTGCGGATCGGGGGCGAAAAGTCCGTCCGCCGCTCCCGCGCTGCCTCCCGCGCCCCCCAGCGAGCGGGCCGCGATGCCCGGCGCATAATTCCCGGCAGTGGTGACGGACGCGGAACCGGCGAGGAAGATGTTCATGCCGCCGGCCGAACCGCCGTTGCCGCCTGCGCCGGGATTGCCGGAATCGCCCGTCTTGCGATTCCCGCCGTTCCCGCCGTCACCCCCGATCGATTCGAGGGCAATCCCGGGGGCAAAGGCACCGCCGGTGGTAATTGTCGCGGTATTGTCGAGCTGCACCTCGATGGTTCCGGCGCTGCCACCCGCCCCCCCGGAGCCCGCGTCTCCATGGGGGGTGTCATTGGGTTCGAAAGTTGATCCCACGCCGCCGGCGCCGCCCACCGTGCTGGCGACAATCCCAGGCGACAGGGCACCATTAGTGACGATGGATGAAGAACCCTCCACCACGATTTCGGCGCCGTTCGCGCGTCCCCCGGCCCCGCCACTGCCGCCATTGCCGCCCTTGGCGGTACCGCCGGAGGTGACGTAGCTGTTGCCGCTGCCGCCTGCGCCGCCTTCGCCACGGAGCTGGATGCCGGCAAAGGCGTTGCCCGACACGTCGATCCGGGCGTCCTGCACGCGAATTCCGATGATGCCGGAGGCCCCGCCGGTCCCGCCGGCGACGACCGCGTTGGCCCCGATCTGGGAATCGGCCCCATAGGGCGATCCCCCTGCGCCGCCGATGGAGATGGCGCCGAGGGCGGCGCCGGAGAGCGGCGGCGGAGCGCCGAGCGGCGTGGAGGGCAGTGTCAGTCCGGGCGGCAAATCGTTCAGGGACGTCAGGGAAATGCTGCCGCCTGCGTTGAGTTGCACCAGCACCTCTCCGGCCGCACCGCCACTTCCGCCGGAATAATCCTCGGTATATGTCGGCTGGCCCGCCGCCCCGACGCTGGACGCGATCAGGCCGTATCCGGCCCCCGCGGGCAGGGCGGCGCTGCCGCTGGTCAGGCCCCAGTCCCATACAATCCCGATCGGCCCGGTATTGCTGACGGTCACGCTGCCGCCAGCGCCGCCCACCGCCCCGCCGCCGCAGCCGGATCCGGCGGTGTCGCATTTGGTGCCGGCGCTGCCGGAGCCCTCGCCCGCGAAACCGCCGCCGGAACTGGCCAGTATGCCGCGGAAGCCGATATGCGTGTTGGCCAGCGCAAAGCCCGCGGAGGAAAGGCTGCCGTAGGACCCTCGGACCGGAACCTGGGTGGTGCCGATGGTGATCGCTCCGGAATTGGTCAGGATGATCGACCCACTATTCCCTCCGTTGCCGCCGTCTCCGGATCCGTTGAAATCCGGCAGATTGCTGCCGTTATGGGTGCCGTCCGACGGCACGGTTCCACCTGGTCCGCCGCCCGATACGACAGCGAACGCGGCCGCTCCGTCCTGATAGACACCGGAGAAGGTGATCGCACCGGTATTGCCGGCCGAGATACTGCCGGACGATCCGCCCGCGCCGGCGTCGAATTTGGCGTTGGTGTCGGTGTAATCGCCGCCTGAACCGCCGGCGACATAAACATACAAGCCGGTCGCACCCGTGCTGTCGGGGCTCGTGCCCGTCAGCGAAAGGGCGCCTGCGCTGCTGACCGTTACCGCCCCGGTACCGCCGCCTGAACCCGCCGTCGAGGTGGACGAGGATCCCCCTGTCGTGCCCGCAATGTAAATCGTGAGCAGGGACCCGTCGTAGGGCGGCATCGAAACGGCGATCGACGCCTGATTGGCGACCGTCGTGGGGTTGGCGGGCGTTGGATTCAGGATTTCGACGGGCGCGGAGAGTGTTCCTTGCGGCAGGGTGTATGTGCAGGGATTACCACTGCAATTCTGTGCCGCGGCCGGGGCGGCGAGCAGCAGCGCGCCGAGCGCTGTCAGTACGCACGCGCCAATATCTGCGAGCGCGTTGGAAACACGTCTTTCTCGGCGCATGCCGTTCGAACCCCGGGCCGTTTCGGTCTGTGGACCATACCGGTGGTATTGTTGCAAGGCGACATCCGTTGCGGACTTAGCAAAGTGTCGCCCAGGCACCGGTTCCGGAGCATGCCATCAGGCGCCGGGCAACGGTTTCCCGCGGCCGCGCGCGCAGTCCGGTTGCGCCCGGCGGCGACCTCCCGCACGATACGACACGTCACGATCCGAATGGAGGAGCCGCGATGTCAGCCGCGCTGCAAATCAAGCCAGAAATGACCGACACCGAGTGGGCGATCCGCTGCGAACTCGCGGCCGTCTACCACATCACCCATCATTTCGGCTGGACCGACCTGATCAACACCCACATGTCGGCCCGCATCCCCGGCGAGCCGAACCACTTCCTGATCAACAACTACGGGGAAATGTTCGACGAGATCACCGCCTCGTCGCTGGTGAAGATGGACATGGACGGCAACGTCCTGAGCCCGGGCGGCAAGTTCAACAACGCCGGCTTCACCATCCATAGCGGCGTCTACAAGGCCCGCCCGGACGCCAACTGCGTCCTGCACACGCATACCCGCGCCGGCGCCGGCGTATCGCTGCTGCGCAACGGCCTGCGCCCGATCAGCCAGGACCATCTGAGCGTGATCGACGACGTCGTCTACCACGAATACGGCGTCCCGGCGACGCAGGAGGAATGCGATGCGCTCGCCCGCAGCCTGAGCGGCGGCGGAAGCTGCGTCGTGCTGATGAACCACGGCCTGCTGACCCTGGGCGAGACGATCCACGGCGCGATGATGCGCCTCTACATGCTGGAGCGGGCCTGCGAGCTCGAACTGATCGCCCGCACGCTGGACGAACCGCCGGTGCTGGTCGACGAATCCGTCCAGCAGAAGGCGGCCGACCGGATGAAGAAGCGCCGCGCCACCCACGAATACGGGCTGGCCGAATGGCAGGGCATGGTCCGCACGGTGGAACGCAAGGGCTTCGACTGGCGCCGCTGAGCCGATCGGACCCGGGTGCCGCGATCCGGCACCCGGCCCTGACCGCGGGAGGAATCGCATGACGCTGCACCTGCGCCCGCTGCGCACGGACTTCGTCGCCGAAGCAGACGGTCTGGACCTGAGCCGGAAACCGGATGACGCCACCATCGGCGCCATCTGGGAAGCGATCGATCGCTACGCCGTGCTGGTGTTCCACGACCAGACGCTGACAGACGCCCAATTGCGCGACTTCGCCGCCTGCTTCGGCCCGCTGGAAATCGGCCGCTCCGCCGCCCGCCCCGGCCGCAGGCGCCTGGCGATCCCGCAGATCGGCGACATCTCCAACCTGAACGAGGACAACCAGGTCCGCGACCTGTTCGATCGTCGCAGGCTCGACAGCCTGGGCAACCGGCTCTGGCACACCGACGCGTCCTACATGCCGGTGCCCGTCGTTCTCGGCCTGCTGCACGCGGTGACCATCCCGCCGCCCTCCCCGTTCGGCAACGGCGAGACCGAGTTCGCCGACATGCGCGCCGCCTACGACGCGCTGCCCGCCGGCACGAAGGCAGCAATCGCCGATCTGGTGATCGAGCACGACGTGTTCTGGTCACGTGGACAGATCGGCTTCACCGAGTTTCCACCAGACGAGCGGGAACAATATCCGCCCTCGCCGCAGCGCCTCGTGCGTACCCATCCCGGCTCGCGGCGCAAGACGCTCTACCTCTCGGCGCACGCCTCGCACGTGGTCGGCTGGCCGGTGGCGGACGGGCGTCTCCTGCTGGTGGATCTGAATGCGCATGCCACCCAGCCGCAATTCGTCCACCGCCACACCTGGCGGGTGGGCGACCTGGTGATCTGGGACAATCGCTGCACCATGCATCGCGGCCGCCCGCACGACGAAGCCCAGCCCCGCGATCTGCGGCGCGCCACCACGCTGGATGTCGGATCGACCCTGGAGGAAGCCGCTTGAGGCAGGCCTGGGGCCGGCTTCAGGCCGCGGCCAGCTCGTATTCCACCTCGGCCGTGTAGACCGCCTGGTCCTTGCCGAGAAGCGAGCTGAACAGGGTGAAGTGCTCCACCGGCACCGGGCCGGCGCGGAACAGATTGTTGGCCTGCACGAAGGCGGCCAGCTTGCCCTCGGCCGGATTGTCGAGACGGGCGAGCGTGATATGCGGCTGGAAGCGCCGCCGCTCCGGCTCCAGCCCGCAGCGCTGCAGCGCCGTCTCGATCTTGCTTCGCAGGTGCTCCAGCGCAGGATTGCGCTCCACCCCCACCCACAGCGCCGAACCGCGCCCGGATTTCGCGAAGGTGCCGACACCGGCGAGCGTCAGGGAAAAGCCGCGCACCTTCAGCGCCGCAAGCGCGTGGTCGATCTCCTCGGCGCGGTAGCCCGGCGTTTCGCCGATGAAGCGCAGCGTCAGGTGGTAGTTTTCCGGCGGCACCCAGCGCGCGCCGGGAATGCCGGCCCCGGCCATGAGCGCCAGGCGCTCCCGCAGTGACCACGGCAGGTCGAGCGCCACGAACAGCCTCATGATGCCCTCGCTCGTGTCAGCAGATCCTCCACCTTCGGCAGGATGCGCGCCACGATGCGCCGGACGCCCTCGGCGTTCGGATGCAGCCGGTCCGGCAGGTGCAGCGCGTCGATGGTGGCCACGCCTTCCAGAAAGAACGGATCGTAGATCACCCCTGGCCGCTGCCCCAGCCGATCATACACCGCCCGGAACGCCGCCTGGTAATCCGGCCCCAGGTTGGGCGGTGCATACATCCCGGTCAGCAGCACGGGAATGTTCTTCGCCGCCAGCCGGTCCAGGATGGCGGTCAGGTTGGCATCCATCTGCGACGGATCGAGGCCGCGCAGACCGTCATTCGCCCCGAGTTCGACGATCGCCGCATCCACTCCCTCGCCCAGCACCCAATCGAGCCGAGCCCGGCCGCCCGCGCTGGTATCGCCCGAGACGGCGCCGTCGACGATGACGACATCATGGCCCCTGGCCTGCAGCGCCGACCGCAACTGGTCCTGAAATCCTTCGGAGCGCGCCAGCCCGTATCCCGCGGTGAGCGAATCGCCCAGGACCAGCAACCGGAGCGGCGCGGCCCAGGCCGGCACTCTGAAGACGAGCAGTCCCGCCAGCGCGCCCAGTCCCAAAATCATATGACGCCGTGACAAAATTGACATGTCCCTGTCCGTGGGGTTCTTCCGGCCAGCCGGAAGGCCATATGCTGCCGCCATGGATGCCATCCCGCCGTCCCTGCATGACGCCAACACCGCAACGCCGCTGATGCAGGTCAGGAACCTGCGGCTGACCGTGCCTTCCGCCGCCGGGCCGGTCAACATATTGCGTGGGATCGATCTCAACATCGATCGCTCCGAGGCGGTGGGCCTCGTCGGTCCGTCCGGATCGGGCAAGACCAGCCTGCTGATGGTGCTGGCGGGCCTGGAACAGGCGACCGAAGGCAGCATCATGCTGGACGGGCGGGAGACCACCGGCCTCGATGAGGACGCGCTGGCACGCCTGCGGCGGGAGCGCATCGGCATCGTCTTTCAGGCCTTTCACCTGATCCCGACCATGACCGCCCTGGAAAATGTCGCGGTGCCGCTGGAACTGGCGGGGCGGCATGATGCGTTCAGGACTGCGGCCGAGGCACTGGAACAGGTGGGTCTCGGGCACCGGCTGACCCATCTGCCCGGACAGCTTTCGGGCGGGGAGCAGCAGCGGGTCGCGCTGGCCCGTGCCTTCGCCCCCGAACCCAGCCTGCTGCTGGCGGATGAGCCGACGGGAAACCTGGACCACGCGACCGGTTCGGCGGTGATGGACCTGCTGTTCTCGCTGCGGTCACGCGCCGGATCGACGCTGCTGCTGATCACCCACGACCCGGCGCTGGCGGCACGCTGCGACCGGCAGATCCATCTGGTGGACGGACGGGTGGTCGAGGAAGTGACGGCGTGAGGCAGGAGCGGGGCTTCGCCCCGGACCCCGACCAGGAGGCGCTGCCTCCTGGACCTCCGCAAAGGGGCGCAGCCCCTTTGATCCCAACTCGTTTGTTGGGCTGTCG
>JBFXDK010000004.1:102250-105865 GCA_050181195.1 Acetobacteraceae bacterium | reverse complement strand
GCGGGGATCCAAGGGGCAGCGCCCCTTGGCGGAGCGCGAGGCGGAGCCTCGCCCCTTCCTTCTGACGCTCAGCGGTGCAGCCGGAACCCGTACCGCTTCAGCCAGTCGGCGAGGTCGCTCAGCTTGCCGAGTTCGCTCGTGACCAGGATGCTGATGCCGTTGCGCGTCAGGATCGCCGCCACCTCGTCGGCATAGGCACCGCGCTGATGGCGGTATTGCCGCGCTTCCTCCTTCGTCGCCGGCGTGCGGCCGACGGTGCCCGCATCCAGGGCATCGAGGTCCTTCAGCGCCTGCGACAATTGCCGCACCGCCTCCTCGTGGTCGGGATGAATGAACGCGCCCTGCTCGCGCGCCACCCGCAACGCCTCCTCATGCGCGTCGACGACGCTGCGCAGGTTCTGCCGCAGATTCTTGGTCAGGGCCGAGACGTCGGTCAGCTGAACCGCGGACACCGCCTTGTCGTCGACCAGGACCACCTGCACCTGCTTCGGCCGCGGCCCGATCTCGGGATTGCGCACCACGCCCACGATGTCGATGCCGCCGGCATTGGTGCGTCCGGCGCCGATCGCGTCCGCCTTCAGGATGTCGATGCCCATGTCCTTCGCCAGCCGGAACACCGCGTGCGCCTCGCTGACCGTGGACAGCACGTTGGATTCCATGAAGGCCTGCCAGGCCGCCTCGAAATGCTCGGTTGTCTGATGCGTCTTCGGCTTCGCCTTTTCCAGCAGCCGGACATAGCGATCGATCACCTGCGTCGGGTCCATATGCGCCGCCGCCAGCAGGGTGCGGGACCGCAGGATCATGGCCCCCAGGTCATCCGCCGTCACCGCGCGCGCCGCGGCCTTGGTGCGCGCGGTGGCGATCTCGGCGCGCATGCCGCCGGGACCCAGCACGTCCTGCAGCATCGCCACATGCGCATCCGCCTGCGCGTCGCTGTCGCCCTTGCGGATGCGGGAAGCGCGCAGTTCCGCGATCACCGCCGCCTCATCCGCCGGCGATCCCGCACGCAACGCGGCCACCACCAGGTCGGGTTCCAGCGCCAGCATGGTGCGCAGCGCGTCCGGCACCGGTCCCTTGTGCGTCGCACGCCGCTCGATCACGTCCATGTCGACCTTGGCCGCCACCGCGGCGCGCGCGAGCGACGTGATGTCATCCGCCACCTGCCGCCATTGCGCGTGCTCCCGCGCCGCCGCGATCACGTCGCGCAACCCGCCCTGGCGGTCCAGGATCGTGCGCAACTGCTGCACATGGGCGTCGGCGACATCGGGCGGGTTGCCGGCGCGGATGCTCGCCTCCCGCAGCGCCGCGGCCCGCCGTGGCGAGAGGCGTTCGGTGTTGTCGCGCACCGCCGCGTTCACCACGTCGGGCGCCAGCGTCGTCAGCGCGTCGAGCTGCGCGGCCTCGGCCGGCGACTGGGTGCGGAACCGCGCGATCGCGTCGTTGTCGATCTTCGCCGCCGCCGCCTCGTGCGCGGCCCGCGCCGCGGCCAGCGCCTCGCCTTCCAGCGGCGGCGGGACCTTGCCCCCCAGATGCGGACCGAATTCGGCGTCCAGCGCGTCGTCCCACTCGGTCCGCGCCTGCGCCCGCTGCGCCGGGGTCAGGTCCGCGGCGGACGGCTCCGCTGCCGCCTTCGCCGCCGGTGCGGCCGGCGTGCCCTCCGGCCCCTCGATCGTGCGCGGCACCGGCGGCAATCCGCCGCCTTCGCCGCCGGTGCCGCCCTCTCCTCCGCCCTCGGCCGCGCGCCGGGCGGCGGCTCGTCCCGGCAGTTGTTCGGTCAGACGGTCGGCCAGCGCCTGGCTGCGGATCGCGATCTGCTCGCCGCCGCCCTCGGCGACCAGGCCGGAGGTTCCGACCCCGCCCAGGTCACCCCAGACCGCATCGGCATGCGCAAGCCCCGCCTGTTCCAGGAAAGCCTGGAACGCCTTGCCGCGCTGGTCGATGCCCCAGCCCGCACGCATGATGTACTCTTCGGTGGTGTTCCAGGGCATCTTCATGCCCGGCGGCAGCCACTCCGGCTGCGGCGGATAGGCGGCCGGCGTGCGGCGGAGGAACTCCTCCCACTGCGCCCGATGCTGCCCGCCGGGGCGGACATCCACCACCACGCCCAGATCCTCCAGCCGGAACCGGAACGGCACCGCCTCGGCTGTCGCGGATTGCCCGCGCGCCGCCAGGTCCTTGACCCGCCTCGCGCCATATTTCGCCGCGTTCGCATCATCCAGCGTCAGATACAGCGCTCGGCCGAAATCCTGGTGGTCATGCTCGATCCGGCCGAGCTGGATGCCGAGGGCTTCCATGTTCGCGAGATCGCGGCTGCTGGTGCCGTGCAGCGCGGTGATTTCCCCGGGCTCGGTTGTCGTGGCCTGACGCGCCGCCGCCGCGGGATCGGCGGGCGGATGCGCCTCGGGATCGGCGCGCGTCGTGCGCGGCGCCGTCCCGCCACCGTCATCGCGTGGCGCCGTCAGCCGGCTGGCGGGCACGCCGGTGGTGAACTCCACCCAGGCGCCATAGGCTTCCAGCGACGGGAATTCATGCCGCTCCCGCCGCCCGGTCACCGGGTTTTCCATCTCCACCCAGTAGCGTGCGGTGGTGGAATGCGGATCGTAGCCGAAATCCGTGTGACCGAACTCGCCATTATGCAGGTAATGAATTCGTGACTGATGCGGCACGTCGCCCTGCAGTCCGGATTCGTGCCGCACGACCCCGAAATCGCCCGACTCGCCGCTGGGCAGCCGGCCGCGCAGGCCGGTCCGGCCGTTCGCATCGCCGGGATGGAAATGCGCGAGCAATTGCCAGCGGCCGGCATCGCTGTCGAGCAGCGCCTTCCATTCCTGCGTGTGACCCGCCGGCCCCGGCGCCTCGGCCGCGCCGGCGGCGTTGCGGCCCACGAACACGGTCGTTTCCGTCCCCTGCACGACGATGTGCACACCGGTTTCCGGATTGTAGTAATGCGCCACCTCGCGCGTGGGATCGTCACGGATCAGCGCGCCGTAATTGTCGTTGGCGGCCTGATGGCTGGTGGGGTCCGCATCCAGCATGACCGTCATTTCCGGGAGCTTGTCGAGCTCCACGACCTCGGGCACCGGCGGCGGCCGGCGCCGTCCCCCGGCTTCCTCGTTCGCCACCGCCGGCCGCCGCTGGGTCGGCACGTCCGCATCCGGGTCGTTGTCGTTGGCCACGGTGCGCGGCACCGGCGGCGCCTCCTCGGGCGCGCCCGGACGGCGCGGCGCAGGCGAAGCGGTCTCCTCGGACACGCCGGGACCGCGGGGCGCCGGCGGAGCGGCTTCCTCGGCCGCGGTCGGCCGCGGCGCCACGGGTGCGGCCTCATCCGCGCGCGGGGGCGCCGCCGTCCGCACGTCCTCGGCCACCTGACGCAGCGGGCCGGTTGCCACCGCGTCGGCGATCTCGGGCACCGTGTCGCGCAGCACGGGCGGAACCGGCACCGGTTCGGCGGCGGGCGGACGGACCGGCGCGGCACCGGGTTCCGCCGCTGGCGCGACGGGCCGTGGCGCCGCAGGCTCGCCGCCGGCCTCCGGCGTCGGGCGCGCGGCAGCGGGCGCCTCGGGCGCGGTCGCCGTGGGCCGGACCGGCGGTTCGCCGCCCTCACCCCTCGCCCGC
>JBFXDK010000004.1:43352-102150 GCA_050181195.1 Acetobacteraceae bacterium | reverse complement strand
CGCCCGCACGGCGCGGACATGGTCGCTGCCGCGTTCCGCCCCGCCCTCGCCGAAGCCCTGGATGAAATTCTGCACGAAGGCGAGTTGCAGTTCCGACATCGCCTCGGCTGACCCGATGCGGTGGCCATGCGCGCGGTCGTAGCCGATCTCCACCGCGCGGGTCGTCGTGCCGCTGACCGCCGATCCCAGCCCGCGCCGCAGCATATGCCGCCCAACGGATTCGGGACCCGCACCTTCCCCCGGCAGTCCCGCGCGCATCACCGGCCGCATCAGCACCGACCCCAGCGCCCCGCCCAGGAAACCCTTCATGCCGGCATTGCCGATGCCCTCGCCCCATTTGCCGCGATGCCACGCGTCGGAATCGAGCGCCGCCTGGCCCATTCCGCCGACCGCACTGGTGCCGCCGGCGATCAGCGCCTCCTCGCCCAGCGTCAGGGCCTGGCGCAGCCCGCCGCGGCCGCCCATCATCATGAAGCGTTCCAGCACCTTCTCGCTGACCAGCATCCGGCTGGAGACCGCGCGCAGCGCCGGCGCGCCGCCGCGCAGCGCCACGCCCGCCGCGGCACCCAGCCCAGCCGTCGCCGCCTGCACGATGGTGGTGCCGAGGTCGCGCAGCATCTCGTCGCGGCCATAGCGCCCGCCCTTGATCGCGGCGCTCGCCGCCATGCCGGCGAGCCCGGCACCGGCGGTCACCAGCACCGGGATCCAGATCGAGGCCGCGGCGCCGCCCGTCAGCGCCGTGGTCACGATGGCGGCTGTCACCACAAGTGTCGTGGTGATCGCATTGGCAATCCGGTCGGTCGCGGCGACATAGGCGCGCTGCGAAATGCCGGCCTGTCCCATGGCGATTTCCAGCGCTTCCGGCGCCATGCCGGGCGGCGGCTCGAAGCGTCCGTCGGCGGTGAAATGCCCGACCGCGATCGGCCGGCCGTCGGGCGTGCGCACCGTCAGCCGCCCCAGCCGATCGAACGACGAATGCCCCTGTCCCTCGGCATCCGTGTCGGACACGCCCATCGTGGCGAGCAGACCGTCATAGTCCCGCGCCAGGGCCTGGTATTCCGATCCCGCCAGCAGGCGGCCAGCCCAGCCCGCCTCGTTGCGCTGCAGGCGCGCTTCCATCGCCGCGATCTCGGCGCGCTGCAGGTCGTTCTGCGCCACGCCCATCGACGCGACCTGGATCTGCTGGCGCTCCTCGCCGGACAGTTCCGAGCCGAACCAGCTGCCCTCCCCGTGGATGCCCAGGCGCGCGTAGAGCGATTCGCCGTCATGCGCGGCGGCGTAGTCCCGCACCGCCTGGTCCACCTGCTCGCGCGTCATGCGCCCGAAGGTGCGGCGCAGAACGTCGGTATTGGTGCCCCAGTCGTTCACCGCGAAGGTGAAGGCGGCGACGGGATCACCGCGCTCCTCGGCGATCATCGACCGTGCATAGGCGGCGCGGTTCTCGTCGCTGGACAGCCGCGTGCCGACATCGCGGGCAAGGTCCGACTGGATCGCATCGGGATCGCGCGGATCGGCGCGCACCGCGTCCTCGCCCCGTGTATACAGATCGTAGAGGCGGAACATCTCGCGCCGCCGTTCCCGCGCCTGCTGCTGCCGCTGGAACCGTTCGGGATCGGTGGACGCCAGGTCGGGGTTGAGGTCGGCGTCGTATGTCGCCTCGTCCAGACGATCGACATCCGGCCGCCCGCCGGTGCGCTGCATCTGCACCACCAGCAGCGCGGCACGGGTCGCGGCGCTGCCTTCGCCGGTGCGGACCAGGTTGCCGATCAGGCGCTCATGGTCGCGCCCGACCCCTTCCTGCACGAATTCGGTGTGGGCATGCTCGCCGTGCCCGGTGGTAACGGCGTAGGTGCGTTCGCGGCTCGCATAGGCGACCAGGGCATCGGCCGAGGTGCGGGAACCGGTGGTGGGCATTTCCCGCACCGCCGGCAGCTGCGCGAAGGCGTCGAGCGTCTGCGTCCAGGCACGCTCGCGCCGGTCCCGCCGCTCCTGGTCCGTGTCCAGGCCCAGCGCGTCCGCGCCGGACAGAAGCCGCGAGCCGGCATCGCGGTTGGCATCGCGGATCGCGTTGTAGGTTGCTTCACCGCCCTCATAACCGCGGGTCTGGCGCGCGGTGTCGATGCGGCCCTGCAGGCGCAGCGCGGCCGCGGCGCCGACGCCGCTCGTGTCGTCCTCGGTCACCCGGTTCAGCGCGTCGAACACGTCGCGGTCGACGCCGTCGATGTCGCCCCGCACATCGGCCAGGATCGCCGGCGCATCGGCCAGCGTCTGCAATTGCATCATCTGCGCCGGTGTCAGCGACGACTGGACCCGCTCCAGCCTGTCGGTGTCGTTCCACAGCACGACCGAGGCGGCCATTTCCTGCAGCGCGCCCTCGGCGGCGTTGCCGCTGAGATAGGCCATGGCCGCGGCCGAATTGCGCCGCCAGGTTTCGTTCGTCGTGACCGAGGAGTCGAAATAGAAACGCAGCCGCCCCGCCAGCGTCGGCGGATAGTTGTTGTTGAACCAGTCCTGCAGCGCCGTCGCCTGGCGGGGCAGCATCTGGCGCAGATTGGCGAAGATGTTCTCCTCGGTGTGGATGAACGAGCCGAGTTCGGTGTTGATCTTCGAGGACCGGTCGGAAATGTCGGTCTGAACCTTGCTGCGCGCGGTCGTTGCGAAGCCGGTCAGGGCGGTTTCCGTCTCGGGGGCCGCCGCGATCCCTTCGGCGCGGGTCTTGAAGACGTTGGGCGCCTCGCTGGGACCGGGCGTCGTCACCGGCGGCGGGGTTTCGCCGCCCTTGCCGCCGCCCTTGCCATCCAGCGACGCCGTCAGATGCTCGCCGGCGTCCTTGATGTCGGTTTTCAGCTTGGTCAGCGCGACGTCGAAATTCTTGCTGACCTTGCTCACGAAGGTATCGGCCGACTTGCCCACCGGCGCGGCCATCTTGCGGAACCCGTCGCGCGCGCCGCCCACCTGCGCGGTCAGGGCTTCGCCGGTCTTGCCGGCGGCCTCGGTCAGCCGGCCGCCGGTCTCGACGACCGAGGTGAACAGGCGCGACGCGGAGTCGCGCGACTGGCGGTCCAACTGCCCCAGCGCGGCCGAGGCGCGCTGGTTCAGCGCCGTCAGCTGCGGGCCGACCAGGCCATCCAGCCGGGGGGCCATGGACTGCGCGGCGTTGATCACGACCTTGGCGAATTCCTCGGGCGGGCGCGCCTTTTCCTTGTCGAGCGAATCCCGCACCGCCGTCACCGTGCCGGCCGGCGCGCCAGCCAGGCTCTTCGCGCCCGTCAGGTCCGCCGTCGCGCGCTGCTCCGCCATCTCGGCTTCCTGCTTGGCGCGCTGTTCCGAGGATGTGATCAGCTGCGCGCGGGCGGTGTTGTGCTGGCCGACCAGGGCCGCCTCGGTCTGCAACCGTCCCGCCTCGATCGCCTCGCGCAGCGTCCGTTCGGTCTTGCGCACCTGGCTGATGGCGCCGGACTCGGCGCTGTTCACCGCCTTGGTGGCCGGGCCGTCGAGTTCCGTGAGCCAGTCGTTGAACGTCTTGAAGGCGGCGCCGAGGTCCGATTGCAGCTTCGTCACCATCGGCGTCATCGCGGTCGCCTGGGCCTCGGCCGCCTTGTGCATGTCCGCCTTCTGCGTCGCGGCGCGGGGCGGGATGCGCAACCGGATGCGTTCGTTCTGGGCCGATTTCATTGATGCGCCGCCATCGGGGAAGCGCGTCTCCGGGCTGTCATGCAGCGTCTGCAGCGCGGTTTCGGCCTTGCCGCCCGCCGCCTTGATCGCGTCGATGGCGGCGGCACCGTCGCGCTCGACCTTCGTCGCCGCTTCCTGCTGCGTGGTCTTCTCGCCGCTGATCCGGTCCTTGGCAGCCTTGATCGCCGCCCGGGCCGTCGCCGCCGCGCCGTGGATCGAGGCGCGGGCGCTGCCCGCCTGCTGCGTCAGCAATGTCAGCGCGCCCGCCGCCCCCGCGTTGAGGACATTGCGCGCTTCCTCCAGGCCGCTGGCGAGCTGGTACAGGTCCTGGTCGAGATCCCGCTGGCGGCGGTCGGCGCGCTGTTCGGCGCCGCGACGCGCAGCCTCGGCGATGCGCTGGGCATCGGCGACGAGGGACGCGTGCAGACGGGCGGCCGAGGCGGTGGCATCGGACCAGACAGTCTGCGAGCGGGCGATATCCGAGTCGGGCGTGGCGGACTTGCCGGTGGGCGTGATCCCCAGCGCGAGCGGCGCGGCGAACGGCAGCATGGTCGATGGCAGCAGGATCGGATGCGGTTCCAGCGCATGGCTTCCGAGGTCCACGGCTGGCACGGCGACCGCCTGCTTCGAGTCTCCCGTGGGGGCGGCGGCGCCTCCAGCACCGCGGCGGCCGCCGGGCGCGGCCGTCGTGGCGGCGGGACCCGCGGCGGTGCCGGGCGCGCTGGCGTCACCGCCGTCACCATCGCGCCCCCGCCCGCGTGCGCGTCTTTGGCCTCGGCCGCCGCGTGCCGGCGCGCCGCCTCCCGCGGCCGCGTCGGCGTCGAGGGGTGCGGCGGCATCCGCGTCGAGTTGCGGCGAAGCGGCCGCATCAATCTGCGGTAGGGCGGCATCGATCCGGGCGTCGAGGGTCGGGGCCGCCGGGTCCAGAACCGCGTCCAGCCTCGGTTCCGCGGCGAGTGACGGTGCGGGTTGATCGGGAGAGACTGTCAGGTATTGCGGTCTGCCGGCCGGCGGACGCACAGGCGCTTCCCGCCGCGCGGACCGTGCCCGTTCGCCACGCCGAGCGGCAACGATCGGAGCGGCGGCGCGCGGGGCTAGCGGCATGGTGACCCCCGGGGTTGTCGGTTCTGGCGCTCGGCCCGTGCCGCATCCTCATGGCCCGCGCGGGCGGGCCATCCACGACTTGCGTCGTCGGCATCAGCTGCGGCGTGGATGGCGGGGCTGAACCCCGCCATGTCGGGGGAGGGTCGCCGACTGGACAACCACGCGGGCGGATCCGGCAGGCGGCAGCCGCACGCGGTCCTCCGCCGTGTCATGACCCCAACTCCGGCACCGGCCGTCCCAGCTTGCGGTACTCGTCATGCGTGGCGGGCACGAGATCGGCCCACGCGATCACGCGCTCTTCCACCGTCGCGCGCGCGGCGGCGGCCAGGACGATATTGCGGATGTGCCCGCCGGCGAGATCGACGGTCACGGCCAGCCGGTCCAGATCCGCGTCCGTCAGCTCATGACGCCGGCCGAGATGCGCGAGCCACAGGTCCCGCCGCGCGGGTCCCTCGGGCATCGGGAATTCCAAGATCGCGTCCAGCCGGCGGGTGAAGGCCGGGTCGAAGCGGTCGCGGCTGTTGCTCGCCAGCAAGGCGATGCCGTCGAACTCCTCGATCCGCTGCAGCAGGTAGTTGGTCTGCGCGTTGGCATAGCGGTCGTGCGCGTCCCCGACATCGGTGCGGGCGCCGAACAGCGCGTCGGCCTCGTCGAAGAACAGCAGCACATCGGCATGTTCCGCCGCGCCCAGGATGGCGGACAGGTTCTTCTCGGTCTCGCCGATGAACTTGCTGGTCAGTGCGGCGAGGTCGACGCGATACAGCGGCAGCCCGAGTTTCGTTGCCAGCCAGTGCGCGGCCAGCGTCTTGCCGGTGCCGGATTCGCCGACAAGCAGCGCCCGCACGCCGGGGCGGTAGCGCGATTCCACCGCCGGTCCCAGGCCATCGGCCAGGATGGAGCGGACGCGGGCACGGTCCAGCAGCCGATCCAAAGCCTCCCGCAGCGCCGGCGGCAGCACCAGGGCCTCGTCGCCCACCGCCGTCCGGCTGCGGCGCGCCAGCGCGTCCAGACTGCCGGCACCCTGCGACATGGCGTCGGTGACGTCGGTCCAGGATGGCGTATCGTCGGCGCGTCTGGCAGCGGCGAGGCGGGCGCGTCCGGCCACCTCCGCGATACGGCCGGCGCCCTGCCGGAAACTCGCCGCCGCTCGCCGCGCGATACAGGGCGGAACGCCGGCCGCCTGCCACAACTGCGCGCGCTGGACGAGCGTGGGCACCGGCAGCGTCCACTCATCCGGTGTCTGGTCGGCCTCCACCGAACCGTCGAGGCCGAGTACGGCGATCCAGGGCCCGTCATAGGCAGGCAGGTTCGGCAGGGACCAGCGCTGGCCGGGTCCAAGCGCCGGCTGGAACAGCGGCATCCGGCCGCCCGCGATCAGCCATGGCGCCAGGCTGGACGGGACCTCACCGTCGATCCGCGCGAGTCCGAGACCCAGCGTGTCCGCCACGCGTGCGGCGACCGCTACTGCATCATGCACGTTGCCCGACCGCAGCACGAGGCCGGCATGTGCCCGGTCCGCCATCAGGCATGCGCGCGCCTCCGCCTCGGCCAGGATATCGGCGGGCAGCGGAATGGGGCGCGGCTGCAGCGGGTGCGCGCCCTCCAGCGGCGCCGTCCGCCCGGTCAGTTCGGCGAGGATCGGCAACGGCACGCCCAGGCTGCGCTCCGGCAGCGCCGCGGCCTCGTCGCCAAGCCGCAGCAGCCCGGACGAGACGGCGGTGCCGCAGCCCAGGCCGATGACACTGGCGCCCAAGCCGGCGAGCGCCGTGGCGACGAAACCCAGCAGCGGGCGGGAGGCCCCAATCGGCGCCTGCGCCTCGGCCACCGCGCGCGCGGCATGCGGATCGCGCTCGACGGCAACGCAGAGCGAGACGGCGAGGAGTTCGGCGTCGTCGAGGCCCAGCGCGTTGGCGACCGCGACCAGCCGCCGGTCCGGCTTCACGGGGCGGGCGCGCAATTCCTCGACGCACGGCGCCAGCAAGGCCGGGGTCCAGGCCGGGTGGGCGGGCTGGTCCGGCAGGGTGGCGGCCACCGCCGCAAGCGCCAGGGCCGGAAGGTCGCTGTCAGTCATGGCACCGGGCGATCGCGATAGTGGTAGCGCAGCACCAGGGCGAGCCAGGGGACCCAGCCCGGGTCGATGTCCAGCGCGCGCCGGCGCAGGCGCAGGTCGGCGTCATCGACACGGAACCGGATGGTGACGTGTTCGTCTGCCTGCATGATCCAGCCGCGCTTGCGCGCGACATCGGCGAGCCGGATGCGGGCGGTGCGACGGAGCCAGCGATCCAGGCCGACGCGCCAGGCGGTGATCGCGTCATCCCAGACCGGATCGGGAGCGGCGTTCAGCGCGAGCATGACCGGATCATCCGACGGGACGCGCATCCGCTGCCCGATCGCATGCAGCAGGGCGCGGCCGAACCCGTCGGCGGCCCAGCCCGGCCGCGCGTCGAGCCATTCCGGCAGGCCCATCCAGACAAGAGGCCGGACCAGCAGGAACACGCCGGCGCCGAGGCTTGCCGCTTCGGTCAGGTCGTCCGGTCCGGCCGATGGGGCGGGGACGGACGGCGGTTCGGGGTGTCGATCGCCGCCGGTGACGTCCATGGCCCGGGACGCGGGCGGCGTCGCCGCACCGGCATCGCCGCCCGGATCGGGGCGGCGGGCAGATGCCTGCGAGACTTCGGCGGCCAGCGCAGCAGGTTCGCGGGCGGGCGTTGCGCGTCGCGCCAAACCGGTGCCCTGGGATCCCGCGCGAAGCGCCACCATCGGCGCATCATCCGGCGATCCCGGCGCGAGCACCGCCTCGACCGCCGCGGCCAGCACCAACGGCTGGGCCACAAGCTCCGGCGCGGCGGCGATCAACACGAGGCGTGCGACCCAGGCACGGGCAACGACCGGTTCCGCGCGATCCCGCGCCAACGCCAGCACGCGCGCCCGCACGCCCGGATCGAGTTGCGCCAGGACACGATCCATCCTGGCCGCGGCGCCCGCTACCGCAGCGCCGGCCGCCGCCGGTTCGTCCGGCCAATCCGCAACAGCGCGCATTGTCCGGAAGCCCGGAGGCGGCGGCGCGGCGGCCAGGGCCGGCAGCAGCCGGGGCAGATGCCCTGCCTGGGCCAGGCGCACCACGGCCCGCGCGATCGCCAGTTCCCCCGGCGCATCTCCCGCCGTTTCGGCCAGCAGGCGCGGCAGCCACACCGGCAGCGGCGCGCCGTCCCAGCCCCGCACCGCGAGACGCCAGAACCACGCCACCGGGACATGCCCGGACGCCAGCTGCTCCAGCAGCAGCGCCCGCGCTTCCTCGGGCGAGCGGAACCACACGGCATCGGCGTTCGCGGCCCAGGGGACCGCAGCATGCACCGCGCGCTGCCGCTGCTCCGCGACCCGCTCGGCCGCGCGCGCCGTCCAGTCGGCCGCCGATGCCCGCACCGGCAGCCGCCCCAGGCTCAGCCGGCGCAGCAGCAGCAGCCGGTCATCGGAATCGGCCAGCCGCAGCGCGTCCTCGGTCCGCGCGCGCGCCGTCATCACCTGTCCGGGCGGCACGCGCAGACGCAGCCGGGAGACGGCCCCGCCCGCCATGGCTCAACCCGTCAACACATGCGTCAGGTCGATCCGGGCGGTCGTCTGGATCGTGGCGACCTGCGGCTGGAAGGTGCGGGTGATGCGGGCGCGGGCGACACCCTCGGCCAGGTCCTCGATCACCGCATGCGCGATCGGGTTGGTATCGGCGCCGCGGATCAGCGCCGTCATGCCGACGCGCGCCAGGCGGATGTCCACCGCCAGGTCCAGGTTGACGCCCAGACGCGCCGGAGCCGGGGCGACGAGGCGCGCGGGAATGATCCGGTCCACCGGCGCATGCGCGGCCATAAGCAGGCAAATACGCACGAGATCGTTCATCGCCGCCTCGGCCTGCGGGATCGAGCGGTCGATCCGGCTGAACAGCCAGTCCACGAAGCCCTGTTGCGTCCGGCGTTCCTCCAGCGGCAGGTCGCCCCAGTCCGGCAGCCCGGCCAGCCGCGACAGCGGCGCCGGACGGTCGAACTCCGACAGCGCCTCGGCCCAGCCAAGCCGCACGATCGCCGGCACTTCGCTGAAGCTCGCATGCAGGCAGCCGGCGACCTGGGCCACCAATTCGATCTCGGTGGTCGCCAGGCGCGACAGCGTTTGCCGGTTGTGCTCGCCGGCGATCAGGTCGCCCATGCTGGCAGCCTCGACGATCGCGCGCCGGGCGATGGACAGGTCGACGGTGGTGATCACGCTCAGGTCCATCGCCGCCGCCGCCACCCGTCGCTGATCCAGCACAGCCCGCTGCGCCGCCGTCGCGGCATACACCGCGCCCAGCAGGCGCGGCGCCGTCGCGGCGGGGGCGAAGGTCAGGAACGGCAGCGGTGACGCCGCCCGCAGCCGCACGGCGTACAGAGCGGCACGCGCCGCCTCCAGCCGGTCCAGCAGGTCCATCCGCGCCTTCACCGCCGGGAACCAGGCAACCGGCGCATCACGGAACAGCGCGGCGTAGTCGCGGATTTCCTCGGGCACCGCATCATGCTCGCGCAGGCAGACCGTGACCGGCGCCTCCACCAGCGCCGCCGTGGCCGGCGCGGTCGGCACGACGCGGGTGTGCAGGGCGCGGCGGGGCCGGCGGAACACCAGCATCTTCGCGTGCTGCGCCAGGATCGCCTGGCGCCTGGCGTTCAGCGCATCGACCCGCGCCTGCTCCTCGGCCAGCAGCGCCTTGGCAACCGCGAGGTCGTGGCGGGCTTCCTCGATCTCCACGCCCAGCGTGCGCAGCCGCGCATCGGCGGCGGCGACCCAGTCCATCAGCTGGCCCCGCACGTCCAGCGCGTCGTTGACCATGCGCTCGTAGAAATCGACCCGTCCCTCGACCAGGCGCAGCAGGGCGATGGTGTTGTCGATCGCGGCCACGGCGGCACGGAAATAATCGGCCTCATGGCGCGCATTGTCCTGCGTCAGCTGGTCGAGGTCGGTGTATTCCTGCGCCGCCGCGGGCTTCCTGCTGTCGGCGATGACGTCACCGATCGTGTTGGGCTTGCGCGCGCCCGCCACCGCCACGCCTTCCTTCAGCCGGAAGCCCGGGGCCGGCAGGTCCCCCAGCACGATTCCCTTGGGCCGGATATCGGCGGCCGGATCGCCCAGCAGCCCGGCGATCGCGTTGATCACCGCGAGCTTGCCGGCGATCGCCGCCTGATGCGCCTCCACGGCCGGGGCCGGCTTCAGCCGTTCGGCGACGCTGGCGGTGCGTTCCACCGCACCGGGCAGGAACAACTGGCCGCGCACGTCGCGCGAAACGAAATCGCGCGCCGAGAACGACGCCCGGATGCCGGCGATGCTGGAGGTCGCCAGCGCGGTCGCCGGCTGGAACGTCATGATGGTCGGCGCGACGACGCCCGCCTGCGAGGTCAAGGCCGTCGTGGCAAGGTTCATCATCACCGGCTGCGCACTGACCGCGAGCAGCGACGGCGAGACTTGCGGCGCGGCGGCGACAGTCGGAGATCCAAACAGGCTGAAGGCGGAGAAATTGAAGTTGCGCACGAACGCCGACGTCGTCCCGGTGCCGGCCGTGGCGGTGGCGGTCGCCGTCACGGTGACCGTGGCCGTGGCGGTCGCCATCCTCGGTTCCAGCGGCGCGTTCTCATCGCGGCGGAAATCGGTCTTGTAGGCGGATTTCAGGAAGTCCGCGAGGCCGGTGCTGGTCGCCCGCGCGCCCTCGTCCCGTGAAGCGAGATCCGCCAGCGCCGGCGACGTCACCAGCCGCGAGGCGGCATCCGCGCCCAGCATGAACTGGCGCACGCGGTAGATGTCGGTGCGGGCCCGCACGAACCCGGCATCGACCACGTCGTTGGTTGCCTTCATCCGCGCCTGGATGCCGGCGACGAAGCCGTCGATGCCCTGTTCGTTCAATTCCAGGAATTCATTGGCAAGGAAATCATCGGTCCAGCGCGCGCGGAATGCCGCCATCGCAACCGCCGTCCGCACGCCGTCCTTTTCCACCGTGCCGAAATCGGCCTCGACCGGCGGATCCTCGCTGCCGGCCGGGAATTGCGGCCAGAGATGCACGCCTTGCGACAGCCGGTTGTCGAACAGGGTCGCGCCCGGCGGCGCGTCGTCGGCGATCCAGACGGTTTCGTTGCCTTCGGCATCGACCTTGCCCAGCGGCCCCCATTCCACGGTGCCGCCGTTCTGACGCATCAGCACGGATGTCTGGACAGACGGGCCTAGACCGGCGCCGTCCAGGGTCCAGGGGGCGTCGGCGGGAATTTCCAGGCGGATCCAGATGCCGGTTGGGGGCACGTTGCCGCGCCGCTGCTCGACGGTGTCGCCAGCACCGTCATTCAGGTTCAGACCTGCCGGCGATCCCCAGTAGACGCAGACGTCGTAATCCCCGCTTGCTCCCCCGAAGCACAGCGAGAAACCCGTCAGGCCGGCGGCCGAGACGACCCGCACCCACAGGAAGATCCGGTCATCGACGCGGATTTCCAGCGAACTCTGCGCGTGCTCCATCCAGAGACCGAAGACGGAGGTGCCGGCAACGGCGCGGCGGACCCGCGTCGCGGTCAGCGGCGCGCGGGTATTGGGATAGGGCAGCGCCTCCTCCGGCGTCATGTCGGACGCCGGCCAGCCCATGCGCTTGCCGGTCGCGGCGTCGATCAGCAGGTCGCGCCGCCGGCGAACCAATTCCCGGCGGGTCAGCCAGTTGCTGCGATCGGCCACATAGCGGGTGATGGCACGGCCGAAGGCGGGATCGACAACGGCGGTTTCCAGCAGCCCCGGTTCGTAGACCCGCTCGGGCACCGGCACCACCAGCTCGACGGCATCCGGCGTTTCCAGGCTGATGGGCACCAGCGAGGCGCTGTCGCGTACCAGCACGTCCAGATCCTCGACCGGCGCCGGCACGGCGCTGAGCGTATGGCCGGCCGGAAAGAAATGCTGGATGCGCGTGGGAAGGTCGATGACATCGATCGGCAGGAAGCCGATCGGCGGCAACTGCCGCAGCGCGGCTCGCAGCGCGGTCGCATCGCGCGTCGCCAGGTCCGCCAGATGCTCCACGAACTGGGAGATCCGGGCCTGCCACAGCACCGGCGTGCCGGCGCGCGGCACCAGCGGCGTGCGCGGATTGGGCTGCCCGCCCAGGCGCGCCACCGCGGCGCGGTCGACAAACGCCAGCGTCCAGTCGTCGTTGAAGCCAATCAGCGCCAGGGGAACGCCGCGTCCCTCCCAGGGATGGATCTCACCCGGCAGCATCCGGCGCTCGACGTTGAACACGCGATACGCCAGGCCGTTGCGGCGGGATGGGGTCATCGGCGGCATCGAATAGTCGGGACCGCCGGCGATCGCGATCATCTCCGATGGCCAGAACGCCAGCATCAGCCGGCAGCCATCGATGCGCTGCAGGTCGTCATAGGGATCGTCGCGCGGATCGCGCGGGCAGGTATCGCCGGGACGGCCCAGGATCGTGGCGTTGACCGGTTCGGCGATCAGCACCGCGACGCGCGGCAGGTCGGCGGTTGCCGGTGCGTTCTTCGCCAGGATGGCGGACAGGGTCGGGCCGACCCGGCGCGGCAGTTCCGGCCGCAGCCCTTCCAGCACGCCGCCCGCTGGCAACGGCGCGTCCGGGTCGGGTTCCGGCGCGTCCGGGTCCGCCCCGCCGGCGGGCGCGCCGGAATCGATGGCATCGAGCTGATCCGCCCGGGCATAGACCGGCAGGCTGCCGATCGCGATGCGCCGAGCGCTGGCGATCACGATGTCCTCGCCGGCCTGGGAGAGGGCAAGGCCGGGCAGGATCTGCATCACCGCCTCGCCGCGCGGCGCCGCCAGCGCGCCCGGTTCCAGCATCACATCCAGGCCACTGATGATCCCCGCCGTGACGCTCTGCCCGCGCAGGCGCTGGATGCCATTGCGCGCCTCCTGCTCCGCCGTCAGCGCCTTATCCGACAGCGCTCGGCCCAGGAACGGGTTGATCCGGCGCCGCCAGACGCCGGGCAGTTCCGGCTGCAACGGCGGATCGACGGCGATGACGTGCTCATCCTGCAACGGCCGGTCGATCGCGGAGGTGATGCGCATGGATGCCTCCCAGGGGCGGTCCGGTTCGGGCCGCCGTCAGTCCACTTTCGCGATGAGACGCGCCAGCGCGTCCGGGTCCTGGTCCTTCGCGACCTCGCGCAGGTCCTCGATGAACGTCGCAAGCGCGCTCTGCCGCACGTCACGCAGGGCGCGGTCGAGATCGAGCGCCTGGCCGGTTCCGCCGATCCAGATTTCCGCATCCGGGTCGAGCGGCTTCCGGCCGGTGCCCTCCTTCATCCGGTCGAGACCTTCGCCCAGGCGCGGATCGGCGTAATCGGTCGCGACCGCGATGACGTCGCCCTCGCTCAGCAGTTCCGGCGTCGTCAGGGTGCCGCGAAGGGCTCGCGCCAGGGCAAGACGGTCCAGCCCCAGGCGCGCAACGTTGGTCGCGGCGAGGCTGGTCTCGATGGTGGTGGGAAGCCGGGTGACCGTGGGCGTGGCGGTGCGGGTCGCGCCGATGGCGCCCGCGAGTCCACTGGACACCGTCGGCCGGGTGGTGTCGGCGACGACGCTGTCGCTGGACACCGGAGCCGGAAGGGCGTCATGCAGGTCCTTCACGGCGCTGGTCATGAGGATGGCCGAGTTCATGATCGGCGGCGCGGCGAGGAAGGACAGGATGCGCGCCTCGGCGAACGGCGTGGCGCGGGCGGTGATCTCGCCGACCCTTACCGACAGACCCCGCGCGGCCAGGCGCGCGTCGACATCCTTCTTCAACTGCTCGTCGTCGCCGCTGACCGCGACCGCGATGCCGGCGACGCGCGACTGGTAGGGAACGGCGCGCCTCCGGACATACCAGAGCAAGGGCGGCAGCCCGCCCTCGACCGCGATGCCGGCGACGGCTTCCGCCCAGGCGGCCTGCCAGGTGCGGACTTCCGCGTCCTCGGCCTGCGCGCGTGCCTCGGCTTCCGCGTCGCGTTGCGCCGCTTCCAGGAACTTGGTCCGGCGCGCCAGCAGCGCCGCCAGCATGTCCGCCGGCGCCCGCCTGATCCCCTGCGCGGGATCGGCGATGGCCCTCATCGAAAGCTGCGTCAGCGCCTGCTCGAAGCGCTGCAGGCGCGGGCGGCTGACCGGGGCCAGCACGACGATGCCGGTGGCGTCCAGGTCCTGCGGATCGCCCAGCAGGTCGATCGGCGGCAGGGTCAGGCTCTCCTCGACCAGCGCCGCGATCTCATCGACCGGCACGAAGCTGATGTCGACATCCACCGCCGGCGGGAACCACAGCTGCCGGAAGCCCATCGGATCGGTCAGGATCGCCGCCGCCGGCAACTGGCCCGCGGCCGGAAGCGCCGAGAAATACTGCGCCGCGGCGAAGGCCGGCGGCAGGCCGCTGGCCGCCCGATCACGCAGCACGTCCGCCAGATGGCGGCGATGCTGCAGCACGAAGGCTTCCGACAGGGCGCGCGGGCGGGCGCCCATGCTGACCTGCAGCGGCGTGTCGGCGCCGGTTTCCCGCCGCACCATCGCCGTGTCGATCCAGCGGATCGCGCCGCGTTCCATCGCGATCATCGCCAGCGGCAGCGCGTCCTGCGGCATGCCGGTGGCGTCCTCCAGGAACAGCCGGCGCGCCACCGCCCGCCTGGCTTCCGAGAGGTTGGCGGCGTTGCCGGTGTCGGGATAGGGGATCAGGGTGATGGCGGTTGCCTCGATCACGTCGCCGTCCTCGATGCGGCGCGGGCCGTTGATCGAGGTCGGGTAGGCGGCGATCGGATTGGCGGTGAACTCCACCGCCCGCAGCGCCAGGATGAACAGCCCGGTGCGCCGGCCCAGCGGCGCGCGGGGTTCCAGGCGCAGCCCCATCGACGCATCCAGCCGCTGCACCGCCGGCAGGTCGAGCGGCGCGATGGTGCGGCGGTTCATCACGGTGACGATGTCGCCGGTCGGCGTCACGCCGTGGCCGGGCGTGATCACCAGCATCTCCCCGCCCGCCGATCCGGTGAGCGACACATCCAGGCCCGCCACCACGCCGGTGCCCGAGGCGCGTGCCAGGTCGGCCTGGCGCTGGCGGATATAATCCTGGTCACGCGTCAGGTCGGCGCCGGTGAGGAAGCGCCCGTCGAAATAGCGCGGACGCCGCCGCAGCCCGTCCAGCACCAGCGCGGAATGGCCCAGCAGGCCTTCCATGTCGTCGCGCGAGATCACGTTGGGATCGCCGGTGCGCGCCATCCGGGCGATTTCGCTCGCTTCCGCGACCTCGATCGCGGTGCGGGCGCTGCTCTGGTTCATGCTGACCATCGCAATGGCCTCCTTCAGGGCTGCACGAGCGGGGCGGCATCGAACGCGCGTCCGAACCACTTGCCGGGGAGAAAGACGAAGGGACGCAGGCTGTTGTCGACCGAGACGCGCGTGGTCAGATCGAGCACCGGGCGCGTGGTGGGCGGATCCGCTTCGTCCAGCGTCACCGGGATGGTGACGCGCGCCAGCAGCAGTGCCGACGGTTCGTGGCCCTGCACGTGTTCGGCCAGCGGTTCCAGCATGCCGTCCTGGGACGTGGCGGTGCCGCCATCCCAGCTTCCCAGCACGGCCTGCAGCTTGTCCTCCGCGGTCGCGTCCGCGGCCGGCCAGAAATTCGTGGGCGTGGGGATCGGATCGGGACCGCCTTCGGTGCGCATCACCAGTTCCAGTTGCACCGTCTCGGCCAGGCGCGAGGGCACCACCGCGTCCAGTGCGTCGAACGGGCCGGTGGCGAAGGCGGGCGTCTTGCCGCGCGCGCAGTCCATGGCCGAGAGGAACACATCGACCACGACGGCGACCGGCACGGAGACGCGCGGCGCGCGGTGGACGGCCGAACGGAGACGCGGCGTGGTTTCGGCGGCGAACCAGCGGGCGAGGCGGATGCATTGCGGCGCCTGCAGTTCGATCAGCCGGCCGAACCGGTCGATGGCGACCCCAGGGGCGACGCCGAGTTCCAGTTCGGAGTCGTTCTCCTCGGGCGGGATCACCCGCAGCCCGGCCAGTGTGCCGAAGCCCGCGAGATGGCGCAGCACCGTCGCCAGCCGCCCGCGATGATAGGTCTGTTCGGCACGGAAATCCTCGGCGTCGAGCAGCACGCCGGTCGCGTAGTTCACCCGCTCGGGCGGCGGCATCGCCTCCAGCGGGTCGGAAAGGGCGAACGGATCGGCTTCGCTCATGGCGGAACTCCGTCTCAGCGCACAGGAGGGTTGGGCCGGCGGGGCGTCACCGTGGGACTCGCCGAACGGGTTGTCGTGGCCGTTGGGGTGACACTGGCCGTGGCGGCGCGGGTCACGGCCGGGGTCGCCGTCACCGTGGCGGTGCGGGTCAGCGTCGGCGATACGGTCGTGGTGACAGTACGGGTGACCGTTGGCGATACCGTCGCCGTGACCGTTCGCGTCACCGTCGGCGATACGGTGGCCGTGACGGTGCTGGTCACCGTTGGCGTCACGGTCCGGGTGACGGTGACGGTCGGCGAGACCGTGGTCGTGACGGTCGGCGAGACCGTGGACGTGACGGTCCGGGTCGGCACCGTCGGCGTCACGCTCAGCGTGCCCACCGGTTCCTGCACCACCAGCTTCAGGTCCGCCGGTGCGCTGGCATTGTTGTCATCGTCGATGACCACCAGGCGGAACAGATAGGTGCCCGGCTCGAACCTGTTGTCGACCCGCAGGAGCGGCTCTCGCGTTCGCACCGTCTGCCCGGGCACCATCTCGACCATGGCTCAGCCCCGATCGACCAGGGTGAACTGGTATTCGACGACCTTGCCCGGCTCGACGTCACTTGACCGCCCGCCCGACAGGATGAAGGTCTGGCCGAAGGGAACCTGCGGCTCGATCCGCTTGCCATCCTCGTTGACCACGTCCAGCACCGCGGTCGGGTCGGTCGGCGCCAGGACGATCACTTCCAGGAAGGTCGGCTCCGAGGACTTGCCGTCGTCATCGACCACGACCAGGCGGAAGCGGTTCGGGCCGATGGGCAGCGGGTTGTCGCGGGACACCTCCACCTTCACCATCGGGTCGGTCTGGATGACCGGCTGGTTGGGCTTGAATACGGCCACCGTCGTTCTCCCTTCAGATCCAGGTCCAGATGTTGCGCGCGATGCTGCGCCCGGATGCCGCTTCCGACCGGGCGCTGCTCAGCAGGAAGCTCGCTCCGGGCGGGATGGCGGTCGGCCCGTCGGCGACCGCGACCGGGCGCGGCGAGACCGGGCCGTCGGCACGGGCATCCAGCCGTCCCTCGCCTGCCACCAGATCGCCGGCGCCAAGCTGCGTGCGGCCGACGCGCACGCGTCGGGGCGGCGGTTCGGGCAGCAGGAACGTGTCGATCCCCACCAGCGAGGCGGCACCGATCATCAGCGGCTGGCGCGCCACATGGACGGATGTCTCGACATGCGCCGGCGCCTCCGTCTCGGCTGTGTCGCGGATGCGCGCGAGGTCCGCGGTGCGCGCGCCGTCCCGCACCAGGATCATCACGCGAAAGGCCAGGCGCTCGAAGAAGGCGGCGACCGCGGCGCGATCGGCGGCGCTCTGCGGCAGGTCGGCGGCGAACAGCGCCATGAACTCGCGGTGCGCCTCATCGCCCAGGAACAGCGTGTCACCGACAAAGCTGTTGCCGGAGTCCACCAGCCCCAGGGTCAGCGGATCGTCCTCGTTGGCGAGGTCGGCGCCCAGGATCGTCGCGAAGGTGCGGCGCAGGCGCCAGCCCTCCACCACCACGATCTCGCCGCGCGACACCGCCCCGCCGGCCAGCACGACCGATCCTGCGCCGCTGTCGGGATCGGCGACGCTGAGTACCAGGACGCGCATGATGCCGTTGGCGAGATTGGCGAGCGCCAGCTGGCCGGGACGCGGCACCACGGAGGTCGGGTCGATCGCGCCGCCCGTCAGCACCTGCCCGCCGGTCGCCAGTTCCAGCGCGGCGTTCATGCCGCCCAGCGTGCCGTGCAGGCGCGCGGTCCAGGGCGCGGCGCGCAGGTCCTGGCGCTGGCGGAACGGCGTCGCGGCAGCACCGGACTCGACGCCGATCCAGCTGGCGAGCCAGGGCAGGGCGTCGTCGGGGGTGGCGGCGGGATCGGTCAGCAGCCAGCTTTCGGCGACCTTCTGTTCCAGCAGCGTCAGGTTGCCCTCGAACAGGCCCAGCATGCGGTCGAGGAAATCGTGTGGCGTCGCGGCCCCGGCGCGGGCGGCGTCGGGACCGGCGAGCGTCTCGCGGTAGAAGGCGGGCAGATAATGGTCGCGGTAGGCGAAGCGCGCGCCGTGGACGCGGATCGCGGCGATTTCCGGCGTGACCTGGCTGTCGCCCAGCAGTTCCAGATGCAGCCAGAGCCAGCGGCCCTCGATCCGGCGCACCCGTGTCCCGGCGCGCTGCAGCAACACCGTGAACAGGCCGGAATGGCCGGGTTCGCGCGGACACACCGACAGCCCCGGATTGAACGGCATCTCCGACGCTTCATCGCACCATGCCGCGGCGGGCGCGTCGGGAAAGCGCGGGACGCTCGCGGCGCCGACGATATGCGGCGCCCAGGACGCGGCGCCGACCTCGCTCGGCGCGACCGGCACGCCGCCGGCATCATCGGCATGCGCCCAGATGCGGACCCCGGCGTTGTCGGGCACCGACGCCTCGACATACAGCCGGTGCCAGACGCTGCCGGCCTGGCCGGCGTCGAACGGGCCGATGGTGACACGGCCCGACCGCGCATAGGTCGCGCGCGACAGCGGACGCAGGCGGCGCAGGCCCGCGGGGTCGGATGGCGTCGCACCGGCCAGCGGGTATTCCGGCACATCGTTCAGGCGGTTGCAGAACCCGCCATGCCAGATGCCCACCAGCGGATGGATCTCGCCCAATGGCCGAGCGCTCGCACCCTCGACGATCAGCGGGTCGAGTTCGTAGACGAAGGCCTGCGCCCCCGGCGCGGTGCCGTCGCTGGCGAGCACCGCGACCCGGTCCTCGCCGCTGAAGGCCAGGGAATACGGGAACCGCAGCCCCTGCAGCGCGAAGCGGCGGACCAGCCGGCGATCCTCCAGCGTGTAGAGTGCGGCGTCCTGCCCGGACACCCAGGCCAGCACCGCCACCCGCCCACCCTGGGAGGCCGCGATCGCGATGCCTTCCACGCCTGATGGCAGACGCGCGCCGCGCAGCAGCCGCAGGCGGGGCGGCCTGGGGTTCGGCTCCACGGGGCGGAAGCGCTCGCCGCCTGGGTCGGCGTAACCCTGCACGCGCATCGGATGCCCGGTCAGGCGCGCTACCTGCCCGCTGATGCGGTCCAGTGCCCAGACGCCGCCACCCGGCGCGGGGGCAAGCCGCTGGGCGCGAAAGCCGGCGAGATCGACGCGCGCCGGCAGCCAGCGGTCGCGCCGGTCGGCCATCACCACGCCGTCGTTGCGCGCGACGTACAGGACGTCATCGGTGCCGAAGGCGAGGTCGGTCGGCTGCGGCAGCCCGGGCGGCGTGTCGGGCGGCAG
Organism: Acetobacteraceae bacterium; assembly: GCA_050181195.1. Taxonomy (GTDB): domain Bacteria; phylum Pseudomonadota; class Alphaproteobacteria; order Acetobacterales; family Acetobacteraceae; genus Rhodopila. Next base: position 82,885 of record JBFXDK010000004.1, on the reverse strand, counting down.
GGCGATCGGCGTCGATCCGGTGCCGAACCCGGCGGCGCGCAGCGTGCCGGCGACACCGTCCCACCAGGCGAAGCTGCCGCCGGGATCGCTGACCGGCGACGGCTTTCCCGCCTGGGCGCGCGCGAAGGCCTGGTTTTCCGCCAGCGCCGGCGCCGCCTGCTGGCGATCCAGCCGCAGCAGCCGGGCGTCGGTGCGCCAATGCAGGTCCTGCGCCGGACCGGCCGGCGGCGTGCCGTCCAGGCCGAACCCGGCGGCATCGGCGACCTGCCAGACGCGGAGACCGTTCGGGTCCATCAGCACTTCTCCGGCACGACCGGGACCGCGACGCCATCGGCGCCGGAGGTCGAGGACGCCGGCGGCAGGGTGGCGGACGCGGTGTCGCCTTCCGCGACGCTCAGCATCGCCAGTTCCGGCAACTGCCAGCGCAGCAGGGGCAGACGGCCGCGGCCGGCGGAATCCTCGGGCACCAGGCGCCAGCGGGTTTCGTTCGGCCGCCGCGCGAACAGCCGCACCGGGGCAACGGCGCGCACGCCGGGGACGCGGCCGATCGCCGTCTCGATCATCCGGTCATCGACGGCACGGCCGAGGGGCCAGCCAGTGCCGTCCGGTCCGCCAGGCGCGAGCGGCCAGAGATGCAGGCGGATCGCCTCGGCCACCGCTTCCAGCACCGCCTCGCGCTGGTTGCTGTCCACCAGTTCCACGGCGGCGGACACGCCCATCGGCACGTAGTCGGTGCCGATGACATAGAGTTCGGTGGCGAGCGGGCGGCGTTCGTCCAGCCAGGCATGCACGGTTTCCAGCATCGGCCGATCCGGACGCGGCGCCGGGGCGGCGGTGGCGATGCGCTGCGGGATCACCATGACAGACACGACGCCCGGCACGCCGTCACGCCGCTGCTGCGGCTTGAAGCGCTCCAGCACCTCCACCCGGCCAATGGCCACACCCGGGGTGCGCAGCGCGATTTCCTTGTAGTCGGCGCCGGTGACGGCGCGGCCGCCGTGGCGGATGGAGGCGGGGATGCGCGCCTCGGCGTCCGCCAGGGATTCGGCGTCGGCGCCGCCGACCGTGGGCAGCGGCTGGGAGACCTTCAGGCGCGGGCCGCCGGAAGGCGCGGCAATGGCCTTGATGCTGCCCTGCGGCAGGTTTCCGGCCGCACCGCCGCCGGCCCGCATGCGCGCGACCTGGATCGCGCGCCCGGCGGCCGGCACCATGCCGCGCACGCCATCGCCGAAGCGGATCGTGCCGGCTTCCGGATCAAGGCTGTAGACACGATCGTCACGCGTCGCGGCGGCGGTATCGGCGACCTGCCGCCAGGGGCGCATGCCCTCCTCTTCCTCCACCTCGACCGCGAGCGATTGCGGCTCTACCGAGCCGGTGCCGAGGGAGAGTTCCAGGCCGGATGCGCCGGTGCCCTGGCCGATCACCTGCCGGCCCAGCGTGCGCCGCTGTTCGATGGCGATCGCGTTCACCCCGGCCCAGGCGAGCTTCAGGCTGGCGAGTCGCGACGCGGGCGTCGGGCGCAGCCGCAGCCAGGTCACCAGGCGGCCGGCCACGGCGGGGTCGTCGATACGCGGCGGGCGGTCGCCGACGCCGGCACGGAACTGCTGCAGCACGTCGTTGGTGGGCGCGCCCATGTCGTCCTTGCCCGGCAGCAGCAGCCGCACCACGCCGGCCCGGGTCAGGCCGGCGGTGCCGTCGGCCAGCACCTCCAGCGGCAGGTAGTCATCGCCCTGTCCCGCGCCGGTGTTCACCTCCCAGACATGCGGGATGCGCGCGCGGATGCCGATATCGTCGAACGATGCCGGCATCGGCAGCGCCGGCGCGACCCCCACGTTCAGCACGCGCCGCCGGTTCGATGTGCCGCCGCCCAGTTCCGCGCGCACCGCGTCCACCTGCGCGGGATCCGGCGTGCCGGCCAGCAGCGCGATCCACAGACACTTGTCCAGGCTGTCCGCCACCACGTCGCGTCCCGACGGCTCCGCCGCCCCGCCGGCGAAGACGGGCGTGGTGACATAGCCGCTGACCTGGCCGGAAATCCCGTAGAGGTCACGCAGGTCCGGCAGCAGGTCGTGCAGCTTCGACGTTTCCTGCGTCGTGGTGCGGCGCTTGATATAGGCGCGCCCTTCCACCGCGTGCACGACGATGTCGCTCAAGGTCTCGAACGGCACGGGCTTGTCGATCGCGGCATGGACCGGCAGCGTGACCGGCGCCACCGCGGCGGGATCGTCGATGCTGATCTGCACCAGGCCGCGCGCCGGGATCGCCGGGCGCATGCCGGCGCCCAGCAGGCGCAGGAACGCCAGGCGCTGGCGCTCGGGGATCAGGTTGGCGCGATACAGGATCGTATCGCCAAGCCAGGCGAAGAGGTCGATCAGCGTGCGGCCCGGATCGCCCTCGCGCGGGTTCGTCCATTCCGGCGTATGGGCCGGGATGCGGCGGACCAGGTCGGCGACCAGGTCGTCGAAGCCGCGATCATCGAGGGCGGGAGGGCGAATGGGCATCAGCCGGCTCCAACGGGCACACGCGCCTGGATCCGCGCCGGCGCGCCGGTCAGGGTCAGGCGATATGACAGGGTGATCAGCAGCTCACGCGGATCGGGCGCGGGATCGACATCGACACGATCCAGGATGATCCGCTTCTCGAAGCGCCGCAGCGCGTCGGTGATGGCATCGTGCACGCGCGCGCGGGTGGTCAGCGTGTTCGGCTCGTGGATCACCGCTTCCAGGCCGGCGCCGAATTCCGGGCGCATGAGCTGTTCGCCGGGCGCGGTGCGCAGGATCACCTCGATCATCTGCCGCACCGATGCGGGGGCGTCCGGCCAGGTCAGCCTTCCGTCGGCATCGGGCACCGGCAGCAGCGGCCAGCCGATGGCAACCGACGGCAGGTCTGGCTTCGCGGTTGTGGCGATGGGTCCGGTCACGGCGTGGCTCCGTCAGGGCAGCGTCCGGCGAGGGCGGGATGCGCGGTCATTTCGGCTTCGGGATCGGAATGCAGATCTTGATGAACGCCATCCACCGGAAGATCAGGTCGAACAGCGACAGGAAGATGCTCAGGACGATGAAGGCGCAGATCGTGATGATCGGGATCGAGAAGCTGCACAGCCAGAAGATGTCCAGGCCACCCGTCGATCCCTCGCCGTCGGCCAGCTTCTTCGGATCGCCGCGCACCAGGTTCGCCAGCGAGGGCGGCAGCTCGAAGGTGACGTTCGGCTTCAGCCTGCGGAAGTTCTTCGGATCCGGCAGCGAGATTTTCGTCGCCGGCCCGTCGCCATCCCACCACGGCAGGATGCGGAACGCCTCGCTGTATTCGCCCCACACTGGCCTGGACGGACAATCGTCATGTCCCCTTACGCGGATGAACGGGCGCACGGAATAGAGCCTTGCATCGCCGTCGAATTTCGGCGTGCCCGGCGCGATGATGGTGAACCGGTGCGCAAGGCAGGCCAGCGCCAGGCTGGTGAGCCGAGCGCCGCGCGTGCTGTCGATCTGCGGCCATTCCAGCGGCATTCTGAGTACCGTGCCGCCCGGTGGCGCGACGTTCGCATCGCCGCCGATCAGGATGGGCGCGGCGCGGGAGAGGAACGTGCCGGCCGGCATCGTCGCGGTGACGCGGCCCTGCGCGTCGCGGTGCATCGGCAGGGAGATCGCGTTCAGTTCCGCCAGCAGCGCCTGGCCGGCCGGCGAGGTCTCGAACGCGCCCAGTTCCACCAGCAACTGCTGCAGGAACACGCCGAAGCTGTTCATCTGGCCGTTGTCGGTGCCCGCCTGTGGCGTCAGCGCCAGCGGGTTCCAGGCGGGATCCAGCACCTGCTCCGCGCGCGGCATGGCGATGCGCGGGCGCGCCTTCAGGTATTCCGACAGATGGTCGCGCATCGCCTGCGCCTCATCCGGCGGCAGGGCGGCATAGTTCGGCGCCGGCACAGCTGCCTCGCTGCGATCCGCGGAGGTCACGGGGATGATGCCGAACAGCACGGTACGGCCGAAGCGTTCGCAGACATCCGGCGGCGCCGGGAACAGCGGCAGGATGTCCTCGGCAATGCGGTCCGGCGCGCGGCGGGCCAGGATCAGCGCGTTCACCGCGCCGGCGGCATCGGGACGCAGGAAATGCCGGCGCGCGGGATCTGGGTCGAGATCGCCGCGCACCACGTTCTGCCAACCGAGCTTGGCCGGACTGTTGGTCATCCAGCCCTGCCACGCATTGCCGTCGCGACGGCGCAGCACGAAGCCGGCGCCGTCCAGCTTGGCGGGGTCGAGCCGCGGACGGCCGGGCTGGTGGCAATAGGCCTCGACCAGCACCAGGTGGTGCCGGCGGTGAATGGGCTGCGACAGTTCCAGCACGCCATCGGTGCCACGGCGCTTGCCCCGGCGCGCCGCCAGCGCCTGCCGCCACTCCGGCTTGTCGAGGTCCGCGAGGATCGCGTCGATGAAGGACTGCTCCTCGGCCGAGACGATCACGCCGGCGGGACCCGTGCCGCCCAGCGGACGCAGCAACACGTCGTGCGGCGCCTCGGCCGGAAGTTTCGCCAGCAACTTTCGCCGAGCGGCCGGGTGCAGGGTGAGCGCGGTCACCATACGTTGCCCGCCCCCGGCGTGTAGGTGCTGCCGACGACGCTGGGGCCCTGGAACACGGATCCCTTCACCACACCGCTGAAATTCGCCAGCGCCGTGTCGGCCTTCATCTGGCCGGCCGTCATTTCGATCTGGCTGGCGGTGACGGAGAACTTGCCGCTGGTCTGGATGCTGACGCCCTGGTTGTCCATCGTCAGCGTGTGGGTGCCGACCTCCAGCTTGATCGACCCGCCGCTCGCGTCCGTCAGCGTCGCCCGGGCGCCGTTGGGCGTCTCGATCTCCACCTTTTCCTGACCGCTGCCGGCTTCGACGATGGCGATGCGGGTGCCCGCCTTGCCGGTGATGGTCCAGCGATCCACCCGGTCGCCGCCGATCTGCTCGGGCACCGCAGTGGCGCCGTTCCACAGAGTGCCGATGACGATGGGATGGCGCACATCGTTGCCGGCGAACACCACCAGCACCTCGTCGCCGACATCGGGGATCAGGAAGGCGCCGCGATTGTCGCCGGCGAAGGGCACCGCGACGCGCGCCCAGATCGGCGCCTCGCCATCGGCATCCGGCCCATGCAGCGTGACCTGCACGCGTGAGAGGCTCTGCGGGTCCTGCACCGAGACGACCTTCGCCAGATGCGCGCCGGCCAGCCAGGCACCGGGAACGGCGAAGGGACCCATGGGCATGCCGGGATTCATGCGCCTTCTCCCAGGAACGCGCCTTCGGCCAGGAAATCGGTGATGTAGCCGTTGGCGAGGTCGAAGCGGTGCGTCGCTTCCGTCACGACGTAGGTATTGACGAAGAACGGGTTGATGCCGTCGATCGCGACATGCGAGCCGACGCGGATGGCGGCGTCACCCTGCGCCGAGGCATCGACGCGAACGAAGCGGCGGGCACGCCTGCCATAGACCGCCTTCGCCACCTTCTCGCCTTCCGACGCGGTCAGCGGTCCCTGGTGACCGACATGCTCGCGATGCTCCTGGAATGTCTCCCGCAGCAGCGCGGGGCCTTCCTGCCCCTGCCCCGGCCCCTTCTCGCCCGTCGTCGCCGTGGCGTTGACCGCCTCGCCGGTCGCCGGGTCGAAGCCGCCGACCCGGACCTCCGTCGCCTGGTCCGCCAGGTCGGCGGTCAGGCGCGCGCGGATCAGGTTGCCGCCATAGCTCAGCGTGACGCTGGTGCGCGGATCGCGGGCGCAGGGACCGGCCTGCAGCGCGCCGGCCACCACCTGCAGATCGGCGTCGAACCGGTCGAGGATACGGCGCAGGAAGGCGAGATCGCTCTCGTTCATCTGCACCCAGATGCCGGTGGGCGCATCGAGCCCGTCGCGGATTTCCGGCGTCAGCCCGTGATCGCCGGCGATGGTCCGCACCAGATCCGCGGGCGACATCTCCTCGAAGGTGCGGGTGCGGCGGGTCTTGCGCGCCTTGAACAGCCTGTCCTCGGCCAGCAGCGTGAAGGTCGGCGCGGCGGCGGGACCGACCTCGGCTTCCAGTGCCGTGATGTGGCCGTCGAAGATCTCCCGCGGGCCGGACACCTCGCCCATATAGACCTTGACCTCGGCGCCCAGCCGGATCGGGCTTTCCCGTGTCGCGCCATAGCCAGCGCGCCCGTCGGGGTGCGAGAGGATGTCCACCACCGCGAGTTCCAAGGTCGACAGGCCGCCCAGCGCCTCCCGCATGCGCAGGCGCGTGATGTTGGCGGTCAGCAGCGGCAGGTCCTGGCCGCCGAGGCGGATGGTCGGGCGGGCGCTGATGATGCGGAGATCGTCGAGCGGCATGGCTCAGTCCGCCCACAGCCGTTCGAGACGCGAGACATCGCGCCGCAGTTCCAGCCGGATCCGGTCCATGTTCGGCACCCGGCTGCCGGCGGACTGGTCGGCGGTCGGCAGGGACGGGGTGGTGCTGGTGTCCATCACCTCGGCCTCGACCTGCTCGATGGAGATCGCCATGGCGCTTCCTCCTCAGCCGAACCGCACGCCGGCGCGCGCGCTGACATTCGCCGTCAGCCCCGATGCGCCGCTGCTGATCGCTCGTCCTGTCACGTCGAACCGGGTGCCCGTGCCGATCTGCACCGACGGCGGTGACGGCAGCAGGCGCATGGGATCGAGCCGGACCGACGTGATGGTGGTCTTCGACACGCCAAGGCCGGCGAAGGCGCCGGATGAGGCGCTGGCACCGGCCGAGGCGCTGGCGCCGAATCGCGCGCCGGCACCGGCACTGAACCCGGCCGAGATACCCGCGCCGAATCCGGCCGAGGCACCGGCGCTGAACCCGGCGGCGGCGCCGGCGCTGAACCCGGCGGAGGCGCTGGCGCCGAAGCTCGCCGAGGCGCCAGCGGATGCACCGATGCCGAAGCCCGCGCCGGCGGACGCGCCGAAGCCGGCCGAGGCACCGGCGCCGAACCCGGCCGAGGCCCCTGCCCCAGCGGAAGCGCCGATACCGAACCCCGCGCCAGCCGAGGCGCCCGCGCCGGCGGAGGCACCGATGCCGAACCCGGCGCCTGCGGAGACGCCGGCGCTCAGGCTGAAGCCGGCGGCGGCCTGCAATTGCACACCTGCGCTGACCGCGACCGCGCCGCCGGCGGCCATCCGCATGTTCTCGATGCCATTCGACGCCGCCACCGCGCGACCCGCGCGCGGGTCGCCCGCCTGGGTCGCCGCGCCGGTCGTGCCGGTGCCGCCCGAGGGCACGCTGTTCAGAGCGACGGGGACCGCCGCCTCGGTCGCGTTCGTGTCGGCGGCGCCGTTGACGTTCTGGATCACCAGCTGGACGGTGGCGCGCAGCGGCACGCCTTCCGACGCCCAGAAGTCCAGCGTCTCGTTCAGGCTTTCGATGACGCCGACATACTTGAACCGGCCCCAGCGGAATTCCACCGGCTGCGGCGCCGGCGGCGTGCCGGGCACGGCGATGGCAAGCGTCTTGAGGCTGCGCGTCTTGTCGCGCACGTCCTCGCCGGTTTCCGTGGTGTCGTAGACGAGTTCGGTTTCCAGCTTCGTCGTGGTTACGCGGGTATTCTGACGGGCCTGCCCGCCGCCGCCGGACACATCCTCGTCCTGCAGGCGGTTGTTCAGGCTGACCTTCAGCGAGGCCGGGTTGAACATCACCTCGTATTGCGGGCCGCTCTGGCCCTGCGGCGCGATGGACGCGAGCGCTGGCGGCATCAGACGGCTCCCCGCATGTGCAGGCCCTCGTGCACCAGATGCAGTTCCTCGATCGCGACATCGGTGCCGCGCGCGTTCAGGTCGCCGACGCGGAACTTCACGGGCATGGCGTTTTCCAGCTTCCAGCCGACCACCGCCTGGCGTCCGCTGATCAGCGCGATCACCACGTCGCAGCGGCTGGTGGCGGCCCAGCCGCCATTGGCGGCGGTGTCGGCACCGGCGAACAGCGACCACCAGTTCCACAGATGGCGCGACTGGATGATCCCGCGCTTCAGCACCACGGTCGCGAAGCTGACGGGACCGGCGCGCTGGATGGCGCCGTAGTTGCGCCCGCCGGCCTTGATCACCTTGGCCTCCATCGAGGCTTCCAGGCCGGTGATCTCGGAAAATCCGCCGGTCACCTCGGGCGGCGCGCCGTCGAAGGCGGCAAATCCGCCGCCGGCCGGCGCGGCCCCGCCGCCGCCCGATCCGCCGCGCGGGGTGAACTGCACATGGAAGGCGAAGCCCGGGAAGGGCTGGGCGCGATCCTCGCCATTGGGGGCGGACCAGGGCATCAGGCGGCCTCCCTCATGGTGACGCCGCCGGACTGGCCAAGCGCGAGGGTGACGGTGATGCGCTCGATCGGCTGTGCTGCGGTAAAGCCGATGCTGACGATCGTGCGGCCGGCATCGATATCGGCCTGGGTCATCGTCGTGCGATCGCAGCGCACGGTGTAGGCCTGGTCCACCGTCGCGCCGTCCAGCGCGCCGGCCTGGCGCAGCCGTTCCAGGAAACTCTCCAGGTCCAGGCGGATCGCGTTCCAGAATGTCTCGCCCGCCGGCTCGAACAGCCGGTCCTGACCCAGGAAGCGGGACGCGCGCAGGATGATGCCCATCAGGCGCGAGACGCCGCCGGCGCGCCAGGCGCGGGAGGCCGCCATGGTGGAGTCGCTCAACAGCGTAAATCCGCCGACGCGGCGGCCGATCAGGCACAGCCGGTCGCCCAGCCAGTCGGCGCGTCCGCCTTCCAGGCCGCGGCGCAGGGCGGCGGTGCCGAGTTCCGGCAGTGTGCGCCGGACCGACGGCAGGTCCGATCCCGCGGCGCTGCGGAAGGCGCCGACGCTGAGCGAGGTGCGGGCGATGGTGCCCATCAGCACGCCCTCGGCGCCTTCCACGCCTTCCGGCAGGCCGGCCGAGGCCGCGGTCTCGATCCAGGGATAGGCCAGTTGCAGCCTGGCGCTGCCGATCTGATCCAGGTTCAGCAGGCGTTGGCCCGGCGCGGGCACGCCGATGCGGTCGAGGATGGCGAAGGGCCAGGACTCCGTCTGGTTCGGCACCGCGCCGGGTGCGAAGGACGGCAGCGGCAGGCTGGCGACCAGCATCACGTCGCGCCGGTGCGCCGATCCCTGCGGCACCGAGAGCATGCCCAGCACATGGCGGATGGCGCCTGCCCAGGCGCGGTAATCGCCGCGGTCCAGGCGCGGGGCCGCGATGGCAAGCCGGTTGACCTGCTCCGGCGGCTCATAACCCGGCACGGGCGGGGCGCAGGGCTTGAACTGTTCGGCGACCGGCGGCGGCGCGGGGATGGCCGGCAGGGGCATCGGCGGGCCGCTGCAGAGCTCCGGCAAGTCGGGCAGCGACAGCATCGCCGCCTCCTCCACGCCCCAGACATGCGCCACCCCGCGCCAGGTGGCGGGATCGGTGGCCTGCGGCGGACTGCCGGGACCGGAACCCGGGATCAGCGGCACGCGATGCGCCGCACCGGGCGGCGGCGCGCCGGGTGACCAGTCGATCACCCGGTGCTTGTGCGCGATCACCGCCGCCGCCGGCGCGCCCGGGAGCAGCGGCAGCGGGTCGCCGGTGCGCACGATATAGGCACGCACGCCGCCGGCTTCGAAGAAGCTGCGCACCGCAAGGCCCAGGGCGCAGGGGATGCGCCCTGGGCCGCCGGGGCGCACGATGCGCTGGTCCCAGGCGAACAGCCGCTCGAACGCCGCCCAGTCATCGACCGGCACGGGGATATCGAGCAGCGCATCGACCTGCGCCCCGCTGCGCGCGAACGGGCCGCTCCCCGCCCAGCCGGCCGCCTGCAGCCAGGCGCGCAAGTCGTCGGGCACCGCGACCCCTGTCCGCCGGGGCACCAGGCCCACGAACAAGGCGACATCGGCGCGCGACGACAACCCCTGTCCGGGGGGCGGCGCCTGGCGCAGCAGGAGTTCGGGGAACGGCATGGACGATCAGACCTCGCCGAACTCGAAGCCTTCGGCGGCGACCACGAGTTCCTCCATCGCGACATCGCTGCCGCCCTTGCCGGCCAGGGTCGGGCCGGTCCACTTCATCGGGCGGGCGTTGATCAGGTTCCAGCGCAGCACCGGATTGCCCTGTTCGTCGTTCAGGGTGATCGACACATTGCGCACGAATGTCGGATCGCGCCGGATCTGGTTGATCCAGGCATAGAAGTTCGTCGTCCCCATGATGCCGCGCTTCAGCGTGACGTCCGAGGCCTTGTGCAGGCCGGGGATCTTGCGGACACGGTTCTCCTTGTCGTTGCCCTGGCGGTATTCCATCAGCGTGATCTCGGTGCCGATGCCGCTGACATCGGAGAACCCGCCGATCGCGCGGTCCGACGGCGAGCCGTCGTTCAGTTCGACGATGAAGTTGTAGGCCCCGTAGGGGGTGTCACGAACGGCCATGGACGGTCTCCATCACTGCATGATCGCGCGGCGCGGATCGGTGGGACGTGCGGATCATGCGATCGCTCTAGTCGCGGGAATCGGCGGTCTTCTGACCGATGCGGAAGATGACGAACTCGGCGGGCTTCAGCGCGGCGACACCGACGAGGCAGATCAGCCGCCCGTTGTCGAGGTCGTTCTGCGACATGGTGGAGCGGTCGCAGCGCACGAAGAAGGCTTCCTTCGGACTGCCGCCCAAGAGCGCGCCGTTCAGCCATTCATTGTACAGGAAGTCCGACACGGTGGTGCGGATGTTCGCCCACAGGCGCTCGCCGTTCGGCTCGAACACGGCCCATTGCGTGCCGCGGTCGATCGATGCTTCCAGGTAAAGGAAATAGCGGCGGACGTTGACGTATTTCCATTCCGGATCGGAGCTCAGCGTGCGCGCGCCCCAGACGCGGATACCGCGATTGGGCAGCGCGCGGATGCAGTTGATGCCCAGCGGGTTCAGCACCTCCTGCTCGCCGAAGCGCACGTCGCGCTGCAGGCCCAGCGCGCCGGTCACGGTTTCGTTCGCCGGCGCCTTGTAGACGCCACGCTGGACGTCGTTGCGTGCGTAGATACCGCAGACGAAGCCCGAGGGCGGCAGGTCGATTTCCGTGGGCATCGTGGGATCCGTCGCCGCCAGAGGATTGGCAACGCGTATCCACGGATAGTAGAGCGCGGCGTATTTCGAATCGAGCAGGTTCTTCACCCCGCGGATGCCGGTGATGTCCAGGTTCGGCGGCGGATCGAGCACGGCGATGCGATAGGACCGGCGCGCCTCGGCGTGGCCGATCAGCATCTGGTTCACCGCGGCCGGTGTCGGCGCGGCGAAGCTGGACGCGCCGGGTGCCGCGACGATCGAGATGTCCTCGATGGCCAGCAGCCGCTCGAGCGCGGCCTGGTAGTCGCCGGTCGAGGGCGCGCCGGTGCCGTCGCTGCCGCCGGTGAGATCGACCGTCCGCTCCGGATCCGTGGGGAACAGGCCGGCCCGCAGGGTGAAGGCGGTGACCGACCCGCCGGGCAGCAGGACGATCGGATTGGTCAGCCCGTCGGACGCGACCGGCGGATTGGGCCCCAGCACCAGGCCGGCATAGCGGGCGTGGCGCGGATGGAAGCCCAGGCCGGCATATTCGGTGATGACGCCCGAGGGGCCGGTGACCTCGACGCCGAGGCTCAGGATCGTCACCGCGTCGTCCTGGCCCAGCGCGTCCCAGGCGTTGAGATTCGCCGCGTCGGTCAGGATCGGGGTCAGCCCCATGATGTAGAAGTTGGCGCCGGCCTGCACCATCGTGCCGACCGGCTGGCGCAGCGCGAGGCGCTTGGTGCTGGCGAGCGAGGACAGGATCAGCCGCACCGCGTAGTTCACGCCGGGCCGGTTCGGCAGGCTCGCGCCGCCGGCGAACCGTGCGGCGATGGCGATCTGCTGCGCCGCCGGGGGATTGCCCGCGGGGTTCAGCACGCCGCTGGTGGCCGCGGCCGCGCCGGCACCGAGGATCCGCGCGACGTAGAGCCGGCCACCGCCATTGTTGAAGAACGCCAGCGCCGCCTGCGCCAGGTAGTTCGTCGTCGCGGTGCCATTGATCGTCAGGTTGTCGACGCCGCCGTAATAGCGTTCGAAGTCCGGAAAGGACGTCAGCAGCGGCGGCGCGACGCCGGTGCCCGCACTGATCGGGCCGCGGCTGGTCTGGCCGACGAAGGCGGCGGTGCTGGTGCCGACGCCCTCGATCGACTTGGAGCGGAAGCTGGTTTCCTCGACGTAGACGGCTGGAGCGAGATATTCGGGCATCAGGAGACTCCTTCGGGCGCCGGGCGGATGGTTCTGGGCGGGGCCGGCGCGCTCATGGCGGGATCCATGCGATGGCGGCGGTTCGGGTCTGTCCGGCGGCGATGCGCAGGGCCTGGGTGCCGGTCGCGGCGCCACCCAGCCGCGTTTCGACATCATCGGGGTCGATCAGCCCGGTCGTGCGGGCCGCGGCCGCGGCGCGCGCCGCCAGCAGCTCGTCGGCGGCGTTGAACCGCACCAGCGCGGGGTCGATGACGGCATCGAGTTCGGCACCGATATCCGGCAGCACCACGCCGCCCATGCCCGGCATCGACAGCGGCACGCCCGGCACCAGCAGCAGCGCATCGCCGGCGGCATCCGTCATTGCCCGCGCCTGCGGCCGTCCGCCGTCCGGGCGCAGCCGCACCAGCGCGCCCTCGATACGGTGCCCGTCATCGGATCGCGTCACGCTGACCCGCAGCGCCGCGGCCATGCCGGCGACAGCGGCGGGCGGACCGGGCAGCAAGGGGATCTCCACGGCACGGAACAGCGAATTGGCATTCGCGGCATTGGCCGGATCGGGATCGCGCGGCAGGGCCAGGGCGAAGCGGCGGGCACCATAGGCCGGGTCCGCCGGCACGATATCCATCGGCACGGAAATCGACCCGATCACCGGCGTCGCCGGCGGCGCCTCGAAGGCAGCGGTGTGCGCCGACAGGCCGGCGGCATCCATGACGACGAGCACGCCGGGACGCTTGGTCAGCAGCCGGATGCCCGACGCATCGATGCGCAGCGGCGTCAGCACCGGCCGGCCCAGCGCATCGACGAAGCTCAGCAAGGCGAGCGCGCGCCGATCGAGGAATTCCCAGGCCATCAGCGCCATCACCCGGCCCCCTGCGTCAGCGGATCGGTATCGGCGAGGCCGAAGCGGGTCGCGACCACCGGCGGCCAGGTCTCCGGCGGGCCGTAGCCGATGCGGACCACGCGGGCGCGGAACGTGGTGCTGAGCCGGTACTTGTGCTGGATCGCGTCCCAGATGCGGAACAGCTCGTCGTTGGGGATCGTATCGGGGACGATCTGCACCGTCTCATCGCGTTCCCAGACATTCGCGCCCTGCAGCAGCGCGCGGTCGAGCACCGGATGCGCCGCCAGTTCCAGCATCGCCCAGGCGATGATCGCCTGCTCATCCGCGGTGGCGGCCGGCCAGGCGGTGAGCAGGTAGTGCAACTCCACCGCGATCGACGCGCCGGAGGCGGGCCGCCTGGCCTGCACGCGGGGGGTGGGGTGATCGGACATCGAGACGCGATACAGCGTGACGGTCAGGCCGGCCGTCGGCTCCTGCGTCGTGGCGAGCTGGCCCAGCGAGGCGTGCGTGATCGCAAGCGCGGCGGGCACCGGGGCAAGCTGTCCGTCCGCGGCCAGCAGGTCGCGGCGCGCGCGCAGCAGCGCGACGATGCTTTCCCCGACCTGGTTGACCGCGGCGAGGGTTGCCATGGCTACTGCCTCGTCTCGCCGGGACCGGGTTCCGATCCGTCGGGGATCGGGCCGAACTGGCGCTCGTAGCGCGCGATGCTCGCCTGGATGGCATGCCCGAAGGCCACGAGGTCGATGGGACTCGCGACCAGCCGCGAGTGGATTTCCGGCTCGCCGGCCGCGGCACGCTGGCCGAAGCGGAGTTCGACGGAAGAGAGCGTGACGTCGATGGCGAGATGGTTGGCATAGCGCCGGGTGGGCCGCCCTGCCCCCGTGCCATCGTCGCTTCCGCCCCGTATCGCCATGCATCCTGTCCGACGTTGCGCCGGATCAGCGTCCGGCATCAGAACAAGTGCAGGAAGCGGGCCAGTTTTCTAAGTGCTTGAAGAAGCGGACTTTCGTTTCCGATGATACGATGGCTGTTACAGTGTCTGTGACAGCGAGGGTGACACCTCGCGGCCTTGTGTGACAGTGACCGTATCGGCCGCCTCGGCGTCGTCCACCAGCCCGTAGCGGGCGAGCTTGCGATACAGCGTCATGCGCGAGCAGTTCAGCGCCTGGGCGGCGAGGCTCTTGTTGCCGCCGGCGCGCGCCAGCGCCTCCAGCAGATGCGCCCGCTCATCGGCGGGTTTCGGTGCGGACGGGGCGCCTGCGCCGGTGATGCTGGCCGGCAGGTCGCGGGCGCGGATGCGGCCGGCATCGGCGCTGACCATCGCGACTTCCAGCGCGTTGCGCAGTTCCCTGACATTGCCGGGCCAGCGATAGGCTTCCAGCGCCGCCGCCGCCGCGTCATCGAGGCGCGGCGTCTCCTGGCCGGCGGACGCCGCGAGGTCCTGCAGCAGATGGCGGGTGATGGGGGCGATGTCCTCGGGCCGCTCGCGCAGCGGCGGCATCGGCACGCGGGCGACGGCCAGGCGGTAGAACAGGTCCTCGCGGAAGCGTCCGGCCTCCATTTCCGCGGCCAGGTCGCGATTGGTGGCGGCGACAATGCGCACGTCGAAGCGGGTCGGCGTGCGGGCGCCGAGGCGGTAGACTTCCCGCGTTTCGATCGCCCGCAGCACCTTGGCCTGGCCGGCCAGGCTGAGTTCGCCGATTTCGTCCAGGAACAGCGTGCCGCCATCGGCGAGTTTCAGTTTGCCGGGGTAGGCGGACAGCGCGCCCGAGAACGCGCCGCGTTCATAGCCGAACAACTCGCCTTCCAGCAGTGCTTCGGGGATGGCCGCGCAGTTCAGGGCCACGAGCGGGCCGGTGGCGCGCCGGCTGAGACGATGCAGCAGCAGGGCGGCGCAGTCCTTGCCGGTGCCGGTTTCGCCGGTGATCAGCACCGTCACGCTGCTGGGCGCGAGGCGGCGGATGAAGCCGCGCAGGTCGCGCATCGTGCCGCTTTCGCCGATCAGCCCGCCATGCTCCTGGCTCTCGGCGGATGTCTCCGCAACCGCCGCGAGATGCCGCGCGAGCAGGGACGCGCGCTCGGATTCATCCGATTCGATGGAAATGAAATCATCTGCGCCGGCGCGGAACGCATCGACGGCAGCGGCCTGCGAGCCATCCGATTCGCAGACGATGACGCGCGCGAGCGGGAACGCGAAGCGTGCCTTGCGCAGCAACGGCCCGACGGGTTCCGACGGATGCACGACCAGCAGGCGGACGCCGGCGCGTTCCTCGTCCGGCCCGCCCGGAATGGCGGGAATGCTGCGCATGGCGACGCCTGTGGCACGCGCGCACGCCTCCCACAGGTGGCGGCGGCGATCGTCGGTTTCCACCAGCACGAATCCTGGCCAGTTCTGTGCCATTGTCGTTCCCCGTTTCCGCCCGCTTCACCGGTCCGTCGACGGCGGCCGAAGCGGTGCTTTCCCGCTTCGGCCCATGCCGGGAAGGCATCACGCAATTGGGATTATCGCCCAGGCAGGCGGTCATTTCCAGCGTTTCAGAACGCCTGCGCGCAATTGACATTCCGGATATGGAATTTATTAGCAGATTCCACGGACGAAAAAGATGAAGTATATCACAGGATCAATCGAAGAGGCGGGAAATATTGTGCCGCAATCAGAGCGGTTGACGATAGAATGACGCAACGATGATGCCGCCACGTCGCGCACGGTACGGGATCGTCACCGGAAGAAATGTCACGTCACGGAAGCACGTCGTGCGAAATGCGCCGCGCCGGCGCACGCGCGCCGATACCGCCCGATGACGACGGCGGACGGATACGCCGGTGTCCATGCGGTCGGTCCTGCCACGGCGCGGACAGGAAGGACCGACGGTCAACCGGATGAACATCCGCGACGAGCTGGCCGGGGATCTCCCCGGCCAGCTCATGCCACGGATCAGGCCTGCTGCCTCGCCGCCATCATGCTCGCGGTGGTGCCGTCCTCGGTCATCGACATGGACCCCGAACCCTGGCCGCTGGACCGCGTCGGCTCGCTGCCCTGTCCGGCGGAGCCGCCCAGGTCGCTCATGCTGCCGCCCATGTCGCCGGCGAGGCCTGCATAGTCGTCGCCAAGGGCAGCCTGGATCAGGGCCGATACCTGTGACGTCTCCATATCGATGTCGGACAGATCACCCCCCTGCTCCGCATACAGGGTCGCCGCTTCTTGAAGATGGTGCCCGAGGATCGGCAGCGCGTCCCCGGCGAAGCCGCGCAGCGCCGCGCTCTCGCCGTTCTCGGCCTGGTCGAGGAACGTCATCACTGCGTCGACATGATGGATCACCTGCCAGGTGACATAGATGCCCGGGAACTCGCTATCGTCCAGCGCCTGCAGCGTCTGCAGTTCCGCCTGCGCGTCCTGCGGCAGGGCGGACGGCACCGGAATTCCTTCCCGTTCCGCAAGGGTCTTCAGAACCGCGTTCAAGGCGGCATGATCGCCCGCCATCCAGAGCCCGAATTCCCCGACCGCCGTATCGGCCCCCAGCCGCTCGACCACGGCCCGGCCCTGCTCGACTTCCAGCAGCCCTGATACCGCCGCCTTCTGCACGAACATGGCATCCTGGCCCTGGGCACCGCCGGTCGACGGGCCGTCCGTTCCAGTGCCGGAGCCGCCCGACGCACCGGCGGAATCCGGGTCGGCTGCCATCGCCATGGCCATGCCCGTCATGCCCGCCCCGTCGTGCCACCATGTCGCTGTCGCCGGCCGAACCGGCGATCACCTGGGCTTGTTGCAGATGGGTCTGCAGCGTCGGCAGCGCGCCCGCGGCCAGCGCCTTCAGGGCCGGGTTGCCGCCGTTGCGGCACCCGCGGCGGCCGTCGTTCCTTCCTGACTTGTTGTCGCCTGGGCCGACGAAGTGCTCGCCTCCCCCTCACCCGCCGTTATTACATCTGTATCTTCGGGCACGCTTCGCTCCTGCTGGATCACGTTTGATGATACGCAATCAGCACCACCAGGTTATTCGCGAAGCGGAGATGTCCTACTGTATTCCCGCCACAAATATGTGGGCCGGGCGCCATGGCCGGCCATACTCAGTGTCATGACAAACCGACTGCCGCCGGACACCTGCTCCGAACCCGCGGGCCGGGTGGCTCTGCTGCGTTGCTTCGGCGGGGCGACCCGCCATCAGCGCGCCCGTGCCGGGTCGACCGCGATCCTTACCGCCGCCCAGGGCGCGGGTCCGAAACGTTCGGCCAGGAAGTCCACCACCGCCGCAACCGGTGCCGGCCGCAGCCGTCCCGGCGGCAACACGATGTTCAGCGCGATGCCGGGTAGCGACCAATCGGTCATGACCGGTTCCAGCCGGCCGGCGGCCACGTCCTGCCAGACCAGGAATTCGGGTTGCACGGCAAGGCCCAGCCCCGCCAGCAGAGCAGAGCGGAAAACGTCGGCGTTGTTGGCACGCAACCGGCCGGTGGGAGAGATGGTGACCTCATCGCCTGATGGATGGAAGAAGCGCCAGCGGTTCGGCACGGGCAGGTTGGCATAGTCGAAGCAGGCGTGACGCAGCAGATCGTTCGGGTGCGCCGGCCGGCCGTTGGCATCCAGGTAGGACGGTGCGCCGACCAGCAGGCGCCGCACACCGCACAGGCGTCGCGCCCGCAGGCTGGAATCGCCCAGGGCGGCAATCCGCAGCGCGAGGTCGAAACGCCCCTCGATCAGGTCGATCACCTCGTCGCCCAGATGCAGGTCGATCGCCAGGTGCGGATACGCCGTCAACAGGTCCGGCAGCAGCGGCGCCAGATGCGCGATGCCGAAGGACATCGGCGCCGCCACCCGCACCACGCCGCGCGGCTCCGCCGAACGCGCCCGCGCCACGGTCTCCAGGCGCTCTGCCTCGGCCAGCAGACCGCCCGCGGATGCCGCCGTTTCGCGGCCGATCGCGGTCAGCGACAGACGGCGCGAGGTCCGGTTCAGCAGCGGCGCGCCGAGACGCGCCTCCAGGCGCGCGATCGCCTTGGATACGGTGGCCTTCGAAAGGCCGAGGCGGGAGGCCGCGGCGGCGAAGGAACCGGTTTCGGCGACCTTGGCGAACACCGCCCAGGCTTCGAGATCAGGCAGGGAGGACATCGCAATTCCGGAAACGATGAATTTCCATCGTTTCCCTTTCTACGCCCTTCCTGCGGCGCCATCTACGGGGCCGGACACACAACACGGGAGAAGTCGAGATGATCGAACTGCGGCCCTTCACCACCCTGGGCGCCGCCAACCATGGCTGGCTGAATGCGCGCCATCACTTCTCGTTCGCCGACTACCGCGCCCCCGACCGGATGGGCTGGGGTGCGCTGCGGGTCTGGAATGATGACGAGATTGCCGGCGGCACTGGCTTCGCGCCGCATCCGCATGCAAACATGGAGATCATCACCTATGTGCGGCAGGGTGCGATCACCCATGAGGACAGCCTGGGCAATACCGGACGGACCGAAGCCGGCGACGTGCAGGTCATGAGCGCCGGCAGCGGCATCCGCCATGCCGAGTACAACCGCGAGCCGGGGACGACGACGCTGTTCCAGATCTGGATCATCCCCGATGGGCGCGGCGGCGAGCCGTCCTGGGGCACGCGTCCGTTCCCGCGGGATGAGCGCGCGGGCCAGTTCGTGACACTCGCGAGCGGCCTGGCGGAGGACCGCGACGCGCTGCCGATCCGCGCCCAGGCGCGCGTGGCCGGGGCGACCCTGCGGGCGGGCGAGAGCGTTGCGTATCCGATCGATCCGGCTCGTCATGCCTATCTCGTGCCCGCGAGCGGCAGCGTCGAGGTCAACGGCGTGCGGGTCGGCGCGCGGGACGGGGCGGCGATCACCGGCGAAGCCACGATCCGGGTGACGGCGCTGGAGGACGCGGAACTCGTGCTGGTGGACGCGGCCTGACGTTCCATGCCTTGAACCTGCGCGTCAGCGGCCGGGCCCGGGTGATGATTTGTGCCGCCGCAGGATCGGATCCGGTTGCCCCGGGGCAACCGGCGTCCCACATGTGAGACATGTTCCTTTCCCTGCCAACGGAGTGTCCTGCATGCGTCTGGTGATTGCCATCCTGTTGCCATGGCTGGCGTTCTTCACCATCGGGCGCCCGATTGCCGGCATCATCTGCCTGATCCTGCAGCTGACCCTGATCGGCTGGGTGCCGGCGGCGATCTGGGCCGCCTACGCCGTCAGCCAGTATCACACGGACCAGAAGATCCGCGACGCGTTCCGCTACGGCCGGCCGCCCTACTGATGGGGCCTGTCCGGGGTTTCGCCGTCGCGCCATTCCGGACGAGCCCGCGGCGCGACGCGATGTGACGGTGCATCCGCGCCACCCGGCACCAGATCAGGCAGGTATCGTTCCTGCCATCGCGAGTGCCCATGCCGTCATCCCATCCCCCGCCGGTTCTGCTGTGGTTCCGCAATGACCTGCGCCTGAGCGACCAGGCCGCCCTGCAGGCGGCCCTGGCGACGGGCCAGCCGGTGCTGCCGGTCCATATCCTCGATGATGCGTCGGCCGGGACCTGGGCGCCGGGCGCGGCGTCCCGCTGGTGGCTGCATCACAGCCTGGCTGCCCTGGCTGCCGACCTGGCGGGACGGGGGAGCACGCTTGTGCTGCGGCGGGGCGACGCCGGGGAGGAACTGCCGCGGCTGGTTGCAGAGACCGGCGCCACCGAGGTGTTCACCGGCGGATCGGTCGAACCCTGGGCGCGCCGGCTCGATACACGGGTCGCGGAGCGGATCGCCCCGGTGCCGCTGCGCCGGATGCGCACCACCATGCTGTTCCACCCCGAAGCCGTGCGCAGCCGGACCGGCGGCGCCTTCAGCGTCTATTCGCCGTTCGCCAAAGCCTGCCTGGCCGCCGCCCCGCCGAAACCGCCCGTCCCGGCTCCCGCGCGGATCCCCTGTCCCGACCCGCCGCGATCCGACCGGCTGGAGGACTGGGGCCTGCTGCCCACCCCCGACTGGGCCGGCGGGTTGCGTGACACCTGGACGCCCGGGGAGCAGGGCGCATGGCAGCGCCTGCGGGATTTCCTCGACGATCCGTTGGACCGCTACGCGGCCGCTCGGGACCGTCCGGAAGTCGAGGCGACCTCGCGGCTGTCGCCGCACCTGCATTTCGGCGAAGTGTCCGCCGGCCAGGTCTGGCATGCGGTGTCCAGCCGCGAACCCGGCCGCGGGCGCGACAAGTTCCAGCGCGAACTGCTGTGGCGTGAGTTTTCCATCCACCTGCTGTGGCATCATCCCGATCTGCCCGACGAACCGCTGCGTTCGGCCTTTGCCGCCATGCCCTGGCGGGACGATCCGGCCGCGCTGCGCGCCTGGCAACGCGGCCGCACCGGCATCCCGATCGTCGATGCCGGGATGCGTCAGCTCTGGCAGACCGGCTGGATGCACAATCGCGTGCGGATGATCACGGCGAGCCTGCTGACGAAGCACCTGCTGATCCCGTGGCAGGACGGCGAGCGCTGGTTCTGGGACACGCTGGTGGATGCCGACCTCGCGAACAATGCCGCCAGCTGGCAATGGGTCGCGGGTTGCGGCGCCGATGCCGCGCCGTGGTTCCGGATCTTCAACCCGGTGCTGCAGGGGCAGAAATTCGATCCCGACGGCGACTATGTCCGTCGCTTCGTCCCGGAACTCGCCCGACTCGACATCCGGCATCTGCACGCGCCATGGGCGGCCCCGCCCGAGGCGCTGCGGCACGCCGGCATTTGCCTGGGCGAGAGCTACCCCGCCCCGATCGTCGACCTTGCCCAGGGCCGCGCCCGCGCGCTGGCCGCCTTTCAGGCCCTGCGTGCCGAGGAATGACGCCGACGATGCGCGTCCGTCAAAAACCCGAGCGGTCAGCATGGTCTTTCCTGGAAAATGCCGACCTCCGGCACTATGATTCATGGCTAGAATGAACCGCCTGGCCATTCCTCCCGATGTCGCCCTGCGCGTGGTTGGCGATGTGCATGGTGACTCCGTCGCCTTTGCCTATGCCGCCGCGGCGACGGATCGCTTCATCGTCCAGCTTGGGGACCTGACCGATCACGGCCCCGACAGCGCCGGCACGCTGCGCATCATGTTCGACCTGATCGATCACGGCCGCGGGCTGTTCATCCTGGGAAATCACGACCTCAAGCTCGCCCGCGCGCTGGCCGGCCAGCCGGTGCGGATGGAACCCGCGCTGCAGGACACGATCAACCAGCTGGATGAGGCATTGCGCCGCCGCGTGCAGCAGGAGGCCGCGCGGGCGCCGGCGTGGCTGCGCCGCGGCAATGCGTTCTTCGTGCATGGCGGCTTCCACACCGCGATGCTGGACTGCCCGCCGCCCGAGCATGGGCTGGACCGCCCGCGCGGACCGGTCGCCCGCGCGCTGTTCGGCGAACCGACCGGACGGATGCAGGCCGACGGGTATCCCGAACGCAGCCTGCGCTGGGTCGACCGGATCCCCGCCGACATGACCGTGTATTGCGGCCATGACCGGCGCAGCACCAATGGCCGCCCCTATGTCCGCAACGGCGTCCATGGCGGCAGGGCCATCTTCATGGACACCGGCGCCGGCAAGGGCGGCCATCTCTCCTGGATCGACGTGACGGCCTGACGATCGCAGCCAGCCGGTCTGGTTCGGCAGCGGCAGCGGACTTCGGCACCATGCATGTCCCGGGGCGGCAGGCGCAGTCCCCGCCCGCGGTCGGTTCGGGCGGGGCTGCCTGGGCGCGTGGGGATGCTGCGTCAGGATTCCATGCCGGCCCCATCAGGGGCGGAACCCGCAGGGGGGAGACGACAAGCGCCCGCCCGCATGGCACACTGTCCCGATGCGCCAGCTTCTGCTCCTCCGTCACGCCAAGTCCGCATGGGATGCGCCGGAACTGCCGGATCGCGAGCGCCCGCTGAATGGCCGTGGCCGGCGCTCCGCCGCGCTGATGCGCGACGCCATGCGCGAGCGCGGCCTGGCGCCCGACCTGATCCTGGTCTCCTCCTCCCGCCGGACACTGCAGACGCTGGAGGCCCTGGAACCCTGGGATGACACGCCGCTGGTCGAGCCGATGGACACGCTGTACCTCGCCCCCGCGCCGCAGCTGCTCGCCGCGCTGCACGAGGTGGCCGAGACCGTCCGCAGTGTCCTGGTCATCGGGCATAATCCGGGGCTGCACGACCTTGCCCTGATGCTGGCCGCCCCGCCGCTGAACCTGACCGGCGAGAAGGTTCGCCGCCGCCTGGCCGAAGGGTTCCCGACGGCGGCGCTGGCGGAATTCACCGTCACCGGCACATGGTCGGATCTGCAGCCCGGCGGCGCCCGCCTGATCCAGTTCCTCACCCCGCGCACGCTGGAGGCCGCCGAATAGCGCCATGCGGCTGGAACTCGCCATTGCGGCGGACGATGCCGGGCGGGTGGCCCGACTGAAACCCTTTGCCGCCGAGCGGCAGAACCGGGGCAAGCCGATCCCGCACCGTATCCTGTGGCACGACAGCCCCGACCGCATTCTGGCCGAACGCGGGCAGGTCCTGTCCGAATCCCAAGGCATCTGGCGGCTGCAACCGCTCTCGCCCGCCGCCGCCGGCTGTCCGCCGGCCGCCACGCCTCCTGTGCTCGACGAAGCGGAAAGCCGCGAGACGATCACCGCCGACCTGCCCGAGCCGCTGATCCCGATCGCCGCCTTCCAGGGCCGGGACGTGCTCTACCCGCTCCTCGGCGACAACGAGCCGGTCACCGTCACGCTGCGGCGGGGCGTGGTGCGGGCGGTTGCCGCGGAACACCCGATCGCGCGGGTCATCGTGGAGGGTCCACCGCAGGGCGTCCGGGCGGTGGCGCTGCTGCTGGCCAATGCGGCGCGGGTCACCGTGCCTCGGACCAGCCTTGCGGCCGAGGCGCTGGCGCTGGTGGGCGGCGTGCCGTTTCCCGACCCGGGCGGCGGGCCCGGTCCCCCGCCGGATGGATGTTCGGCGCAGGAGGCGCTGCGGCACGTGTTGGGGCAACTGACCCATGTCCTGCTGCATGAGGCGCCGCGGGCCGCGGACGACCAGGACGGACCGGAGCCGGTGCACCAGATGCGCGTCGCGGTCCGGCGCATGCGCTCCGCCATTTCGGTGTTCCGCATGACGCTGAACAGTCCCCAGGTCGCCGCCGTGAACCAGGACCTGAAGGACCTCGCCGCGCGCCTGGGACCGACACGGGACTGGGACGTGTTCGTCACCGAGACAATCAGGGCGGTGACAGGGGCGATACCAGCGGACCCGCATCTGCACCGGTTGGTCACGGCCGCCGAGGAACGGCGGCATGCCTGCCACGCTGCGCTGCAGGCCTATCTGCGCTCACCCGCCTTCCGGGTGCTGGCCGTCGAACTGGCCTGGCTTGCCGGCACGGATGCCTGGGGTTCCGCCGGTGACGAACCCGCGCCGGCGGTGGCTGACTTCGCGCCGGCGGCCTTGCGCGCGCGCTGGCGGAAGCTGCTGAACGCCGGCAAACGGATCGAGGAACTGGATGTGCCCGCGCTGCACGACCTGCGGCTGCGCGCGAAGCGGGCGCGCTATACGGCGGAGCTGTTCGTGCCGCTGTATCCCGGCAAGGCGCCGCGCCGCTTTGTCCGCCGGTTGAGCCGTCTGCAGCAGGGCCTGGGCCTGCTGAACGACGGCACGGTCGCGCGTCACCTGCTGGACGAACTGGGCGGCCCCGACGGTCCGCATGCCCATGCAGTCGGCCTGGTTCTGGGGTTCGTGGCCGCCCACAGTGCCGACATACGGCCCACCGTCCTGAAGGAATGGGAAAAAATTTCTGAATTGCATTCATTCTGGTCTTGACCCGGACCGCCATCGTCTGCATGCGAGTCGCACCCTCGAGGCAAAACGACACCAGGAACCGTCGCCGTGTCGCTCAATCGGAAGCGCCGGATCTTCCGGCCAGAGCCTGCATCCTTTTCGCTGCGCAACGCCGGCCGGGGAAAACGACGTGTCATCCTGGCGCTGGCGGTTTGCCTGGGCGTGGTGATCGGCGGAAGCTGGATGATGGGCCGGCCGTCACAGGCACCGGCCAGCGGTCCTGGGTCCGGCCGGCTGATCGCGCCGGCCGCCGTCGTGGCGGTGGTCGATGGCGGCACGCTGCGCGTGCAGGATCGCGTGGTGCGCCTGGACGGGGTTGATGCGCCGGCGCGCGGGCAGAGCTGCCGCGAGGCCGAGGACAGTTCCTTTGATTGCGGCGCGGCCGCGGCATCGGCATTGGCGGCGCTGATCCGCGATGGCCGGATGGAATGTGACTGGAACGGGCGTGATCCGGTGGGACGGCCGCTCGCGATCTGCTCGGTGCGGGGCGTGAACGTGAACCGGGCGCTGATCGCGCAGGGTTGGGCCCGCGCCAGCACCGGCTCGGGTCCGCTGGCCACGGCGGAAGCCGAGGCCCGTGCCGCCCGCCGCGGTCTCTGGGCCGGCAGCGGGACGGCAATCTGGTAGCGGGCGGGGCCGCGTCGCGGCCGGATCGCCGGATCGCAACGTGGCCCGCACAGGCGGAATTCAGCCCTTCTTCACCATCGGGCAGCCGCCCTGATCCATCGGACGGAAGGCTTCTTCGCCGGGAATGGTGCGGATCAGCTTGTAGTAGTCGTAAGGTCCCTTGGACTCGGCGGGCGATTTCACCTCGAACAGGTACATGTCGTGGATCTTGCGGCCGTCGGCCCGGACGCTGCCCTTGCCGAACAGCGGATCGTTGGTCGGCGTCGCCTTCATCTTCGCCATCACCGCCTCGGCGTTGTCGGTGCCGGTCGCCTTCACCGCCTCCAGGTAATGCTTCAGCGCCGAGTAGAAGCCGGCCTGCACGCTGGTGGGCATGCGCCCGCCACGCTTTTCGGCGAACCGCTTCGAGAAGGCGCGCGTGCCGTCGTTCAGGTCCCAGTAGAAGGCTTCGGTCAGTTGCAGCCCCTGCGCCAGCGGCAGGCCGATGCTGTGCACGTCGGTGATGAACACCAGGAGCCCGGCCAGCTTCTGGCCGCCCTTGACGATGCCGAACTCGGCCGCCTGCTTGATCGAGTTGATCGTGTCGCCGCCGGCATTGGCCAGCCCGACCACCTGTGAGCCGGACGCCTGCGCCTGCACGAGATAGGCGGAGAAATCCGAGGTGTTGATCGGATGGCGAGCGGAGCCGAGGACCTTGCCGCCATTGGCGGTGACCACCGCGGTGACATCACGTTCCAGCGCATGGCCGAAGGCATAGTCGGCGGTGAGGAAGTACCAGGTCTTGCCGCCGGACTTCACCACGGCCGACCCGGTGCCGTTGGCCAGCGCCACGGTGTCGTAGACCCAGTGGATGGTGTAGGGGTTGCAGGCCTTGCCGGTCAGGTCCGAGGTGGCCGGGTCAGTCGCCAAAAAAATTCGCTTCTTGTCGCCGGCGACCCCGGCCACGGCGAGCGAGGACGACGACGCGGCGGCGCCGATGATCACGTCGACATTCTCGGCGTCGTACCACTTGCTGGCGATCGAGGTGCCGACATCAGCCTTGTTCTGCACGTCGGCCTGGATCAGTTCGATCTTCTTGCCGTTGATTGACCCGCCCGCGTCTTCGATCGCCATCTGCGCCGCGACGATCGCGCCCGGCCCGTTGATGTCGGCGTAGAGGCTCGACATGTCCGTCAGCACGCCAACCTTGATCACATCGTTGGAAATCTGCGCCGCAGCCGGCTGGGCCAGAAGCCCGAGCGCGAAGGCGCCGGCCATCCAGTGGTTCCGTCTCACGTTTCATCTCCCTTTACGGTCACATCCCTGATGACCCGCAGCGGCCTTCACGGCTTGATGTCGGACCATCCCGCACTATTAGCTGTGCGGAACGCTGTTCGCGAGCGTTATCGCCAGCGACGCTTCAACATGTGCGGTTCATAACGCAATCCTTATCGCCGCCCGCAAGCCGCGATGCCGGATGCAAGACACGGCAACCCGGTCCGCCAGGGGCGCGACCGGGTTGCCGAGAGGGTTGGGAAGCGAAACGCCCGAGGCCGGGCGCCTTGGATCAGCCCTGGCGGGCCTTCATCCGCGGGTTCTTCTTGTTGATGACATAGACCCGCCCGCGGCGACGAACGACGCGGCAGTTCTTGTCGCGGACCTTCGCCGATCTCAGGCTGTTGCGAACTCTCATGACACGCGTGCTTTTCCAGGAGCAAATGAGGCGCGGTGGATAGGGGCGCGATCCGCCGCTGTCAAGGCGATCGTCAGTCCCGCGCAAGATCCGGACCTGCCGGGGCGACGGTAGCGTGTGCGCCCGACACCGTTCATCGCCGCCGTCCCAAATGACCGGGCCGCTGTCCGGCATGGCGACGCGGTCACGCCGCCGCGCCGGTTGCAGACCTACTTCTCGGCGCGAATTTCCTTGAACACCTCGCAGGCGGTCAGCATCGCTTCGCGGACCAGCGGCGCGCCGATATAGCCCGTCAGGTGCAGCAGCGCCTCGGCCAGTTCATCCTCGGTCCAGCCCTGGTTCAGGGCGAAGCGCAGATGCAGCTTCAGTTCCGGATCGCGACCCTGCGCGGCATCGGAGATGACGCAGATCAGGGCACGGGTCTTCAGATCCAGGCCGGGACGCGTCCACAGCGTGCCGAAGATCGTCTCCTGCGTGACTTCCGCGAACTTCTCCATGATGGGCTCGCGGTAAACCGAACTGTCGAGCTTGTCCGCATAGGCCTCACCCATCAGCTTGCGTCGCATCGCGCGCCCTTGGGCACGCCGTTCGCTGTCTGCCATCTTGGTCCCCCTTGGACAGTGTTGAGCCGCTTCAGTCTATCCGGTTGGCGACCGCCGGCAAACCAACGCCGGCCGAACACGGCTGTCCGGGCATCAGAGCGCGGGGCATCGCGGGGGGCCTGCGCCATGATGCGCGCACGGGGTAGCTTGAGCGGAGATCCGGCGGTCGAGCGTTGGTCGAGCAGGGCTTCGGCGGCTGAGCGTTGGTTGCCTGATCAGGTGCCCCGTCCGATGGCATGCCAGCGGATCAACCGCAGGCGCCGCCCCTGGAACAGGCGCATCCGCAGCAGCCACAATTCGGCTTCCTGGATCAGCAGCGCCGCCGACCGCCTGGTCGGACGCTTGAACTCCAGGTCGCGGACGGTCGTGCGCCAGCCCAGCAACGCCTGCTGCATGTGACGCGCCGAGACATCTTCGACGATGCGGACGTCAAATCCCAGGCGGCGCAGGATGCGGGTGATTGCAACCTCGGTCGGCAGCGTCTCCGGCCTGCGGTCTTCCAGCGTCGCCCAACGCGCCACGGTCGGGTCCGACGGATCGAGCGGCGCATCCGCCACGAGTTCCATCAGCGACAATTGCCCCCCGGGCTTCAGAGCCGCCGCGAGCGCGGCCAGCATCGGCTCCGGCTGGGCTCCACGCAGCGGTTCCAACGCCAGGCCGTGATGAAAGTAGTGGCGTGCGAACTCCGGCGCCGCGGGATCCCAACTATCCACTTGCGCCCGCCGGCCAAGCTTGGCCTGGATCACCCGTTCGGCCGCAAGCGCGGCCAGTTCCGGATCGGCTTCGAACCCGCTGACCCACACGCCGAGTTTCCGTGCGACAGTGCAGGCGGGGCCACCTCCGCCGGCGCCGAGGAGCAGCAGGCTGGATGCCGCGGACAGTCCAAGCGGCTTGGCGAGCCGCATGGTTTCAAGTTCTCCGCCCGGGAAAACGAACCCTTCGCCCCACAGCCCGTCGACCACACCGATGCGCTCTATCGGCCAATGCGCTAGCGTCTGCTCGGCCGGCGGAAAATACGGAATGACCTTGGCCTCGCCGGGCGGCTGCGGCGTCGCGTCAGCAGCCTCGTGGTCGTCGGCGCGCCCGAACCAGTTCCGCAGAGACGGGGACAGCATCCAAACCTCCTGGCCGCAGCATGCGGCCAATTGGTTTAGGAAGCGTGTACGCCTTGCTGCCCGTCACCGGGAGCGTTCACAATCCGGCGTTTCCCCTCAGGCCCGGGCCGCCTCCAGCGCACGCCGCGCCCGCAGATGCGGCGTCGACGAATCCGTCATCCCGCTCGGCACATTGCGGAAGTCCCCGCGCAGCGCCTTCAGGGCCGAACGCTCCTCATCGATTTCCGCAGCGGTGCGAAAGCCAAGGCGCCGCAGGATGGGCACGGGCGGGCACCAGCCCTGCGTCGCGTGCTGCAGCAGGAATGCCGTGACCAGCGCCGGCAGCGCGAGCCACCGGCGGTCCGCAGTGGCACCCAGCACGACGCCGGTCAGCGCCAGCGTCGCGGCATTGGCTTCCAGCATGCGCTCGACGTCCCATTCGCGATCCAGGGCCGCGAGTCTTGCGTCGATCTCGGCCGGACGGGCGGCGAACCACGCGACCCGCTTGTCCGTTTCCTCGCGGATCCGGTGGTTGATCGCGTCGCTGGTATGGATGGACACGCGCTGGGCAGTGGGGGGCAGCATGGCTCCTCGCACGACTGATGCTGGATTTGTCCCCAACTCCCGACCCTCGGTCCCTGTTCGATGCCTCGCGCGAACGTGTGACACGCGGCGGCGCTTACCCCGAACGTCAGCTGAATTCCGTCAGCACATACCGGACCGTCTCATCCCCCATGACGCTGGGCTTGTGACGATGCGCACGGCCGGCGGGAATGTGCAGCATATCGCCCGGCCCGGCCTCCACGGTGTGGGTGTCGAACCGGTAACGGATGCGTCCCGCAAGGATGAAGATCGAATGCCCCGTCTCGCACCAGTCGGATTCCGGGGCGCCGGGCGGATCGGGCGCGCGCTCCTGATAGCGCAGCGCGATGCCGAAATCGGAGACGGCCTCCCGCACCTTGAGGCGCTCGGAGGCGGCAGCCAGCGGGTGGTCCGCGGCGCGGAACAGGTAGGGACTGTCGGTCATGCGCCGACTGTGCCGCGAGTTGCGTCCCGACGCTATCCCACCGCGGCTGCCTGGGCGGGCGAGCCGAACGCGTCGCGGCAGGTTTCCGCCAGGTGCGGCCCCAGCGCGCGATAGTCCGAGGCACGCGGCGCATTCGGCCGCCATGCGAGACCGAGGGTGCGCCATGCTCCGGCACCGGCCAGCGGACGCAGGATCAAACCCGTGCCTTCGATGATTCCCGCGGCCACGGCGAGCCTGGGCAGCAGCGTAATCCCCAGGCCACCGGCGACCATCTGCACCAGCGTATGCAGACTGGTCGCCGCGAACCCGTCCTGGTCGCCCCTGTCGCCGCCCAGCAGCCCGCAAACCGCCAGCGCCTGATCGCGCAGGCAATGCCCATCCTCCAGCAACAGCAGGCGTTCATTCGCCAGCGCTGCGACCGGCACCACGGGAGAGGCGGCGAGCGAGTGGCCGGGCGGGAGCGCGACCAGGAACTCATCGCGCGCGACCGGCATGGCATCGGCGCCGCCACAATCGCAGGGAAGCGCCAGCAGCAGCACATCCAGGCGGTTGGCTTCCAGGCGGTCGACCAGACGAGCGGTGGTGTCCTCGCGCAGGAAGAGCCGCAACCTGGGGAAGGCGCCGCGCAGCACCGGCATCAGCCTGGGCAGCAGGAACGGGCCGATGGTCGGGATGACGCCAAGGCGAAGCGGGCCGCTCATGGGTTCGCGCGCCGCGGCCGCGGTTTCGGCGACGGCCTCCAGCGCGGCCAACGCCGCGCGGGCGCGGTCGACAAGGTCGAGGCCAAGCGGGGTGAACACGACATGCCGCCCGGCGGTGCGATCGAGCACCTGGGCGTCGAGTTGCCGTTCCAGCGCCAGGATGCCGGCGGACAGGGTCGACTGGGTCACGGCGCAGGCCAGGGCCGCCCGGCCGAAATGCCGGCTTTCCGCCAGTGCGACGAGATAGCGGAGTTGCTGCGGGCTGGGAAGGATCGTCATCGTCTCAATCGATCAAAATGAACAATATTATTCATTGGCACGAAATTGGGGAGAGCGCCATACCTGTGCCGCACCTGCAATTTTCCCGGAGACATCGCTATGCTGACTGTTGGCGACGCGTTCCCATCCTTTGCGCTGAAGGCCGTCAAGGGCGGCCCCGACGGCACCAACCTCGAGACCGCGTTCATCGACGTGACCTCCGACTCCGATCCCGGCAAGTGGAAGGTCGTGTTCTTCTGGCCGAAGGATTTCACCTTTGTCTGCCCGACCGAGATCGTCGCGTTCGGCAAGCTCGCCGGCGACTTCGCGGATCGCGACGCCGTCGTCTACGGCGTATCGATCGACAGCGAGTTCGTGCACCTGAACTGGCGGCTGCATCATGCCGACCTGAAGACGCTGCAGGTGCCGATGCTGGCCGACATCAAGCGCGAACTCGCCGCGGCCTGCGGCGTGCTGGACCGCAATGAAGGTGTCGCGCTGCGTGCCACGTTCCTCGTCGACCCGCAGGGGATCATCCGCTTCGCCTCGGTGAACGATCTGTCCGTGGGACGCAATCCGGCCGAGGTGCTGCGCGTGCTCGATGCGCTGCAGACGGACGAGCTGTGCCCGTGCAACTGGAACAAGGGCCAGGACGTCCTGCGTCCCGCGGCCTGATCCGTCGACGCCGCTTCCGGTGGCATTTTCGCGATGCCGCCGGGCATGGCGCGGCGATCCGAGCGATCCCGCTCCCGTTCCCCACTCCGACGATATGCCCGGCGGCCCTGCCCGCCGGGATGACCCGTCCAGCAAGGATGTTTCCAATGTCTCTCGAAGCCCTCAAGGAGGCGCTGCCCGACTATGCGCGGGATATCCGCCTGAATCTTGGCTCACTTGCCGGCGAACCGGTGCTGACCGAGGAGCAGCGGGCCGGCACCTTCATTGCCGCCGCTCTGGCCGCCCGCAACGCGCAGGTGATCGGCGCGGTGACGGCGGAATTCGCCCCGCGCCTGTCGCCCGAGGCCCTGACGGCCGCCAAGGCCGCCGCCGGGATCATGGCCATGAACAACATCTACTACCGGTTCGCCCATCTGGTGGGCGGCGACTATCCCCGGATGCCGGCGAAGCTGCGCATGAATGTCATGGCGAAGCCCGGGGTGGACAAGGCGACGTTCGAACTCTGGTCACTCGCGGTGTCGGCGGTGAACGGCTGCGGCATGTGCATGGAAAGTCACGAGAAGGCGGTGCGCCAGCATGACCTCTCGGCCGAGCAGGTGCAGGCCGCCGTGCGGATCGCCGCCGTCGTGCATGCCGCCGCCGCGATCCTGGACGGCGAAAGCGTGCTCGCGGCGTGAGGCCGGACGGCGCCGCCGTCCAGCTGGGCGGGACCAGTTCCTTGGGCGTGAATACCTTTGTCAGCAAGGGGGGCTTCCGGGGCGCTGCCAAGCCAGGATGATCCCCGGGGCTCAGGAAAGGCTTGCGGCTACCTCGCCCGGTATGCGCCGGCGATCGACTAACGGGTGACGGGGAGCTGGACTTGTGCCTCCTCGTCCACCGCAGGTAACGCGGCGGCCGGTTCGTCGGGGCACCCCGGATATGCAGCCAGTCGACAGGCTGCGCTCATCGCCGGTGGCAGGCAGGCCTTCGCTGCCCAGGCCACGCCTCTCCACTTAACGTCGTGCGCGCCTGTCACCCTCCGCTGCGATCCAGGGATCGATGCAGCCGGCCTTGCCGCGGCGGTAGATCGTCAGTCCGTCGAACGCGTCGATCTGCCGGTAGCGCGACCAGGCGCGGGCGAAGGCCGGATCGGAGTCGCTGAGCACGGCGATGTAGTTCAGGCCCTCACGCGTATCGACCACCGCGATGTCGGGACAGCCGGTGAGGAAATCGTGCACGACCCACCGCGCCACCGGCCATTCCCGCGCCACGGTCGGGTCGAAGCGGGCACGCCACAACTCGCCCTTCAGCGCCCACATCGAGTCGAAGCGCGATGCCCAGGAGACGCCGGTGTTGTTCACCACCGGAAAGCCCAGCGCGATCCACTCGGAAAAGGCGATGTAGGTGCGCGCGTTCTCCTTGCGGATGATCTGCTCCAGCCGGACGACGGTAGTCGCCTCCGGCTCCACCGCCTGCGCCACCTGCGGCTCCAGCCGATGCAGCGCACCGACGCAGAGCACGACCATGGCCAGCGCCGCCACCCCCATCGCCAGCAGCGGCGGCCGTTCGGCGCGCGCGCGGCTGTCGCGCAGGGCCGAGGCCACCCAGACGATCAGGGCCAGCACGGTTGTGACGGTGGCGGGCAACCGATGGTAGTACCAGTCCTTGCCGTCCATGAAGCAGATCACGAGGCTGACGACCGAGAACGTGACGAGAACGAGCATGAGATCACGCTCTCGCATGCTGCGCCAGCGAAACCACAGCAGCGCTGCCGCCACGGCCGAACCCACCATCAGCACGAAACTGTCCCGCAGCAGGCTCATGAACGGCACATCGGTCGCACCATAGAGCGCCAGCGCCATCGGCACGGCACGCTGGATGTAGGCCGGGGCCGTCATCGCCACCACCGCGGCATAGGCCCCCATCGTCAGCCCGGCTGCGAGCGGCAGCACGCGCCACGGCCACAGGCCGCGCGTCAGCGCGATCACCTCCAGCACCACGAACAGCCCGGCATAGCGCGGCTTCAGCGCACAACCCACCCCCGCGGCGACGCCGGCGAAGACCGCGGGCCAGAAACCGGGTTTCATTTTCTGCAGGGAGAGGGCGAACAGCACGAGATAGGGCAGTGTGAGCGCGATCAGCAGGTGCTCGCGCTGGCCCACCTCCCCCGCCGGCATGACCAGAAGCACCACGCCAATGATCGCGAACACCGTTACCCGGTCGGCGAACAGCCCGCCCAGGCGGCGCAGCAAGCCCGCGGTCCACCACGCGCAGCCCAGCACCGTGGCAATGAACATCGTCATCGCCACCTGATGCACGCTAAGGTTGAACCAGCGGCCCACCGCCAGCGGGATGGCCGACAGCCACACGATCAGCGGCGGATTGACCTCGACGACGTCGATATACAGCTCACGGCCCGCCATCCAGCGGCGGGCGACGTAGAGCAGCCAGGCGATATCGTCCTTCAGTGGCGAACGCATCGCGGCGAAGGTCACGACGCACAGAACGGCCAGCAGGACCACCATGCTGATCGTCGGTGCGACAGAGGAGAGGGAGTAGCGGGGAAGCCGCTCGGTGCGGGTCTGTGGATCGCTCATGGCTGCGCGCAGGGGCAAAGGGGCGTGCGTCGGAAGCACGTGAAGGAACTTACTAACGACGAATTGCCACTCTGTTAACGCAGGACCCGTGGCGAAACCAGGGCGAAGACCGCGCCGAAATCAGGCGCGCCGCGAATTTTCTCTATCGCTGCAGAAGCGCATGGATGCTGTTGGCGACCCGTGCCTGCGAGTACGGCTTGGCGATCAGCTCCACACCGCGCACTTTGGCCGGCGCACTGCCTCGTCCATCATACCCCGACGTCAGCAGGACCCGCACATCCGGCCGATGACAGTTCAGCCAACTCGCCAGGCCGAAACCGTCCATCTTGCCCGGCATGCGCACGTCGCTGAATACAAGGTCAACCGGATGGCCACCCTCGATCAACGAAAGCGCCTCCCCGGCGTCGGTCGCCTCCAACACGTCATAGCCGCAGTCGCGCAAGTATTCCGCGATCGGCAGACGGACGAGCAGCTCGTCCTCAACGACAAGGACGGTCGGGGCAGACACGTCTGACGCCTCCCGGCAGCTTGATAGGATCATGGTCTCCATAGTCCCGATCTGGGCAGGCGGGGACCCGCTTGCCGGCTCCTCCCGTGAATTTCAACAGAGTGCGCGATCACATGCTTCATCCGGCGCTATCCAGGTGCTGCTTACCCTGCCCGACCAAAATTTACAACTTATACGATAGTCACACACAATTATTTCAACTTCGTCGTCTGGATTGCCCGCCATCACGCCTGGCGGAGGGCCGAGAGCCTGGACATTGCCTTTATGAG
Organism: Acetobacteraceae bacterium; assembly: GCA_050181195.1. GTDB lineage: Bacteria > Pseudomonadota > Alphaproteobacteria > Acetobacterales > Acetobacteraceae > Rhodopila. The sequence goes on along the minus strand of JBFXDK010000004.1, from coordinate 49,035 downwards.
CCTCGCCACCAGCGACGGTGCAGGCGGACGATCACGGCGACGGAACGCGCGATCGTTCCTTGGCTGCGTGGGCCGAGGCACGTGCCGCCGGGGGGGGGCGCCCCGGCGAAACCACGGTCAGGAGGCGGCGGTGGCGAATTGCCGCTCGTGGCGCTTCACCTGCTCCTGATAGTTCGCCCGGTACTGGTCCGAGACGCGCTGGTGCAGCGCGATCGCCGCCGCGTCCCGTTCGGCCGTTGGCGGTTCGATCAGGTCGAAATGCCCATACCGATCCTCGCCGCGGACCAGCATCGCGCAGCAGCGCACCGGACTCTCCAGCCGGACATGCGGCGGCATATAGTTGAGCCCGATACCAACGCGCCGGTGGCCGGCCTGATTGGGCGAGGAGCGATGCACCGCCAGTTCATGGTGCAGGGAAATGGAACCGGCCGGCAGCGCCATCGCCACGGGATCGGACGTATCGAACGGCTCCATGATCGTCTGGCCGGCGCGATTGATGCTGTTCGGCAGGCCGAGCGGGGCATGGTGCAACTGGCGGGGGGCGCCGTGGCTGGAGAGTTGCTCCATGCACCCGGCCTCGCGCGTCGCATCGGTCAGCGCGACCCAGGCGCAGACGCTCGCCTGCGGCTGCAGGCCAAAATAGGTGCCGTCCTGGTGCCAGGCGGCATAGGTCGGCGAATGCGGTTCCTTGATGAAAAAAGTGCTGGTCCAGACCAGGATATCCGGGCCGATCACATCCTCGATCGCATCAAGGATGCGCGGGTGGCGGATCAGCCAGTTGAACCAGGGCGAATGCGCATGGCCATGCGAACGCCACTTGACCTCGGCCTGGGCCACCGGACAGCCAAGCCCGGTTTCCAGCCGCTCGAGGCCCGCGAGGCAGAACGCGACCTCCTCCGGCGTCAGGGCCGGGATCGGGTAGACGAAGCCATTGTGACGGAAATAGTCCGCCTGTTCCTGTGTCAGCGCCTTCATGGTTCTCCTCCCGCGGGACGTTGGCGGCAACTGCGCGACAAGCGCCCGGGTCCGTCAAGGGTTTCCTCATGCGTGGCGGCGTGACCGTCCCGGCAAGCCGTTGATCACAGACGAGTGAACCGGGTTGCGCCAGCGGCGTTGCAGCGGTAGATTTCATACCAACCAGTCGGTATGTAACATGGCACGGACGCGGGACACGCGACAGGCGACCGCACGCATGCGAGACGCGCGCGACACGCGCACAAGGCTGCTGGATGCGGCACGCGATGTGGTGCGCGGCAAGGGCTATGCCGCGACGACGATCGACGACATCTGCGCCGCCGCCGGTGTCTCGAAAGGCAGTTTCTTCCACCACTTCACCAGCAAGGAGCAGATGGGCATTGCCGCGATCGAGCAGTTCGGGGCGATGGCGTCGGCGCTGTTCACCGGCGCGCCCTATGCCGCCCTGCCCGACCCGCGCGATCGCGTCTTCGGCTATGTCGACTTCCGGGCCTCGCTGCTGCAGGGCGAGATCGCCGGCTATACGTGCCTGATCGGCACGACGGTGCAGGAAACCTACGCGACGCACCCCGATCTGCGGTCGGCCTGCGACCAGGGCATGAGCGAGCATGTCGCGATGTTGGCGCGCAATCTGGCGGCGGCCAAGGAACGCTACGCGCCCGACGCGGACTGGGATCCGGAGAGCGTCGGCTACTTCATGCAGGTCGTGCTGCAGGGCGGCTTCATCTTCGCCAAGGCGAAACAGGGTCCGGATGTCGCCCTGCAGGCAATCGGGCATCTGCGCCGCTACCTGGAAATGCTGCTGGGCCCAGCGGACCCGGCAGACAACACGCAAGGAGGAATGAGGCCATGACCGCGAAAACCGATGCCGCGCCGCTCGCGGACCGCGAACTGGTGCTGACGCGCCTGATCGACGCGACACCAGACAAGCTGTTCCGCGCCTGGACCGAACCAGCCCTGCTGACGCAGTGGTTCACACCCGCGCCCTATACCACGCCGCACGCGGAACTGGACCCGCGCCCGGGGGGTGCCAACCTGGTGGTGATGCGCGCGCCAGACGGCACCGAAATGCCGAACCGCGGGGTCTACCTGGAGGTGGTGCCGAACGAACGGCTTGTCATTACGGACGCATACACACGCGCCTGGGAACCGTCGGACAAACCTTTCATGACGCTGATCCTGACGTTCGGGGATGAGGGCGGCAAGACCCGCTACACCGCGCGCGTCCGCCACTGGAGCCGGGAAGATCGCGACGCGCACGAGAAGATGGGTTTCCATGAAGGCTGGGGCAAAGCAACGGACCAGCTGGCCGCGCTGGTCGCCACGCTGTGAGCCCCGTCATGCCGCGCGTTTCCTTCACCCAGAACATCCAGCGCCACGTCCCCTGCCCCGAAACCGAGGCCGCGGGCACGACGGTCCGCGAAGTACTGGACGCCGTCTTCGCGGAAAACCCACGCGCTCGGCGCTATGTGCTGGACGACCAGGCGGCGCTGCGCCGGCACATGATCATCTTCGTGGACGGTGAAATCATCCGCGACCGGGTGCGCCTGTCGGACCCGGTCACCGCCGCCAGCACGATCCACGTCTATCAGGCACTGTCGGGAGGTTGATCATGAGCGACATGATGCTGGTATCCACCCGCAAGGGACTGTTTCGGGTGTCCCGCGGGTCCAGCGGCTGGACGATCGATCAGGTCGACTTCCTGGGCGACAACGTCACCCTGACACTGACGGATCCGCGTGACGGACGTCATTACGCCGCGCTGGATCACGGACATTTCGGCGTCAAGCTGCACCGGTCCACCGCATCGGGGTGGGAGGAGATCGCCGCTCCGGCCTATCCGCCGAAGCCCGAGGGGCTGGAAGAGAACGACATGTGGGGCCGGCCGCTGCCCTGGAGCACCGTGCGCATCTGGGCCCTCGCGGCCGGCGGCGCCGATGAGCCGGGCACGCTGTGGTGCGGCTCGCTGCCGGGCGGGCTGTTCCGCTCCACCGATCATGGCGACAGCTGGTCGCTGGTGCGCTCCTTGTGGGATCATCCGGACCGCAAGCGCTGGATGGGCGGCGGCGCCGATCTGCCTGGTCTGCACTCGATCGTGGTCGACCCGCGGAACTCCCGGCGGGTATGGATCGCCGTATCCACGGGCGGCATCTGGTTCACCGCGGATGCCGGCGACAGCTGGACGCAGCGCGGCTACGGCATGCGGGCCGAACACTGGCCGCCCGAGATGATGCACGACCCGATCGCGCAGGACGTGCATTGCCTGGTGCAATGTCCGGCGGCGCCCGAACGGATGTGGGTGCAGCATCACAACGGGATCTTCGTGTCCTCGGACGAGGGCCAGAACTTCACCGAGATCACCGATGTGCAGCCATCCGTATTCGGCTTTCCCGTCGCGGTGCATCCGCGCGATCCAGATACCGCCTGGTTCCTGCCCGAAATCAAGGACGAGAAGCGCATTCCGTGCGACGGTCGGCTGGTGGTGAACCGCACCCGCGATGGCGGACGCAGCTTCCAGACCCTGACCGAAGGGCTGCCGCAATCACATGCGTATGACGTCGTGTATCGGCATGCGCTGGCGATCGACGCCACCGGCGAGCGCCTGGCCTTCGGGTCGACGACCGGCGGGCTGTGGGTGACAGAGGACCAGGGCGACCACTGGATCATGATCACCCATACGCTGCCGCCGGTCTACGCGGTGCGGTTCGCCTGACCCCGACGGGCGCCGTATGGGCACGCGTCGGTGCAGGCCGAGCGCGTGCGGAGGCCTGGAGCGTATTCAGCCTGGCGGTGCAGGCTGAATACGCTCTGATCCCTGGATTGGTCCCATGATTCACGCCCCGTCAGCGTTCCGCACAAGGCGATCATGCTCTACCGGTCCAGCCACACGTCCTCCATCCGCCAGCCGTTGTACTGGCTGTTCACCATCAACGTGATGCCCTTGAGCTCCGGCTGCCAGCAGGTCGCGCCACGACGGTGATAGATGATCGGACGTGCGAGTTCCACCTGCAGCGTATGGTCGATTTCCCGCACCAGTTGCCGGCGCTTGTCGAAATCCGCCTCCATCGACTGCTGCTGCACCTTCCGGTCCAGATCCTGGTTGCAATAGCCGGTGTAGTTGCGTGGCGTAGTGCAGACATAGTTCTGGTAGAACACCACGTCCGGGTCGTCGACCGGATTGCCCAGGACGTTGACGGCGATCTTGTAGTCCTTCTTGATCAGCTTCGGCACCCAGGTCGCCGTCTCGGTCGTTTCGAGTTCTGCGTCGATGCCGATCTCCTTCAACTGGTCGATCATGATCGTCGCGGGATCGCGATAGACCGCCAGGTTGCGCGTCGCCATCTTCACCTGCACGCGGTTATCGGCGTCATAGCCCAGGCGGCGCATGATGGCCCTCGCCTCTTCGCGGTTCTTCGCCACATCGTCGGCATAGCCGGGCAGTGTCGCGAGCATCTCGGGCGTCATGCCCCAGAGTCCTTCGGGCAGCGGCAGCATTGCGCCGCCAAGGTCACCCTGCCCGTTGCCCAGGATCTGGATGAAGGCCTTGCGGTCGATCGCCAGCGCCATCGCCTTGCGCAGATCCGCGTTGTCGAACGGCGGATGCGCCCGGTTGATCAGCAGTCCGACGCTCTCGCTGGTTGGGGTGATCTGGCAGACCGCCTCCGGCAGCTGCGCCTTCACGTCGTTCAGCAGCGGAACGGTCACTTCGTTCGGGAACGTCATATCGAACTTGCCGGCAACGAAGGCCAGCAGCGCGGTCGAACGGTTGGGAATGATCGTGTATTCGATGCCGTCCAGGTAGGGCCGTCCCGGTTTCCAGTAATCGGGATTGCGCACCACCTTGATGCCCTGGTTCGGCTTGTATTCCACGAACTTGAACGGCCCGGTGCCGATTGGAGACTGGCGCATGATGCGCGGGGGCACGTGGCACGGATACATCGGCGTTTCGCCCGAGGCGATCAGCGCGAGGATGCCCGGCTGCGGCCGTTTCAGGTGCACCGTCGCTTCCCGCGGGCCGTTCACGCTGGTGCTGGCGATATTGGTCCACCAACTGCCGCGATAGTTCAGGCGCAGCTTTTCCTTGCCCTGGTCGCTCAGCAGGTCGAACGTGCACTTCACGTCATCGGCGCTGAACGGCTTGCCGTCGTGCCATTTCACCCCGTCGCGCAGCGTGAAGGTGATCGCGGTGTAGTCCGCGTTCCAGGACCATTTCGTTGCTAACTCTGGCACGATCGACTGCGGGCTGTTCTGCGCGACACTCTGGTCGTACAGCACGAGATTGTTGAACACGCCCATCATCGGCATGATCACGCCGATCGTGCCTTCCTCGTGGATCGACATGCTGGCCGGGCTGTCGCGATGATAGACGCGCAGCACACCGCCCTGCTTCTGCGCGAACGCGCTCCCTGCCGCCAGGGACAAGGCAAGCGCGACGGCGGCAATTCTGCCGGAATAGTTCATGATGCATCCTCCCCCATTGACGCCGGGTTGACCCCGTCTTGTTGCCCACCTGCGGCCATTCGAAACCGTCGTCGTGGAGCGCGCCGCAGGCGGGAGGCCTGAAACAATTCAAGGCGTCGTACCGGCCGGCCTGATGAGCCACCGGCATGCGCGCAGGGCTGGTGTGGCGGCTGCGCGCGGAACCATCATGCGCGCAGGGCTGGTGTGGCGGCTGCGCGCGAGACCGAGAGAATGCCAGCCGATCACC
>JBFXDK010000004.1:33674-43252 GCA_050181195.1 Acetobacteraceae bacterium | reverse complement strand
TAATGGACTTGACGGACCTGTTCGGGGCGGTCGGACCCATCACCTGGTGGCAGGAGTGTGCACGCACGGTCGTCGTGCTGATCTACGGCCTGATTCTGATCCGCGTCACCGGCCGACGGATCTTCGGGAAATGGGCGGCGCTCGACATCATCGTCGCGATCATCGTCGGTTCCAGCCTCAGCCGGACCATCACCGGCCACGCGCCCCTCGGCGGCACGCTGGCCTCGACCACGCTGTTGATGGTCCTGCACTGGGTGCTCGCCCAGCTCGCCGCGCGCTGGCCCTTCGCCTCCCGCATCCTCGAAGGCCGCCCCATCGAACTGGCCCACCGTGGAGAGCCCGACAACACGGCCTTGCGGCGCCAGGGGGTCAGCCAGCAGGACCTGGAGGAGGCCCTGCGTGTCTCATCGCTGTCGCACCTGCCCGACACGCACCGCGTGGTGCTGGAGCCAAGCGGCAGGATCACGGTGGTGAAGGGGTAAGGCTCAGCCGCCGACCTTCTCGTCGGAGTTCACGCCAAGTTGTTTCAGTTTCCGGTGCAGCGCCGAACGCTCCATGCCGACGAACTGCGCGGTGCGGGAGATGTTGCCGCCGAACCGCAGCAGTTGCGCCTGCAAGTATTGCGTCTCGAACAGGTCGCGGGCCTCGCGCAGCGGCAGCGACATGATGTCGGCCGACGGATCGATGTTCAGCAGCGCCGGCGCGCGGGAGCCGATCTCGGGCGGCAGCATGTCGGCGCGGATCGGATCCGCCTGAGTGCCGGGCGCCATGATCAGCAGCCAGTCCACCAGATTGCGCAACTGCCGGACATTGCCGGGCCAGTCATAGGCCTGCAGCGCGGCCAGCGCGTCGGCCGAGAATTCCCGCGCCGGCATGCCGGAGCTTTCGGCTGATCGCAGGATGAACAGGCGCGCGAGCGAGGGCACATCCTCCCGCCGGTCCTTGAGCGCGGGAATCTTCACCGGCACGACGGCAAGACGGTAGTAAAGATCCTCCCGGAAGCGTCCCGCCGCGATCTCGGCCTGCAAATCCTTGTTGGTGGTCGAGAGCACGCGGACATCCACCTTGACGCGCGCCGACCCGCCAAGACGCTCGAAGGTCTGGTCCTGCAGGGCGCGCACGATCTTGCCCTGGGTTTCCAGCGGCATGTCGGACACTTCGTCCAGCAGCAGCGTGCCGCCATGCGCGCGTTCCAGCACGCCCGCGCGCCGCGGATGCGCCAGCGGATCGGCGCCGGCCTCCAGGCCGAACAGTTCCTCCTCGAACCGCGTCGGGTTCAGCGTGGCGCAGTTCATCACCACGAACGGCCCATCCGCTCGGCGCGAGCGGGTGTGGATCATGCGCGCGACCACTTCCTTGCCCGATCCGGCGGGACCCGAAATCAGCACGCGGGAACCGGTGGGCGCGACGCGTTCCACCTGCGCCCGCACGACGCTGATCGCCCCCGATTCGCCGGTCAGTGTCGCCTCGGGCCCGGCGCGCAGGCGCAGTTCGGCGTTTTCCCGCGCGAGCGCAGCGGCTTCCAGCGCGCGCCGGACGATCAGCAGCAGGCGGTCCGACTGGAACGGTTTTTCGATGAAGTCGTAGGCGCCCTGCTGGATTGCGCCCACCGCCATCTCAATGGTGCCGTGGCCGGAAATCATGACCACCGGCACCTGGGGCTGTTCGCTGTGGAAGGTTTCCAGCAGGCCAAGCCCGTCCATGCGCGATCCCTGCAGCCAGACGTCCAGGATCACGAGCGACGGGCGGCGCGCGCGGAAGGCCGCAATCGCGCCGTCGGCATCGGCAGCACCGCGGGTTTCGTAGCCCTCATCCGCCAGGATGCCATCGATCAGCATCCGGATATCGGGCTCGTCATCGACGATCAGGATCTCATGCGCCATGGGGCACCTGGAGCGACGAGGTGGATGGGGCCGCGGAACCGGCCTCCGAACTGGCCAGCGGCAGGATCAGGCGCGCGACCGCCCCGGGACCATCGGCGCGATCGTCCAGCGTGAGCCGGCCGCCATGGTCTTCCATGATCTTCTTGACGATCGCGAGTCCCAACCCCGTTCCTTTCGGCTTGTGCGTGACATAGGGCTCGGTCAGCCGGGCCCGGTCCTGCTGCGGCAGACCAACGCCGTCATCGGTCACCTCGATGCAGGCCTCCTGTCCCTCGACCCGCACGACCAGGGCGATATGCCCCGCGCCTTCGCGCATGGATACCGCATCAGCCGCGTTCTGAAGCAGATTTGTCAAAGCTTGCCGCAGCATGCGCCGGTCGCATGGCGCGAGCGGGCCGCGGGGCGGGATGTCGGTGACCCAGGCGATGCCGGGACGCGCGGTCTTCTGCAGGATGACCGTCTCGCGCGCGATCAGGCCGATATCCTCGGGCTTGATCACCGGCTGCGGCATGCGCGAGAAGGCCGAGAACTCGTCCACCATCCGGCCGATATCGCCGACATGGCGGATAATGGTGTCGGCGCATTGCCCGAACGTGTCGGGGTCCGACTGGATCTCCTTGGCGAAGCGCCGCTTCAGGCGTTCGGCGGCAAGCTGGATCGGCGTCAGCGGGTTCTTGATCTCGTGCGCGATGCGCCGCGCCACATCGGCCCAGGCGGCCTTGCGCTGGGCCGACTGCAACTCGGTTATGTCGTCGAAGGTCACCACGAACCCGTCGACGCGGCCGGCCGACAACTCGGCGCCGATCCGCACCAGCAGCGTGCGGCGGCGATTGGCCGGACCGATCTGTACCTCGGCGGTGCGCGCGCGCTCGGGTGAGCCGGCGACCGTGTGCAACAGGTCGGCGAATTCCGGCACCACGTCCTGCAACGGACGGCCGATGGCGGCGAGCAGATCGAGGCCCAGCAATTCGTCGGCGGCCCGGTTGGGCAGTTCGACCCGTCCCTGCACATCGACGCCAATCACCCCGGCCGACACGCCGGCCAGCACGGTTTCGGTGAAGCGCCGCCGCTCATCGATCTGGCGGTAGGCGTCCATCAGTTCGGCCCGCTGCGCGGACAATTGCCCGGTCATGCGGTTGAAGGCGCGCGACAGGCCGGCGACCTCATCGCGGGTTGCCGCTTCGGTCACCCGCACGGCCAGGTCGCCGCCGCGAACCCGTTCGGCGGCATTGATCAGGGTGCCGATCGGGCGGGCGATCTGGTTCGCCAGCATCAGGCCGATCAGCACGGCGGCCATCAGCACCAGCAGGGCGACGACGGCGAAGACCCAGGCGAAGGCGATCTGCAGCCAGGACCGGTTCTGGTCCAGCCGCTGGTATTCCTGCACCGCCTGCTCGGTGCGCTGCATATAGCCGAGGATCTGCGGATCGAGCGGCCGGCCGATCATCATGGTCAGCGGCGGGGTGGATTCGAGCTTCACCACCGCCCGCACGCGGGTGCCGTCGCCGGCGTTCAGGACCGCGACATCGCCGTCCAGCGCCTGCTGGGTTGCCGCGTGCGGCGGCGCTTCGACGCCCATGCCCACGAACAGCCCGGCCGCCGCGAGGATCTGCCCCGAATACGGCTCGTAGATCACCGCCTCGGTCAGGCCGCGCAGCGTCGTCTGCGTATCCAGCACCTGGGCGAACACCGAGGGATCGGCGGAGAGGAAATGGCCCGCGCGCGAGAGGTCGTTGGCCATTTCCAGCGCCACCGAGCGGATATTGTTACGATGCTCCTGCAGGTAACCATGCGAGACCTGCAGCGATTCGGCCAGCGACTCGCGCACCGGGTCGCTGAACCAGGCCTGGATGCCGAAATGGAAGAAGGCGACGGCGAAGGTGGAGACCAGGATGGTCGGCGCCACCGCGACGCCGCTGAACAGCAGCACCAGGCGGACATGCAGGCGCGAACCGGCCGATCCGCGCCGCCGCTCCACCCAGACCCGCGTCAACCGTCCCGCCAGCACGGCGATCAGCAGCAGCAGGGCCGAGAGGTTGAGCAGGACCAGCGTGACCCCGAGGCCGGAATGCCAGCCCAGCGGCGAGCCGCGTGCCAGGATGATGAAGGTGGAGAGGCCGACGGCGAGTGCCAGCGCCGCCACCGCGATGGTCATGGCCTTGCCGACGATCACGTCGCCGATCATGCCCAGGACGGTCCGCCCGCCGCGGGTGGACCGCTGGACCTCGGCTGCGGTGAGCGTGTCGCGCGGGGTCGGGGCGTTCATGACCGCGCGCCGCCTGCGCGGGACAGGGCCTGCTGGCCCGGAGATCGGACGGAAGGGACCGGCCGGCCGGTCACATCAGACCCCGCACCACCGGGATTTCCAGGTCCCGGATCTTCTTGCGCAACGTGTTGCGGTTCAGCCCCAGCATCGCGGCCGCCTTGATCTGGTTGCCGCGGGTGGCGGCCAGCGTCAGCCGGATCAGCGGCCGTTCGACCTCGGCGATGATCTTGTCGTAGACGTCGGTAATCCCGGCCCCATCGCCATGCGCGGCGAAGAACTCCCGGATGTGCCGCTCGACCGCGCGCGACAGCGTCTCGGGCCCGGCGGGCGCGCCGGGCGCAGCCGCGGCGGCCGGTTCGGCCAAGGGCACCACGTCGGCGAGTTCGGCCGAGATCACGTCGGCGGTGATGATTTCCTCGGGACACAGCGCCGCCAGCCGTCGCATCAGGTTCTCGACCTCGCGCACATTGCCCGGCCAGTTGTGCTGTTTCAGCCGCTCGACCGCACCCTGATCCAGCGACTTGGCCGGAAGCCCATCGTTTCGGGCACGTTCAAGGAAATGGTAGGCCAGAAGCGGGATGTCTTCCACCCGCTCGCGCAGCGGCGGCAGCCGGATCGGCACGACGTTCAGACGATAGAACAGGTCCTCGCGGAACAGGCCCTGGCGGATGGCCGTGCGCAGGTCGCGATGGGTCGCGGCGATGATGCGCACATTGGCCTTGATCGGCTGCCGCCCGCCGACCGAGGTGAATTCGCCTTCCTGCAGCACGCGCAGCAGCCTGGTCTGCGCCTCGGGCGGCATGTCGCCGATCTCATCCAGGAACAGCGTGCCGCCATTCGCCTGTTCGAAACGGCCCTGGGATCGGTTGGTGGCGCCGGTGAACGCGCCGCGCTCATGGCCGAACAACTCGCTTTCGATCAGTTCGCGTGGGATCGCCGCCATGTTGATGGCAACGAACGGACCGGCCCGCCGTTTCCCGTAGTCGTGCAGCGCGCGGGCGACCAGTTCCTTGCCGGTGCCCGATTCGCCATTGATCATCACCGTCAGGTCCGCGGTCGTGAGCCTGGCGATGGTGCGGTAGATCTCCTGCATCGCCGGGCTGCGGCCGATCAGCGGCAGGCGTTCCTCGGCGTCGCGCGGCTCGGGTGCGGTGACGCTGGCTTCCGCCGGCTGCGCCAGGGCGCGCCCGACAACGGCCAGCAGTTCCTGCAAGTCGAATGGCTTGGGCAGGTATTCGAAGGCGCCGCGCTGCGCCGCCTTCACCGCCGTCATCAGCGTGGACTGGGCGCTCATGACCACCACGCGCAGGTCGGGCCGGACCCGCTTGATGCGCGGGATCAGGTCGAGCCCGTTCTCGTCGGGCATCACGACGTCGGTGATCACCAGATCGCCCTCGCCATCCTCCACCCACCGCCAGAGCGTGGCGGCATTGCCGGTGCTGCGGACCTGGTAGCCCGAGCGGCCCAGTGCCTGGGTCAGGACGGTTCGGATGGACCGGTCGTCATCGGCGACCAGAACGGTGGGCAGGGTCACGTGTCGGTGTCCTTTTCCGAGACGACCGGCAGATGCAGTCGGAATTCGGTGCGGCCGGGCCGGCTGTTCACCTCGATCAGCCCGCCATGATCGCCGACGATCTTGGCGACCAGGGCGAGTCCAAGCCCGCTGCCGGTGGACTTCGAGGTCACGAACGGCTCGAACAGATGCGGGCGGATATCCTCGGGGATGCCGGGGCCATTGTCGCGCACGGCGACGCAGAGCGGCAGGTCGAGCCGTGTGGTCGAGCCCGGCACGGCGATCCGCATGCCATGCTGGAAGCTGGTGGAGAGCGTGATCTCCGGGCGCGAGACCGCCGGGTGGGCCACGGCTTCGGCGGCGTTCTTCACGAGATTGAGCACCACCTGCACCAGTTGGTCGCGGTTGCCCCAGACCGGCGGCAGTGACGGGTCGTAGGTCTCGATGAAGCGGATATGCGACGCGAAGCCGGACTTCGCGAGCTTGCGCACATGCTCCAGCACGCGATGGATGTTCACCGCGGTGCGCGCGAGCGGCTTTTCGCTGAACGCTTCCATCCGGTCCACCAGGGCGCGGATGCGGTCGGCTTCATCGCGGATCAGTTCGGCGAGTTCCCGGTCGGCCGGGCCGACGCTGTCCTCCAGCAACTGCGCGGCGCCGCGGATGCCGGAGAGCGGGTTCTTGACCTCATGCGCCAGGATCGCCGCCATGCCCGTCACGCTGCGGGCGGCACCGCGGAAGGCCAGCTGGCGATCCAATGAGCGCGCGGCCGAGGCGTCCTGCAGCACCAGCAGCACCGCCCCCGGTTCCTCGGGCAGCGGCGATCCCTGCACGGTGATGCCGCGCTTCTGCAGCCGCGGACTGTCCAGCGTCAGGTCGTGGTCGGCGATCGTCGCTTCCGTGTCCCGGACCTGCTCGATCAGCAGGAACAGCGGATTGTCGGCGGGTATCAGGTCGTTCAGCCGCACCTGCGACAGGCTGGCCGCGGACATGCCCAGGAACTGTTCGGCGGCATGGTTGACGTGACGGAACCGGTTCTCGGGATCGAGCAGCACCACCGGCACCGGCAAGGCACCCAGGACGGCGGCGGCTTCGGCGGAGCGCAGCCGTCCGGGCGTCGCGACACGGGGCTGGCGGGCAACGGCGGTGCTCATGCGGCCTCGGCTTCCAGCAGGTCGGCCTTCGCGGGCGTGCGGCGCGTGACGCCACGGGCGATCAGCGGATCATAGAAGCGGTCGATCAGCTCCAGTACGGGCCCGGCCTCCGGCAGCCGGTTCATGGTGGCACGGAACTCGGCCGACCCGGGCAGGCCGCGCGAGTACCAGGACAGGTGCTTGCGCGCGAGGCGCACGCCGGCGGTGGTGCCGAACTGCGCGAGCAGCGCCCGGTAATGCTCCAGCAGGATGGATTTCTGCCGAACCAGCGCGGGTTCCGGCAGGCGGGTGCCGGTGCGCAGGAAATGCGCGGCCTGCGCCGGGAACCAGGGTCGGCCATAGCAGCCGCGGCCGATCATGATGCCGGCGGCGCCTGACCGGTGCAGCGCCTCGGCCGCGTCCTCCTCGGTCAGGATGTCGCCATTGGCGATGACCGGGAGATCGACCGCCTCGGTCACCTGGCGGATGAAGTCCCAGTCGGCGGTGCCGGTGTAGAACTGCTGGCGGGTGCGGCCGTGCACGGTGATCATGCGGATGCCGCAGTCCTGGGCGATGCGCGCCAGCCGCGGGGCGTTCAAGCTGGCATGATCCCAACCCATGCGCATCTTCAATGTCACGGGCACCACGACCGCCTTCACGGTGGCATCCAGGATCGCCGCCGCCGTGACCTCATCGCGCATCAGCGCCGACCCGGCTGCCTGGCCGACCGCCACCTTCTTGACCGGACACCCGAAATTGATGTCGATCAGGTCGGCGCCCTTGTCCACGGCGATGCGCGCGGCCTCGCCCATCGCGGCGGGATCGCAGCCGGCAAGCTGCACGGCGGAGACGCCGCCACAGCCATCGACCTCGGCCATGTCGAGGGTCTTGCGGTTCTCACGGATCATCGCCCAGGAGGCGATCATCTCCGAGACGACCATGCCGGCACCCAGTTGCTTGGCGGTGCGGCGGAACGGCAGGTCCGTAACCCCGGACATCGGTGCGAGGATAACCGGCGTGTCGATGACGACGCCCCTGCCCAGATCGATGGTTCCGAGGGCAGGTTGTGTGATTTGCGAACGACACTTGCCCATGATTTGGGCAAATTAGCGACACGTGGCGATTCGTGCAATGCGGGAAACACGTTTGCCACATCACCGCACGTCCGCCGGCCCGCCCCCGCCGGCCTGACGCCGCGACCGGCCGTGCCCGCGGCGCGACGGTGACATCCAGGGACTGCGCGCGCTGGCCTCGGCCGGCATCCCGTGCAAGACTGACCGAAACGAGCGGACGTGCCAGCATCCGATCATCGGCTTGCTTGCGCCGGCCTGTCCGGAGCGCACGCGGCGATCGGGCGAACCGGGCGGCATGCAGGATGGATTGGCGATGCTGGCCTGGCCGCGAAACGGGAGGTCCTGTCCATGTCGATCGAAGTCATCCCGACCCGCGCCGCCCTTGGCGCCGAAATCCGCGGCGTCGACCTGTCTGGGCCGCTTGATGACGCCACGTTCGCGGCCATCGAGGCGGCCTATGACCAGTACGGCGTGATCTTCTTCCGCGACCAGCGCCTCACGCCGCCGCAGCAGGTCGCGTTCACCCGCCGCTTCGGCGAGATTGAATTCAACATCTTCGGTGAGCGCTGGAGCGTCACGGGCAGCCCGGAAATCGTCGTGGTGTCCAACATCACCGAGAACGGCAAGCCGATCGGCATCAAGCGCGCCGGCGAGAACTGGCACAGCGATATGTGCTACACGGCCCGCCCGCCGCGCGGGACGATGCTGTACGCGCTGGAAATCCCCGTGCTGCACGGGCTGACCCTGGGCGACACAGAATTCGCCAGCGCCGCGGCGGCCTGGGACGCGCTGCCCGCCGATTTGCGCCGGCGTGTCGAGGGACGCCGGGCGATTTTCGACTTCACCGGCCGCAAGCGCGCCTTTCCGCCAAGCCAGGCCGAGATCGAGCGCAATCCGCCGGTGCGCCACCCGATCGTACGCACTCATCCGCATACCGGACGCAAATGCCTGTATGTGATGCGCGACGACTGCACCGGGATCGAAGGGCTGGAGCAGGACGAAGCCGAGGCGCTGATCGCGGCCCTTGCCGACCACATCGTGAAGCCGGAATTCATCTACCGCCATCAGTGGCGCGCGGGCGATCTGCTGATGTGGGACAACTGCCTGGTGCAGCACCGCGCCATCCAGGATTACGACATGCCACTGCGCCGGCGGATGCACCGCACCACGATGGGCGGCAGCGTGCCGGCCTGAGCATCATCCGGCGGAGCGCCGGAGGTGCGAAGCCGATCAGATGATGCGCCCATTGTGCGATCATCATCCGGTGGAGCGCCGCAGGTGCGAAGCCGATCAGATGATGCGCCATTGTGCGAGCATCATCCGGCGGAGCGCCGCAGGTGCGAAGCCGATCAGATGATGCGCCATTGTGCGAGCATCATTCGGCGGAGCGCCGCAGGTGCGGAGCCGATCAGATGATGCGCTCGATGTGTGTTGCGCGCGTTCCGATACGGGAGGGTTGCGCCGCGCGTCGCGGCTGGCGGCGACGGGTCGGGCATTGACGGCGGCTCCGCGCGGGCGCGCCGCGCGTGTTCGTCGGCGGGTTCCCGATTGACGCCCCCGTCCCGCCCCGGCAAGCCTGCCGCATGTCCATTGCCGCCATTCTGCTCGCCGCCGGAACCGGAACCAGGTTCGGCACCGACACGCCCAAGCAGTTCCTGACCCTCGCCGGCAAGCCGGTGCTGCGGCATGCCGCGGAAGCGTTGGCCCGCC
>JBFXDK010000004.1:14385-33574 GCA_050181195.1 Acetobacteraceae bacterium | reverse complement strand
ATGTCCATTGCCGCCATTCTGCTCGCCGCCGGAACCGGAACCAGGTTCGGCACCGACACGCCCAAGCAGTTCCTGACCCTCGCCGGCAAGCCGGTGCTGCGGCATGCCGCGGAAGCGTTGGCCCGCCACGCGCCCCTGCTGCAACCGGTGGGGGACGCCGCCCCGGTCGAGGCCGCGCTGGCCGGCATGGCGCATCTGCCGGTGGTGCCGGGCGGCGCCACCCGCCAGGACAGCGTTCGGGCCGGGCTGGACGCGCTGCTGGTGCACCAGCCTGCGGTCGTGCTGATCCATGACGGCGCCCGCCCCAACATTCCCGCCGGCACCATCCCGGACCTGCTGGATGCGCTGGCGAACGCGCCGGGCGCGATCCCCGCCGCGCCGGTCGCCGATACGCTGAAGCGGGTGGCCGGCGGCGTCATCACCGACACCGTCCCGCGTGAGGGCCTGTTCCGCGCCCAGACCCCGCAGGCCTTTCGCTTCGACGCGATCCTGGCCGCCCACCGCGCCGGCCTGCAGGGCGCGACCGACGATGCGTCCCTGCTGGAGGCCGCGGGCGAAGCGGTGGCCATCGTCCCGGGCGCCGAGGACAACATCAAGCTGACCTATCCCGAGGACCTGATCCGCCTGGAACGCGCCATGACCCCTGTCCTGATCCCCCGAGTCGGTACCGGCTTCGACGTCCACGTCCTGACCGAGGGCCGCAAGCTGTTCCTGTGCGGGGTCGAGGTGCCGCACGACCGCGGCCTGGCCGGCCATTCCGACGCCGATGTCGGCGTGCACGCGCTATGCGACGCAATCTACGGGGCGCTCGCCGAGGGCGATATCGGCCGGCATTTCCCGCCCAGCCAGGCCGAATGGAGAAACGCCGACAGCGCCCGTTTTCTGGCACACGCCGCCGAACGGATCGCCGCGCGCGGCGGGCGGCTCGCCAATGCCGATGTCACGCTGATCTGTGAACGCCCGAAGATCGCGCCCCATGCCGCCGCGATGACGGCACGCCTGGCCGGCATCATCGGGGTCGATCCGGGATTGATCTCGGTAAAGGCGACAACGACCGAAAAGCTGGGATTTACCGGGCGCGGAGAGGGCATTGCGGCGCAGGCGGTCGTCACCGTGCTTTTACCGCCATGAGTTCGTGGACAGAGGCCGTTCCGGACGCCATCTATACCAAGTCGCAGCTTGGGACAGGGATGACGGTTGCATGATGAAGCGATGCTGGGGCGGATTGCTCCTGGGATTTGGTCTCCTTGCCGGCTGCGCTGAACAGGGGCCGGCCTACCCGCCGGTGCCGCCGCTGATGGTGGAGACGATGCCGAAGCCGCCGGTATCCGCCGAACCCCTGGTCTGGCAGCCCGGCCACTGGAACTGGACCGGCAACGCCTATGTCTGGGCGCCCGGGCAATATGTGCCGGCGGCCGGCCATGGTCCGAACTGGCGGCCGGGCTACTGGGGCCGGACCGGCTCCGAATGGAAATGGAATCCGCCGCACTGGACGTCCTGACGCGTCCCGCCACGCCGACGCGGCCGGCGCCACGGCGCGGACACCGCCCCCGTTCGGGGAATGGTGCCTGCCGGACCTGACCGGACCGCCGTAACGCGGCTTGCGGGCGGCATGCGCCTTGCCAGCGGCATGGGCCTTGCGACATGTGGGCGGCAATGTTAGTGCCGCGCACCTTTGCAGGGGTACGTGGATGGCGTCGACGTTCGAGACCGTGGCCGAAATCATCGCCGAGACCAGCGATATAGAGCGTGACAGGATCACGCCGGACAGTCATGCGATCAATGATCTTGGAATCGACAGCCTCGACTTCCTGGATGTGGCATTCGCCATCGACAAGGCGTTCGGCATCAAGATGCCGCTGGAACAATGGACGCAGGAAGTGAACGACGGGAAAGTCTCCTCCGACGAGTACTTCGTGGTCAAGAATCTCTGCGCCAATATCGACAAGCTGGTGGCGGCGAAGACCGCCTGACGCGATGCGTCTCGAATACTTCCAAATGGTGGACCGGATCAGCCTGCTGGACCCGGAGGCGCGACTCGTGCGCGCCGACTGCACCGTCCCCGACGAAAGCCCGGTTTTCGAGGGCCACTTCCCCGGCCACCCGATCCTGCCGGGCGTGCTGATGATCGAGACCATGGCGCAGACCGGCGGCTGGCTGGTCCTGGCCGTGCTGCGCTTCTCGCGCATGCCGTTCCTCGCGCAGGTGCGAGAGGCCAAGATGCGCGCCTTCGTCACGCCCGGCCAGCTCCTGCAGGCCGACGCACGCCTGACGCATGACGGCTCGGGCTACGCCGTGGTCGAGGCCACCATCACCTCGAACGGCGCCAAGGTGGCCGAAGCCGAGATCCGCTATCGTGTCGTGCCGTTCCCCAACGAGACCCTGCGCGCCCGGATGCTGGACACGGCGCGCCGGATCGCGGTGCCGGAGGCTTTCTGCAATGCCGCGTAGTCGCGACACGCTGATCACCGGAATCGGCCTGGTATCCTGCCTGGGCGAGGGGCTCGAAGCGCACTGGGCGGCGCTGAACCAGCCTGGCGGCTTCGCGCCGGTGGTCGATTCCACGACCATGCCGCCCTTCGTCTTTCATCCGATGACGGCGCTGGAACTGGACCGCCAGATCCCCAAGCGCGGCGACCAGCGTCAAATGGAAGCCTGGCAGCGCATCGGCACCTACGCGGCCGGCCTTGCCCTGGAGTCGGCCGGGGTGAAGGGTGACAAGGACAGGCTGGGCCGGATGGACATGATCGTCTGCGCCGGCGGCGGCGAACGCGATTATGCCGTGGACGCTTCCATCCTTTCCGCCCTGCCGAAGGCCGCCAACCCCGGCGGCTATCTGAACGAGCACCTGCTGAGCGACCTGCGTCCCACGCTGTTCCTGGCGCAGCTGTCGAACCTGCTGGCCGGCAACATCTCCCTCGTGCACGGCGTGATCGGCTCCTCCCGCACCTTCATGGGGGAGGAAGCGTCCGGCACCGACGGCGTGCGGATCGCCTGCGCGCGCATCCGCGCTGGCCAGGGGGAGATCGCACTGGTGGGCGGCTCCTACAGCGCGCAACGGCCCGATGTTCAATTGCAATATGAAATGGGCGGCCTGCTCTGGAAGCACCCGTTTGCCGGCGTCTGGGCACGCCAGGCGGAAGGCGGCGGGATGGTGCTGGGGTCCCTCGGCTGCTTCCTGGTGATCGAAAGCCGTGCCCATGCCGAAGCGCGCGGCGCCGCGGTGCTGGGGCAGATCGGCGAAATCCGCACGGACCGGTGCCGCCGGCAGCCCGGACAGGCAACCGCGAATGCCCGCCGCCAGCTCGCCGCGGTAGCACCGGCCCCCGACCGCGACAGCACCGCGGTCATCTCCGGCGCCTCCGGCGTCGCGGCCGCCACGAATGAGGAACGGGACTTCCTGGCCGAGCTCGGCCTGCCTGTGCGTGCCTCGAGCACGGCATTGGGGCACGGCATGGAACCGTCCTTCCCCGCCAACCTCGCTCTCGCGGCCCTTGCTCTGCGGCAGGGGCGGCTGTTCGCGCCGCTGGAACACGCGGAGGCACCGATGGAGGCGCCGTTGCGGCAGGTCCTCGTCACCTCCTGGGGCCACTGGCGCGGCGAGGCCATGGCGCTGGTGACGCGGGACGAACCGGGGACCTGATGCCGCCTGCGTCCGGCACACCTTTCCGTGAAGGCGCGGACCGCTCATCATGACAGGAACCGTTGGACCCCATCGGAGTGGAACCATGGGACAGGACACAGACCATCTCGGCCGTCCGATCGTCGTCGTCACCGGCATGGGGATCCTTACCTCCCTGGGCCAGGGCAAGGAGGACAACTGGCGGGCACTCACCGCCGGCCAGTCCGGGCTGCGCCGCATCACCCGTTTCCCCATTGCCAACCTGCGCACCACCATCGCCGGCACGATCGATTTCGTGCCGATGGACGAACTCTCGGCGCCGGCGCTGTCCGAGCGTCTGGCGGAGCTGGTGATCGAGGAGGCGATCAGCGAGGCCGCGATCGGCACCTTGGGAGACTTTCCCGGCCCGCTGTTTCTCGCCCTGCCGCCGGTGGAGCTGGAATGGACGCAGCGTGTGACCCTGGCCGAGGCGTCCGGCGCGAATGAGACCGTGGGGTACGACGACCTGTTCCGCGCCGCCGCGACCGGCCGGTTCAAGCCGGTATACCGCCGCTTCCTGTTCGGCTCGGTTGGCGAGAACCTGGCCGAGAGGTTCGGAACCAAGGGATCGCCGATCGCGACCTCGACGGCCTGCGCGTCGGGCGGCACGGCGATCCAGCTGGGGGTGGAGGCGATCCGCCGCGGCGAAAGCGACGCCGCGCTGGTGGTCGGGACCGACGCTTCGGTGAATCCGGAAAGCCTGATCCGCTTCTCGCTGCTCTCGGCCCTGTCGACGCGCAACGACCCGCCATCGGCCGCCGCGAGGCCGTTCAGCAAGGACCGCGACGGGTTCGTGATGGCCGAAGGGGCCGGCGCGCTGGTGCTGGAAAGCCTGGCCCACGCCCGCGCCCGCGGTGCCACGATCCTGGGCGTGGTGGAAGGCTGCGGCGAGGCGGCCGACGGCTTCCACCGCACCCGTTCCTCGCCCGACGGCAAGCCGATCATCGCCTGCATGAAGAACGCGCTGGCCGATGCCGGGCTGGAGGCGGATGCGATCGGCTATGTCAACGCCCACGGCACCGGCACGCCCGAGAACGACAAGATGGAGTGGATCGGCGTGTCCGCCGTGTTCGGGGAGCGGGCCGGCACGATCCCGATCTCGTCGAACAAGTCGATGATCGGACATACGCTGACGGCGGCCGGCGCGGTGGAGGCGATCTTCACCCTGATGACGATCCGGTCCGGCGTGCTGCCGCCCACGATCAACTACGACATTCCCGACCCGGCCCTGCCGGTGGATTGCGTGCCGAACGTCGCGCGCGCCGCGCAGGTGCAGCACGCCATCTCCAACTCGTTCGGCTTCGGCGGGCAGAATGTCTGCCTGGTGCTGGGCGCCGCGGAATGACCGGACGGGCCCTGGTCGTGGGCGGCCGGCGCGGGATCGGCGCGGCGGTGGTGCGGGCGCTGGCCGATCGCGGATACGCCGTCACCTATACTTATCGCTCCGGTCCGGGGGATTTCCCGTCCGGAGTCGAGGGCGTGGCGCTCGACCTTTCTGATCGCGCCGCCGTCGAGGACTTCGCCAAGGCGCAGGAGGACGCGCCGCCCTGGTCCGTGCTGGTGCAGGTGGGCGGCACGACCTATGACGCGCTTGCCGCGATGATGGACCAGGACAAGGCCGAGGCGGCGATGCAGGTGAACTTCTTCGCCTTCGCCCGGATCGCGCGCGCCGTGGTGCGTCCGATGATGCGCGCCCGCACGGGGCGGATCGTCGCCATCGGCTCGGTTATCGGCCAGGTCGCAAGCCAGGGGAATGCCGCCTATGGCGCGACCAAGGCGGCCCTGCTCGCCTATGTCCGCAGCCTCGCGGTCGAAAGCGCCCGCCGCGGCGTCACGGTGAACTATGTCGCACCCGGCTTCGTGGACACCGAGATGATGGCGCCGTTCGCGGCCTACCGGTCGGCCACGGAAACCCGCGTTCCCGCCGGCCGCTTCGCCCAGCCGGAGGAGATCGCCTCGGTCGTCGCCTTCCTCGCGTCACCCGAGGCCAGTTACGTCAACGGCGCATACATCCCCGTGGATGGCGGTCTGACGGCATCCGCCGGGATACCGCGTAGCTGACCGGATTGACCCGGCCCGGTGCACGGGCTACCGGCTGGCAGACCGACGACCGGGGTCACTTCGCACCGGCAGTCCGCACGCCTCGCGCGGTTCGGCACCGGCCGGAACACAGTCTGCCCCGCTGCGGCGCGACACGAATTGCGCCACGACCAGCCCAGAGCCGCTCAAGCAGGAACCACACCGTGTCCGCCTTCACCTTTCCCCCGCCGCCCCCCGCCCCCGAAGCCGAGGCCCTGCGGGCCGAGGTGCGCGACTTCCTGAAGACGGCGCTGAAGGACCGCAAGCCGGTGCAACGAGCCGAGTCCTGGACCGGCCTCGATCCCGAATTCTCCCGCGAAGTTGGCCGCCGCGGTTGGCTCGCCATGACCCTGCCGAAGAAATACGGCGGGCATGAGCGCTCGGCCCTGGAGCGCTATGTGGTGCTGGAGGAGATGCTGGCCGCCGGCGCCCCGGTCGGCCTGCACTGGATCGGCGACCGCCAGTCGGCGCCGCTGATCCTGCGCGTCGGCACCGAGGAGCAACGCCAGACCATCCTGCCCAAGGTCGCGGCCGGCGAAGTGTTCTTCTGCATCGGCATGAGCGAGCCGGATGTCGGATCGGACCTCGCATCCGTGCGCACGCGCGCCGCCAAGGTCCAGGGCGGCTATCTGGTGAACGGCACCAAGGTCTGGACCAGCTTCGCGCATCTCTCGCACTACATGATCCTGTTCTGCCGCACCGGCGCATCCGAGGAGCGGCACGGCGGCGTCAGTCAGTTCCTGGTGGACCTGAAGAACACGCCCGGCATCACGATCCGCCCGATCCACGCCCTGACCGGCGAGCATCACTTCAACGAGGTGGTGTTCCAGGACGTGTTCCTGCCGGAGACGGCGCTGCTGGGGAAGGAAGGCGACGGCTGGAAGCAGGTGACCAGCGAACTCGCCTTCGAACGCAGCGGGCCGGAGCGGTTCCTGTCGTCGTTCTGGCTGTTCGTGGAACTGGTGCGTGCCCTGGGACCGGACCCCACTGATGCCGGCGCCGTCGCGATCGGCCGGCTGACCGCGCATATCATGACGCTGCGGCGGCTCTCCCGCTCGGTTGCGGGGATGCTGCAGAAGGGCGAGAATCCGGCGCTGCAGGCGGCCCTGGTGAAGGATCTGGGCGCACTGCTGGAGCAGGAGATCCCCGAGATCGCGCGTCAGCTGGTGGCGGCCGAACCGGACTCCCGGTCCACGCAGGCATTCTCGGCCGTGCTGGCGCATACGATGATGCATGCGCCGTCGTTCAGCCTGCGCGGTGGCACGCGGGAGATCCTGCGAGGGATCATCGCGCGCGGATTGGGGCTGCGGTAGCGGATCCGGTGTGGCCCGCCGGGTTCAGAACAGATCCGCTGCATCGAACGCTTTGACGCCGGACGCCTTGCAGGCGGCCAGCAGATCCTGATCGAGGGTCGCGAGGGGGAGAGTCCGTCGCGCCGCCAGTTCGAGATAAGCCGCATCGTAGGAAGTCAGGCGGTAAGCGATGGCCAGCCGATGAACCTCCGTCAGGATGTGGTCAGCTCCTTCCATGTCGACCTGGATTTCGAGTGCGGTGAGATCCTGGAGAAATTCAAATGCCGTCTGGCCCGCGAGGAATCCACGGATCTGCGCACGCGCCAGCACGGCACTGACTTCGTATCGCCAGAGTAGCGGCACCACAGCGATGTTTTGTTACTGCTCCAGGCAGGCGAGAACCCTGTCCGCATAGTCGTGCGAACCGCTGTCAAAGCACCATCGCATCGTGACCGAGTTGTCGAGTACGAAAGTGGTCACGGACGCTTGTAGGTCATCAGATCGCGGATGGTGACGCCTTCAGGCAGCTTGTTGCCCGCCCTCGACTGCCGGATCCGCGCAGCCGCCTCGGCGCGTGAACGCGGCGTCACGGCCGACGTCTGCTGATCCCGCAGGTACAAGTTGACGGCGTCACTCAGCACATCAAGGGGATGACGATGTTGCGCGTTCGCCACTTCCGCCAGCCGAGTGGCAATCGGCGGGGGAATGATGAGATCCGACAAAGGTTCTGGCTGATCGGCCATGTTTTGTTCCTACCATCATCAGGCAAGCCCGGCAACATTTTGCAAGGATGACAACGAACAGGCACGAGGTGCGAGCCTGATGCTTCTCCATCTTGCCGGCCCGATCGGGAAGCCCGGTTCAGGTGCCTCGATTGTGGTCAGGCCTGCGACTTGACCTGGCCAGGACCCGCCCCGCCACGGCTTGTGCCGCAAAGACGAAGCGGGTACGCCCCCGCCACAGGTAAACACCAACCAGGAACCGCCCGCCATGACCGACAAGGTGCTGTACCAGCAGGACGGCCCGATCGTCACGCTGACGCTGAACGATCCCAAGATGCGCAACCCGATTTCGGAGCGCGACATGGTGGAGGGGATCGTCGGCGCGCTGGAACGGCTGAACGAGGACACCTCGGTCCGCGTCGCCATCCTGACCGGGTCCGGCAGCGCGTTCTCCTCGGGCGGCGACCTGACCAAGATGCGCGACGATTTCGGGGCGCGCGCGGAAAAGCCACATCTGACGCCGCGCTACTACAAGTTCGGCATCCAGATGATCCCGCTTGCCTTCGAGAAGCTGGACGTGCCGATCATCGCCGCGGTGAACGGCCCGGCGATCGGCGCCGGCCTCGACCTCGCCTGCATGTGCGACATGCGGATTGCCGCGGAAAGCGCCCGCTTCGCCGAGAGCTTCGTCAAGGTCGGCATCGTCCCCGGGGACGGCGGTGCCTGGCTGCTGCCACGCGTCGTCGGCTTTTCCAAGGCTTGCGAGATGGCGTTCACCGGCGACATGCTGAACGCGGCCGAGGCGCTGGCCTGCGGCCTGGTGTCGCGCGTGGTGCCGGACGCCGAACTGATGCAGGCCGCCCGGGCGCTCGCCGACCGGATCGCCGTGAACCCGCCGCATGCGGTGCGCATGGCCAAGCGACTGCTGATGGAAGGCCGCCACACCCGTCTCGATACACTGCTGGAGATGTCGGCGGCGATGCAGGCGCTGGTGCACGCCACGGGCGATCACCGCGAAGCCGTCAGTTCCTTCCTGGAGAAGCGCAAGCCGGTGTTCAAGGGAGACTGACCCCGGTCGGAGGGCCAGGCCGGCCGCGGCCACCGATTTTCCGCGGTTGGCCTCAACCGATAAGGTCCGCGGCTGCCTTCAGCCGACAAATTCCGCGGCTGCCTTCAGCCGATGAATTCCGCCAGGATCAGCGACAGGCAGACAAGCGCGGCGCAGGGCGGGACCCAGGCCGGTACGGTGAACACCGTGCCGGGAACCGGCTCACCCCGCGCCTTCACCCGCCAAAGCGCCGCTGCGACGAGCGTGAAGATCGCCAGGGTGATGCCATTGGCCGCCACCAGAAGCCGTTCGAACGGCACCGTCAGCGCTGTCACCAGCACGATCCCGCCGGCCAGCAGCGTTGCGTTGGTCGGCGTCTGGCTGCGCGGATGCACCACGGCCAGGCGCGCCGGCAACTGACCGTTCCGCGCCATGCCGTAGAACAGGCGCGCCAGCATCACGATTTCCACCAGCACCCCGTTGGCCACCGCAATCGTGCCCACCACCGCGAAGGCCGTCCCGGCGGAAGCGGGAAACAGCGCCAGCAGGGGATTGGCTCCAGCCTTGCCGCTGAGCACCACCGCGAGCGCGACGCCGACATAGAGCACCACGCTGGCGGCGACGGCGCCAAGGACGCCGCGTGGCAGCGTGCGCTGCGGCTCCTTCACTTCCTCGGCCAGGTTGGCCAGTGTTTCGAAACCGATGAAGGCGAAGAAGGCGATGAACGCGCCGGACAGGGCCATGCCCCAGCCCTGCGCGCTGGCCGGGATCAGTCCGGTGGCATCCAGGTCCGGTGCCGAAATCAGCCCCACCGCGGTCGCCGCCAACAGCCCCAGGATCTCGATCGCGCCCATGGTCGCGGCAAGCCCCACGCTGGCCCGCACGCCGGTCAGCGCGATCACGGTGAAACCCAGGATGACACCGGCCACCAGCCATGGCTCGGGCAGCGGCAGCAGTACGCCCAGATATTGCGCCGTACCACGGGCGATCGAGGCGGCGGCGACCGCCACCGCCAGCGTCATCGCCGCCCCGGTGACCTGCGCCAGCCGGTCGGAGCCGAAACCCCGCCGCACATAGGACACGCCGCCCGCGGCCTCGGGGAACCGGCTGCCCAGTTCGGCATAACAGAGTCCGGTCAGCCCGGCCGCGATGCCGGCCAGCAGGAACGACAGGGGCGCCGCCTCCCCCGCCCGGGCGACGACCGCGCCGATCGCAACATAGATGCCGGCGCCCACGATGACGCCGAGACCGTAGAAGATCAGCGGCCACAGGGTCAGGACCCGGCGCAGCGCCGGTCCGGTGGCGAGGTTGCGATCCGTCACCTGGTCCGTCACAAGGTGATCGTCCGTCAGGGCAGGCGTCCAAGCCGCTCGGTGAGCAGCGCGAAGAACCCGTCGCTGTCGAGCGTTTCCAACAGCGTGACGTTGTGCGGCTGGCCGGTGCGGTCCCACCGGTCGATCACCGTCCTCCCCCGGCTGGGTCCCGACCCCAGATCGACCACCGCCGAACAGTCCCGTGCCGTGAACAGGTCCGGCCGGATAAGCCAGGCAATGGCACAGGGATCATGCAGCGCCGCGCCGGCATGGTTGAACCGGCGCGACAAGGGCACCGTGGCCTGGATGTCGCACAGCGCCGTCAGGCAACGCCCCGTCCCGGAGGCGCGCAATGCGGCCAGGCGCGAAGGCGTGCACAGGGCCTGGGCGGTGAGGTCCAGCGTCGCCAGCACCACCGGCCGGCCGCAGGCAAACAGCACCGCCAGCGCCTCGGGATCGCTCCAGGCATTGAATTCGGCGGCGGGCGTGACGTTGCCCTCTCCCAGCGCGCCGGTCATCAGCACGATCCGGTCCACCTGCGGCAGGATTGCCGGTTCCGTCATCAGCGCCAGCGCCAGATTGGTCGCCGGCCCGATGCCCACCAGCGTCACCGGATGCGCCGCCTGTCGCAGGATACGCCGGATGGCATCCGCCGCGATTGCCCCACTCGGCGGCCCGCCGGCCGGCAGCGCCACGCCGCCCAGCCCGTCATCCCCATGCACCCGGACCTCGCTGACGAAGGCGCCCAGCAGCGGCCGGTCGGCCCCGGCATGGACCGGCACGGACGATCCGGCCAGCGCGGTCAGGGCCAACGTGTTGGGCAGCGTGCGATCAAGACCGACATTGCCGCCCGCGACCGTGACCGCGAGCACCTCGATCTCCTCGGGCGATGCCAGCGCCAGCAGCAGGGCAAAGGCATCGTCCGTGCCGGGATCGCAGTCCAGGATGATCGGGATGGGCATCAGCACGTCCTTGCGGGTCCAGGCCCAGGATGGCACGGTCGGCTCGCATGTCCAGCATGGAAGACCCGTCGCACATCGTCGTGCCGGGCCAGCGAACCGAGCTGGTCCCGCCGGCGGCCGATCGCGTGCGGGCGCTGAAGCGCCATCTGATCGAGGCCATCCGCGACCTGCAGGGCGCTCGGCGGGCCGAACGGCTGATCCAGCGCCGTACGCCCGAGCCCGCCGGGTTTCCAGGGCGGGTGGTCGCGGCAGCTTGCGGTCTTTGCCAGGGATCGTGCTGCATGGCCGGCGGCACGCACGCCTTCATCGATGACCGCACCATGGCCCGCCTGCGCGCGGAACGGCCGAGCATCACGGGGCGGCAGGCGGTCCGGCTTTATGTCGAGTCCGTCGCCCCCCTCTCCTATCGCAACTCCTGCCTGTTCCACGGCCCGCGGGGCTGCACCCTGGACCGGACGCTGCGCGCCGAGTTGTGCAACAGCTACTACTGCAACGATCTCGACACGTTCCTGAAGGCGTCCGTGGCGAAGGACGTGACAATCGTCACCACCGCCGGGGAGACACGTGTGGTGGAGATCGCGCGAACCGGGGACGGCTGATCAGGACGCGGCCTCGGCACGCACCGTGTTGCGCCCTTCCCGCTTGGCCCTGTACAGCGCCTGGTCGGCTCGCTCCACGAAGTCGCCGACCGGCTCGCCGGTCCGGTATTGCGACGCACCAATCGAGCATGTGACCACGCCCAGCCGTTGACCCGAGGCACGGTTCACCACTGGCCGGCGTTCCAGGACGCTGCGGATCTGGTCCGCCACGCTGACCGCACCGGCAAGGCTCGCGCCCGGCAGGATGATGGCGAATTCCTCGCCGCCATAACGCGCCGCGGTATCGCGGCCCTTGGTATGGTCCGCCAGCAGGCGTCCGACCAGGCGCAGCACGTTGTCGCCCAGGATATGCCCGTAGGAATCATTGAACCTCTTGAAGTGGTCGATATCCAGGAGGAGCAAGGCAAGCGGCTCTTTGTCGACGGCGGCATACTGCGCCGCCCGCAGCAGCGCCGCATCGAACATGCGCCGGTTCGCGAGACCGGTGAGCGCGTCGCGGGTTGCACTCTGTTCCGCCGCGGCCAGTTTGTTCCGCAGCTCGGAAATGCGCCGGACCGATGCGCTGAACAGCGTTTCCATGGCGCGCAGCCGGTCCCCCGCAGCAGCCGTGGTGCTGCCCAGCGTGACGGCCGCGCGCCGCAGCTCGTCTGGGCTGAGCGGTGTCTGCAGCACGTTGCTCAAAGCACCGAACGTGCTGCTGATCGAATCGACCGCCATGCGATCCGCCGTCACACGGTCGGCGATCTGTGTGGTGAGTTCCTGCAACTCCTGTGACCCGTCGCGGACGACGCTGACATCGACGGATGCGGCGAAATAGTCCCGATACAGGCTGTCGAGAATGCCCGGCGTGATGTTGTCGCCGGTTCGCAGAATGCTCTCGATGCGTTGATTTAGGGCGGGCTTTTCTGTACCGCAAAAGGCAAACCAGATTTCATAGTTGCGCGGCGTGGCTGCGATGCCATGCTGCTTCATGGACTCCCACGCGGTGTCCGCTAGGACGCGGATCTGTGCGGCAATCGGCATTGTTGGACCCTGATTTGGCATTTTTTTTGCCGGCCCGGACCACATTTCGCATGACGAGCTGGCGGGGACAGCATTAGCCCAGATTTCGTAAGAAATCGGTTAACGCCATGCGGGAAAGCGGGCTATTTATGACAAATAGGAAACAACTGCCCGCCGTACCCGGGCGCAAGCTGCCGGAATAGCCAGCAAGGGACCGATAATCACACACAACGGTGTGTGTTCCGTCGGGCCGGCACCGCCGGCGCGGCCACGTGCGGCACAAAGCTCGTGGGCCATTCGCACATCTGTGCGGCACCGAAGTGCGCGTGAGGGTCGCGTTCAACCGGGCGACCAGCCGACGATGGACGCGCGGCCCGCACCGCCCGCGAAGACGCCGTTCGGGGCCTTTCAGGACTGTGCTTCGGGCCGGACCCGGGTCCGCAGGTCGAACTTCTGGATCTTGCCGGTCGAGGTCTTGGGCAACGGCCCGAAAGTCACGAAGCGCGGGCACTTGTAATGCGCCAGGTGCTGGCGGCACCAGGCGATGATCTCGGCCGGCGCCACCGAAGGTGCACCCGGCTTCAGCGTGACGAAGGCGTGCGGCGTCTCGCCCCATTTCGCGTCGGGCTGCGCGACCACGGCCGCCTCCATCACGGCGGGATGTTTGTACAGCACCTCCTCGACCTCGAGGGAGGAGATGTTCTCCCCGCCCGAGATGATGATGTCCTTCGCCCGGTCCTTGATCTCGACGTAGCCATCGGGATGCATCACCGCCAGGTCGCCGGAATGGAACCAGCCGCCGGCGAACGCCTCGGCCGTGGCGGCGGGGTTCTTCAGGTAGCCCTTCATCACCGTATTGCCGCGCAGCATCAGCTCGCCCATGGACATGCCGTCGGCCGGCAGGCGCGTCATGGTCTCGGGGTCCATCACCGCCACCTCCTCCATCATCGGCGTGGCGACGCCCTGGCGCGACATGAAGGCGGACTTCTCCTCGATGGGCATCTCGTCGAGGCCGGGCTGCCACAGGCAGACGGTCGAAGGACCATAGGTCTCGGTCAGGCCATAGAGATGCGTCACGGCGAACCCCATCGCCGCCATCCCGGCGATCACGGCGGACGGCGGCGCGGCGCCGCCGGTCGCGATGTTCACGGTCTGCGGGAAGCTGCGGCGGGCCTCGGCCGGCGCGTGGATCAGCATCGACAGCACCACCGGCGCACCGCACATATGCGTCACGCCGTGTTCGGCGATGGCCGCGAAGATCGGCGCGGGCTCCACCCGGCGCAGGCAGACATGCGTGGCGCCGGCGAGCGTCACCGCCCAGGTATAGGTCCAGCCGTTGCAGTGAAACATCGGCAGCGTCCAAAGATAGACGCTGCGCGGCGACAGGCCGAACGTCAGGGCGTTGGCGCAGGCGTTCAGATACGCGCCGCGGTGGTGCGCGACGACGCCCTTGGGATTGCCGGTGGTGCCCGACGTATAGTTCAGCGCGATCGCCTGCCACTCGTCATCCGGCAGCCTGACAGGATGCGACGGATCGCCGCCGGCGATGAATGCCTCATACTCCTGCGTGCCGATGCGCGCGTTCGGGGGCGCCAGGGGGTCGTCGATATCCACCACCAGCGGCGTGGTGCCGCCCTGCGCCAGGGCATTCTGCATCACGGGGGCAAACTCCCGGTCGACAAGCACGACCTTCGCGGCCGAATGGCTCAGGATGAAGCCGATCGCCGCGGCATCGAGGCGGATGTTGATCGAGCACAGCACCGCCCCCAGCATTGGAACGGCGTAATGGGCTTCGAGCATTTCGGGCGTATTGGGCGCCAGGATGGCCACCGTGTCGCCCTTGCCGACGCCCGCCCGCGCCAGGGCCGAGGCCAGTCGACGAGCACGGTCCAGGAATTGCGCGTAGGTGTAGCGCCGATCGCCGTGGATCACCGCCGTGCGCCGCGGATAGACATGCGCGGCGCGCGTCAGGAAGGACACCGGGGACAGCGGCAGGTAGTTCGCCGATGTGCGGTCGAGATCCTGATCGAACATGGACACGGGCGTACTCCCTGCGGTGCTGGCGCGTTTGCCGCAAGCTATGGCAGCAGCGGTGACGACGCCAGCCGGGGCGCCCGCGGCGGCGGACAACCGTGGACACGCATGCCCGGCATACGGACGGCAAGACCGGGCGTCGCGTGATGCAATGGCCGCAGCGGACCGGGCCGCGTCGGAAAACCTTACAATCCACTCCGGACGCGGGCACGGCATGCCAGCCATGGCATTGATTACGCTAGATAAATGTCGGTGGTATGGAATTTGCTTCGACGCCAGCCGGATATCTGGATCACCCCGCCATGCACTCCGCCGAAGAGGCTGTGATCCATCCATGCAGACGCAACAGACACCAAACCGAGCGTTGGGAAATCGTACGGATGCTTGCCACGATCACACGGTACCTGACAGGCCTGACACTGACCGCCGCACTCATGGCCGGTTCGGCGCAGGCGGCCACGTTGACCCGGACTTTCGAGTTCAGCGGCACGTTCCCAAGCGGAATCAACCCGTTCGAGGGATCGGTGACAGCGACCTTCTCCACCACGTCGAACGCTTCGAACCAGACCTCGGACATCACGCTGAACAGCCTGCCGTTCAGCCTCGGCTCCACCATCGGCTTCAGCTACGACGCCCTTCATGACGAAATCAGGTTCGGCGGCATCGCCAACAATGTTTCGACCCTGGATGCAGCAACCAACGATTTCATGATCTGGATCGCCGGGGCCTCCGGCAGCACCCCGACCGTTGTCAATCTGATGTACTACCTTCCAAGCGAGCTGGGTCCACCTCATTTCATGACCACAGCAACGGTGACGATCGCCACGGCGGCGCCCGAACCCGCCACAATCGCCGTTTTCGGCCTCGGCCTAGGCGCGCTGGGGTTGGTTCGGAACCGACGCCGCGCCTGACCGGCGGCCGCGGGCGCCATGCCCGCGGCGCCAGCTCTCCCCAAAGGACACGACTGGTCAGCGCCGCGCGCGGTCCCGCCCGGCGCACCTTGGAACGCGGCCCCGCCGCACGACCGGCATGCCGCCTGCCCGGGACGCAGGCCCCGCCACGCCGCCCCAAGTGCATATTGCGGTTCCGCACGCGCCATCCGGCATGCTGGACCCTCTGGCCAAGCTATGGCACCTCCCCTGGATCGCCTTCGGAGAGAAACGCCACATGGCCGACATGCTTGACATCACCATCAGGGACTACATCGCCACCGTCGTGATGAACCGTCCGCCGGTGAATGCGCAGAACACCGAATTCCGCGAGGAGGTGATGGCCGCATTCGACTCGTTCACCGACCGTGACGACGTCCGTGTCGTGATCCTGACCGGGACGGGAAAGATGTTCTCGGCCGGCGCCGACATGAAGACCCGCCCGTCCAGCGGCGAGGCCGGCGAGTACTGGGCGTTCAACCGCTATGTGCGGGAGATGTTCAATTCCATCCATGAATGCGCCAGGCCGGTGATCTGCGCCGTCAACGGTCCCGCACTGGGGGCCGGCTTCGGCCTGGTCGCGGCATGCGACATCATCCTGGCGTCCGACAATGCCGTGTTTGGCATGCCGGAGATCGATATCGGACTGATGGGCGGCGCCGCGATGCTGCAGCAGTTCTTCGGCCGATCCCGCGCGCGCCGGATGTTCTACACCGGCTGGCGCGTCCCGGCCGAGGAGCTGTACCGCACCGGCGTCATTGAATGCTGCGTGCCGCTAGACCAGTTGATGCCGGAAGCGATGAAGATCGCAACCGATATCGCGTCGAAGAGCCCGCTCGCGATGCGCTACGCGAAGCAGTCGATGAACGTCACCATGCACATGCCCGCGCGCGAGGGCTATAGGTTCGAACAGGGTCTGACAGTGGCGCTGTCGAAGTCCGAGGATGCCAGGGAAGCGCGTGAGGCATTCTTTGAAAAGCGCCGGCCGGTCTGGAAGGGCCGCTGAGCGACAACAATCTCAACAACAACAACAATCAGAACGACAACAACAGGAGGCTACATGTCGAACGCAAGACGCACCGCCAGCGCGTGGCTGGCCGGGGCCGTGGGACTGGCGTCCCTGGGCCTGGCGGCCGGATCCCTGACCGGAACGGCCACGGCCGCGGAGGTCAAGATGGGCATCCGCACCGATGCCAGCTCGATCGATCCGCACTACCATGTCTATTCGCCGAACACCGCGGTCTGGCGGCACATCTTCGACGCGTTGGTCTGGTCCGATCCGCGCACCCGCCTGCACCCGGCGCTCGCGGTTTCCTACAAGCCGATCGAGGAAACGGTGTGGGAGTTCAAGCTGCGGCCGAACGTCACATTCCATGACGGCACGCCGTTCACCGCCGAAGATGTGGCGTTCTCGCTCGCCCGCGCGCCGGTCGTGCCGAACAGCCCCTCATCGCACGCGCAATACACGAAGTTGATCGCGCGGACCGAGGTGGTGGACCCGTTGACGATCCGCATCCACACCAAGGGCCCGGCGCCGACCCTGCCGATCGACATGGCCTCGATCGCGATCGTGTCCAAGAAGGCGGTCGAGGGTAAGGCGACGTCGGACTTCAACAGCGGCGCGGCGGCGATCGGCACCGGTCCCTACCGGTTCGTGGAATGGACCGCCGGCAACCAGCTGGTGCTGGAGAAGAACCCCACCTACTGGAAGGGCGTCGAGCCCTGGGACCGGGTGGTGCGCAAGCCGATCGCCAATGACGGCGCCCGTGTCGCGGCCTTGCTGGCTGGTGACGTCGACCTGATCGAAGGCGTCCCCGGCGTCGATCGCGCGCGCCTGGCGGCGACACCCACGCTGGCGCTGCATGAATGCGATTCGATCCGCATCGTCTACCTGCACATGGATTCCAACCGCGACGCCTCACCCGAGGTGACGGACGTCAACGGCAACAAGCTCGACCGCAACCCGATGAAGGATGCGCGGGTGCGGCAGGCCATGAGCATGGCGATCAACCGCCAAGCGCTGACCGAACGGCTGCTGAGCGGGCAGGCGAAGCCGGCGAATCAGTACATGCCGGCGGGGCTGCCCGGGTACAGCGAAAAGCTGCCGCCGCTGGCGTATGATCCCGTAAAGGCGCAGGCGCTGCTGAAGGAAGCGGGCTGGAGCGACGGCTTCGGCCTGGTGCTGAACGGCTCCAACGACCGGTTCGCCTCGGATGCGCAGGTGACGCAGGCCGTGGGGCAGATGCTGGCGCGCATCGGCATCAAGACCGAGGTCCGCACGATGCCGGCTGCCATCCTGTTCAGCCGCGGCAGCAAGCTGGATTTCAGCGCCATCCTTTCGGGCTGGATCGGCACCGGCGATCCGTCCTCGCCGCTGACCGCGCTGATGGCGACATACAACCCCAAGACCGGCATGGGGCCGTCGAACCGCGGACGCTGGTCGAACGCCGAGTTCGACACGGTGCTGGCGCAGGCACTGCGGACGCTGGACTACGAGGACCGGTCGGCACTGTATGCCAAGGCCGCCGAGATCGCGGTGGGCGACATGGGCGTCATCCCCGTCTACCACACGATCAACACCTGGGGTTCGAAGAAGGGCCTTGTCTATGACGCGCGCGCCGATGAGCAGACCCATGCGATGGGGCTGAGAAAGGCGCAGTAGCGCCCCAGCCGGTTCCCGCCGGCCGTCTTCGAACCATGTTGCGTCCCGCCCCCCCGCGGCCCATACCCAGTGGCCGCGGGGGATTCACGGCCGACCCGTTGTCGCTCGACGAGATTGGCGCCGGCGAATCCACCGACCTTGTATCCGCTCTATCGCGCGGACTCCGCCCCGCCTGATCACTTGGCTTGGCCGAGGCCGGACCCGGGCCGGCATCCGCCGCCCCAGGTCCGCCTGCCTGCGAATGGGACCTGTTACGATTCCCGCATCGCGCGGGCCTTCTTCGCCGCCGGGCGGTCCCAACAACGCTGCAGCCACTCCTTCACGTTCGGCCACTGGCCGAGGTCCATGAACAGGCCGCGATACAGCGCGCTCGCCACGTTCAGGTCGGCAACGCTGAACTGGTCACCGGCCAGCCATTTCACCTTGCCGAGAACCGTGTCCAGCACGCCCATGGCCGGCACGATCTCGGCCCAGGCCGCATCGGCGACCGCCTTGTTCCGTTCCGCCTCCGGCAGACCGCTCGTGTGGTTCACGTAGTTCACCGTCTGGCGGTCCAGCCGGTCGGTTTCCCACAGGCTCCACTGCCAGGTCAGCGCCTCGTTCTTCGGGTCTTTCGGATAGAGCGGGCTGTTGTGCTTCTTCGCCAGATAGAGATTGATCGCCATCGATTCCGACAGGATGAACCCATCGTCGTTGATCACCGGCACCCGGGCGTTGCCGTTCATCGCCAGGAATTCCGGCGTGCGGGTGCCGGGCGAGCGCGGGGCGAGATCGTGATGCTCGTAGGGGATGCCGAGTTCCATCACCATCCAAAGCGTGCGAATGCCGCGTGACCGCGCGGAGCCATAGACCTGCAGCATGACGTTTCCTCCTTGATCGGGATGGC
>JBFXDK010000004.1:0-14285 GCA_050181195.1 Acetobacteraceae bacterium | reverse complement strand
TCGATCATTCGCGGCGAGACCAAGGTCGGCGCGCAGCAGACCAATATCGTGATCCCCCGCCAGAGGGAGGGTGCACCGGTTGCCTGCGTCATCCCGCCCGAAGGCGTGCCGCTGACCTCCTACGGCGCCGGCATCCCGAAGACCGCCACCAACGTCAACGCGGCTCGCCTGTTCCTGAACTGGATGCTGTCGCGGGAGGGACAGGAGGTGTTCGTGCGGGAGACCGGCGGATTTTCGGCGCTTAAGGGTGGCCCGATGCCGGATGCGCTCGACATCAAGGCGATCAAGCCGTGGTTCCCGAAGATGGAAGACTACATCACCCTGCAGGCTGCGTGGATCGCGGAGTGGAACAGGGTCAACAACTATCGTCAGTAACGCATCGGTCGGCCGGACGCTCGGCGCCGCCCGGGGCAGCGCCGGCCGGCCGTGATGTGGGTTATGGTTCCTCGACCGTGAACCCGACCTTCAAGGTCACCTGATAATGCCGGATTTCGCCGTTCTCGATCTCGCCACGCATCTGCAGAACCTCGTACCAGCGCAGGTTGCGCACGGTCTGTGATGCGCGGGCAATCGCGTTCTCGATCGCATCGGCGTGACTGATTTCGGAGGATCCCGCGAGTTCGACGATGCGGTAGACGTGATTCGACATAGGTTCTTCCTTCGCCTGGTTCACCGGGCCTTAACAGGCAACGCCCTGTTCGGTGGCAGACACGACCCGGTTTTTTCTTCGCGCGGATCAAAGGCGGCTCGCGCAACCGTGCGCCTGGACCGCATGGTTCAGGGAACGAATTGGCCCTATTTCCGTTATTCGCGTGACTTTTTCGGAAGGAGGAATCCGTCATGGCCTTCGGCAGCAGTACACGCACTACCGAGGATACACACGCCCAGATCGCGCGCCTGCGCGAGCAGGTTGAGGCCCTGATGAAGGATCGCGTCACGCCGGCGATGTCCGATTTCGCCGGCCGGGCGGAATCGATGATGCACGGCGCCAGTGACGCAATGCGTCATCAGTCCGAAGCGGTCAGCAGCCGGGTGCGTGACCAACCCCTGGTTGCTTTGGCCATCGCCATTGGCGTGGGTTGGGTCATCGGCCGGATCATGCGCTAGATGCTGCGCCCCCTTCGTCTCGCGCGGATTGCGGCCGAAGCGGAGGGGGCGCGGCTGCGCGCCCTCGCCCGACGAACCGGCGTCCGCACCGTCGTCGGCGGGGTTGCGATCGTCTTTCTGCTGATCGCGCTATCGTTTGCCCACATGATCATCTGGTTCTGGTTGCGTGATGAGCTGTATTGGTCGCCACTGCTGACCGCCACGGCCTTGACCGGGTTCGATCTGGTGATTGCGATCATACTTGGCCTCTGGGCATCCAGTTCAAAGCCGAGCCGCGAGGAGCGGGAGGCGCTGGAGGTTCGTCACAATGCGATGGAGGAGATGCGCGCGTCCTTGACCTGGACCGCCCTTTTGCTGCCAGGCGCTCGGCTTGCGATCGGGATGATCCGGCGGCGACGCGGCTGAAGCTGCGTGCGTGGCTCAGCGACCGAAGGGACCGCTCCCTGATCAGGACGGTCCCTTTGTGCTGTGTGCCTACAAGCCGGGCACGCGGGCCTGTTTGGCGGTGCTCAACGCATGTGTTCCCACAGTCCGGTTTCCTCGTCGAGGCGATCCTTTTCCAATCCCCGGAAATCGCCGCGGGAGACGATGCCGATCACAACGCCATTTTCGACCACCGGCACATGACGAAACCCGCCGTCGCGCATCAGCCGTAGCGCCTCGATCGCGGTCGACCGCGGCGGCATGACATCGGGACTTTGCGTCATCACATCCCCGAGCTTCGTTGCCGCAGGATCCTTGCGTTCGGCCACGCAACGCACCGCGTCGCGTCCGGTGAAGATGCCCAGAAGGTGATTGCTTTCGTCGGTAACCAGGATCGCGCCGATGCGGCGGTCGTGCATCTCGTGGCACGCTTCGTGGATCGAGGCGGTCGGCGACATGCAGATGGGCGTCTGGTTGCGGATGATTTCCGTCATTTCGCGATTCATGATGCACCTCCTCCTCGGGACGACCGGCAGCGGAACAGCAGGACAAGGTTGGACGGTCATTGACCGTCGTCAACCGTGGGATCGCGCCTTTCTGAAATCGCGGGACCGCGGCCGGATCACCCCAGCATGACGGCCGGCACAGGAAGCGGCCGGCCGCGCCGTCACAAAACCCCGGCCACCGCGTCGCGATAGCGCTGCTGCACCGCCAGGTGATCGGCGACGGTCTTTCCCGCAATACGCCTGTGGTGACGCCGGTTGAACGTATTGGTCAGGGTCAGGTGGGTCGCACCCGCCTGCTTCCAGAACTTCGCCTCGTCCTGCCAGTCCGTCTCGGTACCCTGGCCGCCCGAGGTCCAGACCTCGATACCGATCGCGGCGGGATCGCGTCCGGCCTCCCGGGTCAGGCGACGCAGCTTATCGAATTCAGCCAGCGCCGCGTCGCCCGGCGGATAGGCGTTCATGATCCACCCATCGCCCAGGCGGGCAATCCGCTGCAGCGTCTGGTCCACATGGCCGCCGAACCAGACGGGAATGCGGCGGTTCACCGGCAACGGGTTGATGCCGGCATCCTCGATCGTGTGCCACCGCCCCGCGAACGTCACATGCGGATCCGCCCACAGCTTCTGCATCACCTCCACCTGTTCGGCGGAGCGACGGCCGCGATTGGAGAAGTCTTCGTTAAGTCCGGTGAACTCGACCGGGTTCCAGCCAACGCCGACGCCCAGCCGGAACCGCCCGCCGCACAGCAAGTCCAGTGACGCCGCCTGCTTGGCAACCAGCACCGCCTGGCGCTGCGCCAGGATCAGCACCTGGGTGGAGAACTCGGTCGTCGGACGGCAGATGCCCGCGAGGTAGGCGAAGCAGACGAACGGGTCGTGGAACAGGTCGGCCGAGGTGTTGCGATCACCCCAGTCGGGCCGGCTGGCCACATTGACGCCCAGGACATGGTCGGCGAGGCCGAGATTGGTGTAGCCCATCGCCTCGGTCGCCTGCGCGAAGTCGCGCAGCACCGCGGGATCGCCCCCGATATCGTGCAGCGGCAGCATGACACCCAGGCGCATCGGTCCTCTCCCCCTTGGATCAAGTCAGCCGGAGTATAAACGTCCTCGCCCGCGCATCGTCTATTGGGCCATGCGCGGGCCGTTCTGCTCCAGCGCCGCACGCAGCCGGCCTTCGATCGGGGCGGCCTTGCGGGCGCTGAGATCCATCAGGACCATCACGGACTCGGCCGTCGCGGTGCAGGTTCCGTCCTGGAAGATTCCCTGCGCGAGGTGAAACGACGTACGGCCGACATGGGTGACGGCGGTGCCGATCTCCACGTCCCCGCCCCAGTGCATCTCGGCGCGGAAGTCGAGAACGAGGCGGACGATGGCAAAGCCGCAGGCGGGCGGTGCAAGCTCCATCAGAAAGCTGATCCGCCCGGTCTCCAGGAAGGTGGAGAACACGGCGTTGTTGAGATGGCCGTTGCTGTCGGTATCGCCATAGCGCGCGGTGTCGCGGGCCCAGAGCGGATAGGTCTCGCGCTGGAGGAGGGAAGCGGGTTCAATCATCCGTGCAGGATAACGCGCCCCGCACCGGACGGGAACGCAACCCGCTACCCTGTCGGCCCGGCGTACCGGCAGAGATCCGGGCGCCAGGCTTTGGAAACGTCACGGGAAGGATTGTGCCATGAACAACGGGCAAGCGATGCGAAGCGGGGTCACCGGGCTGATGGCTCTCGGGGTCCTTGCCATGGCCGCACTGGGGCCAGCCGCCGCCTGGGCCGCCGATGCGCCCCAGACCATGCTGGTGCAGTTCAGCATCAAGGACTACCAGGCCTGGCGCCCCGTCTTCAACGGCGCGTCTCCCGCGCGGGTGAAGGCCGGCGTGACGAATCCCCGCATTTTCCGGAACGCGGACAAGCCGAACCAGATGCTGGTGCTGTTCGACGTCGCCAGCCCCGACAAGGGCAAGGCCTGGATGGAATCGAACACCGTCCGCGCCGATTGGGCGAAGGGCGGCGTCGTGGGAACGCCGACCTATCGCTTCGTTCAGTAACCGGCGGCAAGCCGAACAGTGGGCGCCGGCGCACGGCCGGCGCACGCTATCCTGCGGGCGACAGCAGCGCGCTCAAGGCATCCAGATCCGCCGCCTCCGGCAGGCCGCGGATCGCCGCCAGCAGCGCCTCGGACCGCGCCGCGTCCATCACGCCCGCGGCATTGTCCCGATACTTCACGGCGATCTCCTCCGGGCTCAGCGGGTTGCCCGGGTCACCCTTGGGCTTCATCACCGTTTCCTGGTGCGTACTGCCGTCGCGCATGCGGATCGTGACACGGGCTGGGAAATTTTCCGGATACAGCTTGTCGAGTTCCGGCACCGGCACGACCTCGGTGCGTTCCAGCACCTGCCGCACCAGCTTGTCGTCGACCCGGTCGGGCAGGAACTGCGCCTGCGTCAGCACGCGATCCACCGCCGCCACCGCGATGCAGTACGGCACCGACACGCGCGCCGACATCGTCCCCGTCACGTCCTTGTTCGAGAAGTGGCTTTTGACCGTGTTGTAGGTTTCGTTGGTGATCGACAAGATCTCGTTCGGATCCAGCCGCACCCGGTTGACGATCGCCAGCGTCGCCTGGATCGGCGAATGGCTCGCCAGGATCGACGGGAAGAACTTGATGCCGTTCTGCAGGATCTCCCACGTGCTGCCCAACCCGGCGGTCAGCGCCTCGGGCTTGGGCTCCAGCGAGAACGCGGCCAGGTAGCCCTTCGGGTGCTCCAGGATGCCCGGCGGGCTGGTATGGCCCATCGCGGCCAGCTGGCCCGACAGGATGCCGTTCAGCGCCGCCTTTCCGGGGTGGAAGCTCTTGGTCATGTCGCCGGATTCGAAGAACGTGTTCAGGCCGGCGGCCTGCGTGCCGGCCAGGCCCAGCGCGCGCTGGGCGCCGTCGGCATCCAGCCCCAGCGCCTTGGCCGCGGATGCCGCGGCGCCGAACGTCCCGTTGGTCGCGGTGGAGTGCCAGAACCGGTAATGCGTGGGCATCACCGCCATGCCGACGCGCACCGCGACCTCATACCCCGCCACGACCGACAGGATCACGTCCCGCCCGCTCAGCCCCTGCGACTGGCCCAGCGCCAATGCCACCGGCACCACAACCGAGCCGGTGTGCAACAGCGCGCGTTTGTGGGTGTCGTCGTTGTCGGCGGCGTTGATCAGGATGCCGTTGCCCAGGGCGGCAAAGGCCGGCTGCGCATCGCGCACCGGCGCCCCGATCACGCCGGCGCCGTTGTTCGGCGCCGGATACATCGCGGCAATGTCGCGCGCGATGCGCGACTTGTCCTTGTCCTCGGTCCAGGCGGCCAGGGCGCAGCCGACGGAATCCAGGATGATGTCGCAGGCCGCGCGCACCACGGGATCGGGCAGGTCCTCGTAGCGCAGGGCCGCAACGAATTCAGCAAGGGCGCGGGTGGTCATCGGATGTTTCCCCGACAGGCGGTTGGCCGGGGGACCGGGCCCTCGGCATGGGTTCCGCGGCAATAAACCCGGACCGGCCGCCTGGGGCAACCGGCCGCCCGCCGGCGATGCCGTTCAGGCGACCCGGTGCAGCAATTCCGCGCCAGCGGCCGCCCGGCGACAATTCTCGGCCGCGATTGAAAAACTGCGGTCGAACGTGCCGGTGGTGATCCAGGCGACATGCGGCGTGACCACCACGTTCGGCAGAGCGAACAGCTCATCCGCGGGATCGGCGGGTTCGGCGGCGAACACGTCCAGACCGGCGGCGGACAAGCGCCCGGTGCGCAGCGCCTCGGTCAGCGCCGCCTGATCCACGAGCCCGCCGCGGGCGGTGTTCACCAGGATCGCGCCCGGCTTCATCCGCGACAGGGACGCCGCGTCGATCATGCGCTCCGTGTCCGGTGTCAGCGGTACGTGCAGGCTGACGACATCCGCCTCGGCCAGCAGCGTGTCGAGCCCCACCTGCCGGCCAGTGGGGTCCGGAATGGGCCGGCGTGCGGAGAAGATCACGTCACAGCCCATCGCCCGCAGCACCGGCGCCAGGATCTGCGGGATGGAGCCGTAGCCGACCAGCCCCACGGTCCGGCCGCCGAGTTCACCGATGCCATCCTGCAGCGCAGGATCCGACCACACGCCCGCGCGCAGCCCGGCGTCGAAGCGCGGCACACGCCGGATCGCCGCCAGCATCAGGGCGAGTGTGAGTTCCGCAACGGCACGGGAATTGGTGCCGGGAAGGTTGCACACGGGGATGCCACGCGCCTTCGCGGCCTCCAGGTCGATCGTGTTCACGCCCACGCCGATCTTCTGGATCAGCTTCAGGTTCGGCGCCGCCTGGATCATCGCGGCGGTGCACGGTTTCAGCACGTGCCACAGCACGTCGCACGCCGGCAGCAGCCGCATCAGCTGTGCCTCGTCGTCCTCGGGACAGGCGGTGATGACAAGGCCCGGGATCGCGGCAAGACGTGCCGCCAGGTCCGGGCCGGCGGCGGAGTGGAACAGAACGTTCATCGCGGCGTGGTGCCCAGCACCGCACCACCGGCGAAGCGCGCGCGCGTGCCCAGCGCTTCCTCGACCCGCAGCGCCTCGTTCCACTTCGCCATGCGCTCGCTGCGGGCGAAGCTGCCGACTTTGAGCTGGCCCACGCCCCAGCCGACGGCGAGGTGGACGATCGTCGTGTCCTCGGTCTCGCCGGAACGGGCGGAGACGATGGCGGAGAAACCGCATTCCTTCGCCGCTTCCCAGCATTCCAGCGTCTCGGTCAGCGTGCCGCGCTGATTGGGCTTCAGCAGCACCGTGTTTCCGGCCCGCCGCAACGCCGCCTCCCGCACGCGGGAGGCCTGGCTGACCAGGAAATCGTCCCCGACGATCTGCACCCTGTGGCCGACCTGGCGGGTGAATTCGGCGAACCCGTCGGCGTCGTCCTCGGCCAGCGGATCCTCGATCGACAGGATGGGATAGCGGCCGATCCAGCCCGCCAGCAGCTTGATCATGCCTTCGCTGTCGAGTTCCCGGTCTTCCAGCGCCAGCTTGTAGCGTCCGCCGCGCCCAAACTCGGATGACGCGATATCCAGCGCGATGCCCACCTGATCGCCCGGCTTGAAGCCCGCGCGCTCGATGGCGCGAACCAGCGTGTCGAGCGCCTCCTCGTTGGTGGAGAACGCCGGCCACCAGCCACCCTCATCGGCGACACCGGCCAGCGTGCCGGCCTCCTTCATCAGCGCCCCGGCGGCGCGATAGACCTCGGCGGTCCAGTCCAGCGCCTGGGCGAAACTGTCCGCCGCCGGGCACATCACCATGAAGTCCTGGATATCGACCCGCCGTCCGGCATGGGCGCCGCCGCCGAAGATCTGAATCTGCGGCAGCGGGATCAGGTCGGCGCCCCGCCCGCCCAGATAGGAAAACAGCGGCTCCCCGGCCGCAGCCGCGGCGGCATGGGCGGCGGCCATCGACACCGCGAGCACCGCGTTCGCGC
The DNA here is from genome assembly GCA_050181195.1 of Acetobacteraceae bacterium. Classification (GTDB taxonomy): domain Bacteria; phylum Pseudomonadota; class Alphaproteobacteria; order Acetobacterales; family Acetobacteraceae; genus Rhodopila. Next base: position 6,787 of record JBFXDK010000004.1, on the reverse strand, counting down.
CCAGGCGCGACTTGTTCGGCGTGCCGTCCAGCGCGATCAGCCGCTTGTCCAACGCCGCCTGGTCGGCGGCGTCCATGCCATGCACCGCGCCGGCGATCTCGGTGTTCACATGCGCCACGGCACGCTTCACGTCATAGCCGCCGAAGGCATCGCCGCCATCGCGCAGGTCCAAGGCCTCGCCCGAGCCGGTGGAGGCGCCGGCCGGTGCGATCGCCCGCCCCACCGCGCCGCCTTCCAGCAGCACGTCGGCCTCCACCGTCGGGCGGCCGCGGCTGTCCCAGACGCGGCGGCCATGCACGAAGGCGATCGCGGTTTCACTCATCGGGTGAGTTCCCTTGTCCAGGCCTGGCGCACCACCGCCAGGCGATCAGGCGGGTCCGTCAGCAGCGGGCGGGCGACGCGCCGCACCCGATTCCGGTCCGCATCGTTGGTGATGTACTCGACCGGCGACTTGCCATCCACCCTGGCCAGGAACAATCCTGGCACCAGCGCGGCGGCCCGCGCTTCCAGGACATCGGGGGCTTCCCAGGTCACGCCGGCCCGGTAGGAGGCCGCCAGCGCGTCGAAGCAGGCGAGGAACCCGTCGCGGGCGGACGGGGTCCAGAGACATTTCAGCAGCAGATGGTTCAGGCAGAAGGCGAGGTCGAAGGCAGGATCCCCCCACCAGGCGCATTCCGCGTCGAGGAACACGGGACCGGCGGGGCCGCACAGGATGTTCTTCGGACTGACATCGCCGTGCACCAGCGCGCGTTTGTTGGCCTGCGTGGTGTGGACCAGGGCGTCGAAGCGCGCCGCGAGGTCCGGATGCGCGCGCCCGGTCGCCACCAGATAGGGTTCCAGCCGGATGTCGTAGAAGATGGCGTCGGTCGGGAAGTCCGCGGCGACGGCCGGGTCCGCCGCCGTCGTGGCATGGATGCGGGCCAGAGCGTTCGCAACCTTGGCGGAGAACGCCGGATCGGCGTGCCCGTCGCGCAGTTGCGTCTTCCACAGCGGGTGTTTGTCCGCCGGCAGGAACGCCATTGCCAGCGCGCCGGATACCCGGTCCTGGCCCAGCAGTGCCGGCGCCGAACCCGGGACAGCGGCATTGGCGCGCTGCATCCAGCGAGCCTCATACAGGTTGCGCTCCACGGGCGCGCGCCAGTCGGCGGCGACCCGCAGCTTCGCCAGCGCGCGCTTGATGCAAACCGGGCCGGAGGCCAGGTCGATCCGCCAGATATCCGAGGACACGCCACCGGTCAGCCGCTCTCCCCCTGCGGTGGCGTCGGGCGGCAGCAGGCGCATGCGGCGCAGGGCTTCGAGGATGTCAGCGGGCGGTGAATCGGCGGTCATCGCGGCATTTGGCGCGGATCGTGCCACCGCCTCAAGCCGGGGCGGGACACTACCGGCGATAGATCGCCGCAAGCGGCAGGTCGATGCCGATTTCCGGCAGCGGCACCAGAGCGTCCATCCCTTCAATGCTCTCCGGTTCCCAGGCGGCGGCGCGGCGCATGACCGTCGCCTCTGGACGATCGGTTTCCAGGATGACGTAGGCCTGGATGCTGGGCACGCCCGCATACTCCAGAGGCTTGACCCGGCGGTCCGTCAAAGCCGTGGACGGCGAGATCCCCTCGAAAACGACGGTCGGTTCGATCGTGTCCTTGTCGCTGTCGCCGGCGTTGCAGGCGACGGTGGCGTCCGGATAGCGGACGCGCCCCGGAGTCAACACCTTCAATTCCGAGACGAACGGCTCGCACGGCGGCTTCACGATATTCACCAGCGCGGCGGTCAGCCGGGTGATCGTGCGCACATGGGCAACGCTGCCGCCCGTCATTGCCACAGGCTGAACCCCGTCGAATTCATAGCGCGCCGGCTGGGACCGTTCCCAGGCCAGGAACTCCTCCACCGTCAGTGGCTCCAGCGACGCACTCACGCGCGCTCCTTCCCTGCACTGCCGCAAGTCCTACCACGCCAGCCCCAGGTCGCCATACACGATTGACAGCGCCGGCAGCGCCGCCATCCTGACACCGGAACCATTATCGGGGAAACAGCGCCATGGCCGACTCAGCGGAAGCCGACTACGTCATCGTGGGCGCCGGATCGGCCGGCTGTGTCCTCGCCGCGCGCCTCACCGAGGATCCGGCAACCCGCGTCATCCTGCTGGAAGCCGGCGGGCCTGATCGCAATCCGTGGATCCACATCCCGCTGGGCTACGGCAAGACCATCATCGATCCCAAGGTGAACTGGTGCTACGAAACCGAACCCGACCTGAACGGCCGCCGCTTCTACTGGCCGCGCGGCAAGGTGCTGGGCGGGTCATCCTCGATCAACGGGCTAATCTATATCCGCGGCCAGGCGGAGGATTTCGACCATTGGCGACAACTCGGCAACGCCGGCTGGTCGTTCGACGACGTGCTGCCCTACTTCCGGAAGTCCGAGGACAAGATCGACGGCGGCGATGACCTGCATGGCACAGGCGGGCCGCTCGCGGTCTCCTCGATCGACGACTACGACCCGATCAGCAAGGCGTTCATCAAGAGCGCGGTCGACCTGGGTTTTCCGCGCACCAACGACTTCAACGGCCGCGTCCAGGAAGGCGCCGGATACTATCATCTGACGACACGCAATGGCCGCCGCTGCTCCACCGCCGTCGGCTATCTGCGCCCCGCGATGAAACGGCCCAATCTGCGGGTGATCACCCACGCGATGTCGGAGCACGTGCTGCTGGAAGGCAAGCGCGCCGTCGGGGTCCGCTATCGCCAGGGCGGCGCGGTCCATTCCGTCCGCGCGCGGCGGGAAGTGATCGTCAGCGGCGGCGCGCTGAACTCACCGCAACTGCTGCTGCTGTCCGGCATCGGCCCCGCGGCGCATCTGCAGGAACACGGGATCGCCGTCGCGCACGACCTGCCGGGCGTCGGGCAGAGCATGCAGGATCACTTCCAGGCGCGCATCGTCCTGCAGTGCCGGTTCCCGATCACCGTCAACGACATCATGATGAGCAAGCTGCGCATGGTGAAAACGGGCCTGGATTACCTGCTGCGCCGGAAAGGCCCGCTGACCATCGCCGCCGGCCAGGCAGGGTTGTTCGCACGCACGAGGCCGGAACTTGAAACGCCGGACGTGCAGTTCGCGACAGTGATCTTCAGCGCCGACCGCCCGGCCGAGGGGCTGCACAAGTTCTCCGGCTTTTCGCTGGTCTGCTATCAGTTGCGCCCCGAAAGCCGCGGCGAGCTGAAGCTGAAATCACCGGACCCCGCGGTGCCGCCCGCCATGCATCCCAACTACCTCGCCACCGAGACCGACCGCCGCACCATCGTCGACGGCCTCAAGCTCGGCCGGCGCCTGCTGTCAACACCGGACATGCGCTACTTCATCAGCGGCGAATACATCCCGGGCGAAGCCGTGCAGACCGACGACGAACTGCTGGACTACGCCAAGCAATACGGCGGCACGGTGTTCCACCCGACCAGCACCTGCAAGATGGGCAGCGATCCCATGGCCGTGGTCGACGCCGAACTGCGGGTGCACGGCATGGACGGGCTGCGGGTGGTCGATGCCTCGATCATGCCGGCCGTCGTGTCGGGGAACACCAACGCCGCGACCATCATGATCGCCGAGAAGGCCGCCGATATGATCCGGCACGGCACCAGACTCGCCGCCGCGGCATGATGGGTGCTTGCATCTGCCGTAGGGATATCCTAAGAATATCCTCGGAGGCAAAATGCCATGACCCATGTCACCATCGGCCGCTGGGGAAAGAACCTGGCGCTGCGCATACCTACCGACATTGCTTCGGAATTCGGGCTGTCGGAGGGCAACCGCCTGGAGATCGAGGCCATGGATGACACGATCCTGATCCGCCGGCCCCGCCCGCGCTACACCGCGCAGGACCTGTTCGCGGGCAAGCGCCCCGAGGAATGGCGCGCGTTGTATGCCGGCGCCTATGACTGGGGACCAGACGTCGGGCGCGAAATCGTCGAGGAATGAACGAACCCGGCTATATCCCCGATGCCGGCGACCTGATCTGGACCGATTTCGACCCGATAGCAGGACGGGAACAGGGCGGCCGCCGCCCGGCGCTGGTGGTTTCGGCTTCGGTGTTCACCGAGGCGACCGGCTTCGCGGTGGTCTGCCCGATCACCTCCCGCATCCGCCCCTTCCCCACCAGCGTCGTGCTGCCCGCTGGCCTGCCGATCGCCGGCGAAGTGCTGATCAGCCATGTCCGCAGCATCGACACGCTCGCCCGTCCGATCCTGTTCGCCGGCGCCCGCATCGATGCCTCCCTGGCGGCGGAGGTGCGGGCGAGGCTGGATGCCCTCGTCACGATCTGACGGCGATTGACAGGCCGCGCGTCACCGCCATCCTTTGCCGCAACAACGCAGGCGGGAGAGAACGGCATGGCGCAGCAGGACAGTCTGGAAGCGGATTTCGTGGTGGTTGGCGCCGGGTCGGCCGGCTGTGTCATGGCCGCGCGCCTGAGCGAGGACCCGTCCACCAAAGTGGTGCTGCTGGAAGCCGGCGGGCCGGACCGCAACCCGTGGATCCATATTCCGCTGGGCTACGGCAAGACGTTCGCCAATCCATCGGTCAACTGGATGTTCCAGACGGAACCCGATCCCGGCGCGAACGGCCGCAGCATCTTCTGGCCGCGCGGCAAGGTGCTGGGCGGGTCATCCTCGATCAACGGCATGGTCTATATCCGCGGCCAGCATGAGGATTACGACCACTGGCGCCAGCTGGGGAATGCCGGATGGTCGTCGACCGACGTGCTGCCCTACTTCAAGCGGGCCGAGGGCCAACAGCGCGGCGGCAGCGAGTTTCACGGATCGGGCGGTCCGCTTGCCGTGTCGGATGCCACGTACAGCCATCCGATCTGCGATGCCTTCCACGACGCGGCGGTCGAGCTTGGTTTCCCGCGCAACGACGACTTCAACGGCGCACGCCAGGAAGGCGTAGGCTACCAGCAGACCACAACGCGCAATGGCCGCCGCTGCTCCACCGCGGTGGGTTATCTGCGCCCCGCGGCGAAGCGGCCCAACCTGCAGGTGATCACGCGCGCCCTGACGGAGCGCATCCTGTTCGACGGCAAGCGCGCGGTCGGTGTCGCCTTCAGCGAGAACGGCCAGTCCCGCACCGTGAAGGCCCGCAGGGAGGTGATCCTGTGCGGCGGCGCGATCGGCTCGCCGCATGTGCTGATGCTGTCGGGTGTCGGACGCGCGCAGGACCTGGCGGACAAGGGCGTCGCCGTGGTGCACGACCTGCAGGGCGTGGGACAATGCCTGCAGGATCATTACTCGGCCGCGGTGAAATCGCGCTGCAAGCTGCCGATCACCTTCAACGACGTGATGATGAACCCGCTGAAGAAGCTGGGCGTCGGCATCCAGTACCTGCTGAAGCGCAACGGGCCGCTCACCATGGCGGCCGGCCCGATGGCATTATTCGCCCGCACGCGCCCGGAACTCGCCACGCCCGACGTCAAGATCTCGATCTCGCCGTTCAGTTCCGACAACCCGGCCAAGGGGCTGCACAAGTTCTCGGGCTTCACGGTCATCGTCTACCAGTTGCGGCCGGACAGCCGGGGCGAGATCCGGCTGAAGACCGCCAACCCCGCGGATCCGCCCGCGATGATCCCCAACTACCTGAGTGATCCCAACGACCAGCGCACGATCGTCGACGGACTGAAGATCATCCGCCGCATCCTCGCAACCCGGCATTTCGAGCCGTATCTGGAAAGCGAATACCTGCCGGGACCACAGGTGCAGACAGACGAGCAGCTGCTGGAGCACGCCCGCCAGACCGGCGGCACGGTGTATCACCCGACCAGCACCTGCCGCATGGGCCATGATCCACTGGCCGTGGTGGACGACCAGCTGCGCGTGCACGGGATGGAGGGGCTCAGGGTGGTCGATGCCTCGATCATGCCCACCGTCGCCTCGGGCAACACCAACGCGCCCACGATCATGATTGCCGAGAAGGCCGTGGACATGATCCGCGGGCGGATGCCCCTGGCGGCGTGACGGGGTTGCGCCGGCGACCAGATGCGACTTCGTGAGGAGGCTTGCCAGCCTGTTCATGACATGTGTCGGACATCGGCGGCACACCCGATGCCGCCGCCGCGAGGCAGGTTCGGCCCGCCGAACCAGCACCGCGCCGTCATGTTTCCGCATTCCAGGTTCGGCCGGGTACCGCTTGATTGCGCGCAGCCCGCGGCGTTTGCGGCACCACCATGCCGGGTTCGTGCCGGTAACGGCACCATGACACATGTATAGGCTCGGCCTGCTGTCCCGAAAGGCGCTTCGACAGCGGCGATCCTCGCTTGACTTCCGCACCCGCGTTGTCGGAGTTTCCACAAGATCAGGAGGACGTCCGATGCAGGAAGCGGCGCGACCCGCCAGCATTGCCGATATGCCGGCCCAGCGCGCCGCGGCGCCAAAAAGCCGAGCGGAAGCGCGTGCGAGATTCTTTAATACGGGGAATGCGTTCAATGTGCAGTTGCCGGCGGTGCCGGACCGCAGCTTTACCGATGAACCCGCCCGGGCACTGGATCCCGCGACACCGACCGGGCTGATCCCGTGCGACATCTCCGACGCATTGCAGTGCGCATTTCCGGCCACGACGCCGCTGGTGCTCGCGTCCTATGCGAAGATCCGGGCTGGAGAGAACCTGCGCACCGATTTCAATGCAAGCGGCGTGATTGCCTATGTGATCCAGGGACAGGGCACGACATCCTGCGCCGGTGAAGAGATCGGCTGGGGTGCCGGCGACATCTTCATCCTGCCCGGCGGCGAGCCCGCCACGCACTCTGCAGCCG
>JBFXDK010000003.1:17212-111267 GCA_050181195.1 Acetobacteraceae bacterium | reverse complement strand
GAGACGCTGGAATGCGTGCTGGTGCGGAGCGACAACGAGGCGGTGGTGGTGAACCTGGAGATCGAGCCGGTGGAGAAGCCGGAGGCGGTGTTCTGGGTGGACCCTATTCACAAGCATCCGTAGGGGGGACGTTGGCAGCGGAGCAGTGCAGCGTCGGCTAATTTAGCACGGCACTTTATGCTGCTTCTGGCACGAATGCGATGCGCTGTTTACTTGGGCTTCTAGCGCTGGCCGGGCCGGTGCGGCGCTGGAACCAATCCCTCGCGCCAGCATTTGGTCCGAAAGGGGATTCAGTCTTAGCGACTCCGTCGGCCATGCCACGTTGTGCGCCTATGCGGCCCCGCTGGTGCGGCATCTCTCGCATGTCGATCTGCTTCCCTTAGCCCCTCGACCCGAGGGGCCGGTCCATCATTATGTCGCACTAAAATTGTTCCTTTTGGACGAGTAGCGGTGAGGCGCCTTCACACCGGCACCGTTTCTCATTAACATGCACTTTCGTATCTTTCTAGTTAAAGAGGTGCGAACGATGATTGTCTTTTTTGCGGCTCACGATAGATGACTGCCAGGCGGCACCACTATGTTCCGCAATGTTATCTTAAGGGGTTTTGCCCAAACCGTGCCAAGCCAAAGCTTTTTGCGATAGACATTAGGCGACGACAGACCTTCACAGCGTCACCTGTCAATGTCGCTGCGCAGCGTGACTTCCATACGGTCGAGATTGATGGTTTGCCAGCTGATGCTTTGGAAAATCAGCTCGCCCGATTTGAGTCCGATCTCAGCCACTCGCTTTCGCGAATCATTGAAGCTCGTTCTATAGCCGCCGAAAATGACCGGATTAATTTATTGAAATTAATAGCAATACTTGCGGTCAAGAATCCTCGTCTTCGAACAGTATTCGGACAATTCCAAGAACGCCTGATGAAGATGGTCCTGCAGCTTGTAACAGCGACCCCGGAGCGGTGGGAAAGTCAACTCCAACAGGCAAAGGACGCTGGCTATTTTCAACAGGAAGTCGGGGTCGCTTACGAGCAAATCAGGGATTTTGTCGATCGCGACGAGTACGACGTGCGTTTTTCGACCACCCACCACCTTGTGTTGGAATTGTCTTCTGTGGACAAGGTGCTGCCCGTTGTATTTGCCCGCAAGTGGCTGCTCTTCCGTGCACCGAGAGGTGTATCGGGTTTCATTACCTCCGATCATCCAGTTTGTCTCATGTGGCGTGACCCGAAGCGCCGCGGCGGACCCCACCCACCTGGATATGGCCTAAGGGGAACACAAATCGTGTTCCCAATTTCGAATGATCTAGCAATGATAGGCGGGTTCGAGTTCACCGATACTGAATGTAACGCCGACGAGCGCCAAATTGCGGAGATCAATACAACGATAATCGCCTATGCGGACCAGCAAATTTATGCTCGGGATCGTGAATTCAGATACCTTTCTCCCCGTAGTGGAAGGATCATGCGTGGCGCGGAAGTCATGAATGATAGCGCATTGATGAGAGCACACAGAGTAGATCCAGCATGAACTAGTTCATTGTAAACACCGTCGCCGAGAAACCCGCGGCCATGAACACCGCTGGGTTCTTCGCCGAACGCAGTGCGCGGGCGGATTCCGCGGCTTTCGACCACCTGATGGTAGGGCGGCGAACCGCCGCAGACCCACGACGCGGTGTAGCATCACCTCGCGTCCGACGCGCCCCGTTCCGGCGTCTCCAGCAGTTCCGGGAAATAAGCCCCGATCCGAGCAGCCATAGTCGCCGGCATGTGAGATTCCATCCGGCCGCGCAAAATCCAATCGGTCGGGCATCCAGTTAAATTCGCAAACCGGACCAGGAACGCCTCATCGGGGAAATTCCTGGCCTTCTCATATGCATTGAGAACCTACGGCGTCACGTCAAGGTCGCGCGCGGCCTGCGCTGCGGTCGGCTCATATGCGAACCGCGCCGCCTTCAGCCTGGCAGCTATCCGTTCCCGCAGCTCGCTGGATTTGATGGGCTTACCTTTTGCCATACCGTATAGACTGCCGTGATCTGGAAATCCGCGCCAGACGCGATTAAGACCCTGGCTCATATCCAAGTCGTGTATATCGTGATGGATATGGCGCTGACACCAAATGCGCCATTGACGCCGGCCGCGGGGAAGCGGGCGAGGGTTTTTCCGCAAATGGCTTCGCCAACGCAAAGAACGCAGAACACGCAAATGATTGTCGGGTTCAGCCGTGTGCGTCCAACGCTGCTCTTGCGACGCGCCGGCTGGCGTTCGGGAAGCTGCTGCATGGCTGGAGGCGAGGGCGGGCGCCGGCCGGCCAGCCAATCACGGCCAGTATCGCCCGCTTCGCGCAGCCTGGATGGGTCCCCGGCGGCTGACACACAGAGACATTTGCGTGTTCGGCGTTCTTTGCGTTGGCGCCGCCAATTTGCGGTAACCAACAACGCCGCCTCCGCATCTATCCCAGCCCGGCGCTCGGCCTTAGATGGGACCACCGAGAAACCGGCACTGCCGGCTCAGGAGCAAAGGTCATCCGCATCCGCCGATGACAGGGATGCTCCACCTCCTGCCCCCCAGGCCGGTCGGCTGGCGAATGCGCCGGACCGACGGCCGCGGCAATAGGACGGTCTGCCGCCGTCCTTATTTCTAACGTTGGCGCGCCACCCTGACTGACCATATTCCCCCGCCATGGACGCGACGCACCCCTCCGACCCGGCCGATCCCAGCTTTCGCCTCGCCCGGGATGCCTACCACCATCTGGTCTTCCTGCTCTCGGCCACGCTCCCGCCGCCGCCTTCCGATACGGCGGAGGACCGGGCGCGGCGGGACAGTGCCGCCATTGCCCAGGTTGCCGCGTTCTGTCCCGCCAACGCGGCCGAGGCCGCGCAGGCCGCGCAATATGTCGCGGCCAATGCCCAGGCGATGGACTGCCTGCAACTCGCGCGTGACCCCGCGCTCGACCCGGTCATGGCGCTGAAATGCCGAGCACAGGCGGCGGCGATGATGCGGCAGGCGCAGGGGGCGCTGCGGCTCCTGCTGCGCACGCAGACCTTGCGCCGGACGTTGGAGGCGGACAATGCGGCGGCGGACCGGCAGGCCTGGACCGAGTACTGCGCCAGCCAAATGATGCAGGAGGCGCGGCCCGACCCTGCTGCCGCACCTGGCCCGGGCATTGCGTCCGTGGACGAAGCGGCGTCCCCGCCTCCGCCGCTCCCGCCCGCCGAACCGGACGGCGGCGAACCGGCCGCGTGCGCCGCGCCGCCGCCGGATGCTGGGGCCGCGCCGCAGTCGCTGTCCGGCTGCCCGGACCCGGAGAGTGCCGCGCTGCTGCGCCGCCTCGGCTTGCTGCCGGGCCGTTTCCGCGCGGCCGCGGACCGTGCGTCTGAGAGAGCCGCTTTTCCGGACCGCCGCGTGGGGGTGTCGGTGATGGCGGGCGGATGGGGCGCCGGCGGCTGAAACGGCCGCGGTGATGCGTCGTATTGTCGGGGATGGCGCGGGGTTGATCTCGCCGGAGGTGGGCCGGCGGCATCCTGGGTCGGTCCCGTGCGCCGGGCATCGGGGCGGCCGCGGCCTGGTCTGGGGCCGGATTTGCGGTGGGGGTATGCGCGACGGGGCTGGGTCCGGCATGTGGTCCGCGGGGGGCCGGCGGGCGGAGGTGTCGCGGTGGCGTCTCGGGATGTGGGACTGCGTCCCGCTCAGCGACGCCGTGAGACGGATGCGTGGCACATTCCTTGCCGTCGGTGGTGTCGCCGCTGTTCCGGCCGAGCGAGCGGAGCGCGGTTGCGGTGTCCTGGCCGGGCGAAACCGGTCCCCGCGCAGCCTGCTCTTGAGCAATTCGCATCAAGGGCGGAAAGTGACGGGGATCTGCACAGGAGGACCAGGAATGCCTGAAAGCCCCGCCGACAAGGCGATGTTCGCCGACAGCAAGACCCGCCTGCCGTTGAACGGCATCACGGTGCTGGACTTGACCCTCGCCCGCGCGGGACCCACGGCGGTGCGGCATTTCGCGGACTGGGGCGCCAACGTGATCCGGATCGAGCCGCCGGCTTCGGACGGCGAGGATGTGGCGGGCCGGCGGCACGGGTTCGACTTCCAGAACCTGCATCGCAACAAGCGCGCCATCACGCTGAACCTGAAGTCCCCGGACGGGCACGCGGCGTTCATGCGGCTGGTGAAGACGGCGGACGTGGTGCTGGAGAACATGCGCGCCAACGTCAAGCACCGGCTGAAGGTATCCTACGAGGACTGCAAGGCGGTGAACCCGCGCATCGTGTTCGGCAGCATCTCGGGCTTCGGGCAGGATGGCCCCTATGGCGCGCGGGCCGGGGTGGACCAGATCGCCCAGGGCATGGGCGGGCTGATGACCATCACGGGCGAGCCTGGCCGCGGGCCGATGCGCGTCGGCATCCCGATCGACGACCTGACGGCGGGCAACCTGCTCGCGCTGGGTTGCATGATGGCGCTGTATGACCGGGAACGCACGGGCGTCGGGCGGTGGGTGACGACCAGCCTGCTGGAAGCGCAGATCTTCATGCTCGATTTCCAGGCCAGCCGCTGGCTGATGGAGCAGGAGGTCGCGGGCCAGGCCGGCAACGACCATCCCACGGGCATCCCCACGGGCGTGTTCCCCACGTCGGACGGGCATATCAACATTGCCGCCAGTTCGTCGCGCGTGTTCACCCGCTTCTGCGAGGCGATCGAGCGGAAGGACTGGCTGGAGAAGCCCGACTGGAAGACGCAGGTCGGCCGCAGCAAGGACCGCCAGGCGATCAACGCGGCGATCAGCGAGATCACGAAGACGAAGCCGTCGAACCACTGGATCGAGCTGTTCGAGGCGAACGGCATCCCCTGCGGCCCGATCTATACGATCGACCAGGTGTTTGCCGATCCGCAGGTCAAGCATCTGGGCATGGCGACGCCGATGAAGAGCCCGTATGTGGGCGAGAAGGAGGTGGTCGCCTCGGCCATCAACATCTCGGGCTTTTCGAAGGCGATCCGGGCCTACACGCCCGATCCCGGGGAGCACCAGGACGAGATCCTGAAATCCGTGGGCTACACGGATGAGGACATCGCGTCGATGCGGGCGAAGGGGGTGATCTGATGCTGGAATCGACAGGCACGACGTCGTTCGCCAACGGCAAGATGCTGGCGGCGAAGCAGGATGGCGTCGGGATCATCACCTTCAACCAGCCCGAGAAGCGCAATGCCATGTCCATCGAGATGTGGATCGGGCTGGGAGAGATCCTGACGGAGTTCGAGGCGGATGACGCGGTCACCTGCGTGGTGATGCAGGGCGCCGGCGACAAGGCGTTCGTTTCGGGCGCGGATATCAGCCAGTTCGAGAAGAACCGCAGCAACGCCGATGCGCAGAAGGAGTATGACCGGATCACCAGCATCGGGCGGGAGAAGTTCCACGCGTTCCCGAAGCCGGTGATTGCCAAGATCCGCGGCTTCTGCATGGGCGGCGGGCTGGCGATCGCGATGGGCACCGATCTGCGCATCGCGTCCGAGGACAGCCAGTTCGGCATCCCGGCGGCTCGCCTGTCGATCGCCTACGCGCCGGATTCAGTGCGGCGGCTGATCGACCTGGTCGGCCCGGCGCATGCGCGGATGATCCTCTATACGGCGCGCCGGATCGACGCGAAGGAAGCGGAACGGATCGGCCTGATCAACCACTGCGTGCCGGTCGCGGACCTGGACACGGCGGTGATGGATATTGCCCGCACCATCGCCGAGAACGCGCCGCTGTCGATCCGCGCCTCGAAGATCACGATCAACGAGATGCTGAAGGACGAGAGCCAGCGGAACATGGCGGCGATCAAGCAGATCGGCGAGGTCTGCTTCAACAGCGCCGACTACAAGGAGGGACGCACGGCGTTCATGGAGAAGCGGCGGCCGAAGTTCGTTGGACGGTAGGGCCGGTGCGGTATGGCTGGCCGGTTGCCGGCCATACCTTCGCCATCACTGGTGTATGGGCGCCTTGTGATGGATCCGGCTGGCCCGATCCGGCGGGGGATGGACCCGTCCCTTGAAGCGGGTCCGGCCGCCCCCCATGTCGGCCCGGCGCAACGGATCGGGGTCGTAACCGGGTTGTGGGCTGTGGGGAACATCGACTGGCCGAGGCGCGGCAACGCCGGCCTCATCCGCTTCGGCAACGATGGCCTGTCGCCGATTTCCACCGCATCCATCTCCGTCACGCGTTCCGGTCCGCTTGTATGGACGATCCGGGGATCTGCTCCATCGTCCCGGCCATCAACTCGATCTGGCGCGCGATCCGGCGCAGGCTGTCCGTTCCGGTTCCGTCCGGACGCGGTGCGAGCGCGTTGCCGCCGGCGGCCAGCACATCCAGCGATTGCACGATCCAGGCACGCCAGGCGCTCAGGCCGTCGCGGGGCAGTCCGCTGATCAGGTCCTGGTCGAGACTGGCGGCCGAAATCCGCCCGGCCAGGCGCCGCAGCGTCGCATCCAGGGCCAGCACCGCCTCCAGGGTCGCATGCCGGCCGCGGTGCATCCCGATCAGTGTCTGGTTGAGCGCGGTTTCCAGCGCGTTGCTGGCTTGCCCGGCGGTGCGGCGGGCGCGGCTGACCGCGGCCGGGGCTTGCTCGCCCAGGAGCCGAGCGAATTGTGCGTCGGCGTAGCTACGGTGCGCGGCGATCGCGGTCGATACGGCCCGCGACAAGGCGGCCTCCTGTGGTTCGGGCCACAGCAGATAGCTCGCCGCCACGGCCAGGATACCGCCAATCGCCGTCAGACCGGCGCGCATCCCGACGATGGTCCACTCCGTCGCGCCGGGATGTCCCACTTCCACCAGCAGCACGACGAGCGGGGTCAAGGCGACCATGAACAGGCCGAAGCTCACGGCGCGCACGGTGAGCGCGATCAGCGCGAGGGGAAACATGGCGCCGGCAATCTCCAGGGGCGTCGTGCAGATCGCGCCGACCAGGGCTGCGACGATGCCCCCCGCAATCGTGCCGCCCACGCGCTCGACGGACCGTGCGAACGTCAGCGCGAAGTTCGGCTGCATGGTGGCGACCACCGTGATCGTCAGCCAGTGGGCATAGGTCGATGCCCAGCCGATGCCGAAGGCGAGCGCCAGAGTGCCCATCACCGCCACCCGCAGCACATGGCGCAGGGCCGGCGATTTCCAGGACAGGTTTGCCTGCGGCGCGGCCAGCAGCCTTTGCAGGATCGGGATCGGCGGTCCGGCGGGATTGACGCCCGGCAGGAAGTTCTCGGGCGTCGACAGTGTCAGCGCGATCCGCAGTCGCTCGATGATGCGGTCAATCGCGATCCGCAGCCGATCGTCGGGCGGAAGCGCCGCCACGCCGCGCTCCATCGCCGCCAAGGTGCGGTCGTAGCGCGCTGTCATCGGCACCCCCTCCGAGGCGATCACGCGGCTCAGTTCCCGCAGCAGGGGCCGCAGCCGGCGCAGGAAGCGCTGGCCCGCGTCGATCTCCTGCGGGGAACCGCGCTCCAGCACGTCACTCAGCGCGAGCAGCGCGCCGGCGATCTGATCCGCGGCCTCCAGGCGGATCAGACTCTGCGAGGCGCGGGGGCTGGCGGCCCCACGGGCCCGCAACGTGTCGAGTACGGTTGCCCGCGCTGTTTCCAACGCGTCCCGTACCGCGCGTCTGTGTACCCGCGCATGCAATTCCCAGGCGTCTTGCGGCACGTTAGCCTCGCGGATCAGCCTGTGCACGTCGGCAACGAGATCCGCCAGCGCGCCATAGCTGGCGGCCACCGCCTTGCGAGCCTGAGCGAACGGGTAGATGGGCCAGATGACCAGGGTCAGCAGCGTCGCCCACGCCGCCCCGCCGGCAAACCCCAGGGCCAAAGGTCCCGCTTCCTCCAGGCTGGGCAATGGACGGTCCAGCGACAGGATCAGGACCACGCCCAGCAATCCGCCGAGTTGCTGCTGCGCCTGCCCGTAAACCCGCAGGAACGACAGACAGAACAGCCCGATCCCGCCGAAAGCGAGCGCGGGCGCCACGCCCAGGCCGCGGGCCAATCCGCCGGCAGCGGTGATGAGCGCGCCAGCGATCATGAAGCCGGTCAGCACCGGCACCCGTCGGCGGATCGGGCCGCCGGGATCGCAGAGGCAGGTCAGCAATGCGCCGAGTGCCGCTTCGCGCAGCACGGGCAAGCCCAATCCCTCGGCCGCCGCCATGATCGCCGCGACGGACAGGGCGGCGCGCATCCCCTCGGCCAGGCTGACCGCGTGCAGGTTAAGTTTCAGCGGCAGGCGCGCGAGGTCGGGGGCGCGTTCGCGCAGCCCCTGCTTCAAGGACGCTATGAACGACCTCGGCGAGCGGATCGGCGGGACATGAACCAGGGCATGATCAGGCCGACGCCCAGACCCCAGGTGCCATTGATGATCAGCGAACGGCCAACCGGCCATGTCATCCAGTGGGCGACGACCGGCGTGCCCTTGATCCGGGGGACGATCAGCAAAGCAACCAGGGCGGCGATAATGCCTAGGCCGATCCCGGAGAGCCAGGTCGGCAAGGGCAGCCGATGATAGACCAGTGCGAAGACCGCGCCATACAAACCACCCCAGAAGCAGAGGCTCACGATCCGGGGCACGCCGAAGGGTGGAACAGGCACGGTGCTGTAGATCACCCCCTGCAACAGGTGAAGTTGCGACAGAATCCAGACCGCGCCTTGGTGGAACGTCAGCACGGCAATGGCGCCGGCCGCGAAGCCCAGCAGCAATCGCGTCGGAATGGCGGGCACGGGCGATTCCTCCCCAGTTTTATCGAACGAGGTGGAGCTTCCGTCCGGTTTCCCGCCCCGTCAATCGGGGCCACACGGAGCCAACCATTGTTCGGTGCCGCGCCGTGGGGTCACCATGCGGACGTGCTATCGGATTGCCTGCAACCCATTCGTTCCCCCACCGGGCAACGCGGCCGGTTGCTCATCCTTCAGCTCGATCCCGGTCCGCTGCAGCTGCCGCATCGCCCGGATCAGCCACAGCAGCTTGTCAGCGGCCGCGGGAATAGGCATGCCGTCCGGGCGGATGTTGGAGATGCAGTTGCGTTCGGCATCGGTCCGGCCCACCCGCGGTGCCCAGGTCAGGTAGACCCCCATGCTGTCGGCCGCGGTCAGCCCGGGCCGTTCCCCGATCAGGACGGCGACTGCTTCGGCCCGCATGGCTTCGCCGATCTCGTCGCCCAGGGCGACCCGTCCCTGCAACGCGATGACCACGGGTGCGATCGGTCCCTCGGCCTGCAAGGGCGCGATCACCCGGTCCAGCAGCGGTCCCGCGTGCCGCTCCACCGCCGTTGCGGACAGGCCGTCGCATACGACAAACAGCATCGCACCGGGTGCGTGCGGCAACGCCGCCCGATCGGCATCGCTCAGGCGGCGCCCCAGGTCAGGCCGCAGCAGGAATGTCAGCCGATCAGTCGCGGCACTGTGCGCTGTGACGCTGTCCAGTCCCACCTTCTGCAGATCGGCGCGCAGGGACGGCACATCCAGATCCGCGTGCACCGCGTCACGCGCGGCCGCATGCGCGGCCTGAAACGCCAGATGCGCCCTGGTCGGCAACCCGTGCCCGGCCCGTCCCAGCGCAACGCGTGCGGGTGTGTAGCTGCGCAGATCGCTCCAGCGTGCCAGGCCAGAACGGTGCGGAGGGATCATTGACCCTTCTTGCGCACGGCAATCCCCGCCCGCCGTTCCATGGGCTGGATCACGGTCGTCATGTCCAGGCCCTCTACCCCGTTGGCCGCCGCATCCAGATAGGCCTGCCGCACCAGCGCCCCGAACGGCGTATCCACGCCGAGGTTTGCGGCTTCCTGCGTGAACGCCTCCAGGTCCTTCAGGCTGATCGCGAGGCTGCCACCATAGTCGAAGCCGCCGGTCAGGATGTGGTTCGGGATCTTCGTCAGGCTGGCGTTGCTCTGGCCCGTGCCGGCGTTGATCACCTCCAGCATTGTCTCCGGATCAAGGCCGGCCTTGACGCCCATCACCAGTCCTTCGGCAGCAACGGCGAGATTCGCGGCCGACAGCATGTTGTTGATGACCTTCATCGTCTGCGCCGACCCGACCTTCTCGCCCAGGTACACCACCTTGGCGCTGTAGGCGCGAAGCAAGGGCATGATCTGGTCCACGACCTGGCGCGGACCGGCGACCATGCTCGTGAGCGTTCCTTCGGCGGCACGCGCGACGCCACCGGTGATCGGCGCATCCACGGCGACAATGCCGTGGATGGCGAGGGCGGCTTCCACTTCCTGGGCCAGGGCTCCGCCCGTGGTACCGAGATGCACATAGACCTTCGCACGCCCGCCGAAGATGCCCTGCGATCGGATGATCGCCTCGCGATAGGCGGACAGCGACGCAAGGCAGCCGAACACCACGTCGGACCGGGCGGCGACATCGGCCGGCGACAGCGCGATCCCCGCCTTGCCGCGGAATGGCGCCAGCGCCTCCTCCCGGATGTCGTAAACCACGGCGTCGGTCTGTGCAGCGAGGCGTTCCGCGATCGGACGTCCGATCGCGCCGAGGCCGATGAACCCGACAGTCATTCCTGCGCTCCTTCCAGTCCTTCAAAGGATGCAACAGGGAACCGTCGAAGGCCAGCCGAACGGAGGTGGTGGGAGGAGAGCGCCGGAGGCCGCTCAGCCGAGCCACCTGCCTCCCCAGCGGTCGGCAAATGTCACCTCCGCGACCGGGCGCCGAACCACCGGTCCATACCGCCCCTCGGGATAACCGATCGGCATCAGCGCGAACGTGTAGACGTCATCCGGCAACGCCAGGATTGTCCGCACCTCGTCCTCATAGAGGATGTGATTGGTTGTGATCAGCGATCCCAACCCGAGTGCTCGGCAGGCGAGAAGGATATTCTGGACAGCGGGGTAGATGCTCGCGCCGCGGATCTGCGCCTGGTATGCCAGATGCGCCTCGTAGCGGGCGGCCACGGCGGGCGGCAGGTCTTCCCGCTTTGGCATGTCCCGCTGGCGCAGGCAGGGCACCAGAAGCACTGGCGCATCGCCCAGATGGTCCCAGAGATATTGCCCTCCTTCCATGAGCCGCCGGAACTGTGCTTCGGTCAGGTGCGCCGGACGGCCGCGGGCTGCGTAGATCTCGGCCACCTCGTCCGAGGCCTTCCGATATACGGCGGCCAGACGTCGGCGTTGCGCCTCCTCACGCACCACCAGGAAAATCCAATTCTGAGCGTTTCCGCCCGACGGGGCCCGGATGGCCGCGTCCAGGACACGGTTGATGAGATCGTCTGGCACCGGGTCCGGCTTCAGGCGCCGCAGGGCGCGTGCCGTGTACAGGGCCTCGAACAGCCCGATCTCGTCCATGTGCCTCCCCTTCCCGAACGCACGAGCGCCGATGTGAGCGTCGGCGGCGAGAAGGGAACCGCATTGGCCCGCTGTGGCGCAAGCGTCATGCAACCGCCCCCTGGACAGGCGGGGTCCGGTCAGGCACGGGATGTCATCCGCAGGGAGCGTGCGGCAGTCCACACGAGGCACAGGCATGAGCGCCAGCGACGATGATGTCCCGGAAGCGATCGAACTGGAACAGGCGGCGGAATGGCGCCTGCGCAAGGTGGATGCCGATCCGGGCGATGAGCGCAGTGCCGCCGCGGCGCGCCAGTTGCAGAAACTGGCCGATGAGGTGCGCCAGCTTCGCGGCTCGCCGCTCTATGCCGAGTATCTGGCGATCTGCAACTGGCTGGGTGAATCCGATGGCATCTCCGAATTCGCTCTCCGCGCCCAGGATTTCCGCGCCATGTTGGGCTTTGGTACCTGGGCCGACAGCGGCGAGGGATACCTGCGGGCGCTGATCGAGATGGCCAAGGAAACGTTCGGAACCGGATGACCGTGTTGCTCACACCGCGCCTGGCCAGAGTCGGAATGGCGATCCTCCTGGCCTTTCTGGCCGTCCTTGCCGCTGTGCCGGCCTGGGCCGACGAAAGTGCACCGGTCAGGACCAGCCGGACCACGGCCACGCTGGTCACCGAACCGGACTCGATCGTCGCCGGCCGCCCGTTCCGCGCCGCCTTGCGATTGCAGATGCAACCGGGCTGGCACACCTACTGGAAGAATCCCGGAGACGCCGGCGCGCCGCCCGAGATCACGTTTGATCTGCCCGATGGCGCGAGCGCCGGGCCGATCGAGTGGCCGACGCCCCAGCGCCTGCCGGAAGGGCCGCTGATGACCTACGCCTATACCGGCGAGGTACTGCTGCCCGTCACCGTCACGCCATCCCCCGATGGCGGTGCGATGAACCTGATGGCGAAGGCCACGTGGCTGGTCTGCAAGGACATCTGCGTGCCGGAGGAGGGCAGCTTCCGCGTCGACCTGCCCCCTGGCTCCGGCGGTCCCTCGGCGCAAGCGCCGTTGTTCGCGGCCCACGATCGCGCTGTCCCCAGGCCGTCCCCATGGGAAGCGCGGATCTCGCCGGACGGGATGCTGGCCATCATGGGAGCCGGGATCGGCGCGACCAGCGTCATCGACGCCTGGTTCATCCCCGCGCGGTCCGGGCTGATCCAGGACGATGCCGCGCAGCCACTCTCGGTGCATTCCGGCGGCTTCACCCTGGCGCTGAAGCTCGCGCCCGGGTTCCAGCCGGAGAATGGGCTGGACGGGATCGTCTCCATCCGTGATCAGGCTGGCCTTCAGACGGATCTCGCCATCGCCGCCCATGCCGGTTCGGCTCCGAGTGTCGCGTTCGTGCCGCTGCCCCGCATGCTGGCCTTTGCCTTCCTGGGCGGCCTGATCCTCAACCTGATGCCCTGCGTTTTCCCGATTCTGGCAATGAAGGCGGTCGCCCTGGCGCGGGGGGCGTCGCACGGTCGGACCAGCGCCCATGCGCTGGCCTATACGGCCGGCGTGCTGACCATGTTCGCGGCGCTGGCCGGGGCGCTGCTGACGGTTCGGTCGGCCGGCAGTGCGGCGGGGTGGGGCTTTCAGTTCCAGTCGCCGATCTTTGTCGCGGCCATGGCCTGGCTGCTGTTCGGGGTGGGCCTGAACCTGTCCGGCGTCTTTCAGGTCGGCAGCGGGTTGAGCGGGGTGGGCGGCCGGTTCGCCGGACGACACGGCCATGCCGGCAGCTTCTTCACCGGCCTGCTGGCCGTGCTCGTCGCTACGCCCTGCACGGCGCCGTTCATGGGGGTGGCGATCGCGGCCGGTCTGGCCGCCCCGCCTTCCGTGACGATGCTCGTGTTCCTGGTCATGGGACTGGGCTTGGCTGCGCCCTATGTGGCATTGGCGTCCCTGCCCAATCTCGGCCGGATCATGCCGCGGCCGGGTGTGTGGATGGATGTCCTGAAGCAGGCGCTGGCGTTCCCGATGTATGGCGCCGCCGTCTGGCTGCTGTGGGTCATCAGCCAGGAAGCCGGCGCGTCCGGCGTGCTTGCCACCGCCACAGGGTTCGTGCTGCTGGGCTTCGGCGGCTGGGTTCTCGGCTTGACGCAGCAGGCCGAATCCCGCCGCCGGCGACTGGGCCAGACCCTGGCCGCGGCGGCCGTGCTCGCCGCGATCGCGATCCTCCCAGGAATCGCCCCTGCCACGGATGCGGGCCGGGCGCAGGTCCAGGCGGGGGTCGAGGCTTTCACGCCGGCACGACTCGCCTCCCTGCGTCAGGCCGGCCAGCCGGTCTTCGTGAACATGACAGCGGCGTGGTGCATCACCTGCCTGGTGAATGAGCGCGTGGCGATCTCCACCGATGCGGTCCGGCAGGCCTTCGCGGATCGGAAGATCGTCTACCTGAAGGGGGACTGGACGCGGCAGGACCCCGTCATCACCGAGTATCTTCGTCAGAACGGGCGCGACGGGGTGCCCTTGTATGTCTACTACCCGCCGGACGGCGCGCCCGCCGTGATGCTGCCGCAGATCCTGACCGAAGGCATGGTCCTTTCGGCCCTGGAACGTGGGTAGGAGATGGTCGCGTCTGCAGGAACCCCGATAGAGCGTGGATCAGGCGATCAAGCGGGAAGATCGCGCCTGTGCGGCCCGCACGGTCAGGCCGGACAGGCTTCGTGGTGTGCCCGCTACGCCGCGACCAACTTGCGGATCAGCTCGACGGCACTGGGCGTCGACCATTCGGCGGCACCCTCCAGGCGGGCGCATTCCTGGCCCTTGCGGTCGACGATGACGGTCGTTGGCAGTCCGCGGACCCGCCAGGCATTGGCCATGGCCCCCTTCGGGTCCAGCAGCACGGGCAGCGTCGTAAGGCCCTTGTCCTTCAGCCAGCGACTGACGACCGGCGCACCGCCCCGATCCGAGGACAGCGGCAGAACATCGATATCGTCCGGCGCCAGGGTCTTCGACAGCGCCGCAAGAGCCGGCATCTCGGCCACGCACGGCGCGCACCACGTCGCCCAGAAATTGATCACCAGGCCGCGGCCGCGATACGCGGCAATCCGGTGCTCGCCTCCCTCGGCGTCCAGGAACACCGCATCCGGCAGATCGGCCGGCGGATCGGTCATGACCAGCTTGCTGGCCAGGTCGGCCGGCCCCTCCGCACGCGGTTTGCGCGGGGCAAGCCCGGCGGCTAGGGTCCCGCCCACCGCCAGGACCGTCCGGCGGGATATGAACCTCATGGTGGAAGCGCCTCCGTGAACGATACGCCAGATCGTCGGAACGAACCGGCCAATATGCAATGGGGCGGCCGCTTCGCCGCCGGGCCCTCGGCCATCATGCAGGAGATCAACGCCTCGATCGGCTTTGACCGCAAACTGTGGCGCCAGGATATCAGGGGTTCGCTCGCCCATGCCGCAATGCTGGCGAATATTGGTCTCATCAGCGCAGAAGACGAGCAGGCGATCAAGGGGGGGCTGGAAGTCATTGCGCAGGAGATCGAAGCCGGCCGCTTCCCGTTCGCCGCCGAACTCGAAGACATCCACATGAACATCGAGGCCCGCCTGACCGACCGCATCGGCGAGGCGGGCAAGCGGCTGCACACCGCTCGCAGCCGCAATGACCAGGTGGCAACCGACTTCCGCCTGTGGGTGCGTGATGCAATCGACGGGCTGTCGGCCCAGATCACCGATGTAATGCGCGCACTGGCCGGGCGTGCCGCAGCCCACGCCGCGGACCCGATGCCCGGGTTCACCCATCTGCAGACCGCGCAGCCCGTCACCCTGGGCCATCATCTGCTGGCCTATGTCGAGATGCTGGATCGCGACCGCGGCCGGCTGGCCGACTGCCGTCGTCGCCTGAACGTCTCGCCGCTCGGCGCGGCCGCCCTGGCGGGTACGTCGTTTCCGATCGACCGCCACATGACGGCCGCCGCGCTGGACTTCGATCGTCCCGCCGCGAACTCGCTGGACGCCGTTTCGGACCGGGACTTCGCGCTGGAGTTCCTCTCGGCCGCCGCGATCAGTGCCATGCATCTGTCGCGCTTCGCCGAGGAGATCATCATCTGGTGCAGTGCGCCCTATCGCTTCATCCGCCTGTCGGACGCGTTCACGACCGGCAGTTCGATCATGCCGCAGAAGCGGAATCCGGACGCTGCCGAACTGGTGCGGGCCAAGACCGGGCGGATCTCCGGCGCGCTGGTCGGGCTGCTGACCGTGATGAAGGGCCTGCCATTGGCCTATGCCAAGGACATGCAGGAGGATAAGGAGCCGGTGTTCGACGCGGCCGAGGCGTGGGCGCTGTCGCTCGCCGCCACCGCCGGGATGGTGAGGGATATGGCGCCTGACACCGGGCGGATGAAGGAATTCGCCGGCTCCGGCTTCGCGACCGCGACCGACCTCGCCGACTGGCTGGTGCGCGTCCTGCGCCTGCCGTTCCGGTCCGCCCATCACGTCACGGGTCGGCTGGTGACGATGGCGGAGACCAGCGGGGTCGATCTCTCGGGACTAACCCTTGCCGAAATGCAGTCGGTGGAGCCGAGGATCACCGAGGATGTGTTCTCGGTGCTGACGGTCGAGGCCTCGGTCGCTTCGCGCACCAGTCTTGGCGGCACGGCACCGGCCAATGTCGCGCGGGAGGCAGCGCGCTGGCTGGAGGCGCTGGCATGAAGGTCTTGGCGGCCACTCTGGTCTTGGGCACGGTTCTGGCGCTTGCGGCCTGCGGCAAGAAGGGACCTCCCGACCCGCCCGGGCCGCCGGACCAGATCACCTATCCTCGGATCTACCCGACGCGCTGATGGGTGCCCGCGGCAGTGCGGCAGCCGGGGCCCGTGACGGCGGTTTCTGCGGCGCGGCCGACCCGGCCGCCGGAATCGGGACCGGAACGGTGTCCGGCCCCGCCATTGCAGGGTGGCTACTTGATCCGGCCCATGGCCCGCAGCTTCTTCTCCACCGTGCCGAACATGCCCGTGTACGGGATGGCGGTGGACAGATCGCGGATCTTCTCGATGTTTTCCTGGATCATCTCGATCGTCACCGGTTCGGCTGGATCGAACTGCGCGCCGTCGGTGACGAAATACTGCACGCGTGCATACCCGCCGGCCGTGGCAGCCATGATCTCTCCATTCTGGTCGCATTCCTCGCTGCACAGCCAGGCGACCATTGGAGAAACGAGTTCCGGCTTCATCCACTGCCCGACATCCGGCGGCAACAGGGTTTCCGTCATGCGCGTCCAGGCGGACGGGGAGATCGCGTTGCAGCGGATGTTGTATTTCGCGCCTTCGAATCGAAGCACGTTGATCAGGCCGTTCACGGCCATCTTCGCCGCGCCATAGTTGGCCTGGCCGAAATTGCCGACCGTGCCCGATCCAGATGTGGTGACGACAATACGGCCGTATTGCTGCTTGCGCATGATCGGCCAGGCCGCCTTGGTGCAGTACACCGTTCCCAGGTGATGTACGGCGTTGACGAGTTCGTATTCCTCCATCGTCATGTTGTTGAACGCCCGGTCCCGCAGGATACCGGCGTTGTTCACCAGGATGTCCACCCGGCCCCACGTGTCCATGGCGGTTTGGATGATGCCCTCGGCTGCCTTCGGATCCGACACCGACCCGTAATTCGCGACCGCCTCGCCGCCGGCCGCCTTGATCGCCGCCACCACGGTGTCGGCCACCGAATTCGCGCCGCCCGTGCCGTCGACCGCGCCACCGGGATCGTTCACCACCACCTTGGCGCCGCGGCTGGCGAGCAGCATGGCGTGCGACCGGCCAAGCCCGACACCGGCCCCGGTGACAATGGCAACGCGGTTATCGAAACGAATCATCCCTTTATGCTCCTTGCAGTTGTTTTTTGACGAAGGCACCGCCGGTGGCGATCGCGCGGCGGCCAGCCCCTAGAACCGGGTGGAAGATGTGCCAGATGTGGATCATTTCCGGCCAGACCTGCAGGTCCACCGGAACATCGGCCATGCCCGCCAAACGCGCGAGTTGCAGCGAATCGTCTAGCAGGGTCTCGCAGGCGCCGACCTGGATCAGCAGAGGCGGCAATCCCTTCAAGTTCCCGTAGATCGGGGCGGCGTAGGGCGAGCGCGGGTCCGCGCCGCCCAGGTAGTGCTTCGCCATGAACTGGATGCCCTGCTTCTGCACCGTGGGATCGGTCATTGACCGGTCGGTGAACGATGCGCCCAGCGCTTCCATGTCCACCCAAGGCGAGATGCACCAGCCGGCACCGCAAGTCGGCAGTCCGGCATCGCGGATGGCCAGCATGGCCCCTACGACCAGGCCGCCGCCGGCACTGTCGCCGGCAATGATGATGCGGTTCGGCTTGATGCCGTTCTCCAGCAGGAAGCGATAGCCGGCAACCGTGTCCTCGACCGGCGCGGGGAACCGGTGTTCCGGTGCCAGCCGGTAATCCAGCGCCAGTGCGCGGATGCCGGATTGTCGTCCGATCTCGGCCACCATGTGGCGATGGCTGTCCAGCGACCCGATCACATAGCCGCCACCATGCACATACAGGATCGCGGCGTCCTGCCGGGCGCCCGGCGTGGCGGTCCATTCCGCCTTCACGCCGTTGGCGTTGACCTTGGTGACCGTCACGTCGGACGGCACACCGAACGCCAGTCCACGGGCATCTGTATTGGCCCGCATCTCGGAAATTTCAGAGGGCCGCGGCCGCTGGGCGATCTGCTCACGGATGGCAAGAATTTCTGCGTCGGGCATGCATCGGGCTCCATTGAACGAGTGGGAAGTCAGGGCGAGGACGATCACGCCGTCTCCCGCCCGTCCGCCCTGGATTGACCGGAATGACGGGGGCAGCAAGTGTCCGGCGCCGCCTCGGGCAACCACCAGCGCCGAACCCGCCGTCCGGCGTGGCTACGCCGTCACCTCATCGGCAACCGCCATGACTTCCCGCGTGCGCGTGACCTTGTCACCCCATACGCGGTCGAACTCGGCGATCAGGTCCTTGATGGCGGATCCTGCCATCACCCCGTTCAACGCGTCGAGCGAGTCGAACCGGTAATAGGCACAATGCACCGATGGGTCCTGCTGGCTCCACCCGCGCCAGGCGGTGCGCACGCGGAAGGCTTTCATAGCGTCGGGCAGATGCTCCGCCCGATACCATTGATCGAAACCCGGCCGATCGGCCGGATCGGCGACCGTTGCCCGAACGACCAGCCAGGCCACGCTCATCGTCAGGTGTTGGGCGCGTACTTGCCGGAGATCTGCGGCGTCGGGCCTTCCTGCCCTTTCTCCTTGCGGTCCTGCCGAGTCTCGCGTGACCATTTGCGCTTCAACTCGTCACGCACATTGAACTTCAACCGCCCGCAACCCTGTACTTCCAGCTCGACCGTGTCGCCGTCCATGAAGCTCGACAGGCCGCGATGGTTCGTGCCGGTGGCCAGGATGTCGCCGGGTTCCAGCGTGTGGACCGACGACACCCATTCGATGCAGCGCGCGATGTTGTGCGCCATGTCGTTGGTGTTGAAGTCCTGCTTCACCTCGCCGTTCACCCACAGCTTCACAGGCAGGTTCTGCGGATCGCCGATCTCGTCCTTTGTCACGATATACGGGCCGATCGGGCAGAACGTGGCGCGCGACTTCATGGCAAAGAAGCCTTGCGACGGCAGGCCGCGGGCGGAGCCGTCGATGAAGTTCATGTAGCCGAAGATGTGGTCCATCGCGTTGGCGGCCGAGACGTTGGACGCACGCTTGCCGATCACCAGCGCGAGTTCCGCCTCGCCTTCGAAGATCGTCGCGGGTTCATCGGGCAGGACCATCGTGTCGCCCGGGCCGATCACCGCTGTGCCTGCCTTGTGGAAGGCGTTGATCTGCGGCTTCTTCGGTAGCGTGCCGTTCTCCATGTAGTTCACGGCCATGCAGACGATGTTGCCGGGCTTCGGCAGCGGGGGACGGATGCGGACGCCGGACAGCGCCACGCCGGCACCGGACGACGCCGCTTCCAGCTTGCCGCGATAGGCATCCCAACGCTCGATCAGGCCGCTGATCAGGTTGGCCGGACCGGTATGCGGGATATCCTTCACGGCCGCCGACACATCGACGATCGAGTCACCCTTCACCACGCCAAGCTTGAAGTCGTCGAAGAATGCCAGCTTCATGGTTTCCCCCTGTCTGCTTTGCTCCGCCGCAGCCTACTCCCCAGTCAGGTCGCGCAGCAACGGCATGGCGTCGCGCGCGAACCAGGCGATCTGCTCGTGACGCTGCTCATACGGACCCACGAAATCCAGCGCGATATGACGCACGCCGGCCGCATGGAAGGCGCGGATCGTCTCGGCCACCTGCTCGGGCGGGCCGAGGGCGCAGTAGCGTTGCGCCGCCTTGCGGAAATCCATGGCATAGCGGACGGACAGGGTCTCGGTCGCGCGGTCCAGCGCCTCCTCGTAGGTCTTGTCCATGCGCGTGAACAGCAGATGTCCGGTGCCGAACGGGATGGTGCCGCGCCCCGCCTGTTCGGCACCGGCGTCGATCTTGTTCAATGCCTCGCGGTACATGTCGGGCGTAATGACGTAGGAGAGATACCCGTTGCCCAGCCGCCCGATGCGCCGCAGGGCCGGGTCCTTGCGGCCCGCGAACCAGATCGGCGGTCCGCCAGCCTGGCGCGGCGGCGGGCGCATCGGCACATCCTCGAAGGGACCATAGAATTTGCCGTGGTGACTGACCGCCTCACCGCTAAAAAACTTGCGCAGCACCTGCACGCCTTCCGACAGCCGAGCGCCGCGTTCGTTGTGGGGCACGTCGCAGGCGGCGTATTCCTTGGGAAACTCCCCGCCGACGCCCACGCCCAGGATAAATCGTCCCTCGGTCAGGTGGTCGAGCGTGAGCACCTGCTTGGCAACCGGCGTCGGATGCCGCAGCGGCAGCAGCAGCACCGAAGTGCCCAGCGTCAGGCGGCGGCTGACGACAGCGGCCTGCGCAAGTTGCAGCAGCGGGTCGAAGATCGGCACGGGGAAGGAGATGTGATCGCCGACCCACAGTGAATCGTAGCCGCTGCGGTCCACGAGCTCCACCAGCGCGACGAGGTCGTCGATCCGCGGCAGCCAGGGACCGGTTGCCGGCTCGGTGCGGCGGTGAATTGTCTGGATCCCGATGCGCAGTCTGCTGTCCAAGGTCAGGGTCATGGCCCGCTTCCTCCCGGTTCCGGACCCCACCATTGCAGGCAAGCGCGGCCCCCGCCAAGCTTACGGCCAAGCAATCGAATGGAGGACGCCGTGCCCGACCTGTTGGAAACGATCGAAGACGGCGTTGCCGTCCTGACGCTGAACCGCCCGGAAGCGCTGAACGCGCTGTCGATGGACATCCGCCACGGGCTGATTGACGCGCTGGAGCGCTACGCTGATGACAACGCCGTGCGCTGCATCGTCATCACCGGCGCGGGACGGGCGTTCTGCTCGGGCGGCGACGTCAAGGGCATGGGGGAACGCGCCGCGCGCGGGTTCGAAGCGCGGGCGCGCGGCATCCAGTTCTCCAACTCGATCCCCATGGCGATGCGCAAGCATCCCAAGGTCATCATCGGCATGATCAATGGCGTCGCCGCCGGCGCCGGCATGAGCATGTCGCTGGCCTGCGACATGCGCGTCGCCGGCAAGTCCGCCCGTTTCACCACCGCTTTCCTGAAGATCGGTCTTTCGGGCGATTGGGGCGGGACCTGGACGCTGACGCGGCTGGTGGGAACCGCCAAGGCGCGGGAGCTGTATTTCCTGCCGGACATGGTGGGCGCCGAGGAAGCGCTGTCGCTGGGTATCGTGAACAAGGTGGTGGAGGACGACCAGCTTCGCGCAGCCACGATGGAAATGGCGCGGCGCATCGCCGACATGCCGCAGGTCGCCGTCGCCGCGACCAAACGTAACCTGTTCGCCGCGGAAACCGAGAGTTTCGCCACCACGCTGGACATGGAAGCGTTCAACCAGGCCCGCTGCTCGCAGACCGAGGACCATCGCGAAGCGGTGCAGGCCTTCAAGGAAAAGCGCAAGCCGGCGTTCAAGGGACAGTAGCCCCGTGAAGGTCCTGAACAGCCTGCCGCAGGGCGATCTGCGGCAGACCGCGGCCTCGGCACAGGCATCGGAAGCGGCCGGCTACGACGCGTTGATGTCGATGGAAAACAAGCACGACCCGTTCCTGGCGCATGCCATCGCCGCGGTCAGCACGGACCGGATCGAGCTCGGGACATCGGTCGCGATCTCGTTCCCGCGCAGCCCCATGGTCGTCGCAAACATATGCTGGGACCTGCAGAACGCCTCCCGCGGGCGCTTCGTGCTGGGCCTGGGGCCACAGGTGCGCCCGCACAATGAACGCCGGTTCAGCGTGCCGTGGACCGCGCCGGCGCCCAGGATGCGGGAATACGTGCAGGCACTGCGGGCAATCTGGACCAGTTGGGAGAAGGGCGAGAAGCTCGACTTCCGCGGCAGGCACTACACCTTCACGCTCATGCCGCCCTATTTCGTGCCGCCATCCACCGGTCAGCGGATGGTGCCGATAACGCTTGCGGCGGTGGGCGAGCATTCACTGCGGCTGGCCGGGGAGGTCGGGGATGGCATCCGGCTGCACCCGTTCTGCACGCGGCGCTACCTGGAAGAGGCGATCATGCCACGCCTGCATGAGGGCATGGCGAAGACCGGCCGCGAGCGCACGCATTTCGAGATTACCGGCGGCGGCTTCATCGCCACCGGCAAGGATGAAGAGACGACACGCCAGCAGTTCGAATGGGTGCGCGGCCGGGTCGGGTTCTACGGCACCACGCCCAGCTACTGGCCGGTGTTCGAAATGCACGGCCTTGGTGACCTGGGACGCGAATTGAACCAGATGTCGAAGCAGGGGAAGTGGTCTGAAATCGCCACCCGAGTGCCGGATGACGTGGTGCACCTGTTCACCGCCGTCGGCACGCACAAGGAGATCGCGCAGCGCATCCAGGAACGGTTCGGCGGCCTTTCCGACGCCATCAGCCTGCGCGGCGATGCACCCTCGACGGGCACGGAAATCCCGCCCGACCTGTTGCAGGATATCAAGCGCGTCCCCACACCGTTCCAGGGCTACAAGACGGCCTGGTGAGTTCAGGGGAAGGAGTGGCGATGGCCGACGAAGAGGTCGAGATGTCCGGGCAGATCCGCGACAAGCTGATCGAGAAGAAGCAGGAATGGGCGCGCGACGGTCGGTTGCTCACGGGAGAGACGGCGGACCCGGCCCGGGATCGCCTGCCGCCAGGTCAGCGCTTGGTCAAGGACTGGCCGGTGCTGGATCTGGGCGCGGAACCGAACGTCACACCGGAAAAATTCCGCCTGGACGTCGATGGCGTCGTGGAGAACAGGCTCAGCCTGCGGCTGCACGAATTCATGGCCCTGCCGCAGTCGGAAAGCGTGTCCGACATGCACTGTGTCACCCAATGGTCACGCTACGACAATCACTGGAAGGGCGTGTCGGCGCGGGCGCTGCTGGAGATCGTGCAGCCGAAGCCCGAGGCGAAGCACGTCATCTTCCACGCCTACGACGGCTACACGACGAACATCCGCCTGGACCAGTTCGATCAGCCCGATGTGTTCCTGGTGCACCAGTGGGAAGGCAAGCCGATTTCGCGGGCGCATGGCGGGCCGGTGCGGATGCTGGTGCCGCGGTTGTATCTATGGAAGTCAGCCAAGTGGCTGCGGCGCATCCAATTCACGATCAGCGACCATCCCGGCTTTTGGGAGGCACGCGGCTATCACAACAACGGTGATCCGTGG
The DNA here is from genome assembly GCA_050181195.1 of Acetobacteraceae bacterium. Classification (GTDB taxonomy): domain Bacteria; phylum Pseudomonadota; class Alphaproteobacteria; order Acetobacterales; family Acetobacteraceae; genus Rhodopila. Next base: position 88,241 of record JBFXDK010000003.1, on the reverse strand, counting down.
CTGGAGGAGCGCTACGGCTGACGGCCGGCACCGGCACCGGCCGCTCGCCGCCGGTGCCGTGAACCGGCCATCGGTCACGGCATCGGCGGACCGCGGGGTCAGGGAACGATTTCGGTCTGCGCGAAGAAGAAGGCGATTTCGGCTGCGGCGTTCTCGGCGCTGTCCGAGCCATGCACCGAATTGGCCTCGATGCTCTCGGCGAACTGTGCCCGGATCGTGCCGGCCGCGGCCTTTTTCGGGTCGGTCGCCCCCATCACATCACGGTTGCGCGTCACGGCATCCTCGCCCTCCAGCACCTGCGCCACCACCGGGCCGGAGATCATGAACGTCACGAGGTCACGATAGAACGGCCGTTCCTTGTGCACCGCGTAGAACGCCTCGGCCTGGGCCTGGGTGAGTTGCAGCCGCTTCTGGGCGACGATGCGCAGCCCGGCTTCCTCCAGGCAGGCATTGACCTTGCCGGTCAGGTTGCGCCGCGTGGCGTCGGGCTTGATGATGGACAGCGTGCGTTCAGTCGCCATGGGAAGTTCCTGGTCGTTGGTCGGATTGCGCCGCTGACTAGACGGCTTTGCGCCTTCTGTCCAACGCCGCTGCTTGGCATGCGGCGTATGCGGGCGGACTCCAAACGTCGGATCGCGCCCAGTGTCGGGTCGCACAGTGTGCCAGACCGCGCCCAGTATCACACAGCGCAGGGTGGCAGGAACCCGCGGGGCTGGGTCAGCAGCGACGCGGCTGCTGGTCGAACTGCGTCATCTTGGCCTTCATGACGAAGTCGCCGAAATCCATCTGCAGGTCGTCGGCCACGCCGTTCTCCCAATAGCGCATGCCGACCTCATAGGACGGGGTGGTGACGCTGGCCTTGCGGTCGAAGAACGCCAGGCGCACGCGGGTGCTGGAAAGCGAGGACAGGGCCGGATAATCGGTCTTGAACGGCGGTTTCCAGTCGATGATCGCGACGGAACTGTCTTCCACGCCCTCGGCATCCGTGCCGTCGAACAGCGGCAGGGTGATGAACTTCTTCCCCTCCTTCGCGGCCAGGATGATGGCGGCAGTGTGCATCATCGGGAATTCCGTGCCGGCGGGGAGATCGATGCGCATCTCCTTCGGCACCGTGTAGCGCGCTTCCCCCGGTCCACCCAGCCGGCGAAGCGTGGCGGTGCCGCCGGTCTGGCTGGTTACCGCCGTGTCCGTGGTCTGGCGCATGTGGAAGCGGAACTTCAGCCCGTCCTTTGATTCCCAGGTGGTGTAGTCGGAGACCATCTGGATGTCCTGGCCGTCCGAATTCGTGATGGTCATCTGCAGGCGCTGACGCACGGCCCAGCCGTCGCAGGCATCCACCACCTCATAGCCCATGGTGCCGGAAGCGCCGGTGATCTCGCTGCCGCGGACCCGGTCCAGGGTCAGCTGGTACAGCGCCTTGTGCGCGGCAAGCCGCGAGGCTGTCTGCAGCAGCGTCGGGGCGGGCGCGTTGTTCGACGCGAATGCGGCCGGGACCAGGGCCGGTGCCAGCAGAAGCCAGGATGCCAACGCAGCGACAAAGCGCATGAAATTCTCCGGTCGGGTCGGGACTATGGGTCCGCAGCCCACAGTATAGGAAGGGTAACGCCGTCACTCCAGACATCACGGTCCTGTGACGAGCGGTGTGCCGCCAGCCGGGGGCGTCGGACTCATTGTGGAAGATAAAGGGCGGGGGATCGGCAGGGCATGCCTTGACCAGGTTCGGGCCGGCGGGCAACCCTGTCCGTATGCGGGACCGCGGTCCGGCCGACGCGCATGTGAACCGCCGCTTGCGGTCGGGGCCATGCAGCGACGCGGCCATGCACAAGGCGGAGGGAGTGCATGCTTGACCCGACACGTCATTCTGTGACCCGCCGGACGGTGCTTTTGACGCTGGGGGGAGGATTGTTGATGGCTGCCACCGCCGAGACGCTGGCCTGGGATTTCGGGTTCGAGTCGATCGAGGGCGGGCGCCTCGATCTGGCCGCCTTCAAGGGGCGTGTGCTGCTGGTCGCCAACACCGCGAGTTTCTGCGGCTACACCTATCAATACGAGGGGCTGCAGAAACTGCACCAGGCCAGATCCGCCGCCGGCCTGACCGTGATCGGCGTGCCCAGCCAGGACTTCAACCAGGAATCGCCCGACAACGCGACCGTCAAGTCGTTCTGCGAAACCCGTTTCGGAATCGACTTTCCGTTGGCCGGCGTCACCTCCGTGCGCGGTCCCAAGGCGGCCCCGTTCTACGCCTGGGTAAAGGAGAGGCGGCGATGGGAGCCGGCCTGGAACTTCAACAAGGTGCTGATCGGGCGCGACGGGCGGGTCGCGGGCACGTTCGGGTCCGGCGACGAACCGGACGGGCCGAAGCTGACCGCGGCGATCGATGCGGCCCTGGCCACGCCACGATGATGCACGCCGCCCGCGCGTCCATGACCCGCGCGTCCGTCAGGTGCCGCCCGCGCTCCGCCCGCGCGGCATGGGAACCTATCGCCACCGCCGCAGCAGCAGCGCATTGCCCACGACGCTGACCGAGGACAGCGCCATCGCGGCCCCGGCGATCACCGGGCTGAGATAGCCCAGCGCCGCCAGCGGAATTCCCAGCACGTTGTAGGCAAAGGCCCAGAACAGGCCCTGGCGGATCTTCACCGTCGTGCGTCGGGAAATCTCGATCGCATCGGCGACCAGGGCGGGATCCCCGCGCATCAGCGTGATTCCCGCCGTTTCCATCGCCACATCCGTCCCGGTCGACATCGCAATGCCGATATCGGCCGCCGCCAGGGCCGGTGCATCGTTGATCCCATCGCCGACCATGGCGACAACCGAGCCGTCCCCGCGCAGCGCCGCGACCTCGTTCGCCTTGTCTTCCGGCAGGACCTCGGCCCGGATCCGGTCGATCCCGAGTTCCTGGGCGATCGCATCGGCCGCGCCGCGGCTGTCGCCGGTCAGCATGACGGTGGTCAATCCGGCCTGCTGCAGGCGGGCGACCGCGTGCCTTGCATTCGGCTTCACCGTGTCCCCGAACGCAACCAGGCCCAGCAGCGCCGGTGCCGGCGCCGTCCGGGCGATCCAGGAGACGGTGTGCCCGGACTGCTCCTGCGCCGTCGCCTGCTGGTCCAGGCTTTCGGTCGCGATGCCCTGCTCATGCATCAGGCGGCGGTTGCCGAACGCCAGGATCTGGCCGCTGACCGTGCCAACGACGCCACGCCCGGCGATGGCGCGGAAGCCTTCCACCCGCGGTGCCGCCACGCCCAGGTCCGTCGCGCGCTGCCGCACGGCGCCGGCCAGGCTGTGCTCGCTGCCGCTTTGCAGCGCCGCCGCCTGGCGCAGCAACGCGACTTCATCGCCGTCGGCCGCCATCATCGAGGTGACGCGCGGCCGGCCCTCGGTCAGCGTCCCCGTCTTGTCGAAGGCGACCACCTTGACCGCATGCGCCCGCTCCAGCGCCGCCGCGTCGCGGATCAGGATTCCCCGCCGCGCCGCGACCCCGGTGCCGACCATGATGGCGGTGGGGGTCGCAAGACCCAGCGCGCAGGGGCAGGCGATCACCAGCACCGCCACAGCGTTCAGCACGGCGGTGGCGGGATCGCCGCCGGTCAGCAGCCAGCCGGCCAGCGTGACCAGGGCAATCCCCAGCACCACTGGCACGAAGACCGCGCTGACCTGATCGGCCAGGCGCTGGATCGGCGCCTTCGACGCCTGCGCCCCTTCCACCAGCCGCACGATGCGGGCCAGCATCGTCTCGGCGCCGATCGCCTCGGTCTCGATCGTCAGCCGGCCGTCGGTGTCGATCGATCCGGCGGCCACCCGCGCGCCCGGTCCCGCATCGACCGGCAGGCTCTCGCCCGTCAGCATGGAGGCGTCGATCGCGGCATTGCCCTCCAGGATCCGCCCGTCGACCGGTATGCGTTCCCCGGGGCGCACGATCACCCGGTCGCCGCGACGGACCGTATCGACGGGAACCTCCACCTCGGCGCCATCGCGCCACAGACGGGCGGTATCGGGACGCAGCTTCATCAATGCGCGGATGGCCGAGGCGGTCTGCCGGCGGGCGCGACCTTCCAGCCACTTGCCGAACAGGATGAAGGTGATCAGCAGCGCCGAGGATTCGTAATACAGCTCGTGCGCGTGCGGGCTGGCGAGCCAGGTCCAGGTGGACAGGCCCCAGGCCGCGGACGTGCCCAGCGCCACCAGCAGGTCCATGTTGCCGGCCAGGGCGCGGGCGGCCTTCCAGCCGGCGACGTAGAAGCGCCAGCCCAGCCAGAACTGCACCGGCGTTGCCAGCAGGAACTGTGCCCAGGCCGGCAGCATCAGGTCCGGCACGATCATGCCGGCCAGCAGCGGTGCCGACAGCGCCATCGCCGCCAGAAGGTGCAGCCGCTCCGCCCACTCTGTATCCGCGGTCTCCGGCACCGGCGCAGCCGGCTCGACGACCGCGGCGCCGTAGCCGGCCTTCTCCACGGCACGCAGCAGAGCTGCGATATCGGGACCGGCGCCGGCGACATGCGCCCGTTCGGTGGCGAGGTTGACGCTGACATCCGTCACCCCAGGCACCGTGGCCAGCACTTTCTCGACCCGGCGTACGCAGGACGCGCAGGTCATGCCGGAAATGGCGAGGTCGACCGCGCCGGTCGCTTCGTCATGCTGTGTGATTGCGTCCATGAACCGGAAGGTGGGAGCGTGCCGCGCCACCGGTCAAGGGCTGCAACCGCGGCGTCCGGCGCCTATCTGACCCTGTATGCGCGCGTTCCTGATTTCCGCCGGCCTGGTCCTGCTGATGCTGGGTTTGACCTGGCCGTGGCTGGCGCGGATCACCGAGTGGCTGCCATTCGGCAACCTGCCCGGCGATGTCCGCGTTGAACGCCCCAATTTCCGCCTCATCTTCCCGCTCGGATCCAGCCTGCTGATCTCGATCGTACTTTCGCTGGTCCTGAGCCTGATCGTCTGGCTGTGGCGGCGCTGACAACCGGCTGTATGATGCGGAAAACCAGAGAGGAGCATCTGACATGAGCGAGGAAACCGCGACACTGGGAGGCGGCTGCTTCTGGTGCCTGGAGGCCGTGTTCAAGGATTTGCGCGGCGTGACCTGGGTGATGTCCGGCTATGCCGCCGGCCATGTGCCCAATCCCAGCTACAAGGCGGTCTGCAGCGGCACCACCGGCCACGCCGAGGTGGTGCAGGTGAAGTTCGACAACGCCGAACTGTCGTATGAGGACCTGCTGCGGGTGTTCTTTTCCATCCACGATCCCACCACGCTCAACCGCCAGGGCAACGATGTCGGCACGCAGTACCGCTCGATCATCCTGACCCATTCCGACGCGCAGAAGGAAGCGGCGCTGGCGGTGATGCAGGAGATCGCGGATGCGAAGATCTGGTCCGGCAAGCTGGTGACCGAGGTGGAGCCCTTCACGGTGTTCTACGAGGCCGAACCGGAGCATCACGACTACTTCGCGCGCAATCCGTTCAGCGGCTATTGCCAGGTGGTGGTTGCGCCCAAGGTGGCGAAGTTCCGCAAGCAGTTCACCGATCGCCTGAAGCGCGGCTGAGCGGGTTTGACGGCGGTTTCGGCCGCCGCGTATCAACCGCCACCCTGGCGCGGGAGGAAACAACATGGACCTGGGCTTCACCGATGAGGAACTGGCGTTCCGCGAGGAGGCGCGCCGCTTCTTCAGGACCGAAATCCCCGAATCGATCCGTGCCAAGGTGGCCGAAGGCGAGGGCCTGACGAAGGACGACTGGGTTACCAGCCAGCGTGTCCTGCACAAGCATGGCTGGGCCGCGGTGAACTGGCCGGTCCAGTGGGGCGGCAAGGACTGGTCGCCGGTGCAGGTCTATCTGTACCAGGATGAGATGCAGCAGGCGAACGTGCCGACGCCGATCCCGTTCAACGTCTCGATGGTCGGCCCCGTCATCGCCCAGTTCGGCAGCGAGGAGCAGAAGCAGCGCTTCCTGCCGGCCACCGCCTCGGCCGAGATCTTCTGGTGCCAGGGGTTTTCGGAACCCGGATCGGGGTCCGACCTGGCGTCGCTGCGCACCCGCGCGGAACGCAAGGGCGACAAATACGTCGTCAACGGCCAGAAGATCTGGACCACGCTGGCGCAGTACGGCGACTGGATCTTCTGCCTGGTGCGGACCGATCCCGCCGCGAAGCAGCAGGAAGGAATCTCCTTCCTGCTGATCGACATGAAGACGCCCGGCATCACCGTCCGCCCGATCATCACCATCGACGGCGGGCGCGAGGTGAACGAGGTGTTCTTCGACAACGTCGAGGTGCCGGCCGAGAACCTGGTGGGGCAGGAGAACAAGGGCTGGGACTACGCCAAGTTCCTTCTGGGAAACGAACGCACCGGCATCGCCCGGGTCGGCATGTCCAAGGCCAAGGTCGCGCGGATCAAGCAGCTCGCCGCGCTGGAACAATCCGGCGGCCGTCCGCTGATCGAGGATCCGCGTTTCCAGGAGAAGCTCGCCTCCATCGAGGTGGAACTGAAGGCGCTGGAAATGACCCAGCTGCGCGTCGTCGCCGACGAGCGCAAGCTGGAGAAGGGCAAGCAGAACCCGGCTTCCTCGATCCTGAAGCTCAAAGGCTCGGTGATCCAGCAGCAACTGACCGAACTGATGATGGAGGTCGTCGGCCCCTATGCGATGCCCTACCAGCGGGAGTTCGAGGGGCGCAACGAGCCGGTGATCGGCCCCGACTACGCCACCGAGGCGGCACCGATGTATTTCAACTACCGCAAGGTCTCGATCTACGGCGGATCGAACGAGATCCAGCGCAACATCGTCGCCAAGGCGATCCTGGGACTCTGACGGGCCTCTCTCACCGCCGATCATCACCGACGGGGATGCTGACATGGACTTCGACCTGACCGACGACCAGCGCCTGTTGAGGGACAGTGTCGATCGCCTGATCGCCGACAAGTACCAGTTCGCCCAGCGCAAGAAATACATGGACGAACCGCAGGGCTGGAGCGGCCAGATCTGGTCCGAGTTCGCCGAAATGGGCCTGCTGGGCCTGCCGTTCGCGGAAACGCTGGGCGGCTTCGGCGGCGGGCCGGTCGAGACCATGATCGTGATGGAAACCTTTGGCCGCGGCCTGATCCTGGAGCCGTATTTCGCGACCATCATCCTGGGCGGCGGACTCTTGCGCCACGCCGCCAACGACGCGCTGCGGGGCGCGCTGGTGCCGCGGATCACGTCCGGCAAGCTGAAACTCGCCTTCGCGCACGTGGAACGGCAGTCGCGCTACGACCTGCACGACGTCTCCACCACGGCCCGTAAGGACGGATCGTCCTACATCCTGGATGGCGCCAAGAGCGTGGTGCTGCATGGCGATTGCGCCGACCAGATCCTGCTCACCGCCCGGATCGCCGGCGGGCGGCGGGACCGCGACGGCGTCGGGCTGTTCCTGGTCGATGCCGCCGTGCCGGGGTTGAGCCGGCGCGGGTATCCGACGCAGGATGGACTCCGCGCGGCCGAAGTGGTCCTGTCCGGCGTCCGGGTCGGCGGCGACGCGGTCCTGAGCGAGGACGCGCTGCCGGTGGTCGAGCGTGTGGTCGACGAGGCGATCGCCGCGCTGTGCGCCGAAGCGGTCGGCACCATGCAGGTGATGCACGAAACCACCCTGGAATATATGAAGACCCGCAAGCAGTTCGGCCGCCCGATCGGCTCGTTCCAGGTGCTGCAGCACCGTTCGGTGGACATGCTGGTCGCGCTGGAACAGGCGCGCAGCATGGCGATGTACGCCGCCGTCATGGCCGCGGCCGACGATCCGATCGAACGCCGTCGCGCGATCGCCGCGGCGAAGGTCCAGATCGGCCGGTCCGGCCGCCATATCGGACAGGAAGCCATCCAGCTGCATGGCGGCATCGGCATGACGATGGAATATTCCGTCGGACACGCGTTCAAGCGCATGACGATGATCGAACAGCTCTACGGCGATGCCGATACGCACCTCTCTGCGCTCGCCAGGCTGGGCGGGGTGTTCGGGAAGGCGGCAGCGTAGCGTCGGATGGCGACATCACACGCGGTCCTGCTGGACCTGGATGGCACCCTGTCGGATTCCAGGCCCGGCATTGCGGCCAGTTTCCGCTATACCGTGGCCCGGATGGGGCATGATCCGGACAGGGCGGGCGACCTGACCTGGGCGGTGGGGCCGCCCATCGGCGTGTCCATACGCCGCCTGCTGGCGCAGTACGGCGATGAACGGGTGGACGAGGCGATCGAGATCTACCGTGCGCGCTATTCCGCCGTCGGGCTCTACGACTGCACGGTCTTTCCCGGCGTGATGGACATGCTGCACGCGCTGCGGGCCGGCGGACTGGCGCTGTTCATCGCCACATCCAAGCGGCGGGACTTCGCCGAACGCGTGATCGACCACCTGGACCTGCGGCCATTCGTCCGGGTGGTGTATGGCGCGCTGCCCGGCGGCGGACTGGACGACAAGCAGGATCTGCTGGCGCACATCCTGCGCGAACAGGCGCTTTCATCCGAAACCACAACCATGGTCGGCGACCGGCTGCACGATATCCACGCGGCGAAGGCCAACGGGCTGCGCTCGATCGGCGTGCTGTGGGGCTATGGCGGCGACGCGGAACTCACGGCGGCTGGCGCCGACGCGATCGCGGCAACACCGGACGGCGTCGCTCGGCTGGTTGCCGAAGCAACCAACCGCTGACGCGCTGCGCGACGTCGCCGTTCAGACGACGCCGTCACCCTTCAGCTTCTCGACCTCCGCGGCGCTCATGCCCAGCCAGCCGGTCAGCACGTCGGCGGTGTGCTGGCCGAGGATGGGGGATGCCTTGACCTTCGGCGATCTGCCATCGACCTGCACCGGCCAGGCCGGCATCTTGAAGCCGGCATACTGCGGGTGATCCATCACCTGCATGATGCCCCGCTCCTCGAAGTTCGGATCGTTCTGCAGTTCCATCGTATCGAACACCGCGCCGGCCGGCACGCTGACGCCGCTGATCAGCGCCATGGCCTCCTGCTTGCTGCGCGCTTTCGTCCACTCGGTGATGATCGCGTCCAGCGCGTCGCTGTTCTTCGCCCGTTCGGCGGGGGTGCGGAAGCGCGGGTCGTCGATCAGCTCCTCCCGGCCCATCGCCTTGCACAGCCGCACCCAATGCTCGGGGTTCGCCCTGCTGGTCATGATATAGACCCAGTCGTTCGGGCCGCCGGGCGCGCAGGGATACAGGCCGGACGGCGCGTTGTTGCCGCCGGGGCTGGCGCCGTTGCGTTCCACCGGCTTGCCGGTGCGCGCCTGGGTCGCGAAGTTGGTGCGCATGTAGTGCAGCATCGCATCCTGCATGGCGACCTGCAGCCGGTGGCCCTCACCGGTCCTGTTCCGCTTGTGCAGCGCCGCCAGGATCGAGATCGCCATGGTCATGCCCGTGCCCGTGTCGCCCAGCGACAGGCCGGGCTTCACCGGGCGGCGGCCCTTTTCACCGGTCACGCTGATCGTGCCGCCGGCGGCCTGCGCGATCATGTCGAAGGCGAGGCTCTTTTCCCACGGGCTGCCGGCGCCGAAGCCCTTCACCTGGCAGTAGATGATTCCGGGGTTGATCTCCTTCACCACGTCATAGCCAAGGCCGAGACGGTCGATCGTGCCGGGGGCCATGTTCTCCACGCAGACATCGGCCTGGCGCAGCATGTCCTTCACCAGCGCAAGGCCGCGCGGATCCTTCATGTTGACGGTGATGGACTTCTTGTTCGCGTTGAACATCTGGAAGTAATAGGGATCATCGTCCGGCTGGCCCTTGCGCAGGCGCCGGCCGGGATCGCCCAGGCCGGGATTTTCCACCTTCACGACCTCGGCGCCGAACCAGGCAAGCGCCTCGGTGCAGGATGGTCCGGCTTCGAACTGGGTGAAGTCGACGACCTTGATGCCGGCCAGGAAGTCGAATTCCGCGCTGCGGTCTGACATGGTACGGGTCCTCCTTGACAGGGCGTCTTCGCTCTCTTGCCTGCCACGATGGCACAGGGCGGGGGCACGTCAAGGGCGGGCTGCGCCGGGGCTTTCGAGCCTGCGTATCCGCTCGGTCGCCGGCCGGGCGTCAGCGATCGGCATCCCGTCCGGTGCGCCTCTCCCGCCGCCACCACCAAATCCCCATCAGCACCACCGACACGAACCCGGTCGATGCCGTCACCTCGATCGCCAGCATCGGCCCCAGCCAATCCGCCAGGAATCCCACCAGCAGAATGCCGAGCGGCCCCATGCCGATGCAGACTGTGAGCAGTCCCATGAGACGGGAGCGGATATGCATCGGCGCATGCAGCACCACCAATGACGACTGCATATTGGCGAAGGCCGAGGAGCCGAATCCGCCGGCCGCCAGCAGCGCGCAGGCCAGCGGAAATACCGGTGCCAGCGGCATCATGATGACACACGCAAGGAACAACAGGGAGCCGCCGACCATCAGCACATGCCCGCTCAGGCGCGGGCCGCCGCTCGTCAGCCAGATCCCGCCCAGGAAGGCGCCGAAGGATTCCGACGCCGCCAGCACCCCAACCAGAAGCGGAGAGACATCGAACACCTGCCGTCCGATCGGCGCGACCAGCGCCGAATAGGGAAAGCCCAGCAGGTTCATCGCGATGGTCACGGCCAGCACCCCGGCGATCGTGACATGCCCGCGCGCGAACGCCACGCCCTCGGCCAGGTCCCGCGGCACGTGGCTCAGCACCAGCCGCCGCGTCTCCTGCCGATAGCGCAGTCCGGCCACCAGGATCGCCGCCAGCGCGTAGAACGAAGCGGACACCGCAAAGCACCCGGCGATCCCCAGTGTCTGATAGATCGCGCCGGCGGCCATCGGCCCGATCAGCCGGGTGAAGGAGTTGGACATCGTGTCCAGCGCCAGAGCGCGGGGAACCAGCGCGGGCTCCACGCACTCTCCGACCATGCGCCGGCGTGTCGCCATCTCGGTGGACCACACCGTGCCGGCAAGCAGCGCCGCGATCGCGACATGCCAGGGCTGGGCGACGCCGAACCAGGCCAGGACCGCGACGGTGCCCGAGGACAGGCAGGCCAGCACCTGCCCGAACAGCAGGACTTGCTTGCGGTTCACCGCTTCGGTCACCACGCCCGCGAAGGCGCCCAGCAGCAGCATCGGCATGGTGCGGGCGGCGGACACGACCGCGACCGCCAGGCCCGATCCGGTCATATCCAGCGTGAACAGCGCCGCCGACAGCAGTTCGAACCAGCGCATCGTGTTGACGCATGCGCCGATCGACCACAGACGCGGAAACCCAGGCGCGGCAAGCAGGGCGCGCACGCCCGAACGCGAAGCTGGAAGGCTCATCGTCGGCGAATCAGCCGGCCCGGGTCACATGCACCATCGGAACGGCACCGAACCACTCGGGACGCGCCCGTTCCACCTGCGCGGCGATCTGCAACAGCAGGTCCTCGCGTCCGAAACTGCCATGGAACTGCACACCGATCGGCAGCCCGTCGGTGTCCGTCCCGGCCGGCAGGCTGATCGCCGGCATGCCCGTCTCGTTGGCCGGCATCGTATAGCGGCACGCATCGGCCAGGCGGCACACCCAGTCATCCAGGTCCTCATCCCGCAGCAGGGAATAGGGGCCGTTCGCCAGTGGCACCCGGATCGCCAACGTCGGGGTCAGCAGCACGTCATAGCGGTCCATCAGCGCGCCGAACTGACGGGTGACGTGGTTGTTGCCGTTCATCATGCGAAAAATGTCGAACTTGTCGTAGCGTGCCGACGCCATGTAGTGGCGCCATGTCATCGGTGTCAGCGATCCCTGCAGCGTCTCCGCCTGTAATCCCCGCTCCTCGGCCAGCATCGCGAACGTGGCTCTGCTGCCGATCCATTGCTGGATGTAGGTCGGCCACAGCACGTCCCAGTCGCAGATCTGCGTCTCGTCCAGTTCCTCGACCTGATGTCCCAGGCCCTCCATCACCCGCGCCACCTCGCGCACGCGGGCGGCAACCTGCGGGTCGGTGTCCGTGGCACGGCCCCATCGCCCCGTCGACAGGCCGATCCGCAGTTCGGCGGGCGCGTGCGCGATTGCGTCCATATAGGACACGCCAGGCGGTCCCATCCGGATGAACGACCCGCCATTCGGCACCCGGGTCAGGTACTCATACACCGCGGCCGTGTCGCGCACGGTCCGGGTCACGACGCCGTCGATGCTGATCCGGGTGACGTATTCGTTGCGGCCAAGCGGTTGCGGCACCCGGCCGCGGGATGCCTTCAGCCCGACCAGCCCGCAGAACGACGCCGGGATGCGCGTCGACCCGCCGCCGTCCGAGGACATCGACAGCGGCACGATCCCGGCCGCGACCGAGGCAGCCGATCCCCCCGAGGACCCGCCTGGCGTGCGCTCCGGGTTCCACGGGCTACGGGTGACGGTCACCTCGCCGCCATAGTCCGTGGTGGTGTCGAAGGTCATCCCGAACTCGGGCGTGGTGGAACGCCCCAGCGGGACCAGCCCCGCGCGCAGGAAGTTCGCGATGGTTGGGTCGGTCGCGCCGATCACCGTGCCCCGGGTCAGCGCCGATCCGGAATCCTGGGTGCGACCCGCCAGCCCGGATCCCAGGTCCTTCAGGAACATCGGCACGCCATGCAGCGCGCCGTCGTGGTCCGGGCCATCGGTATCGGGATTGTCGCGTGTGTCGGTGAACACCTCGATCACGCCCTGCAGCGTCGGATTCAGCCTGTCCACCGCTGCGGCGGCCTGTTCGGCGAGCTCGTGCGGCGTGACCTGTCGGTCGCTGACCAGCCTGGCGAGCCCCATCGCATCGTGGCGCGCCCATTCGTCCCAGCTCATGACCGTCATTGCCGTTCCTTCCCTTCCGCGGCGGCTTATGGACCGACGCCGCCGCTCTGCCCTATCATGACCTATCGGGATGAACTCCGGCAGAGGGGAGACCAGGGATGAACGACACGATGGCGGCGGCACCGGCATTCGACCGGACCCAGGAAGACCTCGGCAACATCGTTGAACTGGGCCATGTGAACGTGACCGTGCCCGATCAGGGCAAGGCGACGTCGTTCTACCTGTCGGGCCTTGGGCTGACCCGGGATCCCTACCTGATGGCCGGCGTCGAGAACATGTGGGTGAATGTCGGCCGCGGGCAGTTCCACCTGCCGACACGGGGGGAGCAGGTGCTGCGCGGCACCACGGCCCTTGTCCTGCCGGATCTGGAAGCGCTGCTGCGCCGGCTGCATAACGTCCGCGGCCAGCTGGAAGGAACGAAATTCGACTTCCGGGAAGCGGGCGATGTAGTGGAAACCGTCTGCCCGTGGGGCAATCGCATCCGTTGCCACGCGCCGGACGCTGACAAGTTCGGGCCGCTGCGCCTGGGCATGCCCTATGTGGAATTCGACGTGCCCGCCGGCACCAACCTGGATGCGATCGTTCGCTTCTACCGTGAAATATTCGGCGGCATCGCCGGCACCGGCAGGGACGAACGCGGTCCCTATGCCTGGGCGCAATGCTCGATGGAAAGCAAGGTCACGTTCCGTGAGACCGACCGGCCGCAGCCGGACTACGACGGGCACCATATCCAGATCACGCTGGTGGATTTCTCCGGCCCGCACCGCAAGCTGCTGGAACGCGGCCTGATCACCGAGGAAAGCGACCAGCACCAGTACCGCATGCTGGACATCGTGGACCTGGACACGAACAAGCCGGTCTTCCGTATCGAGCATGAGGTGCGCAGCATGAAGCACCCGATGTTCAACCGCGTCTTCGTCAACCGCAATCCCGACATGAACAACCGCAACTTCATCCCGGGCTACGAGGTCGGCATCTGGGCGCTGAACTAGGCCGCCTCGTACGTTCTGTTCCAGGCGGCCGGTCCGGATCGGCCGCTGTCCCTTCGACCCTCTCGCCCCGCGCGATCAACGTGCCGGGCCAATGACGCAAAGGCAACGTTCCATGACCGCTCTGCCGCCCTATCACGTCTCGGCCTACAACACGGCCAAGGCGTCCGAGAACAAGATCCACGACGACGTCACCGCGAAGCGCTTCGGCTTCAAGGGCGGGCTGGTCGGTGGCGTGCATGTCTACGCCTACATGTCGCACATGCCTGTGCAGCGCTGGGGCCGCGCCTGGCTGGAGCGCGGCACGGGTGAGGCGCGGTTCGGCAAGCCGGTGTATGAAGGCGACATCGCCGAGATCACCGCGGTCGAGGACGCGAATGGCCTGGAACTGCAGGTGACCAGCGCCGGCGTGCTGTGCGCGACCGGCCGGGCCGGCCTGCCCGCAACGGCGCCGGCGATGCCGTCGCTGGCGGAGTTCCAATCGGTGCCGGCCCGCGAAACCCGCCTGCCCGCCGACGAAAAGACCCTGGCGATCGGCGACTGGCTGGGCATGAACCCGCTTACGATCACGCCGGACTACCAGACCCAGGACATCGCGGATACGCGGGAAACCGAGCCGCTGTACCTGCAGGAAGGCATCGTGCATCCTGGCACGGTCCTGCGCTGCTGCAACTGGGCGCTGTCGCACAACGTGGTGCTGCCGGCCTGGATGCACATGGGCAGCACGGTGCAGAATCTTGGCCTTGCCCGCGTCGGCGACACGCTGGGCGTGCGGGCCCGCGTCACCAAGAACTATGAGCACAAGGGCCACAAATGGGTGGAGATCGACGCGCTGGTGCTTGCGAATGAAACGAAACCGGTCGCCCGGGTGACGCATATCGCGATCTATCGCCCGCGCCAGTTGGCCGAGGCCGCATAGTAACCGATTGGCCATAGCCTCGCCCGCCTGCATGACGGGCTAGGCTATGGCTCCATCACCGACTTGCCGATCACCTGGCCGTCCATCAGTTCGCGCAGCGCGTCCGGGTAGGATTCCAGCGGGCGGACGGCATGGACCACCGGATCCAGGCGCCCATCCGCGACCATCGCCAGCAATCGTTCCTGGTCGCTGACGGACCAGCCGTTCGAGCCGATGATGTCGATCTCGAACGACCAGACGTAGCGCAGGTCGGTCGTGACCTCGAAGCCCGCGCTGGCGCCGCAGGTCACCAGCCTGCCGCGCCGGCCCAGGCAGGCGAGGGACCGCGCCCAGGTCTCGCCGCCCAGAACGTCGATCACCACATCGACGCCGCCGCCGCCCCAGATCGACGGCTTGCCGAAACGGCGATGCACCTCCGCCATGAAATCCTGCGTTGCCGTGTGGATGATTTCGTCCGTGCCCAATGCGCGCAGCCGGGGGATTGCGGCCGCGGTATGGGTGCCGGCGATCACCTCGGCACCCGCCAGCCGGCAAAGCTGGACGCAGGCCATGCCGACGCCGCCGGCAGCGCCAAGGATCAGTACCCGCTCCCCCCGCGCGATGCGGGCGCGTGTCGCTGTCATGCGCATCGCCGTGCCATAAGCTGTCGGCAGGCACGCCGCCTGCACATGCGTCACCGCGTCCGGCAGCGGCAGCAGGGCGGTCTGCGGCACCGAGATGAATTCACAGGCGACGCCAGGCAGTGTTTCGCCCACCATGCCCGCGCCCGGACGCAGCGGCACGACGCCCACACGCTGTCCAACCTGCCAGCTCGCCGGATCCACGGTGTCGCCGACAGCGATGATCTCTCCTGCGCAATCCGCGCAGGGTATCATCGGCAGGGGCGTGCGCAGGCCCGGGATGCCGCGCAACACCATTGGATCGAATCCGTTCAGTGCGACGGCGCGCACCCGCACCAATGCTTCATCGGGTGCGGGTATCGGTACCGGCAGGGTTTCGACGCGCAATTGCTCCAGCCCGCCATGCCGGTGGAACACGACCGCTCGCATTGAAGTCGCAACGAGCTGCCTCGTCGCGGTCTCGGTCCTGTTGCCATCAGTTACCATTGACCGCATGCGAACGACATTGACGTGGGACGTCGTGTGCTGTCAACTTGGTGCCTGTCCAATCGGTCGTCCGGTTCGCGTTACAGCTTGGCCGCAACACAACTGACATGAGGGGGTCGTGGAGGCCGTTGCTGTCATTGGAATGGCTTGTCGCCTGCCAGCGGCACGCTCCTATGATGCATTCTGGGACAATCTGCGGAACGCGCGAGGCGCGATCAGGGAAATTCCGGCCGAGCGCTGGATCGTTCCGGATGAGGAGGCCGGCGATTCCGATCTGAGCCTGTTGCGCAAGGCCAGATGGGGCGGCCTGCTCGACCGCGTCGATCTGTTTGATAACCGTTTCTTCGGTATTTCCGCACGCGAGGCGCGCAGCATGGACCCGCAGCAGCGTTTGCTGCTGGAGGAAACCTGGCACTGCCTGGAAGATGCAGGTATCCCGCAGGACCGTCTGCGAAGCCGTTTGACATCCGTCTATGTCGGCGTGATGACGATTGACTATCACCAGAATGTCACATCGCCGTTTGTCGTCCCGGACTCCTACGCCTGCCTCGGCAATTATGTTGGCATTCTCGCCAACCGGCTGTCCAATGTCTTCGGCTGGCGCGGCGAGAGTTTCGCGCTGGACGCGGCTTGCGCCGGGTCGCTGACCGCCCTGCATCAGGCGCGTCGCGCGCTGCTGGCGGGGGAATGCGACTACGCGCTGGTTGGCGGCGTCAGCCTGATCATCAACCCCTGGCATTATCTCTCCTTCGCACGCTCGCGCATGCTGAGCCCGTCCGGCCAGTGCCGCACCTTCGATCGTGACGCCAACGGCTATGTTCCGGGTGAGGGCGTCTCGGTGCTGCTTCTGTGCCGGGAGGAGGATGCACGGCGCGACGGCGCGCGCGTGCATGGCCGGGTGCTGGGCACCGCCACCGGCCATGTGGGCGCATCGGACAGCATCACCGCACCGTCGGTCGCCGCCCAGCGCCGCGTGATCCAGGAGGCCGCCAGGGCCGGCGACGTCGACCTCTCCACCATCTCCTACGTCGAGGCGCACGGCACCGGCACGCCGCTGGGCGATCCGATCGAGGTCGCGGCGTTGACCGAAGTCCTGACCGCGAACGGCCCACGCGCCCAGCCCTGCTGGGTCGGTTCGGCCAAGACCAGCATCGGCCATCTGGAAGCCGCGGCGGGACTCGCCGGCGTCACCAAGGTGCTGCTGATGATGCGGCATCGCATGCTGGTGCCGACGCTCAACCTGGATCATCACAATCCGTTGATCGATTTTCAGGATGGCCCGCTGCGCCCTGTCACGGCATGCGCGTCCTGGCCAGGAGATCGCCTGCGGGCCGGCGTCAGCGCCTTCGGCTTCGGCGGCACCAACGCGCATGCGATCCTGGAAGCGCCCGACGCGGACGACGACCTGCCGTCGCATGACGAGGCGTCGTTGCCCTTCGTCCTGTCCGCCGCGTCGCCGGACGGTTTCCGCGCATTATGGGATTGTTGGCGGCAGTTCGTCGCCTCGCCGGATTTCCGCGCGCTCTCGCTCCGCGATCTTCTCGGCACGCTCGCCTGCGGACGCGTGGCCCTGGCGTATCGCTTCGCCGCCGTCGTGCGCGACCGCCAGGAATTGCAACACCTGTTCGCGCAGTCGCCGGCGGAACCCACGCATGCGCCGGACCGGCCGCGTGTGCTGCTGCAGGTGGACACCGCGGATCAGGTTGCGGCGCTGCGGCGTCTCGGCGTGCATCCGGTGGCGGTGGTCGGTCCGGTCGGCGCCGATGCGGGTCTTGCCCGCTTCGATCCCGCCGTTCGGCGAATGGTGCTGCCCTGGGCGCTGGATGCGACCTACCTTGCCGCGCTGCGGGACGCATTGGCGCCGCCCGAAACCGCGGCGTTCGAGCGTCTTCTGGCGCGTGGGCGCGACCTGCTCGTCTCCAACTTCACCTTCCGCGGCTACCTCAATGACTGGCAGCGCGCGCTGGCTTCGCGCGGCGATCCAGCAAGCTGGATCAAAAGTCCGCCTCAGGCACCGGCCGACAGGCTGCTGCTGACGCTGTGCCTGATGGCAACCTGCCGCCGTCTGGTCCAGCGCTGGGATCTGGCGGAGCCGCGCGACGTGGACTCCGAGGCCTGGACCGAACTGGCGTGCCTGCTTGCGGACGGGGTGCTGCAGCCTGACGAGTCGATCCGTCTGCTTCAGGGGGCGGCGGATCTGGAGCAGCTGGCGAGCACCGCGGCCGAACGAGCGCTGACCGCGCGCCTGCCTCTCGCCTACCCGCTCCTGCGGCGCCACTCCGCGGAGCGTGAAGGCGTGGTCGCCATGCAGACCGCGCCGGCCGATATCACCGTGGACGCGCGCACGCTTTCCCGGATCGGCGGACTGGCGGAGCTCTGGCGGCACGGCGTCCCGGTCGACTGGACGGCACTCGACGCGTCCTATCGCCCGGTGTCGCTGCCGCTCTATCCGTTCCAGGGTCAGCGGCACTGGATCGATCTCCGCGGTTCGGCCGACGCGCCGCTGCGGGCGGTGCCGGCGCACACCAGGGCCGATCCGGGCGCGGACGGTGCGGCCCCTCCCGAGCTTCCAGCGGCGACAAGCCTACCCGCCGCTGCCGCGGACGCCGAAACCGGCCCGCTGCCGCCGCCGTGGAGCGATCCGGGCGAGTCCGTGCTCGACCGCCTGGATGCATACGCCGCGCAGGTGCTGTTCGTGGCGCTGGAGCGTGCCGGCGCCCTGACCCCGCTGGGTATCGGCATGACGCGCGCGGGCATCGCGGATCGCTGCCTGCGCCTGCCGCGCCATGGCGCGCTGCTTGACGCGTGTCTGGACATCCTGGCGCGACACGGACTGGTCGCGGCCGAGGGGCCGCTGGTGCGCGCCGTCGCCGAACGGTCCCCGGTCATCGCGGCGGCGCAGCATCTGCGCGCCGCGCTATCCGCGGACACCGAGGCGGAAACCCTGGCAGCCATCATCGACCGCTGCGTCGGCGCCTTGCCCGCCATCCTGTCCGGCGACATTCCGGCCGAGGATGTCGTTTTTCCCGCCCAGGCGCCGGACGCCGTCGAGCACCTGCTCGCCCTCCATCCGGATGCACGAAGCTGCCTGGACCTGACGGCAGAAGCGGTCGCGGCGGAGGTGGCGCGCCGCCTGCACGACCATCCCGCACGGGTGGTGCGGATCATCGAATACGGCGCCGGCACCGGGAACGCGACGGCCCGGGTGCTGTCGGAACTCGCGCCCTATGCCGAGCAGGTTGAGTATTTCTGCACTGATCGATCCGCCGCCACCCTGGCGGCCGCGACCAGGCGGGTCGCGGGATCGCCGCTCACGCCGGCCTTCGTTCGTCTGGACCTCACCGAGCCGCCGGTGCTCGGCGACGCGCTGGGCCGGTTCGACATCGCGCTGGCCGTCAACGCGCTCCACCCCCTGCCAGATATCGCTCAGGCGTTGCGGCACCTCCGCTCGCGCCTCGTCCGCGGCGGCGTGCTGGTCATGAACGAACCGACCCGGTCGCGTGACGCGTTGACGGTGACATTGGGCCTGCTGCCGGCGTGGTGGCCACGCGACCCGGCACGCGACCAGCGCGGGGCGCTGCTGACCGAAGAAGGATGGCACATGGCTCTGCGAGGGGCGTTCACCGGGATCGCTGCATCCGGCTCGTCCACCCGCAGCGTGATCGTCGCGCGCGCCGATGACGCCGCTGAACCGCCGGCGCCGGCTCATGCCGACATGCTGGTGCTCATCCGATCGTCCGTTGCACAGGTCGTGGACACGGATATCGCGTCCGTCGCCGACAATGCGCGCTTCGTCGACCTAGGCGTGGATTCGCTCGCCGCCTCCGACCTGGCGCGGCGGCTGACCGAGGCGTTGGGCCGCCCCGTCTCGCAGCACGTGATCGACGATCATCCCACGCCGGCCCGCCTGGCCGGTCATCTGGTCGGACTGGCGCCGGCGCCGGTCGCCGAACCGCCGGCCGTGTGCACGCCCCCGCTGGCGCCTGCACCCGCGGCGCCTCCCGCAAACCTGCGACCATCCCCGCCGCCCGCCCCGGCGATCGACTCCGGCACCGCCGTCCTGATCCGCGACGTGATCGCGGCGGTGACCGAAAGCGACCCCGCCTCGCTGGACGACAACCGCCGCTTTGTCGACCTCGGCGTCGATTCCATCCTGGCCGGCGACGCGGCTCGTCTGCTGTCCGAACGCCTCGGGCGGCCCGTGTCCCCGGCGGCGCTGAACGATCACCCCACCATCGCCGCCCTGGCCCGGTATGTGAGGACCACCGGACCCGCCCACGACGAACCGCCCCGACCCATCGCCGCAATGCCTGCCGGACGGGCGATCCCGGCGGATGACCGGGAAGCGGCGGATGCCGCGGCCGTGGTGCCCTCGCCCCGCCCGGCACCGGCAATGCCTACGGCTCCGCCGCACCCCACCCAGGTCTGGCGCGTCGGCAGCCCGGGCGACCTCGCCTCCCT
This sequence comes from Acetobacteraceae bacterium, assembly GCA_050181195.1. Lineage (GTDB taxonomy): Bacteria > Pseudomonadota > Alphaproteobacteria > Acetobacterales > Acetobacteraceae > Rhodopila. The sequence continues at coordinate 67,983 of JBFXDK010000003.1, read as the reverse complement.
CGCGCCCCATGATGATCCCAGGCGCGCGCCCGGTCCCGGTGAGATCGAGGTCGCGGTCTCGGCCGCCAGCCTCAATTTCCGTGACGTCATGGAAGCCCTCGGCCGCCTTGGCGAGCCGCGTCCGCTGGGCCTGGAATTCGCCGGCCATGTCACATCCGTCGGCCCCGGCGTATCGGGGTTCGACCAGGGCGCCCCCGTGTTCGGCCTGCGTGTCGGCAGCCTCGCGCGCCATGTCATCGCCGATCCCAGCCTGATCGCCCCGTTGCCCGCCGCGCTCACCCCGGCCCAGGCCGCCTCTCTGCCGATCGTCTTCCTCACGGCTTCCTGGACGCTGGAGCGCATTGCGCGGCTGGGCACCGGACAGACCGTGCTGATTCATGCCGCCACGGGCGGAGTGGGTCTTGCCGCGCTGCAGATCGCGCGCCTTGCCGGCGCCACCGTGCTCGCCACGGCCGGAAGTCCCGAAAAGCGTGCCCATCTCCAGGCACTCGGCATCGCCTGCGTGGCTGATTCCCGCGACGTCTCGTTCGCCGACGCGGTGCGGCAGGCGACGGGCGGCGCGGGCGTGGACGTGGTGCTGAACTGCCTTGCTGGCGCGATGACCGACGCCAGCCTCGGCCTGGTCCGCCCCGGCGGCATCTTCATCGAAATCGGCAAGACCGACATCCGCCCGGCCGCGGATCTCGCCCGCCAATACCCGCGCATCCGCTATACCGTCTTCGACCTGCTGGCCGAACTGGACCGCGATCCCGCCCTGGTCGGCCGCCGCCTGCGCGCGCTGATGGAACGATTCGACAGCGGTGAACTCACCCCGCTGCCGGTGCGCGGCTTCCCCTTCGCCCAGGCTGCCGGCGCGCTGCGCTTCCTCGCCCGCGCCCGGCATATCGGCAAGGTGGTGCTGACGGACGCCCCGACACCCGTCCAGGCCGATCCGCCGCCCCCGCCGGCTTCCGTCGCCGCCCCGGCCACGCCGACCGCAACGGCCCCGATGGCTGCGCCGGCGAGCGAGGAACCGATCGCGATCATCGGCATGGCCGGGCGCTTCCCGGGTGCGTCCGACCTCGGCGCCTATTGGCGCCTGTTGCGGGACGGCGTCGACGCGATCGGCACCGTCCCGCCGGGACGTTGGGATGACCGCGAATTTGCCGCCCTGGGCGCCGCACCCGGGCCAGCCTGTCGCGCCGGCGGTTTCCTGGAGGATGCCGAAGGGTTCGACGCGGCCTTCTTCGGCATCTCGCCCCGCGAGGCGCTGCTGATGGACCCGCAGCAGCGGCTGATCCTGGAGCAGGCCTGGCTCGCCATGGCCGATGCCGGGCTGCGGCCCGGGGACGCAGCCAGCGCGCGCACCGGCGTGTTCATCGGCGCCAGCGCGTCCGATTACGCACAGAAGGGCGCGATACTGGGACTGCCGGTGGATCGCCCGTCACTGCTGGCGCAGATGCCGTCCACCCTGTCGGCCCGCCTCGGCTACCAGTTCGACCTGAAGGGGCCGGCCCTGACGGTGGATATGGGCTGCGCCTCGGCCGTCGCCGCGATCAAGCTCGCGGTCGATGCACTGCGCCGGGGGGAGGTCGATGTCGCCGTTGCCGGCGCCGTCGCGGTGCAGAGCACGCCGCATCTCGCGGTCATGGCGGCGCAGGCCGATATCCTTGCGCCCGACGGCCGCTGCCGCTCCTTCTCGGACCAGGCCAACGGGCTGGGGCTGTCGGAAGGCGTGGGCGTCGTGGTGCTGCGCCGGCTTTCCGACGCAACGCAGCGGGGCGATACGGTGCACGCGGTGATCCGCGCGGTCGCCGTCAGCCAGAATGGCGCGACCAACGGGATCAGCGCGCCGTCCGTCGCCGCCCAGACCCGTCTCGCCAGCCAGGCCTTCGCCGCGTCCGGCGTCGCGCCAGACAGCGTGTCCTACGTCGAGGCGCATGGCGTTGGCACGCCGGCCGGCGACGCGGCGGAGCGCGCGGCACTGGCCGAGGTGTTCGGGACGGAACGCGCCCTGCCGATCGGTTCCGTCAAGAGCAATATCGGCCACACGCTTGCGGCCGCGGGCATGGCGGGCCTGCTGAAGCTGGTGCTGCAATTGCGCCACGGGCAGCTGGCGCCGTCGCTGCATGCCGCGACCGCGGATCCCGGGGAAACGGGGCTTGCCGTCAATACGCGACTGCGGCCCTGGCACGCCGTCCCGGGTTCCCCCAGGCGCGCGGCCCTGAATGCCTTCGCGATCAACGGCAGCAACGGGTTCATGCTGATCGAGGAAGCCCCTGCTGTCTCACGCCCGCCGGTGTCCCTGCCTGGCTGCGGGGCGCTGCTGCTGCTCGCCGCGCCGGCGGAAGCGGCTTTGCGCCAGCGCCTGTCCGATCTTGCGGACTGGCTGGATTCGGCACCGGTGGAACTGGCCGACCTCGCCGCCATGCTCAACGCGGCGCCTGCGGATCTTCCCTGGCGCGCGGCCTTCGTCGCGTCCGACCTCGCGTCTTTCCGGGTGCAACTCCGCGCCGCTGGCGCCGGTGACACGCCGGACGTCTGCTGCCTGGGGCAGGTGCGCGAACATCCCCCCGGAACGCAGCCGGTGTTCGCCGAAATGGCCGTGCGCCTGTGCCAGGAAGCACGCGCGCTCGACGCCACCGCGGGGCGAACAAGGCTGCTCGCCGCCGGCCGCCTGTTCGTGGAGGGTATCGACGTGACGGTGCCCCCACCGCCCGGCGCCCGGCGCGTTGCCCTGCCGCCGGCGCACCGGTTCCAGCGGCAGCGCTTCTGGCCCTGCGGCGAGGCCTCGGCCGGCGCGCCGGAACCGGCCGGACAGGGCACCGGTCCAGCCGATCGAGGCCGCGTCCATCCGGGTCCCGCCAGCCTGGATCGCCTGACCGCCGCATCCCCGCTGCCCCAGGGCACCGAGGATCGGCGCCTGACCGCGCTGCGCGCCGCCGCTTCCGCCGTCCTGCGCCTGCCCGTTGCCGCGATCCCGGATACGGCCGTGCTGCCGCGGCTGGGCCTCGATTCCCTTCTGGCCTTCGAACTGCGCACCCTGATCGCCCGCGACCTGGGCGTCGCGCCCGAACCCGCCGCGCTGCTCGCCGACCAGGCCCTGGCGACGCTGGCGCGCGCTCTTGCCGATCACGCCGCAGCGGCACCCGCGGCACTGATCCGCCCCGACCCGGCAAACCGCTTCGAACCCTTCCCCCTCACCGACATCCAGCTCGCCTATTGGCTCGGCCGCACTTCGGGCTTCGCGCTCGGCGGCGCCTGCCATGTCTACTGGGAGTTCGCCGCCGGCCCCGATCGTGATCCGGACCGGCTGGAAGCCGCGTTCAACCGGCTGATCGCGACTCACGACATGCTGCGCGCGGTGGTGCTGCCCGACGGCACGCAGCGCGTGCTGCCGGACGTGCCGCACTACACCATAGCCCGCCACGACTGGCGCGGTGATCCGGGGACCGCCGATCACCTTGCCGCCCTGCGCGCCGCCATGACGCGGGAAACCTTCGATCCCACAGCCTGGCCGCTGTTCCGCGTCGCGTTCAGCCGCGATGACGCGGGCACACGGGTCCATCTGGGCGTCGACCTGCTGATCATCGACGTGCCCAGCCTCGCCGCGCTGCTGGACCAGTGGAGCCGTCTCTGCGCCGATCCCGACGCGCCGCTGTCACCGCCCGGCATCACCTTCCGCGACTACGTGCTGCACCAGAAGCAGCAGGAGAGCGGCGCCGCCTTCCAGGACGCACGCGCCTACTGGCAGGCGATCGCACCCGCCCTGCCGCCGGCGCCGAACCTGCCGGACATGAAGCCGCTGGATGCGCGGCCCGACTGGGCGTGGACGCGCCATCGCGGCCTGCTCGATCGCGACACCTGGTCCGCCTTCCAGGCGCGCGCGCGAAGCGCCGGCGTGACACCGGTGGCGGCCCTGGTCACGGCCTTCGGCGAGACCCTGGCGCATTGGGCGGATGAACGACGGTTCACGCTGAACCTGACGGTGAATGATCGCCAGTCGCTGCATCCCGATATCGCCACGATCATCGGCGACTTCACCTCGACCGTGCTGCTCGGGCTCGACCTCGCCGACCCGGCGCCGTTTGCCGCCCGCGCCGGTGACACCGGCACCAGCCTGGCCGCCCATCTCGGCCATGCGCGTTTCACCGGCGTGCGCGTATTGCAGCAGCGCGGCAATGGCGGATCCGCTGTCGAACTCATGCCGGTGGTGTTCACGTCGATGCTGGGCTATGGCGCGCTGTCGGGTCCGCTGGGCCGGCTGGATCACGGCGCCACCCGCACGCCGCAGGTCTGGCTGGATGCGCAGGTGATGGAGGATGACGGCGCGCTGGTCGTCACCTGGGACGCGATCGACGCGCTGTTCCCCGACGGGTTGCTGGGCGGCATGTTCGCCGCCTGGACGGCCGCGCTGCGCCACCTCGCGCTGGACGCCGAAGCCTGGACCACCCCCCTGGGCGACTGGCTGCGACAGCAGGAACGCGACCGTCGCGCGCGCCGCAACGCCACCAGCCATCCCGTCGTCGAAGGCCTGCTGCACGAACCGCTGCTGCGCCAGGCGCTGGCCCATCCCGGCCGCACGGCGGTCATCGCGCCGGACGGAACGGTGACGTATGGGCAGTTGCTGGGACAGGCGCTGGCCGTCGCGCGGGCGCTGGGCACGGTGGCGCCGGATCACCTCATCGCGGTCTCGATTCCCAAGGGTTGGCACCAGATCGCCGCGGTGATCGGCGTGCTGCTGGCGGGTGGCGCCTATCTGCCGATCGAGCCCAGCCTGCCGCCGGCGCGGCAACACCATCTGCTGGCGCGCGGCGAGGCCGGCACGGTCCTCACCATCGGGGCCACCGCCGCTGGTTGGCCCTCCGGCACGCGCGTGATCCCCGTGGATACGCTGCCGCCGCTGCCCTTGCCCGGCACGCTGCCACCCCGGAGTGCCGCGCCCGCTGATCTGGCGTATGTGATCTTCACCTCTGGCTCCACCGGCGAACCCAAGGGCGTGATGATCGAGCATCGCGCCGCGCTCAACACCGTGCTGGACGTGAACGATACGTACCGCGTCGGCCCGTCCGATCGCGTGCTGGGCCTGTCCGCGCTCAGCTTCGATCTCTCGGTCTGGGATATCTTCGGCGTGCTGGGCGCGGGCGGTGCTGTCGTGCTGCCCGATCCACGCTCCGCGGCAGATCCCGCGCATCTCGCGACGCTGATACGCCAGCACGGCGTCACGATCTGGAACTCGGTTCCGATGTTCGTGCAACTGTTTCTGGAAGCGGCCGACGCACCGGCGGCCCTGTCCCGCCTGCGACTGGTGATGATGAGCGGCGACTGGATCCCGATCGGGCTGCCGCCGCGACTGCGCCAGGCCAATCCGGCGCTGGACGTCGTCAGCATGGGCGGTGCCACCGAGGCCTCGATCTGGTCCATCGCCTATCGCATCGGCGATCCCGATCCGGCCTGGACCAGCATCCCCTACGGCTATCCCATGCGCAACCAGCGCTTCCATGTGCAAGACGAGCATATGGAGGATTGTCCTGACTGGATCGCTGGCGAACTGTATATCGCCGGCACCGGCCTCGCCCGGGGCTACTGGCGCGACCCCGTCATCACCGACGCCCGCTTCATCCACCATCCCGTGACCGGAGAACGGCTCTATCGCACCGGCGATCTGGGCCGCTACCGCGACGACGGGGTGATCGAGTTCCTTGGCCGCAACGACAACCAGGTGAAGGTGGGCGGGTACCGCATCGAGCTCGGAGAAATCGAGGCCGTGCTGATGCGCCATACGGGCGTGCGCAACGCGGCCGTGGTGGTGCGCGCCGACGCCGGCGGCCACAGATCGCTCGCCGCCTTCTACATCGCCGATCCCGCCGCACCGCCCGCGGCCGATACGCTGCGGGCGCACCTGTCCGCCACGCTGCCCGCCTACATGCTGCCGGCGTCATTCCATCGCCTCGACGCGATGCCGCTGAACGCCAACGAAAAGGTGGACCGCAAGGCACTGGCGGCCTGGCAGCCGTCCGATCCGGCCGCCACCCGTATCAACAACCGCATGGCATCCGTCGCGCCGCGGGCCGACGAGCTCGAAGCCCCCATCCTCGCGATCTGGCGGGACGTGCTGAACAATCCGCTGCTGCCGGCCGACGGCAAGCTGTTCGAGCACGGCGCGCACTCCTTCCACGCCGTTGACGCCAACGCACGGATCAACCGCACGCTGAATGTCGGCTGCACCGTGACCGATATCTTCGAGTTCGCCACCGTGCGGGCGCTGGCCGCGGCACTCGCCGAACGCCTGGGCGATGTCAGGACGGATGTCACCATGGTTGCGACGACAGCGGAACCGCCGGCCGCGATCCCTGCCGTCTCCCCCATCATGGCCCGCGCGCACCGCCGCCGCCATTTCCGCACCAGCCGCTCGGCCTGAGGAGTCCACGCATGCACGGAACCGAAGCCGCTGCTTCCATGGACGGGATTGCCATCATCGGCATGGCGGTCCGCCTGCCGGGCGCGGCGGACGTGGATCGTTTCTGGCACAATCAAATGGACGGCATCGGCGCGATTCGTCGCCTGGACGACGATGCGCTGCTGGGATCCGGCTTCAGCCGCGACGATCTGGCCGATCCTGCGCTGGTGCGCGCGTTTGGCGTTCTGGACGGGATCGCGGAATTCGATGCGCGGTTCTTCGGCTTTCCCCCCACGCGGGCACAGGCGCTGGATCCGCAGCAGCGCCTGCTGCTGCAGGCCGCCTGGCACGCGATGGAGCACGCTGGCTACGGACCAGGCACGCAGGCCGGAACCGTCGGCACTTACCTGTCCATAACCCAGAGCAGCTATGGCGGGGCAGCGGCGCCGGATCTCGCGGATAGTTTCTTTGCCCTGACATCCCGCGACAAGGACTACGCGGCGTCGCGTGTCGCCTACAAGCTGGACCTGACCGGGCCGGCGATGATGATCCAGTCCGCGTCGTCTGGTTCACTCGCCGCGGTGCACGCGGCGGTGGAGGCTTTGGTCAGCGGCCAGTGCGACATGGCGCTTGCCGGCGGCTGCTCGATCGCGCTGCCGCAGGGTGCGTATCGGCACGCGCCGGGACTGATGCTGTCGGCGTCGGGGACATGCCGGGCGTTCGATTCGCGCGCGGACGGAACGGTGCCGGGAAACGGGCTCGGGGTCGTGGTGCTGAAGCCGGTCGCCCAGGCGATGCTGGATGGCGACACGATCTATGCGGTGATCCGCGGATCGGCGCTGAACAACGACGGCGCGCAGAAGACCGACTACCTGGCGCCATCCGTGCAGGGCCAGGCACGCGTGGTGGGCGAGGCACTGGCGGTCGCCGACGTCGATCCCGCCACCATCGGCTATATCGAGACGCATGGCACGGGCACGCTGATCGGCGATCCCATCGAAATCCGCGCGCTTTCCCAGATCTTCCGCCGCACCGCCTTTTCCGACGGACACTGCGCGCTCGGCTCGCTGAAACCGTCGATCGGGCATCTGCATGTCGCGAGCGGCGTCGCGGGTCTGATCCGCGCCGCGCTCGCGGTGCACCACGGCGTGGTGCCGCCCAGCCTGAACTACGCCGAGGCCAATCCCGAACTGGACCTTGGGGCGACGCCGTTCTTCTTCAATACGGCCGCCTGCGCGTGGCCGCTGCCGGGGCCGCGCCGGGCTGGTGTCAGCGCCTTCGGCCTGGGCGGCACGAACGTGCATGTGGTGCTGGAGCAGGCACCGCCTCTGCCACCGCGCGCGCCGCGACCGCCGGCCGCCGTGCCGTTGGTGCTGAGCGGGAAAACACCCGAGGCGCTGCACCGCGCGACCGCCGCGCTGGCGGAATATCTGCGTGCGACGCCGGGCGCCGATCTGGCCGATATCGCTTGGACACTGGCCGCCGGGCGTCAACGGTTCGAACATCGCGCGGCGGTCATGGCGTCGACGCCCGCCGAGGCCATCGCCGCGTTGCAAGCCGGGGCGAGCGCGCCGATCGGCGCCGGCGGTGCCATGGCGGATGCGGCGCGGATGTGGCTTTCCGGCGGGGACGTGGATTGGGCGCCTGCGTTCGCGGGCCTTGCGCCGCGACGGGTGGCACTGCCGCAGTATCCGTTCGCACCCGAATCCCATTGGCTGGCGGATGCTGCCAGACCCGCGCCGGCCAGGCGGGCCAAGGCGCCCGCGCGGCGGCCGGGGGAAGCCGATGTGCTTCCCTGGCTCCAGCGGTTGGTGGCCGACATCCTGCGCGTCGAACCGGACAGCCTTGATCCCGACCTGACCTATGAGGCGTTCGGCATCGATTCGCTGCTGGTGAACAGCATCACCCAGGCGCTGCAGCAGCGCTACAGGACGCTGCGCGCGACCGCGCTGTTCGAATACAACACCCTGCGTCGTCTGGCGGATCACCTGGCGGAAAGCGGCGGGACGCCGGACGACATCGCGGAACCGGCGGCGCCGGACGCGCCTGAGGACGATGCCACCGACGATGCGATTGCCATCATCGGCATGGCCGGGCGCTACCCGGGCGCGCCCGACCTCGATGCGTTCTGGCAGAACCTGCGCGCTGGCCGCGACAGCATCACCGAGGTGCCGCCCGACCGCTGGGATTGGACACGGCACGTCGATCCCGACCGCAAGGACCGCGCCTATACGCGCTGGGGCGGGTTCATCGCGGATGCGGACAGGTTCGATCCGCTGTTCTTCGGCATTTCGCCACGCGAGGCACGACTGCTTGACCCGCAGCAACGGGTGTTCCTGGAGGCAAGCTGGGCGGCGATCGAAAACGCCGGCTATACGCGCCGCGGCCTGAAGGACTCGGCGGCGCGGTCGGGCGGCGATGTCGGCGTGTTCGTGGGCGTGATGCACAACGCCTATCGTCTGCTGGGCATGGACGCCGTGGCATCGGGACTGCTGGTGCAGTCCAACCACTGGTCGATCGCCAACCGCGTGTCCTACCTGTTCGATTTCACCGGTCCCTCGCTGGCGGTGGACACGGCCTGTTCGGCGTCTCTGTCCGCGGTGCATCTGGCCTGCGAGAGCCTGCGGCGGGGTGAATGCGGCGTAGCGATCACCGGGGGCGTGAACCTGGTCCTGCATCCGCAGCAGCCATTGGAATTATGCCGAGCGGGCATGGTGTCGAAGGGAGCGCGGTGCAGCGCGTTCGGCGAGGCGGGGGACGGCTTCGTGCAGGGCGAGGGCGTCGGCGTCGTGGTGTTGAAGCGCCTCTCGGCCGCGTTGGCGGATGGCGATCGGATCGAGGCGGTGATTCGCGGCTCCGCGATGAACGCGGGTGGCAAGACATCTGGCTATACCGTTCCGAATCCCCGCGCGCAGGCCGAGGTGGTGATGGCGGCGCTGCGCCAGGCCGGCGTGACGGCGGACAGTATCGGCTGCATCGAATGCCACGGCACGGGCACCAGCCTGGGCGATCCGATCGAGATCGCGGGCCTGTCCGATGCGTTCCGCCAGGCGGGCGGGGGCGAGGCGCGCTGCGCCATCGGATCGGTGAAGTCGAATATCGGCCACCTGGAGGCGGCGGCGGGGATCGCCGGCCTGACCAAGGCGGTGCTGCAACTGCGCCATGCCGAACTTGTGCCGTCGCTGCATGCAACGCCGCGGAATCCGCGCATCGACTTCGCCTCTGTCCCGTTCGCGGTGCAGGACGCGTTGGCGCCCTGGCCGCAGCCCGCATCCGGGTCGCGCCGGGCGGGGGTGAGCTCCTTCGGGGCTGGCGGGGCGAACGTTCATGTGGTGCTGCAGGAAGCACCGCCGCCGCCGGTTGTTCCCGCGCGCACGGGGCCGTGGGTCGTGCCGCTGTCGGCACGCAGCCAGGAGCGGCTGGAAATGGTGGCCGCGGCGCTGCGGGACTGGCTGCGGGCGCATCCGGCCGATATCGCCGACGTCGCGTTCACGCTGGCGACCGGGCGCGAGGCGATGGAGGCGCGGGTCGCGCTGGTGGTGCGGGACCGCGACGACCTGATTGCCCAGCTGGGGCGCTTGCCGGATGCCGGGGCGATGCCCGCCGCGGACGAAGCGGCCGTGGCCGATGCGCTGGTGCGCCGTGATCTGCCGGTCCTGGCGCGACTGTGGTCCGCCGGGGCGCGTGTCGCATGGGCGCGCCTGTTTGCGGATGGGCCGCATCGGCGGCTGGCGTTGCCGACCTATCCGTTCCTGCGGGAGCGGCATTGGCTGCCGGACGCGCCCGCAGGCGCTCGTCCGGACGAGACACGCGGGCTGCTGGGCGAGGCCGAACCGACGCTGGCGGCAGAGGCGCGGTGGCGTGTGGTTGTCGATGCCGCCAACTCGGTGCTGGCGCATCATCGTGTCATGGGGGAGCCGACCCTGCCGGGCGTGGCGACTTTGGCCCTGGCAGCCGAGGCGGCGCGTCGGCTGGGACGCACCTTCCCGCTGACGCTGACAGCGGTCACCTGGCTCCGGCCCTTGAGCGCCCACGCCGACAGCCTGGACGCTCGGCTGGTGCTGCGTGAAGGCACGGATGGCTGGCGCCTGAACCTTCTGCGCGACGGGGTCGTGCACGCGACTGCGGTGGTTTCGACCCATGGCGGCACCAGCCAAGGGCCGTGGGTTGAGGACGGCCGGGACGGTGCGCGGATGACGGCGGCGGCGCTCTATGACCGCCTCGCCGAACGCGGCCTGGAGTACGGGCCGGCATTCCGGACCATCCGGACCGTGGCCGTCCGCGGCCGGATGGCCACCGCGACGGCCCGCGCGATGCAGCCGGTCCCGGACCTGCTCGATCCCGGCCTGCTGGATGCGGCGCTGCAACTGACCTCGGTGCTGATCACCGAGGCGGGCGCGCTGCCGCTGCCGTTCGCGGTGGGGCAGGTCGATATCGTCCGCCCGCCCCCGGCGGAGTGCCGGATCATGGTTCGCCGCCTGGATGACGGGGCCGAGGGCGGCGTGGTGCGTTTCGACGCACTGATTGCGACCATGGACGGCACGCCCTGCGTCGTGTTTCACGATCTCGCCGGGCGCATGCCGGCCGCCAGATCTGCGGTGCCGCCCTGCTTCGTGCCGGTCTGGGTGACGCGGGACGCGACCCCCGAACAGGCGGACGATCGCCGGACCGTGGTGCTGGCCGATCCCGGCCATCCGGCCCATGCGGCGGTACGGGATGCTCTGCCCGGTGCGCGCTTCATCGCACCCGATGCCGCGGTGGCGGATGCCGACCGGGTGGTCTTCCTGTGCGCGGCGCACGAGGCGTCGCTGGATCACTTGCGGCACCTGATCCAACGTCACGCCGACCGGGCGATCACCCTGACCGTGCTGGCGATGGCGGATCCGGCGGGCATACCGCCCTGGCCGGCGGCGGCGTTCGGCCTGGCCCGCGTGGCGGCGCGGGAGCATCCGGCGTGGTCCGTGCGCTGCGTCGCCGTGGACACGCTGACGGATGTGCCCGCGGCCCTGACCGATCCGGGGGACCCGCTGGGCCGGGAAGTGCTGTGGCGTCGGGGCATCCGGCAGGTGCGCGCGCTGCACCCGGTGCGGCTGGCGCCGGTCGGCCAGTCCGCGCGCCTCGCCGATGACACGGGGGCACGTGACGCCGCCTACGGCCATGGCCGGCAAACCGCGGGAATCATGGACGGCATCCCGGTCCGGCCGGTTTTCCGGTCCGGCGGGGTGTATCTGATCCTGGGCGGTGCCGGCGGCATCGGGCTGGAACTCGCAAGCCACATCGCCACGACATTCGGCGCCCGTGTGGCCCTGGTCGGCCGCACGCAGCCGGCCCCAGAGCGGCAGGCGCGGATCGAGGCGCTGGGCGGCGCGGTCGCGTTCTTCGCGGCCGATGCCACGGATGGTGCCGCCCTGCGGCGTGCGGTCGATGCGGTCCGCGCCCGGTTCGGTCCGATCAACGGTGCGATCCACTCGGCGATCGTGATGCAGGACCAGGCGCTCGTCCGCATGTCCGACGCCGCGTTCCACGCCGTGTTCGATGTGAAGGCCCAGGGCACCATCAATCTGGTCGAGGCGCTGGCCGGGGAGGCCCTGGACTGGTTCGCGCTGTTCTCCTCGGCCAATTCCTTCGCCGCCAATGCCGGCCAGGCGAACTATGTCGCCGGCTGCGCCTTCAAGGATGCCTATGCCGCGCAGGCCGCTGCCCGCCTCGGCTGCCCTGTCCGCGTGATCAACTGGGGCTTCTGGGGTGAGGTCGGGCGCGTCGCCGATCCCGCCTACCGGGAGCGCCTTGCGCGCCGCGGCGTGCAGCCGATCGCCACGGCCGAGGGGCTGGCGGCGGTGGAAGCGGTGCTGGGCGCCGGCGTGCCGCAGGTGCTGGTGCTGAAGGCCGAGGACCGCGTGCTGCACGAACTCGGCGTCGAGGAGCCGGCGGCGCCCGTCGATGACGCGGCGCTGGCCATACGGGAACACGCCGCCCTGGATGCGCTGACCCGGCACCTGGTGGCCGCCTGGGCGGCGAAGCGCGACCTGACCGGTGTTGCCCCGCGCCACCGGCGGTTGGCGGCGGCACTGGCCGACCTGCTGGGCCGCGCCCCGGCAGCGGGCCTGGACGATGCGGCGGTCGCGGCGGCGGAAGCGGCGTTCCTGGCCGAGAATCCGGCGCTGCGCCCGCATGCGGCGTTGCTGCGCCGCTGTATCGACAACTATGACGCGGTCCTGCATGACAGGATGCCGGCGACCGAGGTGCTGTTCCCGGGATCGTCCATGAGCCTGATGGAGGGCATCTATCGCGGCGACCGCCTGACGACGCACTGCAACGCCCTGGTCGCGGAAGCGGTGCGCGACGCGGTTTCGCGCGCCGGACGCAAGGTGCGGGTGCTGGAAGTGGGCGCCGGGACCGGCGGCACCAGCGCCGCCGTGCTGCATGCGCTGGCGGAAAGCGGCGCCGACGCCGAATACGTCTATACGGACGTCTCTCGCGCCTTTGCGCTGCACGGCGAGCGGCAGTTCGGCGCGCGCTATCCGTTCGTGCGCTTCGGCGTGCTGGACCTTGGCCGCGATCCGGTGCCGCAGGGCTACGATCCCGGCGGCTTCGACATCATCCTTGGCGCCAATGTCGTGCATGTGACGCCCGATCTCGCGGCGACGATGGTCCGGCTGCGCGGCCTGCTGTCACCCGGCGGCACGCTGGTTCTGTATGAAATGACGGCACTGCCGGATTTCGCCACGGCGACGTTCGGCCTGCTGGACGGGTGGTGGGCCTTCACCGACCGCCGCCTGCCGCACGGGCCGCTGCTGGACGCGGGCGGCTGGTCGCGTCTGCTGCGGCAAGCGGGTTTCGCCGATGTCGCCCTGCGCGGCCTTGGCGGCGATGGCGGGGACAGCTACCGCCACACCGTCATCGTCGGCAGCATGGCCGGACGTTCCGTCGTGGCGGATGCCGCGCGTGCTCCCGCCGTACCCCGGCCGGACGATCGGCACCCGGAACCGGCCCCGGCCGCGGGAGGCGGCGGCGCGCCGCTGGTCGCGGCAATCCGCAACGTCGTGGCCGCCACGTTGCAGATGCAGCCAGAGCAGTTGGCGCCGGACCGCAACTTCTCGGACTATGGCGCGGATTCCATCATCAGCGTCGACCTGATCAGCGCGTTGAACGAACGGTTCGGGATCACGCTGAAACCGACGATCCTGTTCAGCCATGCGACGATCGAACGACTGGCGGAGCATCTCGCCGGCCATCACGGCGTGCGGGTCGCGCCGCCGGCGGTCGCGCCCGTGCCCGCCCTGTCGCGCCGCATGTTACCCGAGGCGGCCGCTGAACCGCATGCTGCCTGGCCGGATCGGCTGACCGCGGCGCTCGACCCGCCCTCCGCCGTCTCCACGCCGGCCCCTGCCGCGCCCGTGCGGTCCGGCGCGTGGGCGGACGACATCGCCATTATCGGCGTCTCCGGCCGGTTCCCGGGAGCCGAGGCGGTCGACGCGTTCTGGGACAACATCCTGGCCGGCACCGACAGCGTCGGCCCGGTGCCGCCGCGGCGCTGGGATCACAGCGCCGTCTACGATCCCGCGCCCGGCGTGGCGGGGCGCACGCAGTGTCCGGGCGGCGGATTCCTGGACGACGTCGAGAGCTTCGATCCGCTGTTCTTCAATCTGTCGCCCAACGAGGCAACGTTGATGGACCCGCAGCAGCGGCTGTTCCTGCAGGAAGCCTGGCGCGCGCTGGAGGATGCGGGATATGCCGGCCCGCACAGGGCGCATGCGCGTTGTGGCGTGTTCGTGGGCACGGTGGCGGGCGACTACGATGAACTGCTGCGCCAGTCCGGACGATCGCCCGACGCGCAGCGCTTCATGGGCAACGCCGCCTCGATGCTCGCTGCGCGCATCGCTTACCGGCTGGACCTGCACGGGCCGTGTTTGTCGGTCGACACCGCCTGCTCTTCTTCGTTGGTGGCCGTGCAACTGGCCTGCGAGAGCCTGCAACGCGGCGAATCCGACCTGGCGCTGGCCGGCGGCGTCGCGGTGCTGAGCACGCCCGGCTTCTACGTCGCCGCCAGCAGCGCCGGAATGCTGTCGCCGTCCGGACGCTGCCGCACGCTGGACGCCGGCGCGGACGGTTTCGTTCCGGGGGAGGCCGTGGCGGCGGTGGTGCTGAAACGCCGTGCGGACGCGGTGCGTGACGGCGACGCGATCCTGGCGCTGATCAAGGGCGCCGGCACCAATCAGGACGGTGCCAGCAATGGCATCACCGCGCCGAACGGCGCCGCCCAGACCGCGCTGCTGCGCGACGTGCACCAGCGGTTCGCGATCGATCCCGCCGGCCTGGGCTATGTGGAACTGCACGGCACCGGCACGCGCCTGGGCGATCCGATCGAAATGGAGGCGCTGCGGCTTGCCTTCGCCCGGTGCGGCGGGCGGCCCGCCATCGGGTCCGTCAAGGCCAATATCGGCCATACGCTGCCGGCGGCCGGGATTGCGGGATTGATCAAGCTCGCTCTTGTGCTGCACCACGGGCGCATCCCGCCCCTGGCCCAGTTCGGCGCGCTGAACGAGCATATCGACCTCGATGGCCGGTTCGACATTCCCGCCAGCGCACGCGACTGGGATGGGCCGGTGCCGCGCCGCGGTGCGGTGAGCAGCTTCGGCTTCAGCGGCACCAATGCGCATGTGGTGCTGGAGGAGCCGCCGCCCGCCGCTTCTCTGGCCTCTCTGGCCGTACCGTCGCGGGACTGGCACCTGGCCGTGTTCTCGGGCCGCGATGCGGCGGCGTTGGACCGGGTGCTGCGGCGGATGGCGGGCTGGCTGGATCGCGACGGCGGGCGCACCGCGCTGGCGGATATCTGCGGCACGCTGGCACGCGGGCGGGCGCATCTGCCGGTGCGGGCGGCGTTCGTCGTGCGCGATCTGGCGGGGCTGCGCACTGCCCTGCGCGATCCGTCCGCGCCGGCCATCGAAGGGCCGCGCGATCTTCTGGAGTTGCGACGCCGCTACCTCGCGGGGGACAGCATCGAATGGCTGCCGCTTTATTCCGACGGTTCCTTTCATCGGCGTTCGTTGCCAACTTATCCGTTCGAGCGTCGGCGCTGCTGGCCGGTTTCCGCGCCGCCCGCGCCCGCCTCCGCGGTCGAGCGTCCGGCATCGCCCAGCCTGTTCGAAGCGGTGATCCGCGAGCTGGGAGAAGTGTCATGACGCGTCGTATCGACCCGTTCGCGGCGCTGGATCCCTGCGCGACGCTCTTGCTGCGCGAAACGCTTGGCGCCGCCGATCTAGACGGGGCCGAGGGGTGCGCGCGTCATGCCGGCCTGGTGCGGGCGCTCCGCGCCGCGCTGGCACAGAACACCGGGCAGGCGCGCGACTATGGCACCGAGCGCGACAGGCTGCTGGCCGAGGCGCCCGACCTGGCGCCGCATGTCACGTTGCTGGAACGGTGCGCCGAACGGCTGAAGGACGTGCTGGGCGGGCAGGCGCTCGCCAGCGACGTGTTGTTTCCGGGCGGCGGCATGGATCTCGTCGAGCCGGTGTATTGCGGCAATCGCTGGTCGGATCATTTCAACAGCCTGACCGCGCGGGCCGTTGCCAGTGCGGTGCGGGCGCGCCGGGCGCAGGACCCGGGCGTGACGGTGCGAATCCTGGAAGTGGGGGCCGGCACGGGCGGCACCAGCGCCGCGGTGCTGGCCGCGCTGGATGAGCATGCCGCCTACGTGACGTTCGACTATACGGATATCTCGGCGGGCTTCGTGCAGCATGGCCGGCGCGTGCATGGCACGGGGCGTCCCTGGGTCTCGGGCCGGGTGTTGGACCTGGAGCAGGCGCCGGGCGCGCAGGGGTTCGAACCTGGCTCCTATGACCTTGTGCTGGGCACCAATGTGCTGCATGCGACATCGCGCATTGCGGTGTCGCTGGAGCATGTGCACACGCTGCTGCGTCCCGGCGGCCTGCTGTTGCTGAATGAGATCACCCGCGCCGGTGCCTTCGCGGCGATGACCTTCGGGCTGTTGGACGGGTGGTGGGCGTTCCAGGACCCGGACCTGCGTCTGCCGGATGCGCCGGTGCTGTCGCCCGAGGGCTGGCGTTCGGCCCTGGCGGCTTCCGGCTTCGGCGCACCCGCCGTGTTCGGCTGGGGCGACAAGCCGGACGCATCGTTCCAATGCCTGTTCGTGGCCGAACGCAGCGCTGCGGCTGCCACCGTCGTCACGACAGACGTCGGGACCGACAAACATCGTCCGGCAGAGGGTGGAATGGACCAGGAGCGGGCCGCCGCTGTCCTGTCTGGAGCACGCTCGCATGTTCCCGATCCGGCGCCGGCGCTTGTCCTGGCAGCGTCCGTGACCGCCCCGCCGCCCGTGCCTGTCCCGGACGACACCGTTCTTTGCGTGCTGCTGGCCGAACGGCTTGCGGGACTTCTCGGGCTGGACCCATCCGAGCTTGCAGCCGACCGGCCGCTGGCGGAATTCGGCGTGGATTCCATCATCGCGCCGCAGTTCGTCGCGCTGCTGAACCGGGACCTGGGTGCCACGCTCGTTGCCACCGATATCTTCAACCATGCGACGCTGCAGGGCCTGGCGCGCCACATGCGGGGCATGCCGCTGGCATTGCCAGGATCGGCGGAGGCCGCGGACGCAGCCCCGGCCGATGCATCGCCCGCCGCGATGGACCAATCCGGCGACGCCGGAACAGCCGCCGCGGGGGCACCGGCGGCATCCTCCTCCGACATCGCCGTCATCGGCCTTTCCTGCCGCTTCCCCGGGGCACCCGATGCCGACGCGTTCTGGGATCTGATCCGCACCGGTCGCTCCGCCATCACCGAAGTTCCGCCCGAACGATGGGACGGACGTGCGGAGGGCAGGACACGCTGGGGCGGGTTCCTCGGCGATCATGACTGCTTCGACCCGGAGTTCTTCAATCTCTCCTGGCGCGAAGCCGAGGCGATGAGTCCGCAGCAACGGGTCTTCCTGGAGCAGTCCTGGAACGCGTTGGAGAATGCCGGCTACGGCAAGCGCGGCCTGGCCGGCATGCGATGCGGCGTGTTCGTCGGCGCGGCGCCCGACGGATATGGTATCGATCAGAACGACAGCCTGTCCTCGCTGGGCGGTTCGCTCGCCATCCTGGCGGCGCGGATTTCCTATCTGCTGGACCTGAAGGGGCCGAGCCTGCCGCTGGATACGGCGTGTTCGTCTTCGCTGGTGGCGGTGCATCTGGCGTGCCGCAGCGTGCTGGGCGGTGATTGCGACATGGCGCTGGCCGGCGGCGTGTCGATCCTGATGACCGACCCGCGGCTGCACAGGTTCCTGGACGATGCGGGGATGCTGTCGCCGACCGGCCAGTGCCACACCTTCGATGCCAGGGCCGACGGGTTCGTGCCGGGCGAGGGCGTGGGCGTGGTGGTGCTGAAGCGCCTGGACCGCGCGCTGGCGGATGGCGATGAGATCGTCGGCGTGATCCGGGCGTCCGGCATCAACCAGGATGGCCGCACCAGCGGCATCACCGCGCCCAGCGGACCGTCCCAGACCGACCTGGAGACAAGTGTCTATACAACGGGCCGGATCGATCCCGCGCGGATCGGCCTGGTCGAGGCGCACGGGACCGGCACGCAGCTTGGCGATCCGATCGAGGTGAACGCCCTGACGGCCGCGTTCCGCACTCGTACCGACCGGGCGGGGTTCTGCGCGCTGGGGTCGGTGAAGACCAATATCGGCCATACGCTGACCGCGGCGGGTGTTGCCGGCCTGATCAAGGCGCTGCTGGCGCTGCGGCACCGGACGATCCCGCCCAGCCTGAATTTCGCACAGGGCAATACGCTGATCCCGTTCGAAGGCAGCCCGTTCTTCGTGCCACGCCAGGCGATGCCGTGGCCGGCCGGACCACGGCTGGCGGCGGTGAGTTCGTTCGGCTTCAGCGGCACCAATGCGCATGTTGTCGTGGCCGAGGCGCCGGAGCGCACCCCTTCGGCCCAGGACGACGCCGGTCCGGCGCTGATCCTGCTGTCGGGACGAACCGCGGAGGCTTTGGAGGCGCGCCGCGCCGACCTGTCGCGGTACCTGTCGGATCACACCCCGCGCCTGCGCGACCTGGCATTCACGCTCAGCGCCGGGCGCGGGCATTTCGAGCATCGCCTGGCGATCCTGGTCGAGACGCTCGACGACCTGCGCGCCTGGCGCGGGCGGGAATGGCGCAGTGGGGCTCTGGTCCTGCCGGCACGCGGTGCGGAGGATGCGGCGCTGGCGGCCGCCCTGGCCGATCCAGCGCGCGACTTCAGCCGTATCGCCGAATGCTATGTTCGCGGCGGCGATGCCGACTGGACTCCCCTGGCCGCATCCGGTGCAAGCCGCATCGCGCTGCCGGGCTATCCCTTCGCGCGCCAGCGTTTCGCCACCCGATCCCGCGTCGCTCCGGCCGCGCCGGCGGCGGCAGCGGCGCATCCGATGCTGGGCGAGCGGACTGCCGATGGCGTATCCCTGCGGCTGGACCCAGCCGCGCCGTGGCTGCGCGATCATCGGTTCCGTGAAGAAGCGGTATTTCCCGCGGTCGCCTATGTGGAAGCGGCGCGGGAAGCTGTTGCGGCGGGCGGCGGCGTCTCGCTGATCGACCTTCGCTTCGAGGCGCCGCTGGCGGTCCGGCCCGGGACCAGGGCCAGCATCGCCCTGACGACGGATGCGGGCGGCGCCGGCTATGCCTTCCAGGGCGCCAACGGCGCGATGCATGCGCGCGGGCGTTCGGTCCCCGCCACGCCTGGGGCTGCTCCGGTCGCCGATGTCGCGGCGTTGCGGGCGCGTCTGCCGCGGGCCTGGGCCGGTGAGGAGGTCTATGCGCGGTTCCGCGATCTCGGCTTCGCGTATGGCCCTGCGTTCCAGGTGATCCGCTCCCTGCGCGCCGATCCCGAAATGGTGCTGGCTGAGCTTGCGCCAGTGGCGCCGGCGCATCCGGCGCTGTGGCTTGATCCGGCGTTGCTGGACGGCGCGGTGCAGGCGGCGATCGGGCTGATGCTGGCCGGCCCGGAATCCTTCGGCACCGTCGTGCCCATCTCGATCGGGCGCGTCGACATTCATGACAAGGTCACCGGCCCGTGCCTTGCGCATGTCGCGCTGCTGCCGGGCGGCACGGACACGCGACGGCTGGCCGTTACCGTCATGGATCCGTCCGGACAGACGCTTGTCACGATGCAGGACCTGACGGTGCGGGTGGCTCCTGCGGGTGCGGTGCCGTCCCCGGACATCACCCTGTGCACGCCGGTCTGGGAGCAGGCGTCGATCGCCGCGGCGGCACCGCCGTCCGGATTGCTGCTGTTCGACCGTGACGAGACGCTGTGGCGCAGCCTGGACGGCGCGCCGGTGCTGGTTCGGCCGGGCAGCGCGTTCTGCCGGCTGGAGGACCGGTCTTTCGCCATCGATCCGGGCAACCCTGACGATTACGCGCGCCTGCTCGCCGCGCTGCGGGACGAGGCGATCCTGCCCACCACCGCCTGGCATCTCTGGTCGCGCAAAGGCCCAGACGAGCCGCTGCGGGCCGTGCCGGCGGAGGCGGCCGGCAGGGCATTGCGGGACGGGCTCGGGTCGATCTTCCACCTGACCGCCGCGTGGGCGCGGCTGTCGCCCGCCGATCCGGTGACCATTCTTCACGTGCATGCGGACGCAACCGGCGAGGCACCGCTGCAGGCTCCGGTCGGCGCCTTCGCGGCAGCGTCCGGCCGGGAAAATCCGTTGCTGCGGCTGGCCTCGGCCGCGGTTCCGCCGTGCGATGCCGCGGTGCTGTTGCAGCGCCTGTCCGCGGAAAGCGCGGCGTCCTGGGACGGGCACGAACGCGCTGCCCGGTGGGATGCGGCCGGCACGCGCTGGGTGCGCCGGTTGCGGGAAGCGCCGCTGCCGGCGGGGGCCGCGGACGGTTTGCCGCCGCGACCCGTGGTGCTGCTGACCGGTGCGCTGGGCGGAATCGGCCGGCACGTCGCGCGGCATCTTGCGCGAACCCGGCAGGCGCGCCTCGGCCTGGTCGGCCGCTCGCCTGCCAGTCCAGCCAGCGAGGCGCTGATCGCCGAGATCCGCGCTTGCGGGGGCGATGCCCTTTATATCCCGGCGGACATTGCCGACGATTCCCAGGCCTCTGCCGCAATTACCGCCATCCGCAATCAGTTTGGTCCGGTGCAGGCGGTGGTGCATGCCGCCGGCGTCACGCGGGACCGGTTCCTGCTGCACAAGACGCACGAGGACCTTGCATCGGTCCTGGCGCCGAAGTTCGCCGGCACGCTGGCGCTGGACCGCGCCACGGCGCGGGAGCCCCTGGCGTGCTTCGTCTGTTTCTCCTCGGTCGCCGGCAGTTTCGGCAATGCCGGGCAGACAGACTACAGCGCCGCGAACCGTTTCCAGGACGCGTTCGTGGCGCAGCGGACCGGGCCGGGGCGCTCGCTGTCGATCGCCTGGCCGTATTGGCGGGACGGCGGCATGGCGCTGGATCCGGCGGAACTCGACCGCCGCACTGCCGCGACCGGGCTGCACCCGATCGAGACCGGGGCGGCGCTGTCGGTCTTCGACACGCTGGCCGGGAGTGCCGAGGGTGCGGTGCTGGTGCTGCCTGGGGAGCGGGCCGCGATCACTCGCCTGATGCGCGGGGCGGCCACGTCCCCCCGGATGCCGGCGACGGCGCAGGCTCCGGCCGAAGGTGGGATCGAAGCCGCAATCCTGCATCTGCGCGGCGTGCTGGCACGCGCCACGGCGATGCCGGAGGAACGGATCCATCCGGACCGGCCGCTGGAGCAGTACGGGATCGACTCGATCCTGGTCACGCGCATGAACGAGGAGCTGGCGCGCGATTTCCCGGATGTACCGCGCACGTTGTTCTTCGAGCACCAGACTCTGCGTTCAGCCGCCGGGTTCCTCGCGGCCCGATATCCAGGGCGCGTGTCCGGCGCCGCGGTGCAGGCGAAGGAAGCCGCGGCGGGAACTGGCGATGCTTCCGATGTCCCGGCCATGCGCGACAGCGGGTCGGCGCCACCCGAACTCCCGCCTGCGTTCCAGTCCCCGGTTGACGCGGACGCTCGGCGGCAATCGCACGGTGCAGCCGAACCGGTCGCCATCATCGGCATTGCCGGACGCTACCCGGGGGCGGACTCGCTGGATGCATTCTGGGACAATCTGTGTGCCGACCGCGACCTGATCACCGAAATCCCGCCCGATCGCTGGAACGCCGGCGCCTTTTTCGATCCAAGTCCCGGAACACCGGGCCGCAGCTATAGCCGGTGGGGCGGGTTCCTTTCGGGCGTCGACCAGTTCGATCCGCTGTTCTTCGCCATCGCGCCTGGCGAGGCCGCGTCGATCGATCCGAATGAACGGCTGTTCCTGGAAACCTGCTGGGAAGCGCTGGAAAACGCCGGCTACACACGTTCCCGTCTGTCACGCGATCCGGCGCGCGCGATCGGCGTCTATGCAGGCGTCATGTACGGCGAATACCAGCTGCTCGCCGCCGCCCGCGCCGCGGGGCAGCAGGCAGTGGCGGGATCGTCGCCCTACTGGTCGGTCGCGAATCGTATTTCATATCATATGAATCTGAACGGGCCGAGCATGGCGGTGGACAGTGCGTGTTCGTCGTCGTTGACGGCGATACATCTGGCCTGCCAGGCGATCGCGTCCGGCGAGTGTACGGCGGCGATCGCCGGCGGCGTCAATCTCAGTCTGCATCCACTGAAGTATGTGGGCCTCAGCCAGGGCCGCTTCGCCGCGACGGACGGGCGTTGCCACAGCTTCGCCGCCGGGGGCGACGGCTATGTGCCGGGTGAAGGTGTGGGCGCCGTGGTGCTGAAGCCGCTCTCGGCCGCGATCGCCGACGGCGACTTCATCCATGCGGTGATCCGTGGCTGGGCCGCCAACCACGGTGGCAAGACGAACGGCTATACGGTGCCCAATCCGGTGCAGCAGGCCGGGGTGATTTCCACGGCGCTGCAACGCGCCGGCGTGGCGGCCGAGACCGTATCCTATATCGAGGCGCACGGCACCGGCACGGCGCTTGGTGATCCGATCGAGGTTGCGGGACTATCCGCGGCGTTCGGCGACGCCGTGCCCCGCCAGTCCTGCGCGCTGGGATCGGTGAAGGCGAATATCGGCCATCTGGAGGCGGCCGCCGGCATCGCGGGGCTGACCCGCGTGGTGCTGCAACTGCGCCATCGCACGCTGACGCCGACGCACCGGCACGGACCGCCGAATCCGAACATCGATTTCGCCGCCACGCCGTTCCGGCTGCAGGAGGTGACGGAACCCTGGACCGGTGCCGCGCCGCTGCGGGCCGGAATCAGCTCCTTCGGTGCCGGTGGCGCGAACGCGCATCTGCTGGTCGAGGAATACCGCGCCCCGCGGACCGTGGCGGATGCCCACGGACCAGCCCTGTTCCTGCTGTCCGCACGGACGAATGTCCAGCTTCACGCCTATGCGCGGCGCATGGCGGATTTCCTGCGAACCAGCCCGTGGTGCCTGGCCGACGTGTGCCGCACGCTGCAATGCGGACGGGAACCGATGGCGACGCGCCTCGCGTTCGTGGCGCGGACGCTGGACGAGGCGGCGGATCGGCTGGAGCATTTCATTGCGAACGATCCCGGCGGCGTGCTGCATGCCGAGCTGGACGACGACTGCGCCGCCGAACCGCCGCCGGCCGGTGCCGGGCTGCAGGACCTGGCCGCTGCCTGGGTGCGTGGCGCCGCGATCGACTGGCCCGCGCTGGACCTGCCGGGAGAGACGGTGCCGCTGCCCGCGCATCCCTTCATGCGGCGGCGCTACTGGTTGGCCGATTCGCCCCTGGCTGCGACACCGACCGTGGCATCGCATCCGTTCCTGGACCGCGCGCTGCCATCGCTGGACGGCGCGACATGGGAAAAGCGATTCCAGCGCGCCGATGCGGTGATCCGCGACCATGTGGTGCGCGGCCGTTTCCTGGTGCCGGGCGTCGTGCAACTGGAAATGGCCCGCGCCGCGGCGGCGAGCGTCGGCCGTGGCACGGCGGTGCTGGCCGATATCGTCTGGCCGGCGCCGCTGGAAGTGCCCGAGGCGGGCATCGCCGCGACGATCGTGGTGCGACGGGACGGGGATGCTCTGGCGTTTGCGATCACGGCCGGCGGCATCGTCACCTGCCAGGGCCGAGCGGTTGAGCGGGGGTTGGAGGCGGGGGATGGGGTGGACGTGGATGCCCGGCGCCGTGGCCTTCCCCGTCACCTGGCGGGGCAGGCGATCTACGACCGGCTTGCGGCCATGGGGCTGGCCTACGGTCCCGGCCTGCGCATCGTCACGGACATCTGGTCGGACGATCGCACGCTGGTTGCCGCGTTGTCGCCCACCCCGACGGACCCCGAGGCCGGGCTGCCGCCGGCGGTGCTGGATGGGGCGCTGCAATCGCTGCTGGGGTTTGCCGGGAATGGCGACACCGGCCTGATGGTCCCGTTCGCCCTGGGCGCTGTCGTTCCCGCCGGATCGCTGGCCGATGCCCGCTTCGTGACCGCGACGCGTTGGCCGGGCAGCCAGGATGTCGCGCTGTTCGACCTTGCGATCCGCGATGCCGGCGGGGGCGTTCTGTTGCGCCTGGACGGGCTGGCGGCGCGCCTGGCGACGCCACGGGCGGTGGCCGATCGGAAGCCCCTGACGGTCCGCGAGCCGGCGTGGGAACCGGCGCCGATCGTCCTGGACGTGCCGCTTGGGGCCGAGGCGCTGGTGGTGCATGGCGGTGATGACCTGGGCATCACCGACCGGTTGCGCGCCGCGCTGGGGGCTGCCCGCGTCGGAAGCGGCGCCGCAGCGGACGTGTCCGCGATCGGGGCGGGTGTCACCGATCTGGTCTGGGTGGCCGCGGCCGCCGGGCAGGCCTTGGTGGCGCAGGCGGCCGAAGCGATGGTGCTCGATCTGCTGCGGGCGGTACGCGCCCTGGACGCGGCGGGCCGGCTTGCCACCGGGCTGCGTCTGCACATCGTGACAAGCGGGCTGCAAGCGGTGAGCCCGCGCGAAAAGCCCGATCCCGTCGCCGGAGCCGTGCTGGGCCTCGCCAAGTGCATCGCACTGGAATATCCGCGCGTCGCCGTCACGATCAGCGACTTCGATGCCGCCAGCCTGACCGATCCGCGGCTTGCGGCGTGGATCCTGGGCGAACCGGCAACGGTGCCGGTGCGCGACGTGGCGTGGCGCGATGGCGTTCGCTATGGCCAGGTCATGCGGCCGCTGGCGCTGCCCGACCCGCTGCCGCCGTTGCGTCCGGGCGCCGTCGTGCTGATCGTTGGCGGCGCGGGCGGGATCGGCTGCGAGATCGCCGGCTGGATGGCGCGGGACTGTTCGTTGCGCGTGGCGCTGGTGGGACGCCGTCCGGAAGCCGAGGTCGCGGACCGGATCGCCGCGATTCCGACTGGCGCCGGCGCAGTCCGTTATTTCCAGGCGGACGCTACCGACACGGACGCGTTGCGCGCGGTGGTGGCGCGCCTTCGCGCGATCTGGGGCGGGGTGGATGCGGCGATCCACGCGGCGCTGGTGCTGCGCGACCGCACCCTGGCGCGGATGGATGAGGCGACGTTCCGTGCCGTGCTCGCCCCGAAGATCGCCGGCAGCGTCGCCCTGGTCGAGGCGCTGTCAGCCGAAACGCCGCGCTTCGTCGCGTTCCTCTCCTCGGTCAATGTCGTGTCCGGCTCGCTGGGGCAGGCGAACTACGTGGCGGGGTCGAGCTTCGTGGACTTCTACGCCCGCGCGGTGGCCGCGGAGCGTCCGTTCCGGGTGGTGGCGACCGACTGGGGTCTGTGGGGCGATGTCGGCGTGGTCAGCGGCGAGGCCTACCGCGCGAGTCTCGCGCGCCAGGGCGTGCATCCGATCGGGCCGAACGAAGGTGTCGCGGCGTTTGCCGCCGTGCTGGCCGGAACGGCCGACCGGGTCGCGATCGTGCGTGCCGAACCGGAGGCGCTGCGCCGGCTGGGGCTGGACCGGGATGATGCGACGGCGGCCGACGCCGGCGCGGCCGGCGCGATGGCGGGGGCATCGCCGGTGGCAGATCCGGCAAAGACGCAGGGCGGCCGGGTTCCGGACGACATCCCGCTCGCCGACGCCGAAGCGGCGTTCGCGGTGCTGGAGCGCCATGGCCGCGTGGTGCTGCGTGACACGCTGGCCGGCATGGCGGGCCAGGCGGGGAAAGCCTGGACCACCGAGGGTCTGCGCCGCCGCCTGGGCATCGTCCCGCGCCACGCCACGCTGTTTGCGGCGCTGCTGCACGCGCTCGCGGCCGACGACCTGATCATCGCGGCCGACGGGCTGTGGCGGCTGCGTGACCCCGATCCGGGTGTGACGGAAGCAGCCGCCGCCGCCCTGGATGCCGCCGAACGCCGTGCGCCCTGGCTGGCGGGACCGCGCCGGCTGTTGCGTGCGTGTCTCGATGCCTATCCGGCGCTGCTGCGCGGCGAAGCCGATCCGGTGGCGGTGCTGTTCCCGCAGGCCTCGATGGCGCTGGTCGAGGCTGCCTACACCGGCAACCCGATCGCCGATCGGTTCAACCGGGCACTGGCGGATGCCGTGCGGGCGCATGTCCGGGCGGCGCCGGCTGGCCTGCCGCTGCGGGTGATCGAACTCGGCGCGGGCACGGGCAGCACGACGGCGCGCGTGCTGGAAGCGCTTGCGCCGTTCGGGGAACGGGTCGCCTATCTGGCGACGGATGTGTCCCAGCGGTTCCTGGTGCACGGGGCCGAACGTTTCGCAGGCCGGCCGGGTGTGGGTTTCGCGTTGTATGACGTGGAGAAGGAGGTCGAGCGCAACGGCCAGCCGGTGGGCGGCTTCGACATCGTGCTCGCCGCGAACGTGCTGCACGCGACCGCCGATCTGGGCCGCACGCTGACACGGGTGCGCCGGCTGCTGCGACCGGGGGGCGTGCTGCTGCTGTCCGAGGCCACGCGGGCGCAGGATTTCGGCACGATGGTGTTCGGCCTGACCCCCGGCTGGTGGCTGGCCGGGGACCCCGCCCGACGGATTCCGCATTCGCCGCTGGCGACCGCCGAGACCTGGCAGGCGGTGCTGCGGGAAGCGGGGTTCGCCGACGTTCACGCGGTGACCGCCGGCAGCACCGACAGCGCGCCGCACGCGATGCTGGTCGCGACGAACGAGACGGCGTTCGCCACGGGTGCCGGGGCGGTGCCGGCCCAGCCGGAACCTGTCGTCGCGCCGGTCCGCCGGACCGGCCTGGGCGTGGCGACGCCGCTGACGGATCACCTGCGCGCGGTCCTGGCCGATGTGCTGAAGCTGGACCCCGGGGAGGTGCGGCTCAACGAGAGTTTCGATCGCTACGGGCTGGAATCGCTGACCGCGCTCGAAATCCGCAACCGGCTGGACCGCGACATCCCCGGGCTGCCCGCGACGCTGCTGTTCGAACACAACACCCTCGCGCGCCTCGCCGCCTGGCTGCAGGAAACGCATGCCGACGCGGTTGCACGTCTGGTCGGGCCTCGGCAGCGGGAAATGACGCAGGCCGGCCCGACGCTTCGGCCCGCAGACGCGCCGGCCGCCGCGCCATCGTTGGCCCTGCGCGTGACGCCGGACGCCATCGCGGTGCCGGCGGGGGACGCGGATCGTGACGCCGCGCCGGCGGATCGCGTGAGCGCGCCGGCGATCATCCCCGCGCGCGCCGCTTCCGCCGACGAACCCATTGCCATCATCGGCCATGCCGGCCGCTATCCCGGCGGCCCGACGCCGGATGCGTTCTGGCATCTGCTGCGGGCCGGCGAGACGGCCATCACCGAGGTGCCGCCCGACCGTTGGGACACCGCAGCCAGCTTCGACGCCGCGGGCGCCGAGGGACGCAGCTATACCAAATGGGCCGGATTCATCCGCGACGTCGACCGCTTCGATCCGCTGTTCTTCGCCATCTCACCGCTCGAAGCCGAGGTGATGGATCCGCAGGAGCGGCTGTTCCTGGAAACCGCCTGGGCGACGCTGGAACAGGCTGGCACCACGCCGCGCCGGCTGCGTGAGCAGATTGCCGCACGCGATCCGGACGGGAGCGATGTCGGGGTGTTCGCGGGTGTGATGAACGGCCCCTATCAGTGGGTCGCGGCCGAGGCCTGGTCGGGCGGGCATGCCAACGCGGCCTCGACCGGTTTCTGGTCGATCGCCAACCGTGTGTCGTTCCTGTTCGACTTCTCGGGCCCCAGCATGGTGGTGGACACCGCCTGTTCGGCGTCGCTGACGGCGATCCATCTCGCCTGCGAAAGCCTGCGCCGCGGTGAATGCGGGGCGGCGCTGGCCGGCGGTGTCAACCTGATCCTGCACCCGCGCCAGTTCATCAACCTCTCGCAGGCGCGCATGGTCTCGCGCGGGGCGGAGTGCAGAGCATTCGGGGCCGGGGCGGACGGGTTCGTGGATGGCGAGGGCGTGGGGGCAGTGCTGCTGAAGCCGCTCTCGGCCGCGGAGCGGGACGGCGACCGGATCGAGGGCGTGATCCTGGCGAGCGCGGTGAACGCCGGCGGGCGGACCTCGGGATTCACCGTGCCGAACCCCAAGGCGCAGGCCCGGGTGATCGGCGCCGCGCTGAAACGAGCCGGGGTCGCGCCGGAAACCATCACCTATGTCGAGGCGCATGGCACCGGCACGGCACTGGGCGATCCGATCGAGATCGCCGGCCTGGCCGAGGCGCTGGGCCGCGAGGGCGGGCGCTGCGCGATCGGGGCCGTGAAGGCGAATATCGGGCATCTGGAAGCAGCGGCGGGCGTCGCCGGCCTGGCGAAGGTGCTGTTGCAGATGCGGCACCGCATGATCGCACCCAGCCGGCACGCCGCTTCGCCCAATCCGCTGATCGACTTCGCCGCGACGCGCTTCGTCCTGCCGGCGGACCCGATGGCGTGGGAGCCGGCGGAACCAGGCGGCAGGCTGCGCGCCGGGATCAGTTCCTTCGGGGCCGGCGGGGCGAATGCGCATCTGGTGGTGGAGTCCTATCCGGCGGCACACGCGGCCAGCCCCGCCATAGCCGGCCCCCATCTGGTCGTGCTGTCGGCGCGGGACGCGGACACGCTGCGCGCGCAGGCCACGAACCTGTTGGCCGCGATCCGCCAGGACCGGCCGCCGCTGGCAGACCTGGCCCACACGCTGCGGGTCGGCCGGGACGCGATGCCGCATCGCCTGGCGGTCCTGGCGCCGGATCTCGACGCGCTGGAGGCTGCGCTGGCCGGCTGGCTCGATGGCGGCGATACGGCCCGCGTGCTGACCGGCGCGCCGCCGTTCCAGGCCAGTGCCCGCCTTCTGGCGGAAACCGAGGAGGGCGGGGCAATGCTGGCCGGGCTGCTGGCGCGCGCCGACGTGGCGCGCCTCGCGCAGCTTTGGGTCGAAGGCGCCGACATCGACTGGTCCGCGCTGCCGGGCGCGGACGCGCGACCCATCCCGCTGCCCACCTATCCGTTCCGGCGGGAACGCTACTGGCTGCCCATGCCGGAGCGTCCGGCCGAACCAGCGCAGGCGGCAGAGGCGCCCTTGCTGTCGGCGGAGCCGGCGCCCAGCGACCAGGCGGCTCGCATGCAGCTGTTCCAACGGCACTGGAAGCCGGCCGAACGGCGGGCGCGGATCGATCCATCACCGGTGCTGGTGCTGGCGCGGGACCGGCGTCTTGCCCGGGCGCTGGAGACGCTGTGGGACGCGCCGATCCGGCTGATCCAGCCATCCGACCGCTTCGCCGCCGCCGATGCGCGGACGATCCGCATGGACCCGGCGTCCGAGGCGGATCACGCCGCGCTGATCGCGCACCTCGCGCATCGCCATCCCACCGGATTCGCCATCGTCCAGGCGCTGGACTGGGACGGCGCGGACCTGTCGCCCGACGGCACGGGCCCGCTCGCCAGCATCCTGCTGACCCAGGCGGTGCAGCGCGCCGGCCTTGGCGGCGTCCGAATCCTGCATGTGTTCGCACAGGCCGAGGATCGGCCGCTGGACCAGGCGGTCGGCTCGCTCGCGCGCTCCGCCATGCAGGAAAGCGACGGATGCCGGCTGCGTGCGGTGGGGCTGGCCGAGGCGGCCGGCACGCAGGACATGGCGGCGGCCTGCCGCGATGAGTTGCTGACGGATGACGACGCGCCGGAGGTACTGTATCGCGCCGGACGCCGTCACGCGCCGGGGATCGAGCCGGTGGCGAGCGATCCTGATGCCGCGACGATCGGGTTCCGCATCGGCGGTGCCTATCTGCTGGTGGGCGGGCTCGGCGAGGTTGGCTGCGCCATCGCCGAACGCCTGGGCCGCGACTACCGTGCCCGCATCGCGATCATCGGCCGCAGCGACCCGCGGGGGCCGGCGCTGGAACGGCTGCGGGCGTTGCGTGAGGCCGGCATCCATGTGGATTACGAAGCCTGTGACCTCACCGACCGGCCCGCGCTAAACCAAGCGCTCGGCCGTATCCGTACCCGGTTGGGGCGGCTGCATGGCGTGCTGCACCTGGCCCGCGCGGTGGAGGATGCGCTTCTGGTCCGCAAATCTGCCGCCAGTGTCGGGCGGGTCATGGCGGCGAAGGTGGATGGCAGCATCGCGCTGGATGCCGCGCTGGCGGGCGAGGAACTCGACTGGTTCGTGCTGTGCTCCTCGCTGGCGGCCTGGCTTGGGCTCGCGGGCGGCGGTGACTATGCGCTGGCATGCGCCTTCCAGAGCGGCTTCGCGCGTTTGCGCCAGCAGAAGGTGGAGCGCGGCGAGCGGTCCGGGCGGACGGTGGCGATCTGCTGGCCGCAATGGCGGCACGACCGGTATCTGAATGACGCCAAGCTGCGCCGGCTGGCGGCCGAGGGGCTGCAGACGATCGACGCCCGCGACGGCCTGCGCATCATCGCCCAGGCGTTGCAGAGCGGCTGCACCGAGGTGGCCGCGGTGAAGGGCAGCGAGCGCGCCCTGGCGCGGGTGCCGCTCGCGTACCGGCAGGACACCGCGCCGGCCGTGCCGGTGCATCGGGCCGATGACGGCCTGATGGATGAACTGGCCGGACTGAGCGACGAGGAGCTGGCGGCCTATGTGGCGCATCTGCAAGGCGCCGCGCGCGACGAAGCCGCGGGCGATAAGAAGGCGCCGCCGCCCGAACGGGCCGTTGCCGGTGCGCCCGCGCCCCGGCAACGCGGCGAGAGCGAACGCCGGACGCTGCCGGTGGTGATGCTCCGGCGGGAGCCGGCCGCCGCGTCCCGCCGCGTCCGGACCGATGCGGGCGGGGCCGGCGCCGGTCTCCGGGACAATGCGCCTGCCGACTTTCCGGCACCCGCGCCCGCCGGTGCCGGCCGCGCCGCGGCTGACCGCGCCGACCGCGTGACACCCGCCGAGGCGATCCTGGGGACGGTCTGCGACTTCCTGAAGCTGCCGCAGGACCGCTTCGATGCGACGTCCGAGTTCGCAGCGTTCGGCATGGATTCGATCAAGGCACTGCACGTCGCCGAACGGCTGCAGAAGCAACTCGGCGTCTCCGTCGATCCCGCCATGTTCTACGAATTCCCGACCATCGCGGCGCTGACCGAAGCACTGGCCGAACGAACATCCTCCCGTGCGGCGAGGCGGCCATGAGTGCGTCACGCCAGGAGCTGGAGCGGCTGGCGGCGCGGATGTTCCGCGCCCGCGGCGGGGCCGATGTGCTGCGCCCCGCCGAATTCACCGCCCGCGCCCGTCCGGCCGAGCCGCCTGCGCCGGTGCCGGTGGCACGGACGGCGGAACGGCTGGATTTCAGCCTGATGTTCTTCTCGGCCGAGGCGGGCGATGCAGCACGCCCCGACCTGTACCGGCTGGTGCAGGAAGCGGCGCGTTTTGCCGATGCGCGCGGGTTCGCCGCCGTGTGGCTGCCCGAGCGGCATTTCCATCCGTTCGGCGGCCCCTATCCCGATCCGGCGGTGCTCGCGGCTTCGCTCGCGACCATCACCAGCCGCGTCCGGCTGCGCGCCGGCAGTATCGTACTGCCGCTGCATCATCCGGCGCTGGTCGCGGAAACCTGGTCGATGGTGGACAATCTGAGCAACGGCCGGGTCGAGCTCGGTTTCGGCAGCGGCTGGAACCCGAACGATTTCGTCGTCTCGCCCGACACCTATGGCGATGCCCGCGCGGTGATGCGGCAGCGGATCAAGGATGTGCGCGCGCTGTGGCGCGGCGAGGCGCTGGACCTGCCGAACGGGCTGGGCGAGACGGTGCCGACCCGCATCTACCCGGCGCCGGTGCAGGCCGATGTGCCGGTGTGGCTGGCTGCGACCGGCAACCCGGACACGTTCGCCTGGGCCGGGGCGAACGGGTTCAACATCCTGACCATGCTGCTGGGCGGCGACATCGACGATATCGCGCCGAAGATCGCGCTGTACCGCCAGGCGCGCCAGGATGCTGGTCTGGACCCCGAAGCCGGCCGCGTCGGGCTGATGCTGCACAGCTTCGTGCATCCCGACGGCGACTTCGCCCGCGCCACGATCCGCGCGCCGTTCATGGACTATGTCCGCGGCTCGGTCGACGTGCAGCGGTTCGGCTCCGACGAAGGGCGCGCGATGACCGAGGCGCAGCGCGACGGGATCGTCCGCTATGCCTTCGAGCGCTACACGCGGTCCGCGGCGCTGTTCGGCTCGCCCGAGGAATGCCGGCCGATGCTGGACCGCGCCGCCGCGGCCGGAGTGGATGAGATCGCCTGCCTGATCGATTTCGGCGTCGATGAGTCGCTGGTGCTGGACTCGCTGCAGCATCTGGACGCGCTGCGTCCTGTGCGGCCGGAAACACCGGCGGCGATGCCCGTGGCCGCGGCGCGGCCGACAGACGAGCCGATTGCGATCGTGGGCATGAGCGGGCGGTTCCCCGGCTCCCCCGACCTGGCCGCGTTCTGGGACAATCTGCGCGCCGGGCGCTGCCTGCTGCGCGAACCGCCGCCGGGCCGCGGGGGCGAGGGCGTGCCGCCGCTGGGCGGCTATCTGGACGATGTGGACGGGTTCGACGCCGGGCTGTTCGGCATTGCGCCAGCCGAGGCCGCGGCGATGGACCCGCACCAGCGCGTGTTCCTGGAGCAGGTCTGGGCGGCGCTGGAGGATGCCGGCTACCGGCCGTCCGTGCTGCGGGGGCAGCCGGTCGGGGTGTTCGCGGCGATCTATTCGCACAGCCATGAATCGGCGCTGCGCGCGCGGGGGGAGGCGCTGGACGGGCTGGCGGTGGCCGGGGCCGTGCTGTCGATGGTGCCAAACCGTACCTCGTTCCAGTTCGACTGGACCGGCCCCAGCGAGGCGGTGAACACCGCCTGTTCCAGCGGACTGGTCGCGGTGCATCGCGCGGTCGGCGCGCTGCGTGGCGGCGAGTGCACGATGGCGGTCGCCGGTGGGGTCAGCCTGCTGCTCGCGCCCGAGGAAACCGCGGCGCTGGCGCGTCTGGGCATCCTGGCGCCGGACGGGGTCTGCCGTTCATTCGACCGCGATGCGACCGGGCAGGCGCGGGGCGAGGGCGCCGGCGTGGTGCTGCTGAAGCGCCTGTCGGACGCCGAACGGGATGGCGATTTCATCCATGCGGTAATCCGCGGGTCGGCCGTGAACCATGGCGGGGCGCGGGCGAGTTCGCTGACCCTGCCGAACCCGCGCCTGCAGGCGGATTGCATGGCACAGGCGATCCGCCGCTCGGGCATTGATCCCGACCGCATCGGCTTTATCGAAGCGCACGGGGCGGGCACGGCGATCGGCGACCTGTCGGAACTCAGCGCCTTCGGGCAGGCGCTGGAGAACCTTGAAGCGCCACCGGCCCAGCCGCTGGTGATCGGCAGCGTGAAGGCCAATGTCGGTTCGCTGGACGCGGCGGGCGGGATCGCGGGGCTGATCAAGGCGGCGCTGGCGCTGCGCTTCGGCGAGATCCCGCCGATGCCGAACCGGCATGACAACCCCGAGGGGTTCGACCCGTCCAGCCCGTTCCGCTTCGCCGATCCAGCCGCGCCGCTGGCGTGGCCCACGGATCGGGGGCGGGTGGCGTGCGTGCATGCCTATGGCCTCGGCGGCACCAATGCGCATGTCGTGCTGGAGCAGGCGCCCGTCCGGCCGGTCACCGCCGCGCCGGCGGGGCCGCACGGTGTGACCGTCTCGGCCCGCAGCGAAGCGGCCTTGCGCGCCACCATCGCCCGTCTGGCGGACTGGCTGGACAGCCAGACCCTACCACCCGCGCTGGCGGATGTCGCGCATACGCTGGCGATCGGGCGCGAGCCGTTGCCGCACGCGTGGCGCGTGACCGTGTCCGACGTCCCGGGCCTGCGTTCGGCGATGCGCGCCTGGCTGTCGGGCGCGGCGACACTGTCTGCGGCTGGTGGCGGCGGCCACGACACCGGGACGGGACCGGGCCGCCGCATCCCGCTGCCCGGCCACGCCTTCGATCGCCCGGAACGCAACGTTGTTGGCGCATTCTATGATTTCGTCACCCGCGCCGAGGACAGGGAAGGCGATGTCTTCCTGACCCTCGCCCCCTTCCCCGGGATCGTCCCGGGCTTCTCCTGGACCCGCACCTTCCAGGACCCGGACCGCCATCCCGACCACTGGGCGCTGATCCAGGACGGCCAGCGCGAAATGCGGGAGATGCTGTTCTCAACCGTCGATTGGTCGCGCGTGCGCCGCGTGCTTGATTTCGGCTGCGGCGTGGGCAGCGACCTGATCGCGCTGGCCCGCGCGCATCCCGCCGTGTCCGGCGTTGGCTACACCGTCTCCGCCCGCCAGGCGGCGATCGCGCAGCGCCGTATCGCCGCCGCGGGACTGTCGGAACGGGTGACCGTCCATCACCGCGACAGCGCGCGCGACGCGTTCCCGGGCCAGTTCGACGTGGTCATTGGGTTCGAGGTCGCGCACCACATCGCCGGCAAGCAAGCGCTGTTCGGCAATATCGCGTCGCACCTGTCGCCCGCTGGCTGGCTGCTGCTGGCCGACTGCGCCGCGAACACGGTCGCCCCGATCGACCTGCCGGATGTGGGGTCGTTCACCAGCCCCAAGCCCGACTACGCGGACCTGCTGGCGGAGCACGGGCTGGAGATCTCGGAATGCGTCGATCTGTCGCAGGAGATCGCGAATTTCCTGCATGATCCGGGGCTGGAGGCGATGCTCGCGCGGGAAGCGGCGTCGGGGGGGAAGGATGTCGCGCTGATGGAGGCGGTGCAGCGGTCCTGGGACGGGTTCGGCCAGGCGCTGCGGTCGGGGCTGCTGTCCTACCTGCTGATCAGTGCAAGACCGCGGCCAGGGGCCTCGGGCCTTGCCGAACGCAACCGCCGGCAACTGGGGGTCGCATGATTACCTTCGCGCAGAAACGTCAGGCGATGCGCCGAACACCGGCCGCCCCCCAGGCGGTGCCACGTTCCGTGGGGCCGGTCCTGGCTGCCACGCCCGCGCCGCGTGCGGATGTCGCCTCCCGCGTCCATGCGCTGCTGGCCACGACGCTGGGCGTGCAGGCGGACGGGCTGTCGGCCGACACGCCGTTCGCGGAACTCGGGCTGAGTTCGCTCCTGGGCGTGCGCTTCCTGGATGCCGTCAACCGCGTCTTCGACCTGCGGCTGGGCGTGGAAGCGCTGTTCGCGCATGGATCCGCCACGGCGCTGGCCGGCCATATCGCCGCCCTGCTGCCGGCCGGGGCGGCGCCTGCCGTCCCAGCGGCGCCGGCCGAACCGGAGCCCGTGGCCGCGACGGACGTCGCGGTGATCGGTATGGCCGGGCGCTTCCCGGACGCGCCGGACCTGGATGCGTTCTGGCAGGCACTGGCGGAAGGACGCTGCCTGATCCGCGAAGTGCCGCCCGAGCGCTGGCCGGCCGCATCCTTCTACGACCCGGACCCGGCCAAGCCCGGCCGCACCGTCAGCAAATGGGCCGGGTTCCTGCAAGACATCGACCGGTTCGACGCCGGGTTCTTCGGCATCTCTCCCCGCGAAGCCGCGGCGATGGACCCGCAACACCGGCTGTTCCTGGAACAGGCGTGGCTTGCCTTCGAGAACGCGGGCTGTCCAGCCGAAACGCTGAAGGGCAGCGCCACCGGCGTGTTCGTCGGCGCCTCCGGCTCGGGCTACGAGACGATGCTGGATCCCGACGCCAAGGCGGCGCAATCCTATGGGCTGACCGGCAACCTCGTGTCCCTGCTGGCGTCCCGCATCAGCTATTTCCTCGACCTGCGCGGCCCCGCGCTGGTGGTGGACACCGCCTGTTCGGCGTCGTTGGTGGCGCTGGACCTCGCCTGCCAGGCGCTGCGGCGGGGCGAGATCGGCATGGCGCTCGTGGGCGGCGTCAGCCTGTTCCTGGACGAGAAGCCGTTCATCGCCATGACCCGCACCGGCATGCTGTCGCCGGACGGGCGCTGCCATACCTTCGACGCCGGCGCGAACGGCATCGCGGTGGGTGAAGCGGTGGCGGCGGTGGTGCTGAAGCCGCTGGCGCGCGCGCTGGCCGATGGCGACCGCATCGACGCGGTGATCAAGGCGACCGGCACCAACCAGGATGGCCGCAGCAACGGCATCACCGCGCCGAATCCCGATGCCCAGGCCGCATTGCTGCGCGCGGTGTACACCCGGGCCGGGATCGATCCGGCGACCCTGACCTATGTCGAGGCGCATGGCACCGGCACGCCGCTGGGTGATCCGATCGAGGTCGCCGCGCTGCGGTCGGCGCTGGGCGAGCGGCCGGCCGGGTCGGTGTCCTGCGGGATCGGGTCGGTGAAGAGCAATATCGGCCACACGGCCGAGGCGGCCGGGATCGCCGGGCTGATCAAGACGGTGCTGTGCCTGAAGCACGAGGAACTCGTCCCGTCCGTCAACTTCGCCGCCCTCAATCCGAAGATCGAGGTCGGAGCGTCGGGTCTTGCGGTCGTGACGACGCGGCGGGCCTGGAACGCGCCGGATGGCGTGCCGCGGCGGGCCGGGGTCAGCGCCTTCGGGCTGAGCGGCACGAATGCGCACGCCGTGCTGGAACAGGCGCCGCCAGCCAGGACGCGCGTGCCGGCCGGTGGATCACAGCTTCTGCTGCTGTCGGCCCGCGATGCCGATGCGCTGGACCGCCGGACCGCCGAACTGGCAGCCTGGCTGCGCGGCGCCGGGGCGGACGCCGCTCTGGCGGACGTGGCGGCGACGCTGGCCCTGGGGCGTACGCATTTCGATCATCGCCTGGCGCTGGTGGCGTCCACGCCAGCCGAGGCCGCGGACCGGCTTGCCGCGGGCGAGGGCCGGCGTAGCGTGGTTCGGCAACGCGTGCCGACCGCTGACCCCGGACCGGCGGTGCTCGAGGATCTCGCTGGACGTTACCTCGACGGCGAAACGCCGGACTGGCCGGGACTGTGGCCGGAAACGCACCGCGCCCTCGACCTGCCGGCCTATCCGTTCGCCGGCGCGTCCCACTGGGCGGTTCGGCGTCCGTCCGCCCAGTGGGGTGTGCCGGCGCCGGCGCATCCGTTCGCCGATGCGGCCGAGGACGGGACCGTGGCGCATCGCTTCACACCGGACGATCCGGTGGTGCGCGACCATGTCATCGGCGGTGTGCCGCTGCTGCACGCCTCGGTCTTCCTGGAGATGGCTCGTCTCGCCGCCAGCCGCCAGCGCGGCGCCGACGCGAGCGGCCTGCGGCGCGTCATGTGGTCGCGCACGCTCGGCGTGCCGGCGGACGGCACCGCTGTGCGCATCGCGGTCACGCCGCAGGATGGCGGCGCCGATTGCATGATGCTGGCGGGCGCCGATCCCGCGCCGGCCGCGCGCTGCCAGGCGGTGTTCGACCCGCCCGTCGCGCCCGCGCGCATCGATGCCGCTGCCATCAAGGCGACGGCGGCGCGCCATGTCTCCCGCAGGGAATTGGACGCGCTGGATCGCGGCCCGGTGCAGCTGGGGCCGAGTTTCGCGGGATTCGACGAGTTGTGGCTGGCGGGCGATAGCGCGCTGGCCTGGGTGGCGGCGTCCGGCAGGCCGGATGGTTGCGTCCTGCCGCCCCGGCTGATGGACGCGGCGATCCAGGCTGGTGCCACGCTTCTGACCCTTGACGACGGACCGGCGCCGAAGCTGCGCTACCCCACCGGTGTCGCGGCGATTGACATTCTCGGGCAAGCGCCCACGGACGGAAGCCTGATCCTGGCGCGCCGCACCGGGCCGGACCGGTTGGACCTGACCATCGCGGATGCGCAGGGACAGCCCGTCATCCACTGGATCGGCTTCGAGATGCGGGAGGCCGCCGCGTCCCGCCCCGCCGCAGCCGAAATCGTGCCGCCCCGCAGCTATCGTCCGGTCTGGGTGGAGCGGCCGCTGGACATCGCACAAGCGGCCGAACCGGACGTCATCATCGGCGATGGCTCCCTGGCCGACAGGCTGGCGGGCGGGGCGGCGATCCCGCGGGCCGCAACGGGCAAGGGCCTGGACGCAGTGCTGGCGCCGCTGGCCGCCGGGGCGCGGATCGTGTTCTGCGACGCGGGTTCCGGGGACGCGATCGGGCTGCTGCGCCTGGTGCGCGGCCTCGCGGCACGCGGGTTGGGCCGGTCCGCGCTGGAACTGCGTGTGGTCACGACGGCCGCGTACGCGGTCACCGGCGCCGAGTTCGTCCTGCGGCCGGAGGGCGCCACGGTCCTGGGCCTGGCGAAGGCGGTCGGGCGCGAATTCCCATCCTGGCGCATCGTGCCGCTGGACATCGACCCCGCGGAATGGCGACCCGACCTGCGCGCCGCGATCCTGAGCGCTGCGCCGTCCGCGACCGGCGAAGCCGTCGCGCTGCGGTCCGGTGCCCGATTCGACCGCGTGCTCGACCCGATCGAAGACGCGCCGTCCGCGCCGCGGATGCGGCAGGGCGGGGCATATCTGCTGGTGGGTGGCATGGGCCGGGTGGGGCGCGACCTCGCCCGCCAGCTGGCGACTCGCCATCGCTCGCGGCTGCTGCTGGTCGGACGCCAGGAACTGGACGACGGGCGAGCTGCGTTCCTGGACGAACTGCGGGGCCTGCGCGTCGAGGCAGAGTATCTGGCCGCGGATATCACCACGCCCGACGGTGCTGCCGCCGCCACCGAAACGATGCGCGGCCGCTTCGGCGCGATCCATGGCGTGATCCAGGCGGTGTTCGACCCGCTCTTCGCGCCCCTGGAGCGCACCGAGGAAGCGGCGTTCGCCGCCGCCATCCGTCCCAAGGTCGCCGGCCTGCGCGAACTCGCCGCCGCGACCGCGAACGATGCGCTGGATTTCTTCGCGGTGTTCTCCTCGATCGGTGCGTTCTCGGCGTTCCCGGCCAATGTCGGCCAGGCCAGCTACTGCGCCGCCTGCAGCTTCGAGGACGCATTCGCCGCTGCCCAGCTTGCTGCCGGCCGGACGATGCACCTGATCCAGTGGGGATTGTGGGAGAACGCGGCCTTCGCGGGCGAGGGTCTGCAACAGCTGCGCCGCCAGGGCATTCACCCGATGGCCGTGCCGCAGGCGGTCGACGCCTTCGTCCGCGCCGTGACCGGCCCCGAGGGGCATGTGGTGCACGCAAGCCTTGACCGCGACGTCTGGCAGGCGATGGGTGCGCCGCCGGACGCCGGCGCGGCGCATGCCGCCGCCATCGCTGCACTGCCGGCGGCGGGGGCCGGGGCCGCCGAAGCCGATGCCACGCTGCACCACGCGGTGGACCAGCACGCCCGCGCGCTGACGGCCGGACTCCTGCGTGACCGGGGACTCCTTGCGCCGGACGTGCCGGTCGAGACGTTGCGGTCCCGCCTGTCCGTGCTGCCACGCCATGCGCGCCTGTTCGAGGCGGTGCTCGACCTGCTGCGCCGCGGCGAGGACGAGGCGGCGCCGTCGCGGGAGGCGCTGCTTTCCCGCGCACCGTCGCTGCGCGATCCGCTGGCGCTGCTCGATCTCTGCGTCGCTGCCCTGCCGGACGTTCTGACGGGTGAGCGGGAAGGCACCGACGTGCTGTTCCCGGGCGGGTCGATGCGTCTGGTCGAGTCGATCTACCGCGACCAGCCCGTGCTGGCAGACTGCAACCGCATGCTGGCAGCGTCCGTCGCCGCCGCGCGCCCCGCCCGCGTGCTGGAGGTCGGCGCCGGCACCGGCGCGACGGCCGATGCGGTGCTGGACGCGCTCTCTGGCCAGGCGGGGGTGGAATACCACTACACCGACATTTCCCCTGGCTTCGTCCGTCACGCCCGCGCCCGCCACAGCGATCCGCGCCTGTGCTTCGCGGTGCTGGACATCGAGAAGGACCCGGTGACCCAGGGCTTCGAGGCCGGCGGATTCGATGTCGTGATCGCCACCAACGTCCTGCATGCGACGCGGAATATCCGCGAAACGCTGACCCATATCGGCGCGCTGCTGCGCCCCGGCGGGCTCGTGCTGATCAACGAGATGACGGTGGCCGAGGATTTCGCCACGTTGACCTTCGGCCTGCTGGACGGGTGGTGGCGCGCGGTCGACGGCGAACGCCGGCTGCCGCACAGCCCGCTGCTGAATGTCGCGCGCTGGCGGTCCTGCCTGCGATCGTCTGGATTCGCGCACGTCGTCGCCCAGCCGGCGCCCGGGTTCACTGACGTGACGGCCAGCCCGCAGGTGGTGCTGCTGGCCGGGAAGCTGGCGGATGCCGCCGCACAGCCGGTGCCGCTGGCGCGACCGCACGCCGTGGCGGCAGCGGTCGAACCGGCGAAGGCATCGGCTGACGGGATCGAGGCGCTGGTGCGCGCGCGGGTCGCCGCCGGCCTGGATCTGACGCCCGATGCGATCGACCCGGAAACGCCGTTCGGCGAAATGGGTGTGGATTCGATCGTCGCGCCGCAGATCGCCGAGGACATCAACCGGGAAGCCGGCATCTCCCTGCGATCGACCGATCTCTACAACTTCGCCACGGTCCGCGCGCTGGCCGGCCATATCGCCGAGGCGTTCCCGGAGGCGCGGGTGGGTGTGCCCGCCGCGCCCATGGAGACGCGACGTGAACCGTCGCGGTCCGACGCGGTGGCCGAGGCACCGGTTGCCGACCCAACGCTGCCCGAGGCACGGGGCGCCGGACCCGCCGCCCCGGCCGGAACCTCCGCGCTCGTGCTTGCCCCACACGCAGCAACACCGATCCAGCCCAGGCCGGAGGACAACGCGATGCGCGACGCCATCGCCATTGTCGGCATGGCCGGCCGCTTCCCCGATGCGCCCGACGTCCATGCCTTCTGGGACAATATCGCTACCGGCAAATCAGCCGTGCGGGAGATCGACCGGTTCGACCTGGCGCCGTACTACGCGCCCGAACGCGGCAAGCCCGGCACCACCTATGCCCGTTGGGCCGCGACGATCGACGATTACGACCGGTTTGATCCGCTGTTCTTCTCGATCTCCCCGGCCGAGGCCGAGGCGATGGACCCGCAGCAGCGTCTGCTGCTGGAGGAAGCGTGGCACGCGCTGGAGGATGCCGGCGCCATTCCGGCGCATCTCGACGGGCTGCGCTGCGGCGTGTTCGTCGGCGCCTCGGCCAATTCCTATGCCGCGCCGGCGGCACCCAGCCTGCAGACGCTGGGCGGATCGATGGCGATCCTGTCGGCGCGCCTGTCCTATTTCCTCAACCTGAAGGGGCCGACCTTCCCGGTGGATACCGGGTGTTCGTCGTCACTGGTGGCGCTGCATCTCGCCTGTCAAAGCCTGCGGCTGGGCGAATCCGACATGGCGCTGGCCGCCGGCGTGTCCTGCAACCTGCTGTCGCCGCCGATCTTCCTGTATCTGGCGGATGCCGGCATGGCGTCGCCGAACGGGCGCTGCGCCACGTTCGACGACGCGGCCGATGGGTTCGCCCCCGGTGAGGGCGTGGGCGTCGTGGTGCTGAAGCGCCTGGCGGATGCGCTGCGTGATGGCGACCGTATCCACGCCGTGGTGCTTGGCACCGGCATCAACCAGGACGGCAAGACCAGCGGCCTGACCGCGCCCAGCGCCACGTCGCAAACCGAGCTGGAGATACAGGTGTATCGCCAGGCCGGGATCACGCCGCGTTCCATCGGCCTGATCGAGGCGCATGGCACCGGCACGCGCCTGGGCGATCCGATCGAGATCGCCGCGCTGACCGATGCCTTTGCCGCGTTCACGCGGGATACGGGGTTCTGCGCCATCGGCTCGGTGAAGACGAATATCGGCCATGCCATGGCGGCGGCGGGGGTCGCGGGGCTGATCAAGGCGGTGCAGGCGCTGCGCCATCGCGCGTTGCCGCCTAGTCTGCATTTCTCAACGCCCAACCGGCATATCGACTTCGCCGGCAGCCCGTTCGTGGTGAACACGGCGGCGCGGGCATGGGAGAGCGACGCGCCGCGGCGTGCGGCCATCAGTTCCTTCGGTTTCAGCGGCACCAACGCCCATGTGCTGCTGCAGGAAGCGCCGCCCGGCCGGCCGGCGCTCCCGGCCGCGGGTCCGTTCCTGTTCGTGCTGTCCGCCCGGACCGAAGCCGCGCTGGGTCGCCGTGTCGAGGCGCTGCGCAGGTGGCTGCGGGAGCATGCCGACGCCGAACCGGGGGACGTTGCCTATACGCTGGGCGCCCGCCGCGCGCATTTCCGTCACCGGCTTGCGTTCGTGGCGGGGTCGCTGGCCGAACTTGCGTTGCTGCTGGCCGGCGGTTCGGCGGCGACGGCGGATGCGGCCGGGCCGGTGGATCTTGCGCGCCGCTACATGGCTGGCGAGGCGCTGGATTTCGGGTTCATGACCGGCCATCTGGTCGATTTGCCGCTGTATCCGTTCGAGCGGGAGCGGTACTGGAATCCGGTGGATGCCGCCGCCGCGCCGGCTGCGGCCCCCATCGTCATGGCCCGCGTGGGCGGGCCATCCGCGACATACCCGGCCGGAATGGGCAAGGTCGTGGATGGCGGGCCTGCGCCCGCCATGACGGGCGAAACGGCAGCGGTCGGAATCCAGCGTGCCCCGGTTCCGGGCTGGCTGACCCGGGATCACGTGATCAACGGCCGTTGCCTGCTGCCGGGTGCCGCATTTCTGGAACTCGCGCGCGCCGCCGCGCTGGGCGGGGACGCCGCCTGCACCATCCGCGACATCGTCTGGTCCGTACCGCTTGACGCGACCGACGGCGATCCCGGCATGACGGTTTCCACTGAAACCCAGGGCAACGCCACACGCTGCGTCCTGCGTTCCGACGCCGGCGAGCACGCCGAATGTGTTGTCCGGCGCGGCGCAACGGCACTCGCGACTACCCTGGATACTGCCGCCATCGCTGCACGCTTCCCGACAGCACTGACCGGTTCGGGGGTGTATGAGACCGCCACGCGGGCCGGCTTCGCCTATGGCCCCGGCTTCCGCGTCATCGAGGATGTGCGCATCGGCGACGGCGAGGCATTCGCCCGCCTTGTCCCGCCA
Organism: Acetobacteraceae bacterium; assembly: GCA_050181195.1. GTDB lineage: Bacteria > Pseudomonadota > Alphaproteobacteria > Acetobacterales > Acetobacteraceae > Rhodopila. The sequence continues at coordinate 25,392 of JBFXDK010000003.1, read as the reverse complement.
GCCGGCGTTGATGGCGATTGGGTGTTGCATCCCGGCCTGCTGGATGGCGTCCTGCAGACCGCCGCTTGTGTCGGTCTGGGTCGTGAGCAGGGGACGCATGTGCCCTTCGCCCTGGCCGCGTTCCAGGCTTCCGCCCCGCTGCGCGGTCCCTGCCTGGTGCATGCGCGCCTGACCCGGTCGGCGCCGGGATTGATGGTGTTCGACATCGACGTGGCCGGCCCGGACGGCGCGGTGCTGACGAGCATGCGCGGGCTGCAGGCACGGGCGCTCGCGACATCGCCGGAGATCAACACGCTTCTCTATACGCCAGTATGGCGGCCGGCACCTGCCGCCGGGGCGCAGCCGGACAGCGGTACGGTGCTTGCCTGTGCCTCGGACGGTCAGTTTGCCCGCCTCTGCGATGCGCTGCCGGGACGGCGGCTGGTCCAGGTTACCGCCGGCGCGTCGTTCCAGCGCCTGGGCGCGGACCGGTTCAGCATCGATCCGGCCTCCCCGGACGATTACCGCCGGCTGCTGGCGGACGCGAAGGCCGGCGCCGGCGCGTGCCTGGCGCTGCTGTGGGACTGCGACGGCGAAGCGGAAGCCGCGCCCGCCAGTCTGGCATCCTCGGTCGCGGCCATGGACCCCGACACCGGGCTGCGGGCGCTGTTCCTCGCCGCACGCGCCGCGTTGGCGATGCCCGAGGCCGGCATCGTGCGGATCGTCCACGCCGCCGCGTCGGCTCCGGCGCAGGAGGCGGCGGCCGGGTTCGCCCGCAGCGTGGCGCTGGAATCGTCACGCCTGTCCTGCGTCTCGGTCGCAACCGGCGGCGCCGATCTGACGCCGCTGCTGACGGCATTGCGGCACACGCCGGACGGCGCCGCGTCCGTGACGTGTCGCGACGGCACGACACTGACCAGGGTGCTGGAACCCTGGACCGCCGCGTCCGGCCCGCAGGCCGCGCCGCTGTCGCCTGGTCAGCCCTGTCTGATCACCGGCGGGGCTGGAGCCATCGGCCTGGCCGTCGCCCGCCACCTCGCGCGCACCTGCCAGCCCCGGCTGGTGCTGGTAGGCCGGTCACCACTGACCCCGGCGATCGAACAGGCACTGGCCGACATCGAGGCCGAGGGCGCCGACGCGTTGTATCTCGGCGCCGACGTCACCTCGGGCGCGTCGCTGCGTGCGGCGCTGGACAAGGCGCGGCGCCGCTTCGGACCGCTGCACGGGGTGATCCATGCGGCAGGCGTGCTGCGGGATGCGCGGATCGCCGCGCTCGATCCCGCCGGATTCGATGCCGTGGTCGCGCCCAAGCTGCTGGGTGCCGTGACGCTGGACCACCTGACGCGCGACGATCCGCTGGCCTTCTTCGCGCTGTTCTCCTCCACTGCCGCGGCCTTCGGGTCCGCCGGGCAGGCGGCCTATGCCGCGGCCAACGGATTCCTCGACGGGTTCGCCTCCTGGAGAGCGGAGCAGAACCGCCCGGGACGCAGCGTGTCGATCGCCTGGCCGCTGTGGCGGAACGGCGGCATGGCGCCACCGCCCGACGTGGCGGCGGAACTGGAACGACGGATGGGCATGCTGCCGCTGCCCGACGATGCGGCAATGGCGGTGCTGGACCACGCGCTGACCAGCGGACCGGAACGGCTGGTGGTGCTGCACGGGCGCACCGACGCGCTGCGGCGCTTCGCCGGCGGGACCGCCGCTGCGCCCGTGACCGCCCCGGCGGCCGGACCCGCGTTGCCGAAGGAGGCCGAACTGCGCGATCAGGTCGAGGCATATCTGAAATCGGTGCTGGCGCGTGAAACGAAACTGGCCGAAGCTCGTATCGACAGTGACGAGCGGTTCGAGGCGTACGGCATCGATTCGATGATGATCGTGCGGATGAACACGCAGATCGAGCAGGACCTGGGCGACCTGCCGAAGACGCTGTTCTTCGAGTATCAGACCGTCCACGACCTCGCGACCTGCCTGCTGCAATCGCATCGCGATGCCCTGGCCAGGCGCTTCGCCAAGCCGGTGCCCGCCACGCAATCCGTCCAGACACTGGTCATGACAGCGCCGGTCGCGCCGTCGCGGCCGCACCCTGAAACGGCCGCCGATGACGGCGCCATCGCCATCATCGGTGTGTCGGGTCTGTATCCGATGGCGAACGACCTCGATCAGTTCTGGCGCAATCTGGCCGGCGGACGCGACTGCATCATCGAAATCCCGCCCGAGCGCTGGCCGCTCGACGGGTTCTACGATCCCGACCGCGACCGGCCGGAGACCAGCTACAGCAAGTGGGGCGGGTTCATCGATGGCGTCGATATGTTCGACGCGCGGTTCTTCAACATCTCTCCGCGCGAGGCGGATGCGCTGGACCCGCAGGCGCGCAAGTTCCTGGAAGTTGCGTGGGCAACGATGGAGGATGCCGGCCTGACCCGCGAGACGCTGTTCCGCGGCGATGCCGAACCGGGCCAGCGGCTGGGCGGCGTCTTCGTGGGCGTGATGTATGGCGACTACCAGTTGTTCGGTGCCGAGGAATCCGTGTTCGGCAACCTGATCGCGCCCAATGCCGCATATTGGAACGTTGCCAACCGGGTGTCGCATTTCCTCGATCTGCACGGGCCGAGCATGGCGGTGGATACGGCGTGCTCGTCGTCGTTGACGGCGGTGCATATGGCGTGTGCGGCGCTGCGCAACGGGGATTGCTCGGTTGCCTTCGTGGGCGGCGTGAACCTGACGCTGCATCCGTCGAAGCACTGGATCCTCAGCAAGTCCGGATTCGCGTCCTCCGACGGCCGATGCCGCAGTTTCGGCGCGGGCGGCGATGGCTACGTGCCGGGTGAGGGCGTGGGCGCGGTGCTGCTGAAGCCGCTGGCGCGGGCGATCGCGGATGGCAATCGTATCCACGCCGTGATCCGGTCGAGCGCGGTGAACCATGGCGGGCGGACCAGCGGCTATACGGTGCCGAACCCGGTGGCGCAGGGCAGCCTGATCGCCGCGGCGCTGCGTCGCGGCGGCGTTGCACCCGAAACCATCTCCTATGTCGAGGCGCATGGCACCGGCACGGCGCTGGGCGACCCGGTGGAGATCGCGGGGCTGGCGCGCGCGTTCACTGGCGTGTCCTCGGGCGCGTGCCCGATCGGGTCGGTGAAGTCGAACATCGGGCACCTGGAATCGGCCGCCGGGATCGCGGCGCTGACGAAGGTGGTGTTGCAGTTGAGGCACGACGCGCTGGCGCCCAGCCTGCACGCCGATGCGCTGAACCCGAATTTGACATTGGAAACGACACCGTTCGTGGTGCAGCGGGCGCTGGCGCCCTGGCCGCGTCCGGCCGGCGCGGTGCGGCGGGCGGGAATCAGCTCGTTCGGTGCCGGGGGCGCCAATGCGCATGTGGTGGTCGAGGACGCGCCGGTGTTGCCGGCGGATGCCGCCGTTGCGGCCGAACCGCTGATCGTGCCGTTGTCCGCCGCGACGGCGGAGGCGCTGCGCGAGCAGGCGTCGCGCCTGGCGGATTGGCTGGGCGAGCACGGCGGATCCGTCGATTTCGCCGCCGTGGCGCGCACCTTGCAGGCGGGGCGGGAGGCGATGCGGCATCGCTGGGCGGTTCGGGTGTCATCCGCCGCGGACCTGGCCGATCGGCTGCGGGCATTCGTGGCGGGGCAGGGCGAAGCGGATGCGCCCGAGGTCGCCGCGTGGCTGGAAGGCGGCCGGATGGACTGGGATGCGGTTGCACCCGGCCCGCGACGGCCGGTGTCGCTGCCGACCTATCCGTTCGCGCGCCGGCGCTGCTGGGTGACGCTGACGCCGCGCGGGGCGGCGGGTGCGCCGATCGCGGCAGGGCAGGGCGCGGCGCCGGAGGCCACCGGGGCCGGTCCGGGCGCGGCGGCGCTGCCGTTGCGGAGTGATCCCGCCGATCCGTTGGTGGCGGACCACCGGCTGGGCGGGCGGGCCGTGCTGGCTGGCGCGTTCCTGCTGGATGCGGTGCGGGATGCCGCCGTGCGTGTGCTGCGCGGGCCGGTGTCGGGCGTGGCGGACATCAGCTTCCGGCGTCCGGTGACCCCGGACATGCCGGCGCGGATCGCGATCGCGCCGGATGGGTCCTTCGCGGTCGATGTAGGCGACGTGCCGCACGTGACCGGCCGGCTGCTGACCGGGACGGATGCGGCCGCGCCGTCCGATATCGACCTTGCGTCGGTCGCGTCGCGTTGCGAGTCGCCTGTGGCGCAGCCCCAGATCTATGCCGCGCTGGCGGCGGGGGGCGCCGAGTACGGGCCGGCCTATCGATTGTTGGACACGGTCTGGCGGGGCGATGGCGAGGCGTTCGCGGAACTGGCGCCCGTGGCGGGGGATGGCTGGTCGCCTGGCGTGCTGGATGCGGCGTTCCAGATGTCCTTCGCGCTCGCCACCGGCGCGGGCGGGATGGCGCCCTTCACGATCGAGCGGCTGGTCGTCACCGGTCCGCCCACCGAGGCGACGCATGCCGTCGGGTTCCGGCGGGATGCGGGGCCCGGGTTCCTGCAACTCGATCTGCGCCTGACGGATGCCGCGGGGAAGGTGCTGGTCGCGATCGACGGGTTCGTTGCCCGGGCGGTGCCAGCCGCGGCGTCCACGCCGGCCCCGGAGCCGGCATCGGGATCCCCGCCTCCGGGCGGTGCCGCCCTGGCGCCCCCGGCCGAACCGCTGCGTCTGCTGCGTCCGCTCTGGGTGCCGGAGGCGGCCCTGTCATCCGGGCCGCCCGCCGGCGATGGCGCGATCATCAGCGATGCGGCGGATCACGGTCTGGCCGAGGGGCTGCGCGCCGCCTGGACCGGGGGGGCGGCCAGCGTCCTTCGCCAGGATCAGGCGTGCCCGCCGGTGGATCACGTCTGGTATCTCGGCGCCTGGCGTCCGGCGCGCGACGAAGCCGGCGCGGTGGCGGCACTCGCCGCCCTGCTGCGCGACCTGGCCGCCCGCCCGCGCCCCCCGGCGCTGACCGTTGTCGTGCAGCAGGCAAACGCCATCCGTGACGACGACACGCCGAACCCCGCGGCCGCGGCGGTCGCCGCCTTCGCCAAGGCGGCCGGGCGGGAACACCCGGACCTGCGCATCCGGGTGATCGACACCGACGCCGGGACCAGGGCCGCCGACCTGCTGCGCTCGCCCGCTGGCGCGCCGGAGATCGCCTGGCGCGGCGGCACCGCCTGGACGCGGCGCCTGGGCGACATCAGCCTGCCGCCAGTAACCCGCCCACCATGGCGCGAGGGCGGCGTCTATCTGATCGCGGGCGGCGCGGGCGGCATTGGGCTTGCCCTGGCTGAATACCTGATCCGCACCGCCCGTGCCCGCATCGTCCTTCTCGGGCGCCGTCCCGCCGACGAGGCCCTCCGCGCCCGCCTCGCGCGGATCGGCGGCGATGTGCTGCATCTGGCCGCGGACGTGACCGACGCCGAGGCGGTCGCCAATGCCGTGGGCGTCGCCACGGCGCGGTTCGGGGCCATCCATGGCGCGTTCCACCTGGCGCTGGTGATGCACGATGCCCGCGCGGTGACCCTGGCGGACGCCGACATCCGGGCTGTGATGGCCCCGAAGACCGGCGGCACACGGAACCTGATCGCGGCGCTGGCGGATCAGCCGCTCGACTGCCTGATGCTGTTCTCCTCCTCCAACGCCTTCACCACCAACCCCGGTCAGAGCGCCTACGCCGCCGCCAGTGCCGCGCAGGACGCGATCGGCCTGGGTGCGGCGCCCTGGCCGGTGAAGGTGATCGACTGGGGCTTCTGGGGCGAGGTCGGGCGCGTGGCGACCGACGCCTACCGTGCCTCGCTGGCGCGGATCGGCGTCTTTCCGATCAGCACGGACGAAGGCATGGACATCGTTACCCGCATGGCCGCCGCCCCGGTTCGGCAGATCGTGCCGCTGCGCATCAGCGATGACGTCGCCTCGGCCCTGGGCGTGACCGGCGGCAGCGCAATGGACGCCATCGCCGATGCCGTCGCCCCGCGCGCCCGCGCCGCCGAACCGATGCTGGCGCGCGCCACCGGCTCGTTCGCCGCGATCGATGCCTATGCCGCCAGCCTGCTGCTGCTGGCCTGGCAGGAGCTTGGCGCGATGCGCACCCCGGGCGAGCGTCTGGATGCGGACACGCCGGCCCGCGTCGGCGTGCAGCCGCGTTTCCGCCGCCTGGTCGCGGCGCAGTTCGACATGCTGGTCCGCGCCGGGTTCCTGCACCCCGACGGTTCGGCGTTCCTGGTGGACGACACGGCGGGGGAGCCGGCCGCGGCCCGCCGGGCGAGACTGGCGGCCCAGCGCGCGGAATGGCTGGCGGACCGGTTGGATGTCGCGCCCTATCTCGATCTGCTCGATACCTGCGCCGCACGCCTGCCCGACATTCTGCTGGGCCGGGTCGATGCCAATGACGTGCTGTTTCCCGGCGGCAGCCCGGCACTGGTGGAGCCGATCTATCGCGGCAACCCGGTCGTGGATCACTTCCAGGCGGTCGTCGCCGAGGCCGTCGCGGCCGCGGCGGCGGCGCGCCCGGGGGCGGAGATCCGCATCCTGGAGATCGGCGCCGGCACCGGCGGCACCACGGCCTTCGTGCTGCCCGCCCTGGCGCCGCACGCGGATCGGGTCCGCTACGTATTCACGGATATCGGCCGGTTCTTCCTGGATGCCGCGCGCCGGCGCTTCGCCGAGTACCCGTTCCTGACGATGGAGGTGCTGGACATCGAAGCGGCCCCGTCCGCCCAGGGCTTCGATCCCAACGGCTTCGACATCGTCATCGCCGCCAATGTGCTGCACGCCACCCGAGACATCCGAACCACACTCGGCAACGTCCGCTCGTTGTTGCGCCGCGGCGGCGTGCTGCTGCTGAACGAGGCGACTATGCGCCAGGACTTCAACACCATGACCTTCGGCCTGACGCGCGGCTGGTGGGCGTTCGAGGACACCGACCGGCGCCTGCCGCACGCCCCGCTGCTGCCAGCCGGGGCCTGGCTGTCGGAACTCGCGGCGCAGGGGTTTCACGGGACGCGGGTCCTGGCGGGTGGAGACGGCGCGTTGCAGACGGTGATCGCGGCCGAGGGCGATGGGAAGGCGCCGGTCCCGGTGCGCGCCGTCGCGACCCACTCGGGCGCGCCCGCCGCCGGCGCGGGACAGATCGAGGAGATCCTGCGGCAGACGGTCGCCAAATCGCTGCGGCTGCGGCCGGAGGAGGTGGAGCCGGAAACCAGCTTCGCCGAGTTCGGCGCCGATTCCATCATCAGCGTCGACCTGGTGCGTGAGATCAACGCCGCGCTGGGCATCGAACTCAAGACGACCGCGCTGTTCAACTACGCCACGATCCGCGCCCTGGGGGCGTACATCCAGACGGAGTTCGCCGACCGGCTGGGCGTGGCGCCGCGGGAGGCGACGGCGGGAACCAGCCGGGCCCGCGAACGGTCGGAGCGGCTGCGGGAGATCATCCGCAAGCGGCGGCAGGGCATGGCGCAGGAGCCGGTGATGGCGGATGTCCGTCCGGACACGCCGCCATTACAGCCAGAACCGCCGCCCGACCCCGACGCGGAGATGCTGCGTGTGCTGCAACGCCTGCGGGCCGGCGAAATCGGCGTGACCGAGGCATTGGCGGAGGCCGGAGATGATTAGACGTTGCTTCGCACCCGACCTTTACCGGGGCAAGACCGTGTTCGTGACCGGCGGCGCCGGCACGATCAATGCCGGGATCGCCAAGGGCTTCGCCGAACTCGGCGCCCGGGTTGCCGTGTCCGGGCGCACGATGCACCGGCTGGAAGCCGTCGCCGCCGATCTGCGGGCGGTGGGCGCCGAGGCGCTGGCGGTGCAGGCGGATGTGCAGCAGATCGAGACGATCGAGGCGGCGCTGTCCGTCACCGAACGCGCCTTCGGCAAGGCGGATGTGCTGATCTGCGGTGCGGCGGCGAACTTCCCGGCACCGGCCGAACAGATGTCGGCGGAAGGCTTCCGCAAGGTGATTTCCGTCGATCTGCTGGGATCGTTCAACGCCGCCCGCGCCGCGTTCGCACAGCTTCGCGCCACGCGGGGCAATGTCATCTTCGTCTCCGCCACCAACTCGATCATGCCGTTCGCGTTCCAGTCTCATGTCGGTGCGGCCAAGGCGGGCATCGACAGCCTGATGCGCGGCCTCGCGTTGGAATGGGGCAAGCATGGTATCCGCTGCAACAGCGTGCTGCCCGGGCCGATCGAGAAGACCGAGGGCCTGCGCC
>JBFXDK010000003.1:4518-17112 GCA_050181195.1 Acetobacteraceae bacterium | reverse complement strand
CATGTCGGTGCGGCCAAGGCGGGCATCGACAGCCTGATGCGCGGCCTCGCGTTGGAATGGGGCAAGCATGGTATCCGCTGCAACAGCGTGCTGCCCGGGCCGATCGAGAAGACCGAGGGCCTGCGCCGGCTGCTGACGGAACAGGACATCGCCGAACTGCGCAGCTACGTCCCCCTGGGCCGGTTCGGCACGATCGAGGACGTGGCGGCGGTCTGCTGCTTCCTGGCCTCGCCGCTGGCATCGCTGCTGACCGGCGTGTCGCTGGTGGCGGATGGCGGGCAATCCTTCTCCGGTTCGGCCATGCTGGCTGAACTGATGATGAACCCCTGAGGCGCGCGATGGCCGGGAACAACACTCTGCGCCGCCTGGTCTTCGGCATGGTCGCCGACGGCGACCTGACGCCCGAGGCGGCAATGGCCCTGCTGCGGCGGGCGCAATCGCTTCCGTCCGTGGCTTCCCCCGCGCGCGACGCCCCGCCCGCGGCATCCCGCGATATCGCGGTGATCGGCATGGCCGGGCGCTTCGGCGACAGGCCCGACCTCGACGCGTTCTGGCGCATGCTGGAAGCCGGCGAGGACTGCCTGGTGGAAATGCCCGCGCGACGCTGGCCGGTCGTTTCGGGTCCGCGGCGGTTCGGCGGGTTCCTGCCGGACGAGGACCAGTTCGATCCGCTGTTCTTCCGCATCTCGCCTACCGAGGCGGCGATGATGGACCCGCAGCAGCGCCTGTTCCTGGAAGTTTCGTATCACGCGCTGGAGGATGCGGGCTATGCCGAGCGCGCGCTGTCCGGCACGCGCTGCGGCGTGTTCGCGGGCGCGGGCGCAGGCGATTATGCGCAGCGCTTCCGCGACGCGGGGCTGCAATCCTCGGCGCTGGGGCTGATGGGCAACGTCACGTCGATCCTGGCCGCCCGGATCAGCTATTTCCTGAACCTGAAGGGGCCGGGCGTCGCGCTCGACACCGCGTGCTCGTCGTCGCTGGTGGCGGTGCACCTGGCGTGCGAAAGCCTGCTGTCCGGCACCTGCGACATGGCGCTGGCGGGCGGCGTGGCGGTGATCAGCACGCCGCAGTTCCTGGGCGCGATGACCGATGGCGGGATGCTGTCGCCCAATGATCGCTGCGCCGCGTTCGATGCGGCGGCGGATGGGTTCGTCTGCGGCGAGGGCGCGGGCGTGGTGGTGCTGAAGCGCCTGGATGACGCGCTGCGCGACGGCGATGTCGTGCATGGTGTCATACGCGGCAGCGGCATCAACCAGGACGGGCGCACCAATGGCATCACCGCGCCCAGCGCGCCGTCGCAGGCGGCGCTGGAGGAGGCGGTGTATCGTCGCGCCGGCATCGATCCGGCGACGATCAGCTATGTGGAAACGCACGGCACCGGCACGCCGCTGGGCGATCCGATCGAGATCGAGGCGCTGACATCGTCGTTCCGCCGCTTCACGGATCGTACCGGGTTCTGCGCGATCGGGTCGGCGAAGGCGAATCTCGGCCACGCCTTGACCGCGGCGGGGATCGCCGGGCTGCTGAAGGTGCTGCTGATGCTGCGCCACCGGCGCATTCCGCCGATGGCGGGCTTCACCAGCCCCAATCCGCGCATCGATTTCGACGCGAGCCCGTTCACCGTTCCGACGGCGGCGGCGGCGTGGGATGCGGCGGGCCCGCGCCGGGCGGCGGTCAGCAGCTTCGGCTTCAGCGGCACGAATGCGCATGTGGTGGTCGAGGAGCCGCCGGCCGTTCCGGTTGCGTCGCGTGCCGCCGGCCCGTTCCTGTTCCTGCTGTCGGCCCGAAGTGACGTGGCCTTGCGCGCCCGGGCCGCGGACCTGGCGGCGTGGCTGGATCGCAGCCAGGACGCGCCGAATGACATCGCCCACACCCTGGCGGCGGGGCGGGAGCATTTCCCGCATCGCCTCGCGGTGGTTGCAGATGATACCGGTGTGTTGCGGGATCGTCTGCGTGGCTGGCTCGCCGGCGCGCGCGATGCCTGCGTTCTGGCGGGCGAGGCGAAGCTGGAAGGCCCCGGCCCCGCGCTGATGGCGTTCGCCCGCGCCATCGCGCGTGAGACGCCGGACCAGGAGAGGCTGTGCGTCCTGGGCGATCTCTACACGCAGGGCGCGGGCTTCGACTGGGCGACGCTGCCCGGTGCGTCTCCCGGCCGTCGCGTGTCGCTGCCGGGATACCCGTTCGAGCGCTTTGCCTGCGGCATTCCCGCGGCGCCGGGCCTGGAGACGCCGTCCGCTGTCGCGATGGCCGGGGGCACCCATTCGGATACCGGCGCTGCACCAATACACGCGATCACCGCGACGCCTCGCGTGGGCAGTTCGGCCGTTGCCGGGACCGATGCGGGGGATCCGGCGGCGGCGATGCCCGCGCCCGCGCCGGTTGTCGCGGCGCCATCCGGGCCGGACGCATTTGCGGCGGTCAGTGCCGAACTTGGCCGGCACCCAGCCCCCGATCTCTCCGCCCAGGCGGGCGCGTTCCGGGCGGTGGAGGCGTGGGGCCGCAAGGCTCTGAGCGCCGCCTATGCGCGCATGGGGTTGTTCCGACGCCATGTCTATACGATCGCCGGGCTGCGCAGGGCGATGGGCATCGTCCCGTCCCGCCACAGGCTGCACGACGCGCTGGTGGACATGCTGCTGCGCGAGAACGTGCTGCTGCGGGAAGGCGACCTGCTGCGGGTGCGGGGCAGTGCGCCGGTTGGCGACCTGGGCGCCGAGCGCCAGGCCCTGGCGGCGGCAGAGCCGGAATTGGCGCCGTTCCTGGCCTTGCTGGATCGCTGTGTCGCGTCTCTGCCGGACCTGCTGACCGGCCGGGTCACCGCGACCGAGGTGATGTTCCCCGACGGGCGCACCGATCTGGTGGAGCCGATCTACCAGGGCAGCCGGCTGGCCGAACACCTCAACGCGGTGCTGGCCGAGGCGGTGGCGGCGCTGGCGCAGTGTCTGGGACGGCCGGCGCGCATTCTGGAAATCGGCGCCGGCACCGGCGGCGCGACCGTCGGGATCCTGCGGGTCCTGGTGGAACGCGGCATTCCCGCGACCTACCACTATACCGATATCTCGCGCGGCTTCGCCCAGCTCGGGCGGCAGCGCTTTGGCGCCGAACACGCGTTCAAGTCGTTCGACGTGCTGGACATCCAGCAGGACCCGGCCGCGCAGGGATTTGCGCCGAACGGGTTCGACATCATCGTCGCGTCCAACGTCCTGCACGCCTGCCGGCGGATCGGCGCCGCGCTGTCCCACGCCGCCACCCTTCTGCAGCCGGGCGGCTGGCTGGTGCTGAACGAGGTCACCGCGCTGCAGGACTATGCGACGCTGACCTTCGGCCTGACCGATGGCTGGTGGGCATTCGAGGATGGCTTCGGGCGGATCGCCAATGCGCCGCTGCTGGACGTGGCGGGGTGGCGCCGGGACCTTGCCGCCGCCGGCTTTCCGCGGATGGAGGCGTTCGGACTTCCGGGCGAGCCGCCGGACCACCGCAGCCAGGCGGTGATCGTCGCGGAACGATCCCCCGCGGCGCAGCCCGTCGTCGCTTCGGCAATGCCGGCCGCGCCTGCGCCGGTGCGGCCGATTGGCGCGCCGGTGCCGATGGACGCGGATGCGCTGACGGCGGCGATTGCCCGCGAGGTCTCGACGCTGCTGAACATGCCGCTGGAGCGGCTGGATCGCCGCGGCCGCTTTATGGATTACGGGATCGATTCGATCCTGGGCGGCCAGGTCGTCGCACGGCTGAACGCCACGCTGGGGCTGGACCTGCGGCCGATCGTGCTGTTCGACCATCCCTCGATCGAGGACCTGGCCCGCCATATCACTCGCGAATACGGCGATCGGCTGCGGCAGCTGCCGCCACGGCCGCAAGCCGCCCCCGCCGACGCGCCGTTGCAGGGTGCCGCGGCGCCGCCACAACCGGGACCTGTCCGGTCCGACGCGCCGTTGGAGGCGCTGGCCCATGCCGGAACGCCGCCGCCCGGGGTCGCGGCACCCGCAAAGACAGACCGGCGCATCGCCGTCATCGGCATGGCCGGGCGCTTCGCCGATTGCCCGGACATCACCGCGTTCCACCAGATGCTGCGCGACGGCCGCAGCGGCATCACCGACGTGCCGGCGGATCGCTGGTCGGCGGACGCGGCGTCGCTGCCGGACGGCGTCAGCTCCGAGGCGCGCTATCTGAAATGGGGCGGGTTCCTGCGGGACGCGGCGGATTTCGATCCGCTGTTCTTCCGCATTTCCGGCCGGGAAGCGGAACTGACCGATCCGCAGCATCGCGTGTTCCTGACCGAATCCTGGCGCGCGCTGGAGGATGCGGGCTATGCCGAGGCGGAACTGGATGGCCGGCGCTGCGGCGTGTTCGTCGGCGCCTATGGCGGTGACTATACGCACCGCATGACGGAGCTCGGCATCGTGCCCGAGGCCTTCGCCTTCATGGGCAATGCCGCCGCCATCCTCTCGGCCCGCATCGCCTATGTGCTGAACCTGAAGGGACCGTGCCTGGCCGTCGATACGGCGTGCTCGTCGTCGCTGAGTGCCATCCACCTAGCGTGCCGCAGCCTGCTGGACGGCGAATGCGACATGGCGCTGGCCGGCGGCGTGTTCCTGACCACGACCATGGGCTTCAACACCGCCGCGGCGAAGGCTGGGATGCTGTCGCCCGAGGGCGCGTGCAAGACATTCGACGCCGATGCCGACGGGTTCGTCCCAGGCGAGGGTGCCGGCGTGGTGGTGCTGAAACCTTATGCCAAGGCGCTGGCCGACGGGGATCATATCGAGGCGGTGATCGTCGCCTCGGCGATGAACCAGGACGGCAAGACCAACGGCATCACCGCGCCATCGGCCGATTCGCAGGCGGCGCTGGAGATCGAGGTCTATGAGAAGGCCGGCATCGATCCGGCCGTCATCGGCTATGTCGAGGCGCATGGCACCGGCACGAAACTGGGCGATCCCATCGAGATCGAGGGCCTGACCCGCGCCTTCCGCCGCTGGACCGACCGGACCGGGTTCTGCGCCATCGGCTCGGTGAAGACGAATATCGGCCACGCCGCGCATGCCGCGGGGATCGCCGGGTTCCTGAAGGCGGTGCTGTCGCTGCGGCACCGCACGCTGTTCCCGTCGCTGCATTTCCGGACGGAAAACCCGGTGCTGCGGCTGGCCGAGACGCCGTTCACGGTGAACACCGTGCTGCGGCCGTGGGATACGGATGGCGCGCCACGCCTGGCCGCGGTCAGCTCGTTCGGCTTCAGCGGCACGAACGTGCATATCCTGCTGTCGGAGCCGGAGGCGCTGCCGGCGCCGGCGGGGGCGGACGGTCCGTGCCTTGTCGCGCTGTCGGCGCGAACCCGGGCGGGTCTGGCGCGGCGCATCGCGGAATTGCGGGACTGGCTGGGCAGCCATGACGCGCGCCTGGCCGATATCAGCCGCACGCTGAACGCCGGCCGCTGCCATTTCGAGCATCGCTGGGCGGCGGTGGTGGACAGCGTGGCGGCTTTGCGGGCGGCGCTGACGAGCGCCGAACCCGGGGGCGGCGTCGCGGACGCGACCGGCGGCCGCGCGCCCGGTCTGCTGACGGCAGCCGAAGCGTATCTGCGGACGGGCGAGGTGCCGGATACGGCGATTCAGGCGCAGGGGCGGCGGATTTCGCTGCCGACCTACCCGTTCGAGATGCGGCGCTACTGGCTGGACCGCGCCGAAGGCGCGACGCCGAACGGGGCTGCGAAAGCCACGCCACCCGACGCCGTGATGCCAGCGGCGGGACCTCGCGACGCGGCGACGATCCCTGCGGCGGCCGGTTCGGGGATGGAGGCCCTCGCGGTCAGCGCCACTGGCCTGTCCGCCGAGACCGCCGCCGGCGGCGGGCTGGCACGCGCCAACTACTTCACCCCGGCCTGGCAGGACGCGCCTCTGCCGGCTGCCGCCCTGCCGGGGCCGATCTGGCTGATGGCGGACGCCGATGGGCCAGGACCGGCGCTCGCGGCGCTCTGGCGCCGGCAAGGGCACCAGGTGACGCAACTCGGTCCCCAGGACCTGTCCGGCGCGCGGGACCGGTTCGGCGTGCCGGCCGGCGTCGTGATCCTGCTGTCCCTGGCGGCCGGCGGCGATCCGGCGCCGGCGCTTGGGCGTGGCGAGCAGGCGACGTTCCGCGCGGTGCAGGCGCTGTTCGCCGATCCCGTGCCGGTGCTGCACGTGCATCGCGGCACTCCCGCGCAGGAATGCCTCGCGGCGCTGCGGCGCTCCGCGCGGTTCGACGGTGCGGTGGTGGATCTGCGCGTGCTGCGGCTGGACGGGCTGCTGCCGCCGCCCGAACACCTGGCCGATCTGATCGCGCGGGAGATCGCGGCGCCGCATGCGCCGGAGACCGAGGCTGCCGTCCGCGACGGGTTCCGCCAGGTGCGGCGCATGGTCCCGGTGACGGCGGACGCGCCGGTGGGCGCCGGCGCCCCGGTCCTGCGGCCGAATGGGCATTACCTGATCACCGGCGGCGGCGGCGTGCTGGCCGGCGTGTTCGCCCGCCGGCTTGCGGCGGCGACCGGCGGGCGGATCACGCTGATCGGCCGATCGCCCGCCAGCGATGCGGTGCGGGCGACGCTGGCCGCCTGTGGTCCGGCGCTCTACCGCCAGGCGGACGTGACCGATGCCGCCGCGCTGTCGGCTGCGGTGGCCGCGGCGCGGGCGGCGCACGGGCCGATCCACGGGGTGATCCATGCCGCCGGCGTGCCGGCCGTGACGTCGCTGCGGACCAGCCTCTGGGACGCCGCCGCCGCCTGCCTCGCGCCCAAGATCGCGGGGATCGTCACGCTCGATCGCGTGCTGATGGACGAGCCGCTGGACGTCTTCGCCGTGTTCTCCTCGCTGGCCGGGGAACTCGGGGATTTCGGCCAGGGCGCCTATGCGATGGGCAATGCGTTCTGCGACCGCTTCGCCGCGTGGCGGGAGGTCGAACGCGCGCAGGGGCGGCGGCACGGGCGCAGCATCGCCCTGGGCTGGCCGCTGTGGCGCGAGGGCAGGGGCGTGCTCTCGGCCGAGGGCGAACGCATCTACCTCGCGACCTCCGGCATGCCGTACCTGGAAACGGAACAAGGGTGGCAGGCTTTCCTGGATGCGCTCGCCATGGGCCGGCCGCAGGTCGCGGTGGTGCCGGGCGATCCGGCGCGGGCGCAGTCGCTGTTCACCGGCGCACCTTCCGGGTCGCGCTCCGCGCCTGGGGCGCCCGCCGTCGCCGAACCGGCCGTGGGCAGGTCCGCTTTGGCAGCCAGGCGCGACGACCAGCCTGCCCTGGTTCGGCATGATGCCGTCACGCTCGACGCGGCCCTGTCCGGGCACGATGCAGCGGTGCGGGAGAGGGTGCTGGCGGACCTCACCGCCCTGATCTCGCGGCTGATGAAGATCGACGCGGACCTGCTGTCCCCCACGGCCGGCCTCGCGGAATTCGGCTTTGATTCCA
Source organism: Acetobacteraceae bacterium (assembly GCA_050181195.1). Taxonomy (GTDB): domain Bacteria; phylum Pseudomonadota; class Alphaproteobacteria; order Acetobacterales; family Acetobacteraceae; genus Rhodopila. The sequence continues at coordinate 9,681 of JBFXDK010000003.1, read as the reverse complement.
TCGCGCTGAAGGAACTCAGCGTCCGCCTGGGCGAGCACTACGCCATCACTGTCAGCCCGGCCGTGTTCTTTGCCCACGGCACGATTGATGCCCTGGCCGACTACCTGATCGAAACGCATCCGGCCGAGATCACCGACCGGCACGCCGCCCATACGAACGCACCCGCACCGGCATCGCCCGCCGCGAGCACACAAGCCGTCACATGCGCCCCCACCCCCGTCATGGCGGGCGAAGGCCCGTCCTCCACGATGGCCAACGCTGCCGCCCGCGCGGCCCCGGCCACCCGGCCCCCCACATCCGAGCCGATCGCCATCATCGGCATCAGCGGCCGGTTCCCGCGCTCCCCCGACCTCGATGCGTTCTGGCGCCACCTTGAATCCGGCACCGACCTCGTCGGCCCGCTGCCGGAAGGGCGCGATCTCGCCTCGCAATCCGGCTATGACCGCGATGCGCTCCTGGGTGGGTTCCTCGACCGGATCGACACGTTCGACGCGCCGTTCTTCCGCATTTCGCCGCGGGAGGCCTGTTTCCTCGATCCGCAGCACCGGCTGGCAATCGAGGCGGTGTGGCACTGCGTCGAGGACGCCGGATTGCGCATGAGCACGCTCGCCGGCCGGGGGGTCGGCGTGTTCTTCGGCCCGCAGGTCAACGAGTACGGCGCCATCATCCCCGAGCGCGACGTCGCCCGCGCCCAGATCGCGCTGGGCAACATCGCGACCATGCTGCCCAACCGCATCTCCTACCTGTTCGACCTGCGCGGACCCAGCGAGGCGATCGACACCGCATGCTCGAGCTCGCTGGTGGCGGTGCACCGGGCGGTGCGCGCCTTGCAGGCGGGCGAGTGCGAAATGGCGCTGGCCGGCGGCGTGTCCCTGGTGCTGACGGCGGAAAGCATCGTCTCCACCATGGAACTCGGCGTCGTGTCGCCAGACGGGCGCTGCCACAGCTTCGATGCACGGGCGAACGGCTATGTCAAGGGCGAGGGCGTCGGCGTCGTCCTGCTGAAGCCGCTGTCCCAGGCGGAAGCCGATGGCGACGTGATCCATGCCGTGATCCTGGGATCGGCCGAGAACCATGGCGGGCACGCGCATTCCCTGACCGCGCCCAACGGCACCGCGCAGGCGGCGTTGATCGCCACCGCACTGCGCCGGGCCGGCGTGCCGTCGGATACGATCGGCTATGTCGAGGCGCATGGCACCGGCACGGAACTCGGTGATCCCGTCGAGGTGATGGCACTGAAGGAAGCCTTCGCCGCCACGGCTGAACCGGGCACGGTGGCGGAGCGGTCCTGCCTGCTGGGCACGGTGAAGACGAATGTCGGGCATCTGGAGCCGGCGTCCGGCATCGCCGGCCTGCTGAAGGCGGTGCTGGCGCTGGAGCATCAGGTGCTGCCGGCCAGCCTGCATTTCCGCCAGCTCAATCCGCTGATCGATTTCACCAACACGCCGTTCGCGGTCGCCGACCACACGCGCGCCTGGCTGCCGCTGCGCACGCCCGACGGCCGTGCCCTGCCGCTGCGGGCCGGGGTGAGCTCCTTCGGCTTGGGCGGCAGCAACGCGCATCTGGTGTTGCAGGCATATCCGCGGCCCGTTGACTCCGGAGCAGCACCGGATGCGGTGCTGCTGGTGGTTTCGGCACGGGATCGCGACCGGCTGGCCGCCAGCCTGCGGCGCCTGGCAGCTTTCTCGCGCTCCCGTCCGGACCTGCCGGTGCGGGATGTGGCCCACACGCTCGCGGCCGGACGTGAGCCGATGCCGCACCGTGCCGCCGTGCTGTGGCAGGCGGGGGAAACCCTGGCGGATCGGTTCGCGGTCGCGGCGGAGGCCGTCGCGGGTGATGCCGCTACGCCCGGGATCTGGGTGGGATCGGTGGCGAAGCCCGGGATCGGGCGCGACAACTCCGCCGCGACGCCCGGGCTGGGCGACCTGCTGCAGACCGGACAGTGGGAGCAGGCAGCGCGCCTGTGGATCAGTGGCGCCGACATGCCAGCCGGGGCCATGCCGGGTCGGCGCATCGCCTTGCCGAACTATCCGTTCGCGCCGCTGCCGTTCTGGTTCGATCGCGCGTCCGGCGCCAGTCCCGGGCTCGGCGGAACGGCGGCGTCCGATCCGCTGCCGCGCTCGGGCGGGATGGCCGCGTCGGGCGTGTCGCAGCGGCCGAGCGGAACCATCCGACCCGACACGCCGCTTCAACCCAACACATTGCCCGGATTGGACCCGTCCTCTCGGCCCTTCCCGCCGGCCGCACCGGCGCCTGCGTCTTCGGTCACCGACGCAGCGGTTGCCGCCGCATCCGCGTTCGCCGAACCGTCGTCTGCCGGCGTCGCCCCGGCCGCGTCCCCCGCCGTTGCGACGCCATCGGCCGCCATGGCGTCGCCCGCGGCGACCCGGATTGCGACGGCCCCGGCCGCCATTTCACCGGCCCCCGCCCTTGTGCCTGCCATCGTCACCAAACCAGCCGGCCGTCCCGAAGCCGAGGTGCGGCAGGTCGTACGGCGCCACCTCGCCGCGGCGCTGTACCTGGAGGAAGCGCAACTCGACGACCATGCCGGGTTCGCCGATCTGGGCCTCGATTCCATCCTGGCCGTCGAACTCACGAAGAGCCTGAACGACGAACTCGGCACCGAACTGCAGGCGACGCGGCTCTACGACCACGCCAACGTCCTGGCGCTGTCCGCCTACCTGGCCGGGGAAATGGCGGCTACGCCATCGGCAACGGCGTCGCCCGCGCACCAGGGGCCTGCCCGCGCCCCCGCCGTGTCGCTGCACAGCGTGCAGGACACCGTCCGCCGGCACCTGGCGCGCGCGCTGTATCTGGAGGAAGCGCAGATCGACGACCATGCCGGGTTCGCTGACCTGGGCCTCGATTCGATTCTGGCCGTCGAACTCACGAAAAGCCTGAACGACGAACTCGGCACCGAACTGCAGGCGACGCGGCTCTACGACCATCCGAACGCCGCCGCGCTCTCGGCCTTCCTGCATGATCAGCTTGCGGAGCAGGAAACCAGCGCGTCGTTCGACGCCGGGACATCCGCCACGCTGGGCTTCCTGCGGGATCGGCTGGAAGAATGCGGCGCGACCGGGCTCACGGCGACAACCCGGCTCGACTCGATCGCGCTGCAGCCAGCCGAGGCGAAGATCATCCTGGGCGAGATCGACGACCGGTTCGGCTGCGCGCTGTCCGAGGCCGATGTCGCCCGTTGCCGCGACCTGGGTGCCCTGGCGGCCCTGATCGACGCGCGGGCAGCACCGGGCGGCGACGTGTCCGCACCCGCCGAAACGGTCCCGCCGTCGTCGCCAGACCTGATGCTCGCGCGATTGCCGGTTGCGGACGTGCCGCGCCCCGCGCCCGCGGCACCTTTGACCCAACCGACGGTGGTCACAGCGCCCCGAATCGACTCGCAGGGCCTGCAGGATGTTGCGATCATCGGCTATGCCTGCCGGCTGCCCGGCGCGCCCGATGCCGATGCGTTCTGGCATCTGCTGTCCGCGGGCGATGTCGCCGTGACGCCCTATCCCGCCGAACCCTGGCGTCGGGACATCTATGTTGACGGGCTGCGCTCGGTTGGCGCCGAGGTCACCCCCTGGGGCGGTTACCTCGATCAGGTGGATCGCTTTGACCCCGCCTTCTTCGCGATCAAGCCGGACCAGGCGCGGCTGATGGACCCGCAGCAGCGGCTGTTCCTGCAGACCGCCTGGCACGCGCTGGAAATGGCCGGACAGACCCGCGCTCGTCTCGATGGCGCGGAGTGCGGCGTGTATGTCGGCGGCGGTCCCAGCGACTACGGCCGCATCCTCGACGCCGGCGCCGGCAGCGCGCGGGGTGAGACGCTGCTGGGCAACATCTCCTCCATCCTGGCCGCGCGCATCGCCTATTTCCTGAACCTGCACGGGCCCTGCATGGCGCTGGACACCGCCTGCTCCTCGGGCCTGGTTGCGCTGCATGCCGGCTGGCGGGCCATCCGCGACGGTGAGTGCGACATGGCGCTGGTGGGCGGCGTGAACCTGTTGCTGACGCCGCAGATGCATGTGCTGACGGGATCCGCCGGCATGCTCTCGCGCAGCGGGCGGTGCCGCAGCTTCGACGACGGCGCCGACGGGTTCGTGCCGGCCGAGGGCATCGTCGCCCTGGTGCTGAAGCGGCTGGACCGCGCCCTGGCGGACGGCGATCCGGTGCAGGGTGTGATCCAGGGTGTCGCGATCAACCAGAACGGCACGACGGCCGGCATTACCGCGCCGAGTGCCAAGGCCCAGACGCGCCTGCTGCATGCGGTCTATGACCGGTGCGGCGTGTCGATGCGTGACGTCGGGCTGATAGAGGCGCATGGCACCGGCACCCGCATCGGCGACGCGCTGGAATTCGATGCGCTGCGCACGGTGTTCGCCGAGGGCGCGGTTCCCGAAGCCACCTGCCTGCTGGGGTCGGCCAAGCCGGCGATCGGGCATGCCTTCGCCGCGTCGGGCCTGGCCAGTGTGGTGAAGCTGCTGCTGGCGCTGCGGCACCGGCAGATCCCGCCGACCATCGGGATCGAGCGGCCCAACACGCATATGGCGCTGCGGGGTTCGCCGTTCCGCATCAATACTGGGATCGAGGACTGGCCGGCGCCGGACGCGGGACGCCGTCTGGCGGCGGCGACGTCCTACGGGCTGAGCGGCACGAATGCCCATGTCGTGCTGGCCGAGGCGCCGCCGGCCCCGGCCGTCGATGCGGCCGAACGGCCGGCGCATCTGCTGGTGATCTCCGGCACCGATCCGGCGGCGCTGGACCGGCAGGTCGCGGCATTGGCGGCGGCGCTGGCGCAGGCGGCGCCGGCACTTGCCGACCTCGCCTACACGCTGGCGGTGCGGCGGACGCATTTCGCGGCGCGGGCAGCGTTCGTGGCGCGGACGCTGGACGAGTTCCGGGCGCAACTGGCCGCCTGGCCGCGGGCGGTGGCGATGGATGGTCCCGCCGACCTGATGGCGCTGGGGGCTGCGTGGCGCGAAGGCGGGGCGGTGGACTGGGATGCGCTGTATCCGTCGGGACGGGTGTGTGCGCTGCCGGGGTATCGGTTCGCTGAGGCGCGGTACTGGCCTGATGGGGACCGCGAATCGCTGCGGCCGGTGTCTGGGGACGGTGCGGCCGAAGTCGTGGATGGCGGGCCTGCGCCCGCCATGACGGGGG
>JBFXDK010000003.1:0-4418 GCA_050181195.1 Acetobacteraceae bacterium | reverse complement strand
TTCCCTCACGCGACGGAAGCGCAACCGATCATCGATCGCCTGCTGCCGATCGTGGCGCGCTGCCTGGGTGCGGCACCGGAAGCGGTCACGCCCGCCACGTCGTTCGACACGCTGGGCCTTACTTCCATCGCGGCGGCGACGCTGATGCGGGACGCGGCCTGCGCGTTCGGCGTCGACCTGCCGGTGATCGCGCTGTGGGACCATCCGACGCCGGCGCAACTCGCGGCGTTCATCGCGACGCGGCCCGCTGCCGAACACGGGCCGGCGCTGCTTGCCCGGGCCGGGCGGACGCTGGACGGCGCGCATGATCCCGTGGTGCCGGTGCGGGCCGAGGGCGAGGGCCCCGCGTCGTTCTGGGTGCATGGCGGGCCGGGGGACGTGAACTGGGTGACGGAGCTCGCCCGTCTTTCGCCGCCCGGCCAGCGCATCTTCGCGCTGGAGGCGATCGGTCTGGACGGCGAGGCCGATCCGTTGCCGACCGTCGAGGCGATGGCCGAGCACTATGTCGCGGCGATGCTGCGCGCACAGCCGCAAGGTCCCTATCGGTTGGGCGGCTATTCCGCCGGGGGGGCGATCGCATTCGAAATGGCGTGCCAGCTGGCGCGTGCCGGCCATCGCGTGGAGCGCCTGACCCTGCTGGATGCCAACGCGCCGGGCAACGCGACGGTGGCCGGGATGCAGGAAGCGTTCGGGCCGGGCTATGTCTATCTGGTCGTCGGCGGCTGGCTGGCGACGCAATGGGGCGCGGCCGAGGTGCTGCCGCTCTCGGCGCTGCAGGGCCTGGACAAGGACGCGATGCTGGCGCGCGTGCTGGACCACCTGTTCCTGCAGACCTCGCCGCCGCTGTCGCGTGACGAGGTCCGCCACATGCTGGTCACGCTCGACCGGGTCGGCTGGACCATCGGCAAGGCGTTGCGCGAATACCGGGGTGAGCGGCTGGATGTTCCGGTGGACGTGCTGCTGATCGCGTGTCGGGATGGCATGGCGGGCGGTGACAACCCGCTGGGCCTGCCTGACTCGGCGGCGGCACGAGATTACCGCGCGGGGTGGGATGCGCTGTTCGCGTCCCCCATCCGGTGCGCCACGCTGGATTGCGACCATTTCGGCGTGTTCCGCGATGGTGCTGCCGAGGCGCTGCGGCAAATGCTGGCCGCGGAGGCGGCGCGGTCGCCCGAGCCCGCGATCGTCCCGGCGGACGCGGCGGCGAACGGCCGCGTGCGGGAGGTTGTGCTGGCGCTGGTGCGCGAGACGCTGCCCGATGTGCCGGCGGAGCAGGTGGTGCCGGAACGCAGCATGACCGAGCTCGGCGCGACCTCGATCGATCGCGTGGATGTGGCAACCCTGGCGATGGAGAGCCTGGGCGTTCGCGTGCCGAATGAGGCACTGGCCGGGGTCGGCTCGATCGGTGACCTGATCGATCTGCTGAGCCGATACGTTGCCGATGCCTGACCGGCCGCCCGTCTGGGTGACGGGGCAGGCCGTCATGGCCGGCGGCGTTGCGGACCTGGCCGCGTTCGATGCCCTGCTGCGCCGGAGCGAGTCCCGCGCCTCGGCTTTCCTGGCCGCGCCGCCATGGGATCCCTGGCTTTCCGCACTGCCATCCGCCATCGCCGCGCGTGCCCGTCGCGCCGCCCGCACCGCCAGCCCCGCGCTGCGCGCCTCGGTGCAGGTCGCGGTCGCGGCGGTGCTGTCTGCCGGCGACGCCGCCCTGGAGGGGGCCGACATCGGCCTCGTGGTCGCCGGCAGCAACCTGCTGCTGGGGCGTGCCTTCCAGGCATTCGAGAAGTTCCAGCAGGAACCGGCCTATCTGTCGCCACGCCACGGCTACGAGTTCTACGACACGCATGTCATGGGCGTGATCGCGGAAACGCTGGGCCTGCACGGGCCGGGGATGACCGTCGGCGGTGCCTCGGCCAGCGGCAATGTGGCCGTTGGTGTCGCGCTGGACCTGATCCGCGCGGGGCGGGCGCAGGCGTGCCTGGTGGTGGGGCCGCTGCCCGATCTGTCGCCGGCCGAAATCCATGCGCTGCGGGCGATGGGCGCGCTGGCGCCGCCCGACCAGCCGTGCCGCCCGTTCGATCGCGCCGCGTCCGGCTTTGTTCCCGGCCAGGCCTGCGCCGCCGTCCTGCTGGAAGCGGCGGACCGGGCCCGGGCGCGCGGCGCCGGATCGCTCGCGGTGCTGGCGGGCGCGAGCTGGGTGCAGGGCGCGAACCATCTGCCGGCACCCGACGCCGAGGGAGAATTGCGCGCGATGGCGGGCGCCCTGCGCGACGCGGGCATCGGTGTGGGGGATCTGGACCTGATCAGCGCGCACGCCACCAGCACGCCGGCCGGGGATGCCGCGGAATGCGAGGCCATCCGCCACCTGCTGGGCGGTCGCCGCCGCGACGTGGCGGTGAACGCGCCGAAATCGCTGTTCGGCCACGCGTTGCACGCCGCCGGCGTGGTGGAGCTGGTGGCGCTGATCCGCCAGATCCAGGGCGGCTTCATCCACGGCACCGCCAACCTGGCGGACCCGATCGCCGATGACCTGTGGCTGGTCGGTCCCGAAACCATCGCCCGCCCCATCCGATACGGTTTGAGCAACGCGTTCGGTTTCGGCAGCATCGCCGCCAGCATCGTGGTGCGCAGCGCGGAGGACAGGACATGACCACCGGCATCGAGCGGATGGGCGTCTATTGCGGTGCCGCCTTCATCGATGTGGCGAAACTGGCGGAGATGCGAGGCCTGGACCCGGCCCGCTTCGCCAACCTGCTGATGCGGCGGAAAAGCCTGTCCTTCCCGTTCGAGGACCCGGTGTCGTTCGCGGTGAATGCCGCGAAGCCGCTGGTCGATGCGCTGTCGGCGGCGGAGCGGGACTCGATCGAACTGCTGATCGTCGCGACCGAATCCGGCATCGACTGGGGCAAGTCGATCAGCAACTACGTGCATCACTATCTGGGTCTGGGCCGGCGCTGCCGCATGTTCGAGGTGAAGCAGGCCTGCTACGGCGGCACCGCGGCGTTGCAGACGGCCGCGGCCTCGGTCGCGTCCGGCCAGGTGCGGCGAGCATTGGTGATCTGCACCGATCTCGCCCGCTGCGTGCCGCATTCCTACGCCGAACCCGCGCAGGGCTGCGCCGCCGTCGCGCTGCTGGTCGGCCCCGATCCCGCGATCCTGGCGCTGGAACCCGGCGCGTCCGGGATGCACGGCTACGAGGTGATGGATTCCTGCCGCCCGACGCCGGAGATGGAAACCGGCGACGTGGACCTGTCGCTGCTGTCCTACCTCGACTGCATCGAAAACAGCTTCCTGGCGTACCGGGAGCGGGTGGGGCCGGTCGATTTCCAGGACCATTTCGCCTACCTGGCGTGCCACACGCCGTTTGGCGGCATGGTGAAGGGCGCGCACCGCACCATGATGCGCAAGTTCCGCCCCGGCCCGCCGCCGGTGGTGAACGCCGATTTCGAACGCCGCGTCCGCCCGGCGCTGGCCTTCTGCCAGGAGGTGGGGAACATCTACTCCGGCACGGTTTTCCTGGCGCTCGCGGGCGTCATGGCACACGGGGAGTTCCCCGAACCGCGGCGGATCGGATTGTTTTCCTATGGCTCCGGTTGCTGTTCAGAATTCTACAGCGGCATCGCGGATGCGCGGGGCGCGCGGGCGGTCCGCGACCTGGATATCGACGGTGCGCTGGCGGCCCGCCGCGAACTGACCATGGCGGAATACGAGCAGTTGCTGGCGCTGGAGCGGCGGACGCTGTTCGGGCAGCGGGAGGCGCGGGTCGATCCGGGCGTGTTCGCACCGATCCAGACGCGCCATTTCGCGGGACGCGGGCTGCTGGTGCTGGAGGGGATCGCCGGCTACCAGCGCCGGTATCGCTTCGCGTCATGACGGAATTCCAGACGATCCGCCTGATGCGGCGGGAGCGTGCGCTGGAGGTGGTGCTGGACCGCGCGGACCGGCAGAACGCCCTGACACGCGGCATGATCGCGGAGCTGCACGCCGCGCTGGATCTGGCGGAAGCCGATCCGGACATCCGGCTTGTGGTGTTGTCGGGCGAGGGCGATTCGTTTTGCGCCGGAATGGACTTCGTCGAGGCCGGCGCCACGCCGGACGCGGCCGAGGCCCTGCGGCCGACGGTCGAGCAGTTCTACCGGCTGATGGAGCGCTTCACGCAGAGCCGGATCGTCGTCGCGGCGCGGATCACCGGGCGGGTGACGGCCGGCGGTGTCGGCCTTGCCGCGGCGACCGACTATGTCGTGGCCGGGCCCGGTGCGAGTTTCCAGCTGTCGGAGGTGATCTTCGGCCTGCTGCCGGCGACGATCGCGCCCTTCATCATCCGCCGCTGCGGCTTTCAGGCGGCGTTCCGCCTCAGCCTGACGGCGCAGCGGATCGATGCCGCCCGGGCCGCCGCGATCGGGCTGGTCGATGAGGTC
>JBFXDK010000002.1:0-131077 GCA_050181195.1 Acetobacteraceae bacterium | reverse complement strand
AGGCCAGCGCGCCCGGCGCGATGCGCTGCTTGATGTCGGATTCCTCCTTCAGGAACTCGACATTGGTGAACAGGACCTCGACCATGCCGGTGGCGTTGACGAAGTTGGTGATATCGGCCTCGGTCACGGTGCGGCCGATGGTCTTGAAGACGCGGCCGACCGGAAGGTCTTCATAGTACATACCCAGGCCGACGGTTTCCATGCTGTGCTCTCCTGGCTGTGCAGACCAGCTGTTGCGGTCTGACCTTGATCGGCAGCATGGCGGCGGGCGCAATGTGCGGCAAGCTCTCCGGCGTCCGGCGCACGACCTCAGGCCCTTGCCCCCGCCCCGTTGTGGCGCGACACTCTCCCCAACAGGACAGGAGCTCCAGGATATGGCCAGCGAATACGATATCGTCATCCGTGGCGGCACGATCATGGATGGGCACGGCGGCACGCCGTTCACCGGCGATGTCGCGGTGAAGGACGGCAGGATCGCCGAAATCGGCAAGGTCTCGGGCCGTGGCGCGGAAGAAATCAAGGCCGACGGCCTGTCCGTCACCCCCGGCTTCGTCGACATCCACACCCATTACGACGGGCAGGCGGCATGGGATTCCCATCTCGCCCCGTCTTCCTGGCATGGCGTCACCACCGTGGTGATGGGCAATTGCGGCGTCGGCTTCGCGCCGGTGCGCAAGAACACGCAGGACGCCGTCATCGCCCTGATGGAAGGCGTGGAGGACATCCCCGGCCCCTGCCTGCACGAAGGCCTGGACTGGACCTGGGAAACCTTCGGCGAGTACCTGACCGCGCTGGAACGCCGCAAGCACGACATCGATTTCTGCGCCCTGCTGCCGCATGCGCCGATGCGGGTCTACGTGATGGGCGACCGCGCGCTGAAACTGGAAGACGCCAACCAGGAAGACATCGCCCGGATGCGGGAGATCACGGCCGACGCGGTGCGCGCCGGCGCATTCGGCTTCTCCACGTCCCGCACCATTTCCCACAAGACGCTGGCAGGCGACTGCACGCCCACGGTGCGCGCGCAGGAAGCCGAGCTGATGGGCATCGCGATGGGTCTTCGGGATGCCGGGGCGGGGTTCATCGAGATGACCTCGGACTGGAACACGCCCGATCCGGCCACCGAATTCGCCATGGTGCGCCGGGTGCTGGAAGCCTGCGGCCGGCCGCTGGTGTTCTCGATCAACCAGCGCCACGACCGGACCGAGGCCTGGAAGGACCTGCTGGAACTGTCCACCCAGGCGGTGAAGGACGGGTTGCCGGTGCGCTGCGTCGCGCCGCCGCGCCCGATCGGCGCCTTGCTGGGCCTGACCGGCAGCCAGAACCCGTTCGCGGGCACCCGTACCTATCACGCGATCGCCCATCTGCCGGTCGCCGAACGCGTGGCGGTGATGCGCAATCCGGAGATCCGCGCGAAGATCGTCACCGAGGACCCGGCGGAGTTCAACACCTGGTCGCTGCTGATCCGCACCAGCTTCGAGCGGATGTTCCGCTTCACCGACCCGTTGAACTACACGCCGGCGCGTGAGGACTCGATTGCCGCCATCGCCGCGCGCCAGGGTCGCACGCCGCAGGAAGTCGCCTATGACATGCTGATCGAGGATGAAGGCCGCGGCTTCATCTTCGCCTGCCTGGTGAACTACGCGAATTATGACCTGGAAGCGGTGAAGACGATGTATTCGCGCGACCACGTCATTCCCGGCCTGTCGGACGGCGGCGCGCATGTCGCGTTCATCTCGGACGCGTCGTTCCCGACCTTCCTGTTCAGCTACTGGGGCCGTGACCGCGGCGCCGACCGGATGTCGATCCCGGACCTGGTGCGCCGCCAGACGCGGGAACCGGCACGCTTCGCCGGCCTGCACGACCGCGGCCTGCTGGAAGTGGGCAAGAAGGCCGATATCAACGTGATCGACTTCGACAATCTGGCGCTGGAGCGGCCGGTGATGGTCCACGACCTGCCGGCGGGCGGCAAGCGGCTGATGCAGAAGGCGCGCGGCTACGCGGCGACGGTGAAGGCCGGCAAGCTCACCTACCGCAACGGCGAAGCGACCGGCGCGCTGCCCGGCGGTCTGGTGCGCAGCGACTGCACCGCGGCCTGAGTTCAGTCGGGGAGGCCGCTGCCTCCCCGACGCTTGCCCGCGGGACGGCGGCCGCCAAACGATGGTTGCCGCGCTATCCCGGGGTGGTCGACGGCCGCTGTTCCTTTTCCATCGCCTCCACCACCTCGGGCGCCAAATGGCGTGTCAGACGGTGAATGACATCCGTCAGGCGGGCGATCTCCTGCTCCCGCAGCAGGTCGATCTTCTGGTGCAGCAGTTCGATTTCGAGCTCCGCCTTCACGTTGACGCGGTAATCGTGTTCGGCGTGCCGGCGGTCGATTTCGGCCTGCCGGTTCTGGCTCATCATGATCACCGGCGCGGTGTAGGCGGCCTGGAAGGACAGGACCAGGTTCAGCAGGATGAACGGGTAGGGGTCCCAGTGCCGGATGAATGCCACGACATTGGCCGCGATCCACGCCAGCAGGATGACGCTCTGGATGATGATGAAGCGCCAGGAACCCACGGTGGCGGCCACACGGTCGGCGATGTGGGCGCCCAGGTCGGGATGCGGGCGCACCCGCAGGCGCGCCGCGCCGTGGCGGCGGAGTTCCCCCAGGCGCTGATAGTCCTCCTGGCTCAGATGAACCCGGTCGGGGCGGTGCATGGCCATGGGCGGGTCCGTCAACCGGTTCGCTGCACGAAGCCATAGCGCAGGTTGCTGCGGGCCGGTCCCGCTTCCTCATACCGTGCCTTCAGCGCGGCGAAACGGTCCGAGACCGGGCCCATCGCATGCTTCGGCACGTTGTACAGGCGGGCGGAATTGTCCGCGAAGATCGCGCTCTTCACCGGGCCGTCGGCGGCGCCCAGCGGCGGGAAGCCGTGGCGCTTCTGCATGTCCTCGGGGATTTCGAGGCGTCGCAGCCCTTCGATCTGCCATTGCGGCGATCCGGTCCAGACGGCGTCCGTGCCCCAGACGACGTGGTCGGCGCCGAGGCCCTTCACCAGGATGCCCATCAGCGCCGCGGCGAGGCGCGGCTGCGCGACCGTGCTGTTGGCGAACAACTGGCCGAGGTCGCCGTAGACGTTGCTGACGCCGTACCGCGCGGGGATGTCCGCCAGGTCGCTCACCCAGTCGCTGCGGCCGGTCCGCTCGAATTCGGCCAGCGCCTGGGCGGGGTCGGCGCCCTGGCCCACATGCCGGTAGCCGCTGTGGTAGATGATGAAATTGAGCTGCGGCCAGTCCTTCGCGGCCTTGCCCACATCCCGCACATCGGCATAGGCGCGCAGGTTCGGGAAGCGCTGGTCGAGCGACGGCGGAAACAGCCCCTTGTGCACGCAGACATTCCGCACGCCGGCGTCCAGCATCTTCTGGTAGGCGGGGTAGAGCAGCGCCTCGTCGTCCATCCGCCACGGGTAATGGCTGGACGCCTTGTGGGTGTTGTCGCCGATCGTATAGCCCTTCATCGAATCGGGCTTCAGCGCCAGCGCGGCGTCAAGCTGTTCCATCCAGCCGGGCTGACCGGGCGTGAAGATGGCATGCGCGAACATGCGCTTGGACCCCGCCTCGCGGTTCACCCTTTCGCGCGCGGCCGCCATCATGTCGTTGGTCAGGAACCAGTCTTCCGGAATTTCCGAGGGCGAGGACGAGATCAGCGCGATCTTCGTGTCACTGTCGAGGTAGACCTCCTTGAAGTAGTTGTTGAACTTCAGGTCCTCGATGGTCTGCGGCTTGTCGACCAGGTCCGGGTTCCAGCCGGCCTTGCCCACCGCCTCCCGCGCGCGGACGAAGCCCAGCAGGCGGGTGTCGTCGCGCAGGAAATGCGTGTGCATGTCCATGATGAACTGGTTCTTCAGCGCCGCCGCACGCTCATCCGCCATCTCGGGCGTGGCGGCTTCGGCTTCCGAGGCGGCGAAGACATTGCCGTAGGTCTGGTTCATCGCGACGAAGGCCGCGGCCATGCCGGCGGCGGTCTGGAAGAAGCGGCGGCGGGAGATGCCGTGACGCCGCGCCTGTTCGTCGCCGAGGGCGAGCATGCGGGCTTCGGCTTCCCGTTGGGCGGCATTCTGGGCCGCGGGGAAATATTCGTCACTGGAAACGATGCGCGTCGGAACGGGCGTGTCCGCCTCCACCACGTCGGCGGGCGCAAGGCGGGCGAGATCGTCGTCGGAGAGGAAGCCCATGGGACAGTCTCCTGCTAAGGACGCCCAGGTTAGCCAAAGGACGGGGCCGGGCCTATCCCCCGACGCCGGCCATCTGCCGCTCGACCAGCCGGGCATACATGCCGCGCTGGGCCAGCAGCTCGGCATGGGTGCCGGATTCGATCACCTTGCCATCGCGCAATACCAGGATCAGGTCCGCCGCCCGGATCGTCGACAGGCGATGCGCCACCACAAGCGTGGTGCGGTCCACCATCAGCGCATCCAGCGCCGAGCGCACCGCCTGTTCGCTGATGGTGTCGAGGTGCGAGGTTGCCTCATCCAGCACCAGCAGTGGTGCGTCCTTCAGGAAGGCGCGCGCGATCGCGATGCGCTGCCGCTGCCCGCCCGACAGTTGCACGCCGCGTTCGCCCACCCGCGTCGCCAGACCATCGGGGAGTTCGGCCACGAAATCGGCAAGGGCGGCGCGGGACAGCGCCAGTTCCACCTCCTGCCGTGTCGCGCCGGGACGCGCCAAACGAACGTTGGCCTCCAGCGTATCGTTGAACAGGTAGGTGTCCTGCGCCACCAGGGCGATGCGCCCGCGCAGCCCGTCAAGGGTCAGGTCGCGCAGATCGACCCCGTCCAGCCGGATCACGCCCGACGACGGATCCCAGAACCGCAGCAGCAGGTTGGCGATCGTGGTCTTGCCGGCCCCCGACGGACCCACCAGGGCCACGGTCGATCCCGCGGGTACATTGAACGACACCCGTGACAAGGCGGGCGCGGACCGGCCGGGATAGGTGAAGTCGACCGAGTCGAACCGCACCGCGGACCCGCCCGCCGGCGCGGCCGGCTCGCGTGGGCCGTCGGTGATCACGACGGGTTCGGCGTGCACCACATGCAGCCGGCGTGTGGAGGAAATCGTGTCCGCCAGCTGCCGGCCCACCTGCGCGATCTCGGACACCGGCAGGAACGCCGCCACCGAGATCAGCACCACCAGCGGCAGCAGGGTCGGGTCCATCGCACCCTGCCCGACGAGAACGGCCCCCATCACCGCGACCGCCATGCCGCCCAGGCCGGTCGCGACCTCCAGCGCGCTGGCCTGAACGGTCAGGTCGGCCAGCAGCCCGAGCCGCATCGTCTGGTAGTCCCGCACGGTCCGCAGGAACGACTCGCGCCGCCGGCCCGCGGCGCCGAACGCCGCGAGTTCCGCGAGGCCCTGGATGCTTTCGGTGACGTGCGCGCCCATCGATCCCAGCGCACCGCGGGCCGAGGACGCCAGGCCGTCGATCCGCCGGCGGCCCAGCAGCGGTGAGGCGCCGGCATAGATCAGGAACGGTGCCAGCACCAAGGCCAACCGCCAGTCGATCCATAGCAGGCCCAGCAGCACCGCCGCGGGCATCAGGCCGGCGACGATCGCAGGGGCGATGGTGTGGGCGAAGAAATACTCGACCGTCTCCACGTCCTGCGTCGCCAGCGCCACCAGGTCGCCGGACCGCCGCCGCAGCAGATAGGACGGTGCCAGCGCGTCCAGCTTGCGGAACAGGTCGATCCGCATCTCGGCCAGCAGCGCATAGGCCATCGCATGCGCGATCCAGGATTCCAGCCAGTGCAGCACGCCGGCGAGCGGCGCGGTGACCAGCAGCCCGGCGATCAGCGCCGCCACCGGCTGGTGGTTGCGCACCGCCCCCAGCAGGAAAGCGCCCAGCACGCCGACGCCGATATAGGCGATCACGCGGCTGATGCCGCAGCCCACCACGATCCCGAGTTGCCCGCGATAGGGCCGCACGAAGCGCATGAGCGTGCGGATCGTGGCCGGCCAGCCGACGTGATCCGCGTCCTGGGACAGCGGGATCACGACGGCGCCCCCTGCGGCGGGCTGTTCCGCCGGGCCGCCCGATCGTGCTTCCTCCAGGACCTGGCCGACCGGCTCGATCCGTTCGCCTTCCAATTGCGGCGCCATCAGGCGGCGATACGGACCTTCCTGCGCGATCAGCGCGGCATGCGTGCCGGACTGCACGACGGCCCCGTCCTCCAGCACCAGGATGCGGTCGGCGCCGATGACGCTGGACAGGCGGTGCGCCAGGATCAGCGTGGTACGCCCGGTCATCAGCCGGTCCAGCGCCTGCTGGATCACCGCCTCGTTCTCGGCGTCGACCGACGACAACGCCTCATCCAGCACCAGGATCGGTGCATCGCGCAGCAGGGCGCGGGCGATGGCGATCCGCTGGCGCTGCCCGCCCGACAGCCTTGCGCCCCGCTCGCCGATCACGGTCTGGTAGCCGTCGGGCAGGGCGGTGATGAACTCATGCGCATTCGCGGCAGCGGCGGCGGCCACGAGGTCCGCTTCGGTCGCGTCCGGCCGGCCGAGGCGCAGATTCTCCTCGACGGTGCCGTGGAACAGGTACGTGTCCTGCGCCACCACCGCGATCAGCGACCGCGCCTGCTCGGGATCCAGCGCGCGCAGATCATGCCCGCCGATGCGGATCGTGCCGCCCTGCGGATCATGCAGCCGCAACAGCAACCGCACGATCGACGATTTCCCCGAGCCGCTCGGCCCGACGATCCCGACCCGCTCACCGGCGGCGATCGAAAACGACAGGCCCTGATGCGCCGGCCGCCGCCCGCCGGGGTAGGCGAAGCGCACATCCTCGAAGGCGATATCGGCCTGGATGGTTGGCAATGGGACGCTGCGGGCCGGCGCCGCGGGTGCGGTGACCGGCGCATCCAGCAGGGCGGTGACGCCCGCCGCCGCCGATTGTCCGTTCAGGCCCTGGTGCAGCACCGCGCGCAGATCGCGCAGCGGACGGAAGATTTCGGTCCCCGCCATCAGCACGATCAGCAGGGCCTCCAGGCTCATCTCACCATGCGTTACGCGCCAGGCACCGACCGCCAGCGCGAGGGCCGCGCCCAAGGCCGTGCCCAGATCGGTGAAGCCGCGTGTCATGACGTTCAGGGCGAGGACCCAGAACGTGGAGTCGGACAGCGCCCGCGCCTTGTCCGCCAGCATGCGGCCGTAGGAGGCGCTCTGGCCGAACGCCTTCAGCGTCGGCAGGCCCTGCACCGCGTCCAGGAACTCCTCTCCGAACGACTTGAACGCCGCCTGGCGGGCGCGGGAGGCGATGGAGGTGCGCCGGTGCACGAAGGACGGCATGAACAGGGTGAACAGCGCGGCAAGAAGCATGATCAGCGCCACCGGCACATCCCACCAGGCGATGAAGGCGAAGATCGCGATCGGTGCGCACAGCGCGATGGTCACCTGCGGGATGTACTGGCCGAAGAAGGTCTGCAGCTGCTCGACCCCATCGACCATCGACAGCATCACGCCGCCGGTGCGTTCGGCGCCGAACCAGGCTGGACCCAGCGCGACGATCTTGTCGAAGAGGCGTGCGCGCAGTTCGGTCTGGATCACCGCCGCGGTGCGATGCGCGATCATTGTCCGCGCGTGGTCCAGCCAGCCGCGCAGCAGCACCGCCGCGATCGCGCCGAACAGGGGCAGCAGCAGATCGCCGACCGCCTGCCCCCGGAACACCCCGGCCAGGAACAGGCCCAGGAAGGCGAAGCGTGCGATCCCGACCGCCAGGGCAAACAGGCCCAGAAGGACGGACAGCGCCATGCGGCCGCGCAGCCCGCGCGTCATGCGCCAAAGCCTGAGATCGAAATGCATGGACCCCGACCCGTGTGTGATTGGTCGCATTCTGGGCCGCGGCGCTGGGCAACCTCAAGGGCTCAGCGTAACCTGGGGGCGACCTGACCGATGCAACACGGGGGAAGCGGTATGACATTCTCCATCCTGGCGCGTTGTCCCCGGACCCGGATGCTGGGCATCGCCACCGCCACACGCTCCTTCGCGGTGGGCGCGCGCGTGCCATTCGCCGCCGCCCGGCTGGGCGTGGTCGCGATCATGTCGCGGGCGGATGCCCGCCTGGGGCACTTCGCGATGGACCGGCTGCGCGAGGGCTACAAGGCGCAGGCGGTGATCGACGCGCTGGTGCGCAATGATCAGTGGCCGGAGCAGCGGCAGCTGGCGGTGATCGATGACGACGGCGGCATCGCGGTGCGGACCGGGGCCGACAACACGCCATGGGCCGGGCACCAGGTGCATGACGGGTTCGTGGTGCTGGGCAACGTGCTGCCTGGGCCGCAGACGCTGGAGGGGCTGCGCGGCCGCTTCGCCGAAACCGACGGGATGGCGTTCGAGGAACGCCTGCTGCTGGCCCTGGAGGCCGGGCGCGACGCGGGCGGACAGGTCGGCGGTCAGGTCTCGGCGGCGCTACTGGTCTACGACCAGGACAAGTTCGCCCGCATCGACCTGCGGGTGGACCAGCACGACGAACCGGTGGGCGAGCTGCGCCGGGTGTTCGAGGCGTATCGCCCCTACATCCCGTACTACGTGCAGCGGCAGCGCGATCCGCGCGTGCCGCCCTGGCACGAATGGAAGCCGGAGGGCTGATCCTCCGGCATTCTCACCGGCGGGTCAGGCGACCAGCAGTTCCCGCACGTCCGATCGGTTGGCGACATCCAGCACCGGTTCGGCGTCGTCGCGCACCAGGTAGCCGCGGCCCCAGGCGGTGGCGACCGGGTTGCCGGCTCCGGCCTCGGCCAGCTTGCGGCGGATCTTGCAGATGAAAACGTCGACGATCTTCACGTCCGGCTCATCCATTCCCCCATACAGGTGGTCCAGGATCGTGTCCTTCGACACCGCGATGCCCTTGCGCAGTGCCAGCACCTCCAGCACCGCGTATTCCCGCGCGGTGAGGCCGACCGAGCGGCCGTTGAACGTCGCTTCCCGCGGGCCGAGGTGAAGGACCAGGTTGCCGATGGCGATGCGCGGCTCGCACAGTCCCTTGCTGCGGCGGATCAGGGCGGTGACGCGGGCGATGAACTCGTTGCCGTTGAACGGCACGCTTACCACATCGTCCGCCCCGAGCGAGAACGCACGGATGCGCGGGTCGGCCGAGGGGCCGGCGCAGACCACCATGACAGGCGTATCGACACGCTGCCGCCGCAGGTCGCGCAGCACGTCCAGACCCTGGGAGGCAGGTGACGTGGTATCGAGCACGATCACGTCGAACTTGTAACGGCGGGCGATCGCTGCCGCTTCGTCCGGCTGGTCGCTGCATTCAACGACGAAGCCCGCGATGCGAAGCAGTTGCGAGACGGTATTGTCCATGGAGCTGTCGAAATTGACGACGAACGCACGCACGATTTCATCTCCTGGGCAAATGCGGGTGTTTCGTTGGAAAAGGGTGGCTTTGCGCGGCGGTCCGGCCGATCACGCAAGCACGAGGGCGATGATCAGGCACCAGAACGAGACGCCGAGGACGATGCCGGTCGCGATGCCACGCGCGGGGGCCAGCGCATCCTGATCCGCCGCCCCCATGGCGGCCCTGGCCGGTTGTCGCCTGCAACGACATGCACTGCTGCCGGCGTCCAGCCTATATGCTCCGATCATCCGCACGCTCCGTAATCCGCATCGCCTGCTGCACAGCGGCGACGCTGGTTCTGATCTGCCGGACCTTTTTTCCGGCCGTGTCCGTGCAATTATTGCTAGTGCGTGACGGGTTCTGAGTCCTGTCGCAATGTGTCGTGTTTTGTCGAGACAGCGCCCATATGCCCAGATAGGCACCTTCACGCGGCGTCGATGCCAGCGTGCGGGCGGCCTTCCGGCAGGGGACGGGTTCATCGAGTACCCAGCCGAAACCGGCTGCCGCGGTGGTGTCAGGGATACGGCGGGAAGCCCGCGAACAGGTATCCGGTCTGACGCGCCGATTTTATCACGATCGGATGTTCGGCGTCGGGTTCCAGCTTGCGCCGCAGCCGCACGACCACGCTGTCGATGGCGCGGTCGCCGGGGCGGTAGGGCCGACCGAACACCGTTTCCGTCAACATTTCGCGGCCCAGCGCCTGCCCGGGAACCTCGGCCAGCGTGCGCAGCAGCACAAATTCCGCGGTGCTGAGGTGGCAGCGCGAACCGTCGGGGCGATACAGTTCCCGCTCGGTTTGCCGCAGGTCCCAGCTGCGCGTGACAGGATCGGCCGGGACGCGCGCCATATCCGGCGCCGGTACATGCGCCTGCGCCAGACGCAGGCGCCGCAGCACGGCACGGATCCGCGCGACCACCTCCCGCGGCATGGCCGTCTTGTGCACGTAGTCGTCGGCCCCGAGTTCCAGCCCCAGGATGCGGTCGATCGGGTCCGTCACGCCGGTCAGGATGATGCACGGGACATTCGAACGCTCCCGCACCGATCGCAGCACGTCCACGCCGCTGATCGCGCCCATCCGCTGGTCCAGCAGCAGCAGATCGGGTTCCAGCTCCTGGAGTCGCGACAGCGCAAGCGCTGGATCGGTGACGGCGTGGCATGTGAAGTCATGCTGTTCCAGAAAGGCGCAGAGCTCCTCGGCGAAGCCAGGATCGTCGTCGACCAGCAGGATCGTATCGACCATCGCTCAGCCGGTTTCCCGGGCCATGGCTTCGTCGGCTTCCTGGATTGTCGCCGGCGGATCGGCGGAACCAGCCTGCGGCGGCGCGGCGACGAAACTCAGCATGAACACTGCTCCGCCCCTTTCGGCGTTGTGGGCAGCGATCGCGCCGCCGAAGGAATCCATGATGCCATGGCAGATGGACAGCCCGAGCCCCGTACCTTTGCCCACCTCCTTCGTGGTGAAGAACGGCTCGAAAATGCGGTTCATCGCATCGTCGGGGATGCCAGGGCCGGAATCCGCCACCATCAACTCGATCCGATCCCTGTCGCTGGCTGGCGTCGCCCAGATGATGATTTCCCGCGGACAGCCATCCGGCTGACGGTTGAGCGCATCGCGCGCGTTCAGCATCAGGTTTACGATGACCTGTTCCGCCAGGACCTCCTGCCCCATCACGGGCGGCAGGTCCCGCGGCAGGCTGGTTTCGACGGTAATGCCGGCATTGCGCATCGCGCTGCCCATCAGTGTCAGTGCACCCGTCACCGCGTTGGCCAGATCGAAGGGGCCGAGCGGCTCTTCGCGAGAACGGCCGAAGATGCGCAGGTGGTCGATGATGGTGCGTGCCCGCGTGGATTGCTCGACGATCCGTTCCATGCGGCCCAGGGCGAAATCCAGCCGCGGTCCATCAGGCCGGCGCAGCGCCAGCGCCGCGTTTTCGGCGGCCAACGACATGATCGCGATCGGCTGGTTCAGTTCATGGGCCAAACCAGCCGCCATCTCTCCCAGCGTGGCCAGCTTGCTGGTGGCGATGCTCTGCGCATGCAGGGTGCGCTCCCGCGTGATATCCGACACGTAGCCGATCAGGCTTGTCTCATGCGGCTGACGCTCCACCACGCGGGCCTGGTCGCGCAGCCAGATGACGGAGCCGTCCGGGCGCCGGAACGGGTATTCCACCGCGCCATCCCCCTCGCGCGCCAGCTTGCGGAAATGCTCGCCCCAGTCGAGCTTGCCTTCGGGATCGATCTTGTTGGTCCAGTCGTAGCGGTGACGCAGTTCGGCGATTGGCCAGCCGGTCAGCCGTTCCGCGTTTTCCGTCACTTCGAAGGCGGTCACGGCGCCGTTCCTCGCGACGGCGGCGCTGTAGACGGCCGCGGGAAGGCCCGACAGCAGCCGCGTCAGATGCGCGCGAGCCCGTTCGGCGGTTTCGACGTTGCGTCGCGTCAGTTCGAGCTCGGACCGTGCCCGCATCCGTCCGGCGACCTGCCACACGACCAGGACCAGGGTGAAGGCCAGGGCGGAGAATGCCACCTCGGCAGTCCGGACAAAATGGCCGACATCCCCGACACCAGCGAGTTCGTGTTCGGCGTCGAGCCCGACCGCCACGATCAAAGGCAGCGATCCCACCACACGATAGGCCAGCAGCAGTGGGCGTTCCGCCGCGGGCGGCCGCAGCCGCAGGGTGCCGGACGGGGCGGACCGTGCGGCAACCAGGATGGGGTGATCGGGATCGGGTGACTTCGCCAATGCGCGGTTGATCGCCTGGCTGCTGCCGATGACATGGCCGTTCGGCAGACGCATGACGGTCGATACGCTGCCTTCGCCGAACCGCAGGGTCGACAGCGTCTCGGACAACTTCAACGGATCGAACGAAACCACCGAGACGCCGGCGAAGATCCCTGCCGGATCATGGATCGGGCGCGTCAGTTGCACGCTCCAGCGGCTCGATGCTCGGCCGACCAGGGGGGTGCTGACGAACAGGTCTTCACGGCCGTTCCTGTGAACGCGGAAATGCTCCCGGTCGCCAAGCCACAGGCGATCCGATACGCCAGTGGTCGACCATGTCATGTGGCCGGTCCGGTCGATCGTTGCGACCTGCAGAATGCCGTAGGCCTCGCGGCGGACGAGCGCTGTGAGATGATCGGCGATGGCGGCGGCGCCACCGTCATCGCCGCCGGCCAGCAGCCTTTCCCGCGTTTCCGACAGTTCGTGAACCGCCTCGACCGCTTCCAGCGTTCGCAGCAGGCTCTGTTCGATGGCTTCCGCCGCTACCTGGGCGCGGGCGAGGGCGTTACGTTCCTGCTGGATGCGAAACTGGGTCAGATAGGCCGTGCCCAATACCCAGCCGGCGACGGACGCCAGGAGCCAGATGCCGAATCCCAGCAGTACATACCAGCGTGACCTGGGCAGGACGGGTCGGGTATCGATTGTCTGAACGAGGCGGAGCACGACGGCGTCTGCAGAATTCCAGAAACAAAGCAGAAACGATAGCAAGCCGCCGGCAAAGTCAACTATATTCCGTCATCGACCTGAAGATGCATTCCATGGTCTGCGTGAAGTAATGATGATGACAACGCCGGATGGCACCACCCGCCTGATCGCCCTGGTCGTGGATGACGAGGCCATGCTGGCCGAGGAAACCGCGATCGGGTTGGAAATGGCCGGTATCGAGGCGATCACCGCCGCCTCGGCCGCCGAGGCAATGGCCTTGCTGGGGCTGCACGTCGAAATCGGCGTGCTGATCACCGACATCCGCATGCCGCGCGAGAGCGGAATTGCGCTGGCTCGGGCGGCAATGGCACAGCGGACCGCGGCCAACGCCATCCGTGTGATCCTGATGACAGGTCGTGAAAGCGACGTCGAGCCCGTGGACATTCACGGCTGGGTCCTGAAGCCGTTCCGTATCGAGCGGCTGGTCGCGATGGTGCACGACGCGATGCGGGCGGTTGCCGGAATACGCGCGTCCGCCGGCGGTGGCGGGTCGGTGACCGCCGAACCGCCGGCGCCCTGATGCGCGTTGCCGGGCCAAAGCGTGGTCATGCTGACCGGACCGTAGCAGCGTGTCGATCCCGGGATCAGACAACACGATTGAGCATGTTCGCCCTGCACGATCGGGGTGAACATGCCCCGAGCGTGGCACCCCGGATGGCACACGGGGAAACGGCCCAACAGGCGAATGCAAAGACAAGGGCCCCGGCGGGACCCGGAGCACCAGAAGGCAAGCCCTGCGGAATTAGCGAATTGCCTGATGGAACGGCGGCGCGAACTAGCTGTTGTAGTGGGGGCAACAGAGAGGGTCAGAACCATGGCTACGCCCCAGAGTCTCAAGGACGTGTACATCGACGAAATGCGCGACCTCTGGTCAGGCAACGATCAGATGCAGAGCGTCATGAAGGCGATGAGTGAAAAGGCCGGCGATCCGAAACTCAAGCAGACGCTGGAAAACTCGGTGGGCGGCATTGCAAAGCACACCGCGACGATCAAATCGCTCATCGAAGCGCATGGCGGCTCCATCGGCAAGGACCATTGCCGAGGGATGGAGGGCCTGGTTCGCGAGGCGAAGGCACACGCCATTGATCGGGATGCCGGCAGTGACGATCTCCGCGATCTGCTCATCATCGCTCAATATCAGCGCATGTCGCACTACGGTGTGGCAGGATTCGGCACCGCCGCAGCCTATGCCCAGGCGCTTGGGTTGAAAGACGATGAATCCAAGCTCAAGGCCATCGTCAGCGATATCTACAAGGCGGATGAATACAGTAGCCGGCTGGCCGAGCGGCTGGAACGCGCAAGCCCGGCGGCGAAATAGGCTTTTCCGCAACGAAGCCGGATGCGATGAAGCCGGCTTGAACTTTCAGAATCCGCCCTTCTCCAAAGAAGGGCGGATTTCTATTCCTGCCAAAGCGCTTGGGTCAGCGGTCTTGCCGCATCCAACCTTAATCGAAACGTGAGAAGTCCGGCTTGCGCTTTTCCACGAATGCCTGGAATGCCTCGGCTGCCTCGGGGGATCGCACACGGTCGCGGAAGATTGCCAGTTCCTCGCTGATCCGGTCACTCAAATCCGGTTTGCCGTGGCGGATCAGCCGCTTGGTCAACCGCACCGCCTGCGGTGGCAATGATGCCAGGCGGTTCGCCAGCGTGCGGGCCGTGTCCATCAACGCGGTGTCGTCCACCACCTGGTTGACGAACCCCCAATCGAGGGCGGTGGCCGCGTCGAGCGAGTCCCCCAGCAGCAGCAAGGCGCTCGCCCGCTGATGGCCGAGCAGCTGTGGAAACAGTAGGGAACTTCCGGCTTCGGGCACGAGGCCCAGGCTGGTGAACGGCATGACGAAACGGGCGGAGCGGGCGGCGATGATCAGGTCGCAATGCGCCAGCATCGTGGTGCCGACGCCGATGGCCGCGCCGTTCACCGCGGCGATCAGCGGCTTGCCCAGCGTGGACAGCGCCGTCAGGAACGGTGACGCGGCGCTGCGTTCGTTGTTGGCGGCACGCTGCTGGAAATCCTTGATGTCGTTGCCCGAGGTGAAGGTGTCCCCGGTGCCCGTCAGCAGGATGACGCGGATGGCCGGATCGGCATCGGCCGAGGCGAAGGCCTCGACCACCGCCGCATACATGGCCCGGGTCAGCGCGTTCTTCTTCTCCGGCCGGTTGAAGGCGATTTCCAGCACGCCGGCTGAACGGTTGATGACGACATCATCGGTCATGGACAGCTCCCTGGGACTGCAGCGAGCGTAGACCATGACC
Organism: Acetobacteraceae bacterium; assembly: GCA_050181195.1. Taxonomy (GTDB): domain Bacteria; phylum Pseudomonadota; class Alphaproteobacteria; order Acetobacterales; family Acetobacteraceae; genus Rhodopila. The sequence continues at coordinate 115,955 of JBFXDK010000002.1, read as the reverse complement.
GAGCGCAGCGGAACGCGCCGGCGCCGGATGCATGCGAGGCGGCAAGGACGTGGGGTGGTCCGCCGCGATGCTTGCGCCTGCGCACAGGCTGCAACCCTCTGGGAAACTCGGGCCCTGGCCGCGGCTTGCCGGGGAAGCGGGAGACGTGGCGGCGGCGGTGATTCGGCGGCCGAGGCCGGCGGCGTCCCGGGTGGCGTTCAGTCGGGCAGGTGTCGCGCGATGTAGGGCGGCAGGTTGAATGCGCCGGCGTGGATTTCGGGCGTCCAGTATTCGGTTGCCCCGAGCAGGCCCGCGGCCTGGGCACGGGCGCGGATCGTCTCGACCGGCAGTTGCGTCAGGCCGGCATCCTTGCCAGCCCAACCCAGCGTCATGAAGCCTCCGACATAGGTCGGCACGGCGGCGACATAGGCGGTGACATGCGGGAAGAAGCGGCGCCGGCGGGCGCTGGTGTCCCGCAATTCGTCGGCCTGCATGAACGGCACGCCGCACTGGTTCACCACAAGGCCGCGTGGCGTCAGGATGCGGGCGCAGTTGGCATAGAATTCGTCGGTGAACAGCACCTCACCCACGCCGATCGGATCGGTCGAATCGACGATGATGACGTCGAACGCCGCGTCGGGCGCGCGTTTCACATAATCGATGCCGTCGCCTACGATCACGTCGGCCCGCTTGTCGGTCCAGGCGTCGCCGCCGATCCCCGGCAGGAATTCCTTGGCCAGCCGGATCACCTCGCCATCGATTTCCGCCATCACCGCACGCTTCACCGTCGGGTGCTGCAGGACGCGCCGCAGGACACCGCCATCACCGGCGCCGATGATCAGCACATTCTCGGCCGAACCGTGTGCCAGCAGCGGCACGTGCGTGAGCATTTCCTGGTAGACGAACTCGTCCGATTCGGTGATCTGGATGACGCCGTCCAGCACCATCACCCGGCCATGCGAGTGGCTTTCGAAGATGACGATGTCCTGGAAGTCGCTTTTCACCCGCGCGAGTTCACGCCTGATCCGGAAACGCTGCCCCCAGTCGGCATAGAGCGTTTCGTTGATCCAGGTATCCGCCGCCATCGCAATCCCCATAACAAGACGGCCCGGACAGGTGCCCGGGCCGCGATGGATCCGCTGCTTTGCCCCGACTAGCCGACAATTCCGCGGCGCTGTTCGTCCAGGTTGACAGTTTTCGGCTGGAACGCCGCCTTCAGGGCCGGCAATCCGTCATGCGGGTTGCATGCGCCGCACATGAAGATGTCGATCGCGGCGAAGTCGCGCTCGGGCCACGTATGGATGGAGATATGGCTCTCCGCCAGGACAAGCACGCCGCTCACGCCACCATTCGGCGAGAAGTGGTGGAAATGCCCGTGCAGGATGGTCGCGCCCGCGGCTTCCGCCGCGTTGCGCAGGGCGCGGTCGATATGGTCGGGATCGGACAGGTTCGTGGCACCCCAAAGGTCCACCAACAGGTGCGTGCCGGCGAATTTCACGCCGTCCCGTTCAACGAAATAGTCCTTCTGCACGTCCGCATCGGACTGACTCTGGTTGCTGCTCGGGAGTTCCGAGACCATCCCCAGTGGGCTGAGTGCGTTCATCGCGTACCCCTTCCTACCAGTAGACGGCCTGTTGGACTGTACACGCCGACGGCAGGCTGCCGCCTTGTGGTTCGTCCCCTGGGGCCAAGGCGGCGGAACATGGTGAAACCGGGACCGCGACGCAAGGGGTTTTCTCGGCGGGTCGGCAAGAAAATGGTATTGCAGCCCGGCTATCCGCTCATTGCGTCAGAGCAGGGGACTGCAGCGCCTTCATGCCCGCCGGCAGCGCGCGTACCAAGCCGATTTCCCGCTGTGCCCGCTTCAGGTCACCGACGCCGCGGACCGGGTCGGCGGTCAGCAGACGGAACATGTCGGCGACCGGACCGGTGCCGATGCGCGGCTCCTCCCGCGCCCGCAGCGCGGCCAGGGCGACGTCGTTGCCGGCGCGCGCGCTGGCGGTTGCCAGGCGCAGCAGCAGCCGGCGATGCGCGTCGTTCAATTCGCCCGCCGGCGGTACCGTTTCGGCGACGAGTTCCGTCAGGGCCTGTTCGGCGCCGGCCCAGTCCTGGGTGCGCTCCAGGATCGATGCACGCGCTTCGGCGGCGGCCGGCGTTTCCAGCGGGGCCAGCGTCGCCAGCGCCGCCTTCGTGTCTCCCCCGGCAGCCTGGGCGGCGGCAGCGGTGAGAATGCGCTTTTGCCTCAGTTCAGCCGGAAGATCGTTGGCGGCCGATGCCGACAGGGCCGAAAGCGCGCCGGCCGGATCACCTTCCCGCACCCGCAATTCCGCCAGCCGAACCCCAAAACCCGCTCGGCTTGTGTCGCTCTGGGCCGCTTGCATCAGCTTGGCGAGAACGAAGTCCGCGCGCTTTGGCAGGTCCAGCGCCAGGAGACGGTCGGCCAGCCGGTTTTCCAACGCCTCGCTGCCCGGCGAGGCGGGCAGCAGGTCGGCGTTGTTCTCCACCACCATGACGAATTCCAGCGGCGCCATCCGGTCCGCCGCGTCGTCATGCAGCATGGCCGCGAAAGTGTCCTGCATCCGGGACTGCAGGTCGGCGGCATAGGCCGGGAAATCCGCCTTGGCGTCGCGCAGCACGGCCAATGCGGCGGGCCAGTTGCCGGATTTCCGACGGAGATCAGCCAGGCGTTCGCGCAGGGCAAGATCGCGCCAGTCTCCGCGCCAGGAATACAGCAGCTTGTCGAGCGCATCCGCCGCCTGCGCCGCGTCGATCCGGTCGCTGGCCAGCCGGAGATCCACGGCCCGGACATTGGCCCGCGCATGCAGAAGCCGGTCCCGGCTGTTGGCAAGTTCGTCGTATCGAACCAGGGCGCCGTCGATGTCGCCTTTCGCCTCGGCGAGCAGGGCGCGCGCCAGTCCAAGCGCCGGGTCCGCCTCGCGTTGCGCCAGCAGGCGCGCGGCGGGCGCGATCTCCCCACCCACGATCATCGTCTCCAGCGCCAGCGGCAGGACACGATCCCGCATGGCCGCCGGGTAGGTGAAGGCCAGCGGTGCCGAACCGGCGAAGATGGCGGCAGCCGCGGGCGAACCTTCCTGCCGCAGCGCCATCAGAACGGCGCGCCAGAAGGAAACCTCATCGGTGCCGTTCAACCGCGGATCCTCGATCCCGCTTGCGGCCTCCAGCCGCCCCGCGAGCATCGCGGCGATCGCCCGCAGCCCCTTGAAGTCGGCACTCCCCGCCTCGTGCGGGTCCTGCGCGGCGGCAACGCCCAGCAGGGCGTCGGCCTCGGCCGCCATGCCGAGGGCGATCATGGACTCGGCGGCCATGCGGCGCCTGGGGCCACGGGCGAGCGGCGGCGCCAGCGCGGCCTCCCGCATCTGGCTGTGCATGCGTTCCGCCAGCACTTCGGTGGAGGCCGCCGGAAACTGGAACCGCCGCGTCAGGCGGGCCGCGGCCAGCAGCACGTCGGTCGTCAGGGATGGCGGACTCAGCAGCAGGCCGTTGGGGGTGCCGGCCAGCTGGAAGCCCGATGGCACGGACCGCAGGGCGATCGTGTCGGCGAGCGCTTCGATCACCACGCCCTGGCCGGTGGGCAGCAGGGCGAACTGCGTCGTCCGCCGTCCGGCGGTGACCGCCTGGCCCGGTTTGCGCAGTGTGCCCACCAGCAGCGTGCCGCCGCCTTCCGGATCGGCGATGCTGACGACGCGGCCCTGGGCCTCGGCTGCAAAGTTCAGGTGCCCATCAGCCGCCACGGGGACGAGGGCGTGCGCGTCGCCCGCCGTCCGGCTTGCGCCGATGCGCCAGGCCTGGGGAAGGCGGGACAGCACGACGTGATTTGCCTCTGCGAGCGGCAGGCGCACGACCGTGCCGCCCGGCACCACCAGCACGCTGGCCGAGGAGAAGACCGGGTCGTGGCGCAATGCGCCAAGGTCGATCGGCCGCCGGTCGTCAAAGACCACGTACCAGGCATTGCCCCGACGGAAGGACGCCGCACCGACGTTCGGCCCGAACGGAATGCCGATCGCCGGCGTGTCCTGGCCTGGCACGCCAGGCTGGGCAGGAAGGCGGCGCGCCAGCAGGGCGACCGGACCCAGCGGGCCGATGGACCGCACACTGAGCGGGGACGCAGGGGCGGGATCCGCGGCCGGACCGGCGAAGGCAGACGGCACCGGTTCTGCGGCCGGGGATTGGTGGGTATCGGCCGGGGCCGGCACCCGCGGTTCAGCAACAGCGGCCGGCGCAGGCGTTCCATGGGACGAGACACCGGTGGTCGGTGCTGGCGTCCCCGCCAGCACGGGCTGCGTCCTCGCGGCGTCACCCTCGGACTTGGCGTGGTTTCGCTCCGGCGCGGCGGTGGCTGACGAAGCACCGGGCGGGTCTGCCGGGGTCGCGGGCTTGGCGGCAAGGGATTGGGACCCGGCGTTGTCACCGCCCGGTTGCCGGCTCGCGAGGTCCGATGGCCCCGCGGGGGCAGGCGCGGTGTCGGGTGTCTTCGGGGGGGCGGGGCGCCCTGGTGGCGCGGCGGGCGGCGACGCCCGACCTGCATTGCTGCCGCCGGTCTGGGGCGGCGATCCGGCCGTTGCCGGCTTGTCGTCGGGGGATGCCGGCTTGCTGGCCGCGGTCGGCTCCGTCGAGGTTTCATCGTCCGACGGCGGATCGAGGACATCGATCACGATAAGATCGTTCACCCGCATTTCGCGCAACGTCGCGCCGGGGGGCACGTTGAACTCGGCCTGCGCTCCGGCGGACTTCAGCCGCGAAACATTGCGCGGCGGTCGCGGCGGCGGGCCAAGGTTGATCTCGGCCGGGAAGCGGATGTTGATCCGATCGCCGTCACGGGTCAGCGTGTAGCGGGTGCGCGGGGGCGTGTCGAAAACGACACGACCGAACCCTGGGTGATTGCCCGAACGGACGGGGATGGCGGGTGGATCGCCGGTTACTTCCACCACCTGGGGCGGCGGCGCCTGCGCGCTCAGAACCAGGACCGCCACCGCGAGCCAGATGAAGCGGTGCCGCCGCACGAAACCGGAGGTCGGCGGCGCCGCGGTTCCGGAAGGGCACGACGGGGCAGGCAATCGCATGACTGTCGCTCCGGGTCAGCAGGACAGGTTCCGGCAGCGTTCGGATCAGTCGAAGCTGGCCAGAAGCTTGTCGATGTCGGACTGGTCCATCGCATGGGCCGGAAGCTGCGGGCCATTCAACAGTTCGGCCTCGCCGGACACCGGTTCGTCGGTCACCGGCATCGGGATCGTCGCGCTGCTGCCGAACGTGGCTATGATCTGCGCAACCTTCGCCTCGATCGCCTTCAGCGTGGTCACCACCTTCGTGATCCGCTGTCCCGTGATGTCCTGAAAGCTGCACGCCTCATAGATCTTTGTAGTGGCGTCCTGCAGCTTGTTCGCCGACCCGCCGGTGACGCTGCCCGCCACATCATCCAGCATCTCGCAGCTCTCCAGGATGCTGTGAGTCGCCGCGGCGGTGTGCGCGACGATCGCGTCGAGCTCATCCGTGGCGAAGGGAATGTCGCGTTCCTTGATGTCGTCCACCCGCAGGGCGGCGATTTCCGCCTTGGCGTTGGAGATGGTGCGGCCGAGCTCTTCGACCTCGCTCAGCAGGGACGTTTCTTTGGCGGTCAGATCGCCGCTCATCGTGGTCAGCACGGCCCGCACGACCTCCGCTATCAGTTCCGGTTCCGGCATGGGCTGGCGCGCGCGCACCGCGGCCAGGCGTTCGGCGAGGGCATCGTGATGCCGCGCCGCATTCGGCGGGGCGTCACGCATGGTTCAGCACCTTTTCTATCTTGTCCTTCAGGGTCTCGGCGTTGAACGGCTTGACGATGTAGTTCGACACGCCGGCCTGCTTGGCGGCGACCACGTTCTCGGTCTTGCTTTCGGCCGTGACCATGATGAACGGGGTCTGCTTCAGCTTGGCGTCCGCGCGCACTTCCTGCAGAAGCTGCAGGCCCGTCATCGGGGTCATGTTCCAGTCGCTGATCACCAGCCCGAAGTTGCCGGCCCGCAGCTTCGACAGCGCTTCCGCGCCGTCGGTCGCCTCCTCGACGTTGTTGAACTCGATCTGCTTCAGAAGGTTGCGGATGATCCGTAGCATCGTCTTGTAGTCGTCCACGATCAGCACGTTCATCGCCTTGTCGATCGCCATGTTCGCTGTCCTTTCGCTGTGCGTCGGCCCACGCAGGTCGTCTCAGCTGCCCTTGGGAGTCCCCGGCGGCGGGCGCCCGGCCGACGGCGCCGGGGCGCCGGGATCGGGTGGCTGCTCGCGATGGGTTCGCAGTTTCGCCAATGCGGCGGTCACGTCGCGCGCCTTGTCGGGGTTCATCGCCGCAAGCACGCCCGCCGCCTTGGTGTCCTTCATGCGGTCCAGCACCTGCAGCAGGACCGGCATCTGGAGCTCGTTGAAGATCGTCGCCGCATCCCGCGGCTTCATGCTCTCGTACAGCCGCACCAGACCCTGCCAGCTTGTGTCGTCGCGCTGCTGGCGCGCCGCTTCCAGGCCTTCCAGCCGCTTCTGCAGGGCCTGCAATTCCTCGATCCGCGCCGACAGTTTCTGTTCGGCGGCGGCCAGCACCGATTCGCGCGCGGCCACCGCGCTTTCGCGGGCGTCGAGTTCCTGGCGCCGCTGGCGCAGTTCCAGCAGCACCGCCTTTTCGCCTTCGCTGATCTTCGGTTCCGCCGGCACCGCGGGTGTCTCGGGTGCCGGCGCCTCCGCCTGGGCCGCCGGTTTCGCGGCGGGTGCGCCATGAGAGCTGGCGGCAGCCGAGGCATGCGCATTCGCCATGATCATCGCCGGCGGTGCCAGGTCGGACGGTTGCAGCGCGCCGCGCACCAGCGCGACGGTCTTCATCGCCAGCAATCCCCCGGTCAGCGCGATCGTCATCGGCAGAAGACGCGGGGGGGTGACGCTCAATCTCGGAACAGCGGCCTTCATCGGGCCATCCTCAGTGCCTTGAGCAGGTCACGTTCGGCCTGGCTGCGCAGGCGCGGCTCGCCTGCCGCCGCCATCGGCTGTGGCGGCTGCACCATCGCCGGCTGCGGCATGGCAGCCGAAGCCGGCCGGGGCGGAACGGGAGCCGGCGCGTGGGATGGAGCCGCATCGGCCACCAGCGGCCGAGCGACGCGCACCAGGGAGTCCATGCGATCGGCCAGACGCTCCCCGCGTTCCATCAGGAAGGCGAGATCGTCCTTCAGCGCCAGCGCGGCATCGGCCTGGCGCGCGATCTGCCGGCCCGCGCCGTCCGCGGTTGCGCGCAGTCGTTCGATGCCCTGCTCCGCCTGCCGCGTGCTGGCGTTGAATCCCGCGACCAGCGCTTCCAGCGTCGCACGGTCGCGCTTCAGCACACCCAGCGCCCGTTCCAGCCGCACCGCGTGAAACAGGGTGGCGGCCAGCAGGATGACCAGAACGATTTCAAGGATCCATTCCATGCCGGCATTCTGCGCGTGGGGTCCTTAACAATCGCTTAGCGGCCTCACGACCGCTCGCTGTTCTGTGGCCGTGGGACGTCGCGTTCGATACGCACGGCGACACTGCTCTTGCGCCGGCCGACACGCCCCTCGAACAGGGTCACGGTGCCGCAGCGGATCTGCACCGGCGCGCCCGGGGCGGTGTTCAGCACGATCTGCATGCCGGGCTGCAGCGCCACGACATCGCCAAGGCGCATCACCTGCTCATCCAGCACCACGTCGAGCTCGACCTCGGTGCTCCAGAGTTCCTCGGCCAGGTGGGTTTCCCAGATGGAGTCGCGGCCGAACTTCTCGCCCATGAACTGCTGCAGCAGCAGCTCGCGCACCGGCTCCAGCGTGGCGTAGGGGATCAGCAGTTCAAGCCGTCCGCCGCGATCCTCCATGTCGATGCGCAGGCGCGCCAGCACCGCGGCATTGGACAGGCGGCTGATCGTCGCGAAGCGCGGGTTCACCTCCAGCCGTTCGAACCGGAATGTGACCGGACACAGCGGATCGAAGCTCGCCGACAGGTCGGACAGCACCACCTGGATCAGCCGCTCGACGAGGTTGCGCTCGATCGTCGTGTAGGGGCGGCCTTCGATCCGCATGGCCGCGGTGCCGCGGCGGCCGCCCAGCAGCACGTCGACGATCGAATAGATCATCGCGCTGTCCACGACCATCAGGCCGTAATTGTCCCATTCCTCGGCCTTGAACACCGCCAGCATGGCGGGCAGGGGAATGGAATTGAGGTAGTCGCCGAAGCGCAGGCTCAGGATGTTGTCGATGCCGACCTCGACATTGTCGGAGGTGAAGTTGCGCAGGCTGGTCGACATGATCCGCACCAGCCGGTCGAAGACGATCTCCAGCATCGGCAGGCGCTCGTAGGACACGAGGCCGGAGCTGATGATCTTCTGCATGCCGGTGCGGGCTTCGCTCCCGGTGGGGCCATCGTCGAAGCCCAGCAGGCTGTCGATTTCCGCCTGGTTCAGGACGCGCGCCGGCTGCGCGGGCGCGTCGGCCTCGGCTCCGTCCTCGGCCTCGGCTGCCCAGGCGGCGGCGAGGTCTTCGTCGGACTGTTCGGAACCGCTCATTGGATCAGCATCTGGATGAATAAGACGTCGCTGACCTTCGCCGGCGCCGCGGCGACGTTGGCCCGCGCGATCAGTTCTTCCCGCAAGCGGTAGGTGCCGGCGGACCCGCGCAGCTCGTCTGGCCGCATCTCGCGCATATAGGTCTGCATCATGTCCTGCAGGCGCGGCAGCACGGCGCGGACCTTCTCGACGTCCTCGGGCTTCGGAACCTCGAGACGGGCGACGAGCTTGATGTAGTTGGGCCGTTGCGGGTTGCCGTTCAGGTTGGCGATCAGTTCAGGCAGGTCGATGTAGCTGGGCGGCACCGGCTTGGGCGGCGCATCCTCGTGCGCCACTTCCTTCTGCATGCCCAGCATTTTCGGCAGAATGCCGCTGAACCACAGTCCGGCTCCGGCCGCGATCAGCAGGATGGGGATCGCGAGGAGAATCAGCTTCAACTTGCCGCCGGACTTTTTGCCCGGTTTGGCATCCCCGGCCTCGGCCGGGGCGTCGGATGCTTGGGTGGCCGCGCTCATGCGGCGCAGGCTGACAGCGGACGGTTAACGAAGGGTTTTCCCGCCGAACGGAATCGGCCGACCCGGCAGAACTTGCCCAGGCGTGGCATTTTCGTCCTGGTGGCCAGGAACGATCAGGGTGCTCGCCCGCGACGCGGCCGGCCCATGTCCCCGGAAATCAACGGCATACCAGCTGGCACGGCGGTTGCGTCTGCTCCGGCGATCGCACCAGCAGACCAACCGGACCAGACCCATGGACATCAACAGCGCCGTTGCAGCCTCCCGCCTCATCGCGCAGCAGCGCGCGCTGGAGGTCACCGCCGGCAACCTGGCGAACAGCAACACCCCCGGGTTCCGTGCGGTGCGGGTGCAGTTCAGCGATTGGCTCAGCCGCCAGTCCAACGCCGATGTGCCGCCGGGCGGGCGGACGATCGCCTATACGCAGGACCGCGCCACCTGGCGGGACCACCAGCCGAGCAGCCTGACCACCACCGGCAACCCGCTCGATCTCGCGCTCACCGGCGACGGATACTTCACCGTGGACACGCCGCGCGGACCGCGGCTGACGCGCGACGGGCGGTTCACCACCACACAGGACGGCCGGCTGACGGATACCGGCGGCAATGCGGTGCTGGACAGCACCGGCCGTCCGATCCAGTTCGGCCCGACCGATACACGGATCAGCATCGCCGGCGACGGCACGATCTCATCGGAAAACGGCCAGCTGGCGAAGCTCGGCGTCGTGCGTCCGCAGGATCCCATGCAGATGAAGGGTGAAGGCGACACGCTGTATGTCGCCGGATCGCCCACCGTGCCGGTGAATGCGCCCGGGGTCGTGCAGGGCGCCGTCGAGGGGTCGAACGTGCAGCCGATCCTGGAAGTGACACGGCTGATCCACACGCAGCGCCAGTTCGAATTCGTGGCGCAGTTCATCCAGGCCGAGTCCGATCGCCACAAGGATGCGATCGACAAGATCCTGACACCCGCCAACTGACCGTCCGCGGACCCAACAGGAAGGACGACCGATGCGTTCGCTCGATATCGCCGGCACCGGGATGCAGGCGCAACAGACCAATGTCGAAGTGATTTCCAACAACATCGCCAACATGACGACCACCGGCTACAAACGCCGCCGGGTGGAATTCCAGGACCTGATCTATCAGAACCTGCGCCGGGTCGGCTCCAACAGCTCGGATACCGGCAGCATCGTGCCGGCCGGCGCGCAGGTGGGCCTGGGCGTGAAGACCGCGGCGATCTACCGGATCAGCTCGCAGGGCAACCTGCAGCAGACCTCCAACACGCTGGACATGGCGATCCAGGGCAACGGGTATTTCCAGATAACACTGCCCAGCGGGGAAACCGCCTATACACGCGACGGTACGTTCGGCCTTGCACCGGATGGGACGATCGTGACGGCGGACGGCTATACGGTGCAGCCGGGCCTGCAGATCCCGTCCGCCGCCACGGGCGTGACGGTGAACACCTCGGGCCAGGTGCAGGTCACGCTGCAGGGACAGACGGCGCCGCAGACCGTCGGGCAGTTGCAGATCGCGATCTTCCCGAACGAGGCCGGGCTGGAGGCGCAGGGCGACAACCTCTACCTGCAATCCGCCGCCTCGGGCGCGCCGGTGACGGGCAATCCCGCCAGCCCCGGCTTCGGGTCCGTGATGCAGGGCTTCATCGAGACATCGAACGTCAACGTCGTCTCGGAAATCACCAACCTCATCACCGCGCAGCGCGCCTACGAGATGAACAGCCGGGTGATCACGGCCAGCGACGACATGCTTTCCACCCTGACCAACCTGCGGTGACCGATGATGCGCCTCTCCCGCCTGATTGCCCCGTCCCTCGCAGCGCTGCTCTGCGCCGCCGCATCTGCCGACGCCGCGACCCTGCGTACCATGGTCACGCTGAACGGACCGCATGTCTATCTGCGCGACCTGTTCGACGATGCCGGTCCGAACGCCGACCGGCTGCTGGGGCCGGGTCCCGGGCCCGGCGGGCGGATCATCGTCGAAGCCGCGCAGCTTGGCGCCATCGCCCGTCAGTTCGGCGTCGACTGGCGGCCGATGTCACGGGCCGAAAGGTCGATGCTGGAATGGCCCGGCCACCCGATGCGGCGCGAGGATGCGCTGGAAGCCGTCCGTGCGGCGCTGATCGCCAACGGGGCCTCGGCGGACTGCAGCATTGAAATGGCGGGCTTCACCCCGCCGATCGTGCCGCTCGACGCCGAACCGATGCCGCTGGTCGCCCAGCTCGACTACAATTCCGCGACCGGACGCTTCACCGCGATCCTGTCCGTCACCGGTGAGGGTATGGAGCCGATCACCACCCGCATCGGCGGCCAGGTCGATGAGACGATCGAACTGCCGGTGCCCAGAACGCGCCTGCCCTCCGGCACGGTGCTGCGGCGGCAGGATGTGCACATGGCGCGTGTCAGCGTCTCGCAGGTGCGCGGCGAAGTGGCCCGCGCGCTCAAGGATGCCGTGGGCATGCAAGTCCGGCGGCAGGTGCTGGCGGGACAGCCGCTGGCCAGCGCCGACCTGATCCGCCCGGCGGTGGTGACACGGGATTCGATGGTGCAGATGCTGCTCGATACCCGGGGGCTGTCGCTGTCCGGGCAGGGTGTCGCGCTGGAATCCGGGGCAACGGGGGAACGCATCCGCGTGCGCAACACGAGCTCCCGCGCCGTGCTGGAAGCCGAGGTCGTGGCACCGGGCGTGGTGCGCGTCGCGCCGGATACGCTGCCACTGCCAGGCGTCTCGCGCGGTAACCAGGTGGCCGTGCGATGAGGCGCACGCCCGTCCTGGCCGCTGGTGCCATGGCGCTTGTTGTCGCGCTGGGCGGCTGCGGATCGCTCACCCGGATATCGGAAGTGGGCCGGCCGCCGAAGATGACCAAGACGTCGGACCCGACGAAGGAGGCCGACTGGCGGCCGGTGTCGATGCCGATGCCGGCCCGCGAGCCGACGCCAAACGAGGCGAACGCGCTGTGGCGCGCCGGGTCGCGCGCGTTCTTCAAGGACCAGCGCGCGGCGCAGGTGGGCGATATCGTCACGGTGTTGGTGAACATGAACGACGCGGCCAACCTGAAGAACGTGACCGCGGCGACGCGCAGCAGCGCCGAGTCCGGCGGCATGCCGCAGTTCTTCGGCATGGAGACGCTGCTGCCGAAAACCATTTCCGATCCCGCGAAGCTGCTGAACGTGAACAGCAGCAACAACAACGCCGGCAACGGCCAGATCCAGCGGACCGAGGCGGTGACATTGCGGCTGGCGGGCGTCGTGACCCAGGTGCTGCCCAACGGCAACCTGGTCGTGGCGGCCAGGCAGGAGTTCCGGGTGAACTCCGAACTGCGGGAATTGCAGGTGACCGGTGTGATCCGGCCGCAGGACATCGCATCGAACAACACGGTGCAGCACGACCGGATGGCCGAGGCACGAATTGCCTATGGCGGGCGCGGCCAGCTGACCGAAGTCCAGTCGGCGCGCTGGGGCCAGCAGCTGATGGATATCCTGCTGCCGTTCTGACGCACGGGACCACGTCTCGTCATCGCGGGCGGCGCAGACCCAGGATCTGCCGCCGCCACAGTTCGGCGACCCGGTCCCGGAGCCCGGCCACCGCGGCCCAATCGATCGCCGCCATCCACGCGCGCTGGCCGGGCGAGGCCGCCATGCGCCCGGCGACGGCCGGTGCGATCTGCGTCCGGCGGTTCACGGGGACGTAGTACATCCGCTCCGCCAGGATTTTCTGCGCTCCGGCACCCAGCATGAATGACAGGAAGGCCGATGCGGCCTCTGGCTGGCGCGGCGCCTTGGCCAGGGCGACCGAATGGATATTGAACAGCGTTCCCTCGGCTGGCAGCGCCACGGCAAGCCGGCCGGCGAACCGGTCGGCCATCAACTGGCCGGCCGCGTTCCAGCCGACGGACAGGTCGGCGACCGCGTCGATGACCGCGTCATAGGGGCTGGGCCGCGGATCCCAGCTCGCCACGCGGGGTGCGATCTGGCCGATGGCGGTCAGCCCGCCGGTCAGCGGTCCCTGCGGGTCGCCGGACCCGAACAGCCGGTCGGCGATCAGCGTGAACGCAACCCCGACCGGGTCAGGCGGCGCCGGGATCGCGAGCGCGAGCGTGGCGGATCTGTCCCAGAATGATTTCCAGCCCGCCGGGGGCGGCTTCACACGATCAGGACGATACAGGACGGAAAGGCTGTCGAACATTGCCGCGGGCGAGGCCAGGCCGTCGATGAATGCAAAGGGTTCGAGTTCGGAGAACACGGGAAGCGCCTCCCGGCCCAGCGGTTCGACCAGGTCGTCCGCCATCGCGCTGCGCGATGCCGGCAGATCCAGGATGACTGCGTCCAGTTGCGGGAAGGCGCGATGGGTGCGCAGCATGGCCAGGACCTGGCCTGGGTTGCCGAGCCCGAGGTAATGCACCTCGATGCCCGGGTTCTGCCGCTTGAGCAAGCCGAGCAGGTGGGTTTCGAACTGGTCCTGGAACAGGCCGCCAGGCCCGGCAACGGTGATGCGGACCGCCGCCCGGGCCCGTGCGATGCAGGGGGCGCCCAGCACCGCCGGCAGCGCCGCGCCGATCAGGCGCCGCCGCGTCGCCGACGGTCGTCGGTCTGCCCACCGGCCGGCGGAAGGCGCGTTCGGTCCATTGCCCAATGTATTCCGTCCCACGGTGCGAACCGATCCTGACCACGCTAGACTGGCGGCAACAACCCTGGGGGATCGTGGCATGCAGTTCGGCGTCGCAATGTTCTTCGCCGATTACGCAATGGAGGCAACTGAGCTTGCGCGCTCGGCCGAGGAACGCGGGTTCGAATCGCTGTGGGCTCCGGAACACTCGCACATCCCCGTCTCCCGCCAGTCGCCGTTTCCGCAGGGCGGCGAGCTGCCGCGGAAATATGCCGAGTGCATGGACCCGTTCGTGTCCCTGACCGCGGCCGCGGCGGTGACGAAGACGCTGAAGCTGGGCACCGGCGTGGCGCTGGTCGTGCAGCGCGACGTGATCCAGACGGCGAAACTGGTTGCCTCGATCGACCAGGTATCGAAGGGGCGATTCCTGTTCGGGATCGGCGGCGGCTGGAACGCCGAGGAGATGGCGGATCACGGCACCACCGATTTCAAGGGCCGCTGGAAGCTGGTGCGCGAACGGGTGGAGGCGATGAAGGCGATCTGGACGCAGGAGATCGCCGAGTATCACGGCGACCTCGTGAACTTTCCGCCGATGAAGGCGTGGCCGAAGCCGGTGCGGAAACCGTATCCGCCGATCATCGTCGGCGGTGCCTTTCCGTACGGGGCGCGGCGCGCCATCGCCTATGGCGATGGTTGGGTGCCGCACGGGTCCCGCCCGCAATATGGCGATGTCAGCCAGTTCCTGCCGCAGTTCCAGCAGATGGCACGCGAGGCAGGACGCGACCCCTCCGCCATCCCGGTGACGATGTTCGGCGTGCCGGCGGACGCCGACAAGCTGAAGCATTACCGTGACATCGGCGTGTCGCGCATCGTTGCGAGCCTGGAGTCGGCGCCGGGGGACGTGCTGCTTCCCGTGCTGGACAAATGGGCCGGGCTGATGCGTCAGGTCAACGGCGGCTGACGGGCGGGAGCGTTTCCGCCGGCCTGAGGGGCGACGACGCCGGTCTGTCAGACAGGTGTCCCGCCCGCCTCCGTCCAGCCGGACTCGTCGCGCTCAGGTTCCGTTGGTGCCGGTGGCTTCAGTCTCGTGCATCGCCTCGGCCTCCCGCCGTAGGCGGTGGAAGCTGCGGACGCTGAATGGCAGCATGCCCAGATAGATCAGGCTGGCCGCGGCGAGTGCCGCCCAAGGATCCGCCACCAGCACCGCCACGAACACGCCGGTACCCAGCAGGATCGGCAACACGGCGGCGGACGGCACCTTGAAGTTCTTGAAGCTCCATACCGCCAGGGTGGAAACGGACAGGATCGCGGTGCCGACCAGGAAGAAGGCGCAGAACGCCGGATTTCGCGACAGTGCCAGCAACCATTCCGACTCCAGCGATTGCGCCTCCAGCCCCAGGAACAGCGGGAACAAAACGACGCCGGCGCCGGCCGGCGCGGGAACGCCGGTGAAGAAGTTGTAGGCGTAGGCCGGGCGCGGTGCGCTGTCGAGGGACGCGTTGAACCGAGCGAGGCGCAGGGCCATGCACACGGCGAACATCAGGCAGGGGACGTAGCCGAATCCGCCCGCGGTCTGCAGCGACCACAGGTATAGCGTGAAGGCCGGTGCCACCCCGAAGCACAGGAAATCGGACAGGCTGTCGAATTCCGCCCCGAAACGGGATGTCGCCTTCAACAGACGGGCCAGACGGCCATCAAGGCCGTCGATCACCCCAGCCACCATGATTGCCACCGCGGCGGAGCCGAAGCGGCCTTCCAGCGCGAAGCGCATGGCGGTCAGCCCCGCGCACAACCCGATCAGTGTCATCAGGTTGGGAATGACGCGGTTGAACGACGGTCCCGAATAGCGGGGACGCCGGCGCGGCTTGTAGCGGCGCAGGTGGTGAATGGGTGAGAGGCGCTGCGATGGGATCATGGCCATGGTCGGCCCCCTTGCTCAGCCCGTGAGTTCGGCGATGACGGTTTCTCCCCCGATCATGGTCTGCCCGACCGCGACCTGGGGGCGGATGCCGTCCGGCAGATAAAGATCCGTGCGACTGCCGAACCGGATGATGCCGAACCGGTCACCGGCCCGGACCATCTGGCCTTCCCGTACCGAACAGAGGATCCGGCGGGCAATCAGGCCGGCGATCTGTACCACGGCGATGTCCTGTCCGTCGGTCAGCCGCATGGCAATCGCGTTGCGTTCGTTGTCGTCGCTCGCCTTGTCCATGCTGGCATTGACGAACGCCCCGTGGCGGTAGGCGATCCGCGTGATGGTTCCGTCCGCCGGCACGCGGTTCACGTGCACGTTCAGCACCGACAGGAAGATCGACACGCGCCAGCGCGGCGCTTCGCCCAGTCCGAGTTCCGCCGGCGGCACGGCGGGGGCGACGGAGACCACGCGCCCATCCGCCGGTGCCACGATGGCGCCGGGCCGGCCGGGCGGCACCCGTTCGGGGTCGCGGAAGAAGAACAGGCAGAAAAGCGTGAAAAGCAGGCCCAGCCAGGAGAGCCAGGCACCGAGGCCAAGGCCGAGCATGATGACGACGAGGCCGCCCAGGATGAAGGGACGGCCAGCCGGGTGCGGCGGTGCCAGCGCGTTCCGGATTTCTTCAGCAAAAGCCATAGCCGCCGTTTATGGATACTTCACCTTCTCGGGGCAAGTTGTGTCCGCGCCTGGGTCATCGGGTCCAGGCCTGTCCGGTACGCCCTGGAGACCATCCATGCCCTTTCGTTCCCCTTTCTTTCTCGGCCCCTTCCTGGTGGACCAGGAAGGGCGGCTGAGCCCGCGCAATCCCGAAGCTCCGCCCAATTTCCTGTTCCAATGGCATGACCGGGTGATCCGGGCCTCGTTGGAGGCAGGATCCGACGAAGGAGTCCTGCGGATCAGCGCGGTCCTGGGGCGTGTTCCCAGCACGGCCACCGAAAGTGGTATCACGCGGTCGCAGGTGTTCGACGTTGTCCGCGGCCTTGCCGGCACCGTCCCTTCCGACTGGCGCCTGGGACTGTTGCCCAATCACCGGGTGATGCTGCAGGCCCATTGTCCGGTTGCCCTGCCCATCACCGCGACGGGGCTCCTGACGCAGATCACCAGCTTCCTGCTGCGGCTTTCACCGTATCTGGAACTGGTGGACGAAACAGGCCTGCGCCCCGGCGGGGCTGATGCCGGGGCGTTGTTGAACTGAGCAAGCCAGCTACCGTTCAAGGCACCGCCGCGACCCCGACCAGGGAGGCGGACGGCTGACGGCGGTCAGGCGCGTCCCGGTGCAATGAACTCCCAGGGCGCGTATTCGCGGGTGATGTCGGTGATCACCTCGATCAGGCTCGGCGCGTTGACTGTCAGCGCCTCCGACAGGGCGGAGCGCAGCCCGTTCGCGTCCCGCACCTGCCACGACCGCACGCCGAACGCCTTGGCATAGGTCTGGAAGTCCGGATTGCGCAGGGACGACCCGGATTCGCGTCCGTCGAACAGCCGTCGCTGGTCGCGCAGCACGTTGCCGTAGGCCGAGTTGTTGAACAGCACGGTGACCAGGTTGATGCCGTGCTGCACGGCTGTCGCCAGGTCCGAGCCGCCGAACAGGAACCCGCCGTCGCCGGTCAGGGCTACAACCGGCCGGTCCGGATGGCCCACTTTCACGCCGAGGGCGGTGGGGAAGCCGGCGCCGAGTGTGCCGGAGAAGCCCGAGGTGATCAGGCTGCGCGGCGAATAGAACGGGAAGCCGAACCAGGTGACGTAGCCGACCTGGGTCATCTCGTCGCAGAGGATGCCGTTCTCGGGCAGCACGTCGCGGATTGCCTCGACATAGGACATCTGCGGCTGCACTTTCTGGATATCGGCCTTCACCTCGGCCTTGGCCCTGGCGATGGCCGCCGCCCGGTCCGGATTGCTGCGCGGGATCACCGTGGCAGCAATCGCACGGGCTGCGTCGGCCGTGTCGGCGACGATGCCCAGGTCGACCTGCAGCCGGCGCATCTCGGCCGGGTCGATGTCGATGCGGGCGATCTTCACCCCCGCGGGCATGGCGCCCCAGCGTGTCGTCGGCACCTCCAACCGCGTGCCGAACGCGATCAGCAGGTCGGTGTCCGGCCATAGCTTGTAGCCGGCCGGAATGGTCAGGCTGAGCGGGTGCCGTTCGTCCACCACGCCGCGTCCGCCACGGAACGCCACCACCGGTGCGCCAATGCGTTCGGCGAGGGCAAGGATCTCGGCCGAGGCGTGCTGCGCGCCGCCGCCAACCCAGATCATCGGCGCCTTCGCGTCCTGGATCATTTTCGACAAGCGGCCGATCCTGTCGGGGTCGGGCACGGGATTGGGATAGAGCGGCAGCGGGTCCTGCGGCGTGATCTCCGCCTGGGCGGGGAACTGATCGAGCGCCATTTCCAGGCTGGCGGGACCACGGCGGCCGGACAGCATTTCCTGGAAGGCGCGGGCAACCTTGATGGGTGCCTCGGTCGGGTGCTCGATCCGGTCGGCGTATTTCAGCAGGGTGCGCAGCGTGGCAAGCTGGTCCGGCAGTTCGTGCAGCTGCCCGCGACCCCGCCCGATCATGGCGCTCGGCACCTGGCCGGTCAGGCAGAGTACGGGCGCGTTCACGCCCCAGGCGGTGGCGAGCGCGGCGGTGGTGTTCAGCACGCCCGGGCCGGGCACCACGGCATAGGCGGCCGGCTTGCCGGTGGCGCAGGCATAGCCCAGCGCCATGTAGGCGGTGGTCTGCTCGTGGCGGGCGTTGATCAGGCGCAGGCGGTTGGCGTTGCGGGCGAAGGCGTCGAACAGGCCGTAGACCTGCACGCCGGGCAGGCCGAATACGGTGTCGATCCCGTGCCGCAGAAGACTGTCGACGATCGCTTCTCCACCCGTCATGCGAGGCATGGCCGCTCCCCTCTCTTTCGTTCCGGCAAAATTGCCATGGGGACGGCGCGGCGGAAAGGGTGGAGACGCTCAGCCGATCGTCCGGAAGGGCGTACGGTCCGCCGTGGGCGCAACAGGTGGCGGTGCGTGATGACCGCAGCCGAACCATGCGCTGGCTGCTGGCCGGTGTCCCTGCCTCTTGCCCCGGGACCGGGCCTTGTGCCACGACGGCAATACAGTGGATGTCGCCAACAATCGCGAATCAGAGGAATACCATGGCTGACAGCGCCCCCGGCTCGCTTCCCGTCAAAGGCACCCTGATGCAAGGCAAGCGTGGCCTGATCATGGGCGTTGCGAATGAGCGGTCCATCGCCTGGGGTATCGCCGCGGCCTGTGCCGCGCAGGGGGCCGAGCTGGCCTTTACGTTCCAGGGGGAGGCGCTGGAACGACGTGTCCGCCCGCTCGCTGCCTCGGTGGGATCGGACCTAGTCATGCCGTGCGACGTGGCCGACGAGGCCAGCATCGATTCTGCCTTCGCGGCCCTGCGGGAGAGGTGGGACGGGCTGGACTTTCTGGTGCATGCGATCGGGTTCGCAGACAAGCGCTACCTGCGCGGGCGCTACCTGGACACGCCGCGGGCGGCCTTCCTGCAGGCGCTCGACATCTCCTGCTATTCCTTCACCGCGGTGGCCCAGCGCGCCGTGCCGCTGATGCGCCACGGCGGCAGCCTGCTGACATTGACCTATCTCGGCGCCGAACGCTGGATGCCGCATTACAACGTAATGGGGGTGGCGAAGGCGGCGCTGGAAGCCTCGGTCCGCTATCTGGCGGCCGATCTGGGCGGCGACGGCATCCGCGTGAACGGGATCAGTGCCGGGCCGATCAAGACGCTCGCCGCGTCGGGCATCGGCGATTTCCGCTACATCCTGCGCTGGAACCAGTTGAACGCGCCGATGCAGCGGAACGTCAGCATCGAGGAGGTCGGCGGTGCCGGGCTATACCTGCTGTCGGACCTGTCTGCCGGCGTCACCGGCGAAGTGCACCATGTGGACTGCGGCTACCACATCGTTGGCATGAAGAATCCGGCCGCGCCGGACATCACCATCGTCGAATCCTGAGGCGCGCGGCAGGTGAGCCACAACAGCTTCGGCCATCTGTTCCGCTTCACCACCTGGGGGGAGAGCCACGGGCCGGCAATCGGCTGCGTCGTCGATGGTTGTCCCCCGCGCGTGCCGTTGACCGAGGCCGATGTGCAGCCCTGGCTGGACCGGCGCCGGCCGGGCCAGTCGAAATTCACCACCCAGCGCCAGGAACCGGACCAGGTCCGGATCCTCTCGGGCGTGTTCGAAGGCATGACGACCGGCACGCCGATCGCCATGGTGATCGAAAATGTCGACCAGCGGTCGCGCGACTATTCGGCGATCGCCGAACAGTTCCGCCCCGGCCATGCCGACCTGACCTACGAGCTGAAATACGGCATTCGCGATTACCGGGGGGGCGGCCGCTCCTCGGCGCGGGAAACCGCGATGCGCGTTGCCGCCGGCGCCGTCGCACGCCAGGTCCTCGGCCCCTCGGTTCGCATTCGCGGCGCGTTGGTACAGATGGGGCGGCACGCCATTGACCGCGCCAGGTGGGACTGGGATGCGGTGGACGACAATCCGTTCTTCTGCCCCGATCCCGTTGTGGCGGCGGACTGGGAAGCCTATCTCGCCGCTATCCGCAAGTCGGGCTCGTCGGTCGGCGCGGTGATCGAGGTGGTGGCCGAGGGTGTGCCGCCCGGACTTGGCGCGCCCGTCTACGGCAAGCTCGATTCCGATCTGGCTGCCGCGCTGATGTCGATGAATGCCGTGAAAGGGGTGGAGATCGGCGATGGCTTCGCCGCCGCGGCGCTGTCCGGCGAGGAGAATGCCGACGAGATGCGCATGCGGGACGGCGTGGTGAGCTTCGGGTCGAATCATGCGGGTGGCATCCTGGGCGGCATTTCGACTGGACAGCCGATCGTGGCCCGTTTCGCGGTGAAGCCGACGAGCTCGATCCTGACCCAACGGCAGTCGGTCGACCGGATGGGGCGGGAGATCGAAGTCAGCACCAAGGGCCGGCATGACCCCTGCGTCGGTATCCGGGCCGTGCCGGTCGGGGAAGCGATGATGGCCTGTGTGCTGGCCGACCACCTGCTGCGCCACCGCGCACAGAATCCCGACGCACCGGCCGCCGCGCGTCTACCGCGCAACTGATCTGCTTTTCCCGCCTGAAGTCGCCAGCCTCGCGCAGTTGCGAAGCGGGAGGGCATGAACCAAATTCAAATACCCTAGCTTGACGGTCGGGATTAAAACCGACTGAATGTCGGTCCCGGTTTCGTGATGAATTTGTGATGCTGTTCTCCCCCTCCGTATCGCCGAAGGATCTTGATGCGTTCGTCGCCGTTGCCGGCGAGACGGCGTGGATGACCAGGCTCGCGGAGATTCGCGATCTCGCGGCCCGTGGTCCGCGTGCCGGCATGGCGATTCGTCAACGCCATGCGGTGGAACTGGTGATCGAACGCCTGCGCCGGCCGCTGCGGCGTACGCCGTCTGCGGCTGAACATCGCCTGGGACAGCTTGCCGCCGGGGCGGCGGCGCTTGCTCGTCTGTCGGGCGGGAAGCTGAGGGGGGGATTGGAACGCGCTTTGTCGAAAGCGCTGACCGGCGAGGCGACCCTGATCCCGTTGTTTCACCAGATGCGCACGGCGGCGATGCACGAGGCTCGCGGGTTCACGGTGCGGTTCGCCGGGTTGGAGGAGGACGCACCCTACGATCTGTTGCTGCGGCGGGATCGGGTGGAAGCCGAGGTTGCGTGCGATGTGATTTCGGCCGAGGAGGGCCGGGGCGTGCATCGCGGCGTGTGGTTCCGTTTGGCGGACCGGATCGACCCTGACCTGCAGACCTGGCTCGCCGCCCATCCCGGCCGGTACTTGCTGAAGATGACGCTCCCGTTGGGATTGCGCGGCCGGCTGACCGGCCCGGAAGACGACGTTGACACGCTGGCCAGCCTGCATGCACGCATTCGTGCGCTGCTCGCTTCGCGCACGCGGCAGGATCACGATGAGGCGATCGTGCTCCGGCTCGATCCTTTGCTGCTCGCCGGCGCGCAAGCGGACGAGCTCGGCCTGATGTCGTCGTTGCGCCAGGAATTCGGGCCCGAGGCGCACCTTGCCGTCACCACGGCGGCGAACGGCGTCTTTGCCATCGCCGCGCGGGCTGGCATGGAAAACGGCATTGCAACGGCGATCCGGCATCGCATGACGCGCATCGCGCCGGAGCGGCTTTCCGGCGAGCGGGCGGGCATTCTGGCCATGTTCGTGGAGGACGCCGACCGCACCGAGTGGCGTCAGTTGCGCGAGCACCCGGACTTGGAGGCTGAATCGCGACAGTTCCTGATGGATCCCCGTGCGCGGTCCGTGCTGGCGGTGACGCTGTCCTCGCGCTTTCAGCTGTTCGGGTTGGAGCAACCCGACGATTTGGGCGAGGGGGAGATCCGCTTCCGCAATCCTGGCCATCCCGCTGCCCGGGCCGCTGCCCTCGCACCGGCGGTGGTATCGTGAGTTTGAACGTTAAAGGCTCGGTAATCTTCGTAGGCTAATCCTATTTACCGGATTGTGCCGTGTCCTCGCCTCGGAGCCGCCATGATCTCCGGGGCAGGATGCGTGTCGTGTCGTTGACTTGGAGAGCCGCGAATGACCCATACCGAGTACAATCGGAAGCTGGATGAGCTGGATCGGCTGCTGAACGACCCCGACGTGCCGATGCAGCCGGACCGGATCTGGTCCCTGCTGGCCGATGTCTCGAAGTGGGATCTGCAGCCGCCCGCAGCACATGTGGGGGGGACGGCGGACTAGCGCAGACTCGGTCCGGGCTGAACCCCGATGACGCGCGCGTGATGCGATCACCTGGATCACCAACGGATGTTCAACCGCACAGGAAGGCTGAACATCCGCTGGCGACCCGTCCCCGGAACACCCGACTGCGCGGCACACCCGGCCTCACGGCGAATGACGTCGCGCTTAGCCGTCAGCCGTCCGCGCGCGGAACCCATGGAATTCGTGCGACCTCGATGCCTTCCTCGGCAAGGGAATCCGCTTCGTCGGACGTCGTCTCGCCGTAGATGCCACGCTTGTCTGACTCGCCGCGATGCATCTTGCGGGCCTCCTCGGCGAATGAGGAGCCGACATAATCACAGTTCTTTTCCACTTCGGCCCGGACGCGCTGCAGCATCGCGACCATCAGCGCGGGCATCGGCCCCGCGGCGGCCATCGGCGCGGATGGACCCGGTGACGGTGCCGGAGGCGTAGCGGACTCCTGCTGTGGCGGAGTGCTTTCCCGCGTCGACACCGCGGGTGCCATCAACGCGCGGGTCACCTTCACGTCTCCACAGGCCGGGCATTCAATCAGCCCAAGCTGCGCTTGCCGCTCGAAGCCGGCGCTGTCCGCGAACCAGCCGTCGAACTCGTGACCCTGGCTGCATCGTACCTGGTAATGGATCATTCCTCGTCCTGTCGAACCGACTGACCGCTCCCTCTGAATGACAAAGCTTGGCACTCCCGGCAAGGGAGTGCCAGCACTTTCGATATCAGCCAGCCTGCAGCAGCGGATCAAGTTTTCCCGCGCGGTCCAGGGCAACCAGGTCGTCGCAGCCGCCGATATGCTGCCCGCGGATGAAGATCTGCGGCACAGTGGTGCGCCCGCCCGAGCGGCGCACCGCTTCATCCCGTTCCCTGGACCCGTGCGGCGCGTCGATTTCACGGAATTCGACGCCTTTGCTGGTCAGGATATGCACCGCCCGTTCGCAGAAAGGGCACCAGGGCTGGGTGTAGATCTCAATCTCTGGCATTCCGGTTCACCTTGTTTTCCCCGATTTTGGCCCGATCGCCCGGACGCGCAAGATGTGTGTCGCCCGCAACGGAGTGCTCCATCCGCGCCAATGCCGCGAGGTGTGTCCGGCATGCCGCGGCGTCGTCAACGCAGCCACGTGCCAGCCACCACGCCCGGGCCTGGCGCAGCATCATACCCACCGCCGGGCCCGGGGAGACCCCCAGCGCGATGGCGTCGCGCCCGCCCAGCGGAAAGACCGGTCGCGGCATCGCCGCCAGCCGCGCCCGCAGACCGGCCCATCCAGGTTCATTGCCCCCCGCCAGCCAGGCGCGGCCGTTCAGGATGGCGGGATCGGCATCGGCCAGCAGGCGCCGCAGTTCGGCGTCATTCATGTCCGGCCGGGGAGCCGGACCGCTCCGCAGCGCGCTCAGCCGCTCCGCCTCGGCGGTTGAAAGCCGCAGCCGTGCGGCGAATGCGGCGGCATCACCCGTCAGAAGCGCGGCCAGCCGCAGGACCGCGTCCGCCGGTGCCCCGGCCTGCACCAGCCAGACAAGCCGGTCCGGATCGGCGCCTTCGGGCAGAATGGCCGCCAGCACGCCGGTCGCATGCATCAGCTGGACTGCGCCAGCAGGGTCTGGTGCGCGCAGGATGCGGACCAGTTCGCTCCAGACGCGCTCGACTGACAGATGTGCCAGCCCCTGTACTCCGCCCCGGATCGCGGCGAGCGCGGCGGCATCCGGGGCACCGCCTGCGTAGCGTGCGAAGAAGCGGAAGAAGCGCAGGATGCGCAGGTAGTCCTCGGCAATCCGGGTGACCGGGTCGCCAACGAACCGCACCAGACCAGCGCGCAGGTCGGCGATGCCGCCGAAGTAATCGAACACCGCGCCGGACCGGGTCATCGACATCGCGTTGATCGTGAAATCCCGGCGTTCGGCGTCCGCCTTCCAGTCGTCGGTGAACGCGACGCGGGCGTGGCGGCCGTCGGTCTCGACGTCGCGACGCAGCGTGGTCACTTCGAAGCCGCGGCCACCGACGACCGCTGTCACGGTGCCGTGGTTGAGACCGGTGGGCAGCACCCGGATGCCCGCTGCCTCCAGGGCATCCATGACCGCCTGCGGCGGCACCGGCGTTCCCAGGTCGATATCGGCCACTGGACGGCCGGCCAGCGTGTCCCGCACCGCGCCCCCAACCACCCGGGCCGACGGCAGGGCGTCCAGCACGGCACTCAGCGCGGCCTCGCGCAGAAAGCCGGGTGGTGGTGCCAGAGTGAGCGCGGGCTGCTCCGTCATGGCAGGCTGCGAGGTTCCGTGATCCGGCCGTCATGCA
Source organism: Acetobacteraceae bacterium (assembly GCA_050181195.1). Taxonomy (GTDB): domain Bacteria; phylum Pseudomonadota; class Alphaproteobacteria; order Acetobacterales; family Acetobacteraceae; genus Rhodopila. The sequence continues at coordinate 91,290 of JBFXDK010000002.1, read as the reverse complement.
ATTCCGAGGGCACATAGGCTGTCCCGGGGGCGTGGGCATCCTCCTGGCGCATCCAGGCGAGCAATCCGAACATCACCGCCAGCGCCGCGCCCGTCGCGATCAGCACGCGCGGCGACAGTTCCGCCCTGGGGAACAGCAGGCGCCAGGCGGCAAACGCCAAAAGAGGCGCCAGGAACAACGCGATTTCAAGGATCCGGATCATGGGCTTGCCGCTCGCGTTCGGCGGGCAGTCACGGACGGGCGCGGGCCTGCACCGCGCGCAGCTTGTCCGCGAGGTGGACCAGGATCGCAGCGGTGGCGCCCCAGATGAAGTGGCTGGGGTGCGGCCAGACCCAGTATTCCCGCCATTCCCCGCGCACATGCTGGCGCTGCCGACGCGGCGCGTGGGGGTCCAGCAGCACGTTGATCGGCAGTTCGAACACGGCCTCGACCTCATGCGGGGAGGGCTCATAGCCGAGCCCAGGCGGCAGCAGCCCGACAACCGGCGTGATGCGGTAGCCGGTGCCGGTTATATAATCCGCCATCCGGCCCAGGATCTGCACATCCGCCGGATTGAGGGCGATTTCCTCCTGCGCCTCCCGCAGAGCCGCCGCTTCGGCATGGGCGTCGTCGGGGTCGATGCGCCCGCCCGGAAAACTGACCTGGCCGGGATGCTTCTTCAGGTGCGATGTCCGTTTGGTGAGAAGAACGCCGGGCGAGGGGCCAAGGACGACGGGCACCAGCACAGCCGCGGGGATCGGCGGACGGCCCAGATCCTCGAGAATGTCCTCGCCATACGCCACATGGGCATGATGCGGTTCGGCAACAACCTCGGTCAGCCAAACCCTCAGCTCAACCTCGTTCACTCTTCGCCGGCCGGCATTTCGCCAAGAGGGAAGAACTGGCCGCAGCTCCACACGCCGAACATACGCTGGCAGCCGACCCATTCGGGAACGGCCAGGGCGATCAGCTCGTAGTAGACGGCCCGGTTGATGCGCGCCTCGATGCCCAGCTTGCCGGCGCCCTGGCGGATCAGGAGGTAAGGGGTCGGCTCACTGGTCAGAACATTCTGGTTCACACGGATCGGATGCTCGGGACCGGCGGTGACTACCTGGTCGATGTTGGTTCGGAACGACAACACCTGCTGGCGTCCTTCGCCCGACCAGTCGAGTTCCACGGCAACGAACGGGGCGTCCTCGACCTCGATCCTGCCGCGCTCCGCCGGTGTACACAACCACCAGCTGCCGTCGGGTTCCCGTCGCAGGACGCTGGCGAAAAGGCAGACCAGCTCCTTCCGTGGGATCGGACTGCCGCGATACAGCCACGTGCCATCGCGGCGGATCAGGAACGGCAGATCACCGCAATCGACCTGCGGGCGGCGGGAAGGGCCGCGCGTGGTGGTACGGCCGGGTCTGGTCGGGTCCGCCGAAAGCTTCGGAATATCGAAGTGGCCGCGAACGAGGCTCGCCGCGAGGGGGTTGGGAGCGCTGGCGTCGTTCACCTCACGGTCTCCAGTTGCCGAAAAGCATTCCTCTTCAGCTCGCGATATAGGTAGCATCCCCTGGCCGGTGAAAGTCCCTATATGGGATGGATCGCGGAAAACGCGGGAGCGTTACCGGTATGTCAGCGTGTATGGCCGCCGCGCCACAGGCGGGTCGGAGAACGATATGAGTGAACCGGGTATCCTGATGCCGTCTGGCGATCCCGCCGCGATCCTGGCTGACGTGGAAGCCCTTGGGGCGCGCATCGCCCGCGTGCGGGCGGCCATTGGGAAGGTGATGTTCGGCCAGGATGACGTCATCGACCAGACGCTGATTACCCTGTTGTCAGGGGGCCATGTCCTGCTGGTCGGCGTGCCGGGACTTGGCAAGAGCCGGCTCGTCGAGACCCTCGGCACCGTCCTTGGCCTCGCCACCAAGCGTGTGCAGTTCACCCCGGACCTGATGCCGGCCGACATCGTGGGCAGCGAGGTGCTGGAGGAGGACAATGGCCGCCGGGCCTTTCGCTTCGTGCCGGGGCCGGTGTTCTGCCAGTTGCTGATGGCCGACGAGATCAACCGTGCGAGCCCCCGAACCCAGTCGGCACTGTTACAGGCCATGCAGGAACAGCGCGTTGCGGTCGGCGGCGTGGAGCACAGGCTGCCGCGACCCTTCCACGTTCTGGCCACGCAGAACCCGATCGAGCAGGAAGGCACCTATCCTTTGCCCGAGGCGCAGCTCGATCGCTTCCTGCTGGAAATCGTTGTCACCTACCCCGATCTGGACGCCGAACGGACGATGCTGCTGGCGACCACCGGTGCGACCGAGGCCGTGGCGGCACAGGCGATGACGGCCGAGGAGCTGATTTCCGCCCAGGCGTTGATCCGGCGTGTGCCGGTGGGTGAGAAGGTGGTCGAGGCCATCCTGTCGCTGGTTCGCGGCGGCCGGCCGGAAACCGCGGATGACGAAACCGTGCGCAACCACGTCGCCTGGGGGCCGGGACCTCGCGCCGCCCAGGCGCTGATGCTGGCCAGCCGGGCCCGCGCGCTGCTGGGCGGGCGGCTGTCGCCCAGCGTCGATGACGTGGCGGCCCTGGCCCGCCCCGTGCTGCGGCACCGCATGGCACTCAGCTTTTCGGCGCGCGCGGACGGCATTGCGCTGGCCGACGTGATCGATCGCCTGGTCGCGCGCCTTGGCTGACCCCGCCAGGGCTGACCCCGCCGGTTCGGCGCAGGCGCGCCGCGCCGAGGCGCTGGGTGTGCGCCTGCCGCCCTTGCTTGTGGCGGCGAACCGCGTTGCCTCGACCGTGGCGCAGGGCGTGCACGGGCGGCGCCGGGTCGGGCAGGGCGACAGTTTCTGGCAATTCCGCCGCTTCGTGACCGGTGATTCCGTGGCGCGGATCGATTGGCGGCAATCCGCGAAGTCGGGCCGGCCGGTGCCCGACGGCTGGTTCGTGCGCGAGACGGAGTGGGAGGCGGCGCAGACGGTCAATCTGTGGCGCGACACCTCGCCTTCCATGCGCTGGCGGTCGCGTGCCGTGCCGATCGAGAAGCAGGAGCGGGCGAGCCTGCTGCTGCTGGCGCTGGCGTCCCTGCTGCTGCGCGGCGGCGAGCGCGTGCAGATCATGCGCCCGGACTCCCGGCCGATCTCCGGCCGGTTCGGACTTGACCGGCTGGCCGCGGACCTGGGGCTTGCGCAGGACGATAGCGGCCTGCCGCCGCGTGTGCCCCTGCCGCGCCATGCCACCGTCGTGCTGTTCGGCGATTTCCTTTCGCCGCTCGAGGAAATCCAGGCGCTGATCGCCCGTTTCGCGGCTGTTCCGGTGACCGGGTATCTGCTGCAGATCCTGGATCCGGCCGAGGCGGTGCTGCCCTATGAGGGACGCATCCGCTTCCGCGGCGTGGAACGCGACGGCGACACGCTGATCCCGCGCGTCGAAACCGTGCGGGACGCCTATACCCGCCGGCTGCGGGCGCAGCAGGACGGATTGTCCGCCATCTGCACCGCGGCCGGCTTCGGGTTTGGCGTGCACCGGACCGACCATCCGCCGGAAACTGCCCTGCTGTCCCTGTACACCGCGCTCGGAATGCAATGATATTCGCCGCACCCTGGGCGCTCGTCGCGCTCGCGGCCCTGCCGCTGCTGTGGTGGCTGCTTCGCGTGACCCCCCCGGCGCCGCGCAGCGAGACCTTTCCGGCCATCAGGTTGCTGCTTGGCCTGCACGCGACCGAGGAAACGCCTGCGCGCACGCCCTGGTGGCTGCTGCTGCTGCGCCTCCTTGCCGCAACCCTTGTCATTCTGGCCCTGGCGCGGCCGATCCTGGATGCGGGTACTTCCTTGTCCGGCAGCGGGCCGGTGCTGCTGGTGGTGGACAACGGCTGGGCCGCCGCACCGGAGTGGCCGCGGCGCATGGAAGCGGCCGGTTCTGTCCTGGATCGCGCCGCGCGTGCGGGGCGCCAGGTGGCGTTGCTGACCACCGCGGCGGACGAGGCGGGCGGCGCACCCCGCGTGGTGGGACCGATGCCGGTCGCTGACATGCGGGCGCGCCTGGCCGCGTTGCATCCGGTGCCCTGGTCGCCCGACCGGGGTGCCGCCGCTGCGTCCCTGACCGGATGGCGTCAGCCAGGCGCATCGGTGATCTACCTGGCAGACGGCCTTGCGCATGGCGGCGGCTTCGGACCGTTTGCCGATGCGCTGGGCGCAGCGGGCGCGGTGACCGAGATCTGCTGCGGGTCGGTGCCGGCCCGCGTGCTGCTGACCCCGGAAAGCGAAGCCGACCGGCTGGTGGCGCGCATTTCGCAGGTGCCGCAGCCGGTCGCGACCGAGGCACATATCCTGGCACAGAGCGGCGACGGGCGGACGCTCGCGCGCGAAAGCGTGGCCCTGGCGGCCGGCGCGTCGGCGGCGTCGGTAGGCATTCCCCTGCCGCCCGAATTGCGGAACCGGTTGAGCCGGCTGGTGCTGGAAGGGCCGCCTGGGGCGGGTTCGGTGGTGCTGCTGGATGAACGCTGGCGCCGACGGCCTGTCGGGCTGCTGGCGGGTGACCTGACCGCGGCTGATTCACCATTCTCCGGGGCGCTGTATTACCTGCGGCGAGCGCTGGGGCCGTTCACCGAATTGCGCACGGGCGATATCGACGCACTGCTGCGGCGCGACCTGTCTGTCATCATCATGGCCGACCGGCCGCTGCCGGCCGGGCCGGAGCGGGACGCGCTGACAGCCTGGGTAGAGAAGGGCGGGCTGCTGATCCGCTTCGCCGGGCCGCGCACAGCCGAGGCGCCGATCGGCGAGACCGATGCTCTGATGCCATTGAAGCTGCTGGGCGGCGACCGGCAACTGGGCGGGGCATTGTCCTGGAACGAACCGGCCGGTCTTGCGCCGTTCCCGCCAACCTCCCCGTTCGCGGGGCTGGAGGTGCCAGAGGAGGTGAAGGTGACCCGGCAGGTGCTGGCCGAGCCCAGCGCCGATCTGTCCGCCCATAGCTGGGCGGTGCTGCAGGATGGTACGCCTCTGGTGACGCAGGCGGCGCGCGGTGCCGGGCGGATCGTGCTGTTCCATGTCACGGCGAATGCCGACTGGTCGAACCTGCCGCTGTCCGGCCTGTTCGTCGACATGCTGCGCCGGTTGGTGGCGCTGTCGGCGGGCGTGACGTCGGTCGCCGACAAGACCGTCCTGGCACCGGCCGAGGCGCTGGACGGATTTGGCTTGCTTTCGGCACCGGGACTTGCCGCCACCGGCGTGGCGGCTGACGCGATTGCGACAACGCCGGCCTCGCCGCGGCATCCGCCCGGCCTATATGGACCTGAGAACGGGCGGCGCGCGCTGAATCTCGGTGCGAACCTGCCAGGTCTGGAGGCAGCACCCATGGTAGCAGGGGCGAGGGTGGAACCCTTGACCAGCACGCAGAGCGAGCGTGAGCTTGGCCCGCTGTTGCTGGCCGCGGCCATCCTGTTGTTCGCGGTGGACATGGTGATCGCCCTGGCGCTGCGCGGGCTGCTGCGGGCGCGGGTTGCCGCCGCGGTGCTACTGCCCTTGTTGCTGATCGGCGTCAGCCCGGCTCAGGCGCAGCCTGTGTCGGAAAATCCTGCGCTCGCTACCCGGCTCGCCTACATCGTCTCCGGCGATGCGCAGGTGGATGGTATTGCCCGGGCCGGGCTGCAGGGGCTGTCGGACTATGTGAACAGGCGCACGGCCGCGGCCCTTGCGCCGCCGGATGCGGTGGAGCCTGGCCGCACCGACCTCAGTCCCTATCCGCTGCTCTATTGGCCGATCACGGCCGGAATGCAGGCCTTGTCCCCGGAACAGGCGGCGGCGCTGAACGACTACATGTCGAAGGGCGGCATCATCCTGATCGACACGCGGGATTCCGGGTCGGGCGACGGGTTCGCGCCGGGGACTGAATCAGCGTTGCGGCGTGTGGCGCAGGGCCTGACCGTGCCGCCGCTGGCGCCGCTGACAACCGAGCATGTATTGGCCCGCGCGTTCTATCTGCTGTCGGATTTCCCCGGCCGGTTCACGGGCGACACGGTCTGGGTGCAGCGCGACCAGGACCGGGCCAATGACAGCGTCAGCCCGGTGATCATCGGCGGCAATGACTGGGGCGCGGCCTGGGCGGTGGATGCGGCTGGGCGGCATCCGCATGCGGTGATTCCGGGCGGGCAGCGGCAGCGCGTGCTGGCCTACCGTTTCGGCGTGAACCTGGTGATGTATGCGCTGACCGGGAACTACAAGGGCGACCAGGTGCACGTGCCGGCGATTCTGCAGCGGCTGGGGCAGTAGCGAGCCGGCAGCGTCCCTGGTCGTGCGGGCCGTCACCGCTGTTGCGACTGATATGCGGCCCAGCCTGCAATGCCTCGAGCGATGCGGCGGCGCCACGCGATTTCCGCGCGCATGGCGGTCGACCGTTGGGCCGCACGGCATCATACTGCGCGTGATGACGCGCGGGATGGCTCATGTATCGCATCGGTTTCGACGTCGGCGGCACCTTCACCGATTTCACCCTGCATGACACCGGAAGCGGCACGCTACATCACTTCAAGCTGCCGACCACGCCCGCTGATCCATCGCAGGCGATCGCGGACGGCGTCGCGGCGCTGATCCACGACCGGGGCATTATGCCCAGCGAGATCAGCTTCGTTGGCCATGGCACGACCATTGCCACGAACATGGTGATCGAGCGGCGCGGCGTGCCGACCGGCCTGATCACCACCAAGGGTTTCCGTGATGTGCTGGAAATCGGCCGTCAGGTCCGCCCGCACCTGTATGACTACACGGTCCGCACGCCGCCGCCGCTGGTGCCGCGCGAGGCGCGCCTGGAAGTGCTCGAACGAATGGATGCCGGCGGTGCGATACTGGAGCCGTTGCACGAGGATGATGTCCATGCGGCGGCGGAGGCGCTGCGCCGCCAGGGCGTGAAGGCCGTCGCGATCTGCTTCCTGCACGCCTACCTGAACGACACGCATGAGCGGCGGGCCGAGGAGATCGTTCGCGCGGTCATGCCCGACGTGTATCTCTCGACCTCCTCGGGCGTGCTGCCGGAGTTCCGGGAGTTCGAGCGGTTCTCCACCACGGCGATCAACGCGACGATCGGCCCGCGCATGGACCGCTACCTGGACCGGTTTCTGGGGCGGTTGGCGGAGCTCGGGGTGAGGGTGCCGCCCTACACCGTGCATTCCAATGGCGGGCTGATGTCGGTGGAGACCGTGCGACGCTTTCCGGTGCGCACCTGCCTTTCCGGCCCCGCGGCCGGTGTGGTCGGGGCGGCCGAGGTTGCGCGCCTGGCCGGATTTCGCGACGTGATCACCTTCGATGCCGGTGGGACCAGCACCGATGTTTCGCTGATTCAGGACGGCAGGCCGCAATTCGCGACCTCCCGCCTGGTGGCGGACTATCCCGTGCGGACGCCGATGGTGGATGTGCATGTGATCGGCGCGGGCGGCGGTTCGATTGCCTGGATTGATGACGCGGGGGCGCTGAAGGTGGGGCCGCAGAGTGCCGGGGCCGATCCGGGGCCGGTGGCCTATGGGCGCGGCGGCCGGGAACCGACCCTGACGGACGCCAACATCGTGCTGCACCGGCTTGATCCGGTCGCGTTGCTGGGTGGGCGCATGGCTGTGGACGAAGCCGCGGCGCGGACGGCCATCGCGACCCGCATCGCCGATCCGCTGGGACTGACGGTGGAACAGGCAGCGCTTGGTATTATTCATATAGCAGTCTCAAATATGAGTCGGGCGATCCGGTCGGTATCGACGGAGCGGGGATATGATGTGGGGGAGTTCGCGCTGTTTCCGTATGGCGGCGCTGGCCCGCTGCATGCGGTCGCGGTCGCGGCGGAGTGTGGCATCGGACGGGTGCTGGTGCCGGTGGAGCCAGGTACGTTGTGTGCGCGGGGCATTCTGCTGTCGGATGTGAGCCTGGATCTGGTGCGCAGCGAAATCATCGAGGTGAGCGCCGGGAATTGGCCGCGCATCGCCGGGTACTTTGCGGCGATGAATGATCAGGGACGGGCGTGGCTGGACGGCGAGCGGATCGCCACCGAACGGCGGCGCTTCGATGCGGTGATCGACGCCCGCTACAAGGGGCAGAATCACGAGGTGCAGGTCCGGCTGGGCATGGCCGAACCCGATCTGGAGGGTTTTCTGTCCGGGTTCGCCGAGGCGCACCGGCGTGAATATGGCTATGATATTCCGGACCGCCCCGTGGAGGTGGTGAACTGCCGGCTGAAGGCGGTCGGCCTGATCGACCGGCCGGATTCATCGTTCATCGGCGGATCGGGAGACCCTGCGCCCAAGTCGCGGCGGCGGGTCCATTTCGACGATGGTTGGATGGACACGCCGGTCCATGAGCGGGCGGCGCTTGCTGTCGGGGCGACCCTGGCCGGGCCGGCGGTAATCGATGAGATGAGCGCGACGACAGTCGTGCCGGCGGGCTGGTCGGTGCGGGTCGATGCCCATGGCAACCTGATCCTGGAGACCGTGTGATGAACGCGCCGCTGCTGGCTGACCCGATCGCCATGGAGGTGTTCAGCAACCGGCTGCTGTCCATAACCGAGGACATGGGCAACACGCTGATCCGCTCCTCCTTCTCCACCAATATCAAGGAGCGCAAGGACTGCTCGGTGGCGCTGTTCGATGCGCGCGGACGGCTGATCGCGCAGGCCTCGCACATTCCGCTGCACCTGGGGTCGCTGATGGGCAGCGTGCAGGCGGTACTGGCGCATTGCCCCATCGAGCGGATGAAGGACGGCGATGCCTTCATCTGCAACGACCCGTACCTGGCGAACGGCACGCACATGCCGGACATCTCGATCGTCACGCCGGTGTTCATGGATGGCGTGGTACGGTTCTTCGCCGCGAATGTCGGGCACCATTCCGATGTCGGCGGCCCGGTGCCGGGATCGATCTCGGGGCGCGCGCGCTCGGTGTTCGAGGAAGGGCTACGCCTGCCGGTGATCCGCATCGTGCGCGCGGGCGAGCTGGACGAGGACCTGCTGGCGCTGATCGCGCACAACACGCGTGATCCCGACGAACGCACGCTGGACCTGAAGGTACAGATCGCCTCCAACGATCGCGGCGCTCGGCTGGCGCGTGATCTCGCGCGGCGGATGGGCTGGGCGGCGGTGGAAGCGGCGATCGAGGACCTGCTGGCCTACACGTCGCGCCGGCTGCGCAACCGCGTCGCGGCGATGGCGGACGGGGAGGCGAGCTTCACGGCGTATCTGGACGATGACGGATTCGGCGGCGAACCCGTGCCGATCCGCGCCACCGTGCGCGTGAGCGGCGAGCGGCTGGAAGTGGATTTCACCGGCACCGGCCCCGAGTGCCGCGGCGCGCTGAACGTGCCCGACAGCGCGCTGAAGGCATCGGTCTACTATGCGGTGAAGGCGCTGCTGGACCCCGAGCTGTTGCCGAACAGCGGGTTGTTCGAGGCGGTATCGATTCATGCGCCGCTGGGCACGCTGACCAATCCGCGCTTTCCCGCGCCGGTGGGTGCCCGCAGCATCACCTGCAACAAGATCGCCCGTGCGTTGTTTGGCGCCTTCGCGCCATTGCTGCCGGCCGATCGCGCCCAGGCGGCGTCGCACGACGTGGTGCCCGCGATCATCTTCTCGGGGCCGCGGCGCGGTGGGGAAGGGGAGTTCGTGTATCTGGAGACGATGGGCGGCGGTATGGGCGCGCGTCGGGACGAAGATGGGATGGAGGCGATCCATGTGCACCTGACCAACACGTCCAACCTGCCGGCCGAGGCGCTGGAGAACGAATATTCACTGCTGGTCGATGAATACGCTCTGGTGCCGGACAGCGGTGGCGCCGGGCGGCATCGCGGCGGGATGGGGATTGCGCGGCAGATCAGGGCGACGCGCGACGGGATCGTGTTCTCGGTCCGGTCGGACGGGCATGCGCTGGGTGCGCCGGGTCTGGATGGCGGGCGGCAGGGCGGGACCGCGCGCCTGATCCGCAACCACGGCACCGGGCAGGAGGAGGAATTGTCGTCCAAGACCGCCAGCATCGTGCTGGCGGCCGGCGAGACGACGCGGCTGGAGACGCCGGGCGGCGGGGGGCTGGGCGAGCCGGACGAACGCGACATGGCGGCGCTGGCGGCCGATCTGCGTGGGGGGAAGGTGTCGCGGGCGGCGGCGGAGCGGGATTACGGGGTGGAGATGGTGGCGCGGGCGTTGGGGGCGGGCGCGCAGGCCTCGTAACACGTCGCGCCAACTGGTGATCCGCTGATCAGTCCGTGCGGTGGAGCACCCCTGCCGGATCCAGTGTCGGGGTTCTTCGACGAGTGGGCCGCGCGACAGTTCGAGCTTGCCTGTCCCATCGTCGCTGGCGGAGCCGTAGCCGGAGGACGTGTGGCATTCCCGCGCAGTTGTTGCGGTGCTTGATCTCGATCAATGCCGGGCCAAGTGGGGCCGACTGCAATCACCGTCGAGAGCCATTTTCGCCCGAAGGCATGCAGCTTGAGCGACCGTTCTCCCGTTCGGATGCCGATCGCCACCCTGGCCATGCTGCTGGTGGCGCTGATTGGCATGGCGGCGGTTCCGTACAACGGGATCCCTCTGGGGCAGCTCAAGCCCTTCGGCGGTGCGGCAATCGGGTCAGCCCTATTCCGAGATGTTCCGCTCTGTACTGGTCATGACGATCCGCAGCCTGGCCACGACAGTGACGAGAGGTCAGCCTGCGTCTTCTGCACGACGAACACCCTTCCCGTGGTGCAGCCGCTTGTGCGACCCGGCTTGGCCGTCCAGCAGGATGCAGTCACCGTCACGTGGTCACGGATCGCCTCGCGTCCAGCGCGGCACCTTCGTGCCGCAGCCCACCTGATTCGTGGTCCGCCGCACCTGTCCTGAAACGTTTCCTGGTGCCATGCGCGTTCTCGCACGGAGGTCCTGCGCCTCCATGCTCCGGCCTCCGACAGCAAGATATCGACTGGGGCCTAACGTGGGACCTGCGCTGACGGCTACGCCAGGCATCCCTTGCGACAGATCGAACAAGGACCAAACCAATGAAGCCGTTTGCCACGATTTTTGCTGCCGCGACGATTGCCCTGATGGCATCGCTTTCAAGCGCCGCAGCGGACGACAAGGCCCCGATTTTTGTGAACCTGACGACGGAAGACCCGCATCGGCTCTCAATGGCCCTGACGTTCACCGCAAACCAGCAGGAGCGCAATCATCCCGTGACAGTTTTCCTCAATGATCGCGGTGTATTCATCGGGGCTAAGAGCCAGGCCGGCCGGTTTCCCGGCCAGCAGAAAAAGCTTCAGGACATGATGGCCAACGGGGCGCAGGTTTATATTTGCGCAATGTGCATGAAGCACTACGGCGTCGCCGAAGCAGACCGGCTCGAGGGCATCAAGGTCGGCGACCCTGACTCGGTCGGGGCGGCGCTCTTCCGCGACAATGGCAAGACGCTGACCTGGTGACGTGACGAACCCGCCGTGTCCGGGCTGCCGTCCCGGATACGGCGGTGACGAGCGGCCTTCGTTCGGGTGCGGTTGAGGGGCGTGGGCGTGTTGGCCGGCCCCGGAGAGGCCGTTGCTGAGTAGGCTTGAACGTAAGGCGAATTTCCCTTGCGTTGGCGGCATTGGAATGGAAAGGCCGACCGATGCCTACCCTGACCGTGACCGCCAAGGGTCAGGTGACCCTGCGTAAGGACATCCTGAATCACCTGGGCATCCACCCCGGCGATCAGATCACCGTGGAAAAGCGCCCCGGCGGCAGGCTTGAAGTCCGGGCAGCACGTCCCGCGGGCCAGATCCCGGCCGTGTTCAACATGCTGAAGCGGCCTGAGACGCCGGCGGTGTCCATCGATGAAATGAACCGCGTGATCGCAGAGGGCTGGACCGGCGAGCGGTGAGGATCACCGCCGACACCAACGTGCTGGTTCGCGCCATCGTGGGTGACGACGAACACCAGGTACGCATCGCGCAGGCCATGCTTGCGGCGGCCCAACGCATTGCGGTGCCGTTGCCGGTGCTGTGCGAGCTGGTCTGGGTCCTTGCCCGCACCTACCGCATTCCCACCCGAGACATCGCCGAGGCGATCCGCCGGTTGATCGCTGCCGCCAATGTCTCGGTCAATCACCAGGCGGTTCGGGCGGGACTCGCCATGCTGCAGGATGGCGGCGACTTTGCCGATGGGGTGATTGCGCACGAAGGTGCCTGGCTGGGCGCCGACACGCTCGTGTCCTTCGATCGCCAAGCCGTGCGATTGCTGCAGGGCCAGGGCCAGGGCCAGGGGCAGGCGGTCCGCCTGCTCGCATAGCACCCCGCCTTGACCGCACCCCACGGGGCGCTATCCATCCCGCAGGAAACGCGAACAGAGGGAGACCCACCATGCGCGCCTGGGCCGTGGTCGAGAATGGACAGCCGCTGAAGGAAATCGAGCTGCCCACGCCGGAGCCGAAGGGCACCGAAGTGCTGCTGGAGGTGACGCATTGCGGCGTCTGCCACTCCGACCTGCATATCTGGGAGGGGTATTACGACATTGGCGGCGGCCAGAAGATGTCGCTGAAGGACCGCGGCGTCACGCTCCCCCTCGCCATGGGCCATGAAATCATCGGCCGCGTCGTCAAGTTGGGCCCCGAGGCCAAGGGCGTGAAGGTGGGCGACGTACGCATCGTCTTCCCCTGGCTGGGCTGCGGCACCTGCGAGGCGTGCCTGAACGAGGAAGACAACATGTGCACGGTCGCCGCCCGCAGCCTGGGCGTCTACCAGAACGGCGGCTATGGCACGCATGTGATCGCCCCGCATCCGCGGCACCTGGTCGATCTCGGCAATCTGGATCCGGCGGTGGCAGCGACTTACGCGTGCTCGGGCATCACCGTTTATTCGGCCATCAAGAAGGCCATGCCGTTGCCGCCCACCGAAGCGGTTGTGCTGGTGGGCGCCGGTGGCCTGGGCCTGAACGCCATCGCGGTCCTGAAGGCGATGAAGCACCAGAACATCATCAGCGTCGATATCAGCCCCGAAAAGCGCGAAGCCGCGCTGAAGGCTGGTGCGCACAAGGTGGTGGACGGATCGGGCGAGGGCGCCGAGGTGACGAAGCGCATCATCGAGGCCGCGGGCGGCCCGGTGCTGGCCGTGATCGACCTGGTGAACGGCACCGCGACCGCGCGTTTCGCCTTTGGCGCGCTGCGCAAGGGTGGGCGGCTGGTGCAGGTAGGGCTGTTCGGCGGCGAACTGATGCTGCCGCTGCCGATTATGGCGATCCGTGCGCTGACCGTCCGCGGGTCGTATGTCGGCAACCCGAAGGAGCTGCGTGAACTGGTGAAGCTGGCGCAGGACGGCCAGTTGGAGGCCCTGCCGGTGGCGACCGTGCCGCAGAGCCAGGCCCATGACGCGCTGATGCGCCTGCGCGATGGCAAGGTCACGGGACGGCTGGTCCTGAAGGCGGAGGCCGCATGACCGCCCCCGACACCCTCCGCCGCTCGGTGGTGCTGACGCACCGTCCGGCGGCGGAGCCGTCCGAGCGCGATTTCGCGATCGTCGAGGACGCAGTTCCCGAGCCGGCCGAGGGCGAGGTTGTCACCCGCACCATTTTTCTGTCCATCGACCCGTATATGCGTGGGCGGCTGCGGGAGCAGCAGACCTATGCCGTGGCGATCAACCCGGGTGATGTGATGACCGGGGAAACGGTGGGCGAGGTCATTGCCTCGGCCCATCCCGGGTTCCAGGCCGGGGATGTCGTGGTGGGTGCGCGCGGCTGGCAGTCCCATTGCGTGGCGGGCGCATCCAGCCTGGTGAAGATCGACCGGCATGCGGCGCCGCTTTCCGCCTGGCTGGGGGTGCTGGGCATGCCGGGCGCCACGGCGTATGCCGGCATGACCGAGATCTGCAAGCCCAGGCAGGGAGAAACGGTGGTGGTCTCCGCCGCCTCGGGCGCGGTCGGGTCGATCGCGGGCCAACTGGCGAAGCGGGCCGGGGCGCGCGTCGTGGGTGTTGCCGGCGGGCCGGACAAGTGCTTCTGGGTGCAGGACAGCTTGGGGTTTGATGACTGCGTCGACCATCGCGCGCTGGATCTGCGACGGGAATTGGAGGCCGCCTGCCCGAACGGGATCGATGCGTATTTCGAGAATGTCGGCGGCGCGGTTCAGCAGTCGGTGTTCGACCTGCTGAATCCGTTCTCACGCGTCGCGATGTGCGGAATGGTGTCGCAGTACAATATGCCGGAGTTTCCGCCCGGCCCGAACCTGGGTTTCGTCGTGGGCAAGCGCGTGCTGATCCAGGGATTCATCGTGTCTGACCGGCCGGAGCGACTGGTCGAGTGGCGCAAGCTGGCGGCGCCTTGGGTGAAGGACGGCACGTTGGTCTACCGCGAGGACGTGGTCGAGGGGCTGGAGAGTGCGCCCGATGCTTTGGCCGCCATTCTGAGCGGGCGGAATTTTGGGAAGCTGCTGGTGCGGGTCGGCCACGATCCAGCGTGATCGCGGTGAGATGCCCGTAATCCACGGGGATGCGGGCATGTCTCCGTCTCGCTGGCGCGCTGCCAACGTGGTCGCTCGTGGCGTTATCCTTCCTGGCGGAGCATGCAGCATCCGCCATATCCGGCTGGGCCGCGGCTGCGGCGATCCTGCGTGGTTTCATTGCGTTGGCGTTGGGTGGGACCGCGAGACTGGGACTTGCGGCGATGCTGTTCGTTGCTCGTGCCGAGCTGTCGCTGGCCGGCTTGCTGGCCGTTCCGGCAATGCTGTGCTTCGTAATCGCGGCGGCAACGACAGCGGCGGCGATCCGGGGTGCGCTGCTGCCCTGAACCGCCGCCGGTCAGCCCGTCAATACATCACGTCACCACCGTTGGGTGACAGCGTGGCACCGACGAAAAACCCGCCTTCCGGTCCGGCCAGCAGCAGGGCGGTCGCGGCGATCTCCTCCGGCCGCCCGAAGCGGCCGACCGGCAGCGCGTCGATGAACGCCTGCCGGTCCGCCGGCTCCATCGTAGCCGTCAGGTCGGTGTCGATCGGGCCGGGCGCGATCGCATTCACCCGCACCCCCTTCGGTGTCGCTTCCCATGCCAACGCGCGGGTGAAGCCCATGATCGCCGCCTTCGCCGCGGAGTAGGGCGCCGAGTTCACCGCGCCCTTCAACCCGCGCTGCGAGGCCACGTTGATGATGCAGCCGCGCCCGCGTGCAACCATCGCCGGGTAGACCGTCTGCGCCATGAAGAACATCCCCTTCAGGTGCACGGCGATGATCCGGTCGAACTCCTCCTCGGTATAGTCCGGAAACGGCTTGCGGATGTTCATCCCGGCATTGTTGAACAGGATGTCGACAGGGCCGAGTTCGCCGGCCACCGCCGTGGCAAAGGCGCGGCCCGCGGCGATATCCGCCACATCCACCGACCGGTGCATCGCGCGGCGGCCCAGCGCACGGATCTCCGCCGCCGTCTCCTCGGCCTTGGCATCGTCGTTCAGGTGGCAGAAGCCGATATCGGCGCCCTCGGCCGCGAAGGCCATCGCCGTGGCGCGACCGATGCCCCGCGATCCGCCGGTGACCAGAGCAACCTGTCCCTGCAGTTTCATCATCTTCTCCCGGAATGGAAACCCAGAACGGAAACATGGACGCGCTCGCCCCCCCCGGCGCGGGACGCTGGCGGGGCGAGCGCGAGTGTTTAGGCGAAGATTTCCCCCAGGCGCCGGATGGTGGCCAGCGTCTGTTCCACCGGCAGTCCTGGCCACTGGCAGCGCATGATGAAATGGTCGACGCCCAGCAGTTCGTGGTAACGGGCGATCTCCTCCTTCACCTTCACCTTGTCGCCGATGATGAACTTGTCGCGGGCGAAGTCCTCGAAGCTGGTTTCCGTTTGCCGACCCTGCAGACCCCAGGAGGCATAGGCGTTGTACTTGTATTGCAACGGTCCGCGGCATTCCTCGTGCGCGGTGGCGTTGTTCTCGCCGACATAGCACTCGACGGTGATCGGGAAGTCGATCGGCCTGCGGCGATATTCGTCCAGCGCGGCGCGGTAGGTCTTCATCAGCGGGACCGTCTTCGACAGACCGCTGCTGTTCACGATCAGCCACGCATCGCCGATGCGCGCCGCCCGCTTCACCGAGACATCCGCCTGCCCGGCGATATACAGCGGCGGTCCGCCCGGCCGCACCGGCTTCAGGCTGAGGCCGGCGTCCTTCACCGTGTAGAACTTGCCCTCGTGCTCCACCCGGTCCTCGGTCCAGAGCCTTTTCATCAGGTGGATCTGCTCGTTGAATCTCGCCGCCCGCTCGGTTTGCGAGATGCCGAAGGCGGTGAACTCCGGCTGGCGGTACCCCAGGCCCAGGCCCAGGATGTAGTTGCCGCCGGTCAGCACATCCAGCGTGGCGGACTCCTCGGCCACATGCATCGGGTTCTGCGGCGGCAGGATCAGGATGTTCGGCCCGATGGTCATCCCTTCGGCGTGTGCGGCGATGTAGGCCATCATCGGTGTGATCGCCAGCATCTGCATCGGATGCGTCAGCCAGTGATGCGGGAACCAGAGCGATTTGAATCCGGCATCCCGCGCGGCACGAACCTGCTGCACCATCTCGGGGATACGGTCCTGGACGCTGGTGCCTTCCGGGAACTGCGTGTTGATGAACAGGCCGACCTTCATGACGGGATCCTCCATTCGCCGGATCGCATTACACCTGCCTCATCCGGCCTTGAACAGGGGGCGGGAAACGGCCAACTTCCTGGCATGACCCAACGCCCGCCCCAACTGGACATGACGATCAACGGCGAGTTCCGCACGCCGCCGAAGCCGCCAATCCTGACGCGGATCCTGATCTGGGCAGTGATCATCGCCGTGATCACGGGTGGGTTCGCCCTTGCCGCCTTCGCGTTGTGGTTGGCCCTGATCATCCTTCCCGTCGCGCTGGGCGCGGCAGTGGTCGCCTGGATGATCTGGCGTTTTCAGATGTGGCGGGCGCGCAGCTCAATCGGCCGCGGCGGCCGTGACGTCTTTCGTCCCTAGCCCGAATTCCTGCGCCAGCAGCGCATAGGATCGCCTGCGAGCCTCGGGGTCGTGCGTCGTGGTCAGGACGGCGATCTCTCCAAGCTGGTGCTCCTCGGCCAGGGCGCGCAACTTTCCCCCGACGACGTCCGGCGTTCCGTAGCAGGCGCGGGCGCGGATGCGCTCCAGCCGCTCCTGCTCGGCCGGCGAAAAGGTCAGCGCTGCCGCTTCTTCGGGCGAGGGCAGGGGTGAGAAGATCCCGCGATCCCGCCACAGCCGTGACGTCTCCCTCGACCTGAACAGCCAGGCGGCGTGTTCCGGTGTCTCCGCCGTGACAGCCCACACGCAGATGGCCGCATACGGCTCTGGGTGCGCGGCACTCGGCCGGTAGCCCTGGCGATAGATGGCGAAGGCCTGGTCGGCCCCGCGCCCGTCGGTGATGAAATGCGCGAAGCAGAACGGCAGGCCGAAATAGGCCGCGACCTGTGCGCCGTAGTCGGAGCTGCCCAGGATCCACACCTCGGGCTGGGTCGGGCCGGCCGGCTGGGCCGTGACGTCGCGGAACGGGTGGCCTTCCACCAGTTTCTCGCCGGCGATCCAGGCCAGGATATCCCGCACCTGCGCGGGAAACTGCTCCGCCGCCGTTCCCGCCTGCGGATTCAACGCATAGGCGGTGCGCCCATCCGAGCCGGGTGCTCGGCCCAGTCCCATGTCGATGCGTCCCGGCGCGACCGCGTCAAGCACCCGAAACTGCTCTGCCACCTTCAGGGACGAGTAGTGCGGCAGCATGATCCCGGCCGACCCCACCCGGATGCGGGTCGTGGTGGCAGCGATTGCGCTGATCAGGATTTCGGGTGCCGTGCCCGCCTGGCTGGCCGAGTTATGGTGTTCGGCGCACCAGTAGCGGCTGTAGCCCAGCATCTCACAGTGCTGCGCCAGGCGTATGCTCTCGCGGATCGAGGCATCGGGTGACCGGCCGGTCACCACGGTCGATTGATCGAGCACGGAAAGCCGCAGCATGCGTCGTCTCCTGACAGGCACCGGACACCATCAAAGCGCGTGGGGCGGTTTGCGCAAGGGGGTGCGGACATGCACCCTGTTCCTGTGCCTGCGAGAGCCGGCCCTGCCTATCCGGCCGCGTGGAGCCGCTGTGTTGCCTGGCCGTTCAGCAACGACTGCAGCGCCTGTTCGAAGCCCGGGGTCATCGATGCCTTATCGAATTGCACATGCAGCACGCCTTGCCGGTCGGCTGAACGAATGTCGAACCGCACCCGCCCCCCGCCGCGCCGGTCCAGCACCAGAACGCCTTGGGTTTCCGTCGGGTTCTGGCCATTGGTCACCCGAATGGCAGCGCCACGCATTGAGGCATCGAACAGGGTTGCCGGCTGGAGAGCGCCGTTGCGACCGAACAGCACCGAACATGGTTCCTCGATCTGGATCCGCGGTTCCATGCGCCGGTCGGCTTCCTTGCTCGCTGTCCGTACGATCCGCACCAGCGCGCTGCGCAGGCTCGCGATATCCTCGACAACGGCCCCTGACTTGCCGCGAAGTTCCCCAGCCTGGGTCCCCGTGACACCTGCCTCGGCGGAGACGTCGCCGATCCGTGTGGTCACGTCCTGCACGGCCGCGCTGCTTTCGGCGACATTGCGCGCGATCTCCTGTGTGGCCGCAGTCTGCTGCTCGACCGCCGTTGCCACCGAAATCGCGATCTGCGCCACCTCGTGCAGCGTGTGGCCGATATCGTCCACGGCCGTGACCGCGGCTTCGGTGGCACCGCGCAGGCCGCCGATGTGCTGGGAAATCTCCTCTGTCGCTTTCGCGGTCTGCGCCGCCAGACCCTTCACTTCGCCGGCGACGACAGCAAACCCCTTCCCCGCTTCCCCGGCACGCGCGGCCTCGATGGTGGCGTTCAATGCCAGCAGGTTGGTCTTGGCCGCGATGTCGGCGATCAGCCGCACCACCGCCCCGATATGCTCCGCGGCCTGCGACAGGGACCGGATGGTTTCCTGCGCATGCTCGCCCTTTTCCGTGGCGGCACGCGCGACGTTGCTGGCGTGTTCAACCTGAGACGCGACCTCGTTGATCGCCGCCGCCAACTCCTCGCTGGCGGCGGCGACGACCTGCGCATTCTTCAAGGCCTGATCGGCGGAGTTCGCCACATACGCGCTGCTGGTGCTGGTGCGTTCCGCCGAGGCCGCCATGGAATCCGCATCGCGGGCCATCTCGCCCGTGCGTTCGGCGATGCGTGCCACCGCGGTTCCCGTTTCCTCCTCGATCGTGTGGGCCATCTGCTCGACGGTCTGCCGGCGAACCTCGGCCGCCTTATGCTCGAATTCCGTGCGTTCCCATGACGCGAAGGCCAGATGCGCGCGCATGGCCCGCAGCATGGAAGTAACCTGATAGAACTCCCGGACCTTGGGACGCGGGATCTCCGCGGCCAGATCGCCCCTGATGATCGCGCCGAAGTGGGATTCCAGTTCGGCCGCGGAATGCCGGATGGTCCTGAACAGCGCCCAGCCCAGCAGCGATATGGCGATGACGCTGAACAGGAATATGATGCCGCCGGCGATCACGCGCCACCGCAGGCTACTTTCGGCATTGTCATAAACGATCCGGCCCGCTTCGATCTGGGCCTCGACCAGAGCCTTGTTGGCATTGAACACCGCCACGAAGAAGGGCGGTGCCTTCTGCTCGAACAGGGTGTTCAGCTTCGCGATCTCACCGCTCTTTGCCAGGGCGAAGGCGGGCTCGATGACGTTCTGCACAAGCGCGTCGAAGCGTTCCCTGAACGCCTCGGCGAGGGGGCGCTGCTCGGGTATCATTCCGGTGGCGACGTAGGATTTCCAGAGGGACTCGATCTTCGCGAGATTGGCACGGACGGGGATCTCCCGTTCCCGCAGGACCGCGTCCAATGGCGTTTCGCGTCCCAGCGCGATGGCCATCTGCGCGATGTGGTTGCGGTTATCGCGGACGGAATCGTTCAGGGTGCGAAGCTGGTTGACGGCAACGAACTCACGTTCGTACACATGCTGCAGTGCTCCGTTCGAAGCGGACATGCCGGCAAAGCCAAGCCAGGCGACCAGCATCAGAGCGAGTACCGACGCGAGGACGGCGGCGGAGAGGCGGCCGGCCACCGAGCGTCCGAACTCGGCCATGCTGGTCATGACGCTGGATGCGACCAGCTCACCATCCCGCAGGGCGATTCCTTTCGCCGTTCCATTCCGAAGCGCCGCGTAGGACTTTTCGGCCTTGTCGGTCTGCTCCTTGGTGGGCTTCGAACGGATCGAAATGAACCCGGTGATCTCGCCATCCGTAATCACCGGCGTCACATTTGCACGCACCCAGTAGAAGTCACCGGATTTCGTGCGGTTCTTTACCAGCCCGTCCCAGGGACGGCCGGCCTTGATCGTCTTCCACAGATCGGCAAAGGCCTGTTGCGGCATATGCGGATGCCGAACGAGGTTGTGAGGCGCACCGAGAAGCTCCTCCTCGGAAAAGCCGCTTATCTCTACAAAGAGATGATTTGCGAAGGTGATGCGGCCGCCCGGATCGGTGCGCGAGACCAGGGGCTCGCCGTCAGGAACTTCGACCTGGTGATCGGTAATCGGTTCGTTGACGCGCATGGCCCGCTCCTGAAGCCGGCCGGAAAGACGAGCATCCTTCCGGCCGGGTTGTAACACTCGGGCCATAAGAACGGTGCTTGCTTAACATTCCGCTAATCGCAGCCCTTCTTGGCAGATGACGCGCGGAGATGTCCGACACGGATCCGCCCAGTGGCGGCAGGTCGCGGCGGCATGCGGTTCATCGTGTCGCCGGCCGCCGATAGCGTCTGTTCCAAGCCGCTGCTCGTGCCGGGATCGTTGGCGCGGATGTGGGCCGGCGAAGCCACGTATCAGGTTCGGCGGTGGAACCGCGCGCGATCGCGCGCGCGGTCGGCACATGGTTCCGCCTTGCCGTACATGGCCTTGCCGGCCCATCCTTCATCCGCGCCCTGCGGCGCCAAAGACCGACTTGCCCGCAAGCATGGGAGAGGAACCATGGCCGTCATGACCGCGCCTATCATCCGTCCCCTCGGCACCGCGATCGGTGCCGACGTGGAGGGGGTCGACCTCACGGATCTCGACGACGCGCAGTTCGCAGCCATCGAGGAGGCCTGGCATCGCTACGCCGTACTGCGCTTCCGCAACCAGAAACTCAGCGACCCCGCCTTGATGGCGTTCAGCCAGCGCTTCGGGCAGTTGGACCGCGTGCCGGTGCGTGCCGCGGGCGTGCTCGCCAACAGCGATCCCCTCGTGGCGGTGGCGCCCGAAGCGCAGGAATGGGTCAATATCATTTCCAACGTGAAAGTGGATGGCAAGGCCGTGGGCGGCCTCGCCAATCTGGAAGCCCACTGGCACAGCGACATGACCTACAATGAGATCCCGCCAAAGGCGAGCGCGCTCTACGCGCTCGAGGTCCCGCCCACGGGCGGCAACACGTCCTTCGCCGGCATGACCGCGGCCTATGAAACGCTGGACCATGCGCTGAAGCAGCGGATCGCCGGATTGACCTGCATCCACGACTCCTCGCGTAACAGCGTCGGCGAATTGCGCATGGGCTTCACCGAGGTGTCCGATCCCAGCCAATGCCCGGGCGCGCGCCATCCGCTGGTGATTGCCCATCCCGTGACCGGGCAGAAGGCCCTGTATCTCGGCCGCCGCCTTGGCGCCTATGTCGTGGGCCTCGGCCTGGCCGATAGCGAGGCGCTGCTTGACGAGCTGTGGGCGCATGCAACGAAGCCGGAATTCTGCTGGACGCAGGTCTGGCGGGTTGGGGATTTGGTCATGTGGGACAATCGCTGCGTGCTGCACCGACGCGACGATTTCGACGATCGCTACCGCCGCGTGATGCACCGTACCCAGATCTGCGGCGAAAAGCCGTTCTGAACCGTTCAGGAAGGGATCTATGAACGACATCGTGACACAGGCCATCCCGCGCCCGCTGGTCACCGGCCCCGCGGCCTGGATCGGCGCGGATCTGGCGAAACGGCCGGGGGAGTGGATCTATACGCTCACCGCCGCGGACATTGCGGAAATCGAGGCCGCCATTGCCGCGGTGCGGGCACGCGGCATCGACATCGCCGACATCCGCCGCTCCGATTTTCCGCTACCCCGCTTCGGCGCCACGCTCGACCGTTTCCGCGAGGAGGTGCTGAACGGCCGCGGCTTCGTGCTGCTGCGCGGCCTGCCGGTCGAGGGACGCCCGATTGCCGAGAGCGCCACCGCCTATTTCGGCATCGGCTCCTACTTCGGCAGTGCCCGCTCGCAGAACGCGAAGGGTCATGTGCTGGGCCATGTGCGCGACATGGGATTGTCGTCGCAGGACCCGAATGTCCGCATCTACCAGACCACCGAGCGGCAGAATTTCCACACGGATTCCTGCGATATCGTCTCGTTGCTGTGCCTGAAGGCCGCGCGGTCCGGCGGGCTGTCGTCCCTGACCAGTTCGATGTCGGTCTACAACGCCATGGCAACGCGACATCCGGATCTGGTCTGGCGGCTGTTCCAGCCCATGCCGACCGACCGCCGCGGCGAGGTGCCGGAAGGCAAGCTGCCCTGGTTCTACACCCCGGTCTACAACGACTACGAAGGCTACCTGTCGGCGATCTATGCGCCGCACTACGTCCGCTCCTCGCAGCGTTTCCCCGAGGCGCCGCGGCTGACCGAGCAGGACCATGCCGCGCTGGACTGCTTCGATCGCCTGGCCGAGGACCAGGCGTTGCGCCTGGACATGGAACTGCGCCCGGGCGACATCCAGTTCGTGCACAATCATACCATTCTGCACGACCGCACCGCGTTCGAGGACTGGCCGGAACCGGAACGCAAACGCCATTTGCTGCGGCTGTGGCTGGCCGCTCCCGGCGCTCGTCCCTTGCCGCCGGCGTACGCAGAGCGTTATGGCAGCGTGGAGATCGGCAATCGCGGCGGGATCATCTGCAAGGGCACGCGCCTGCACGCGCCGCTGGAGCCGGTGTGAATTTTCGGCGACGTCGCACGGAGGTGATGTCACCCCGCCGGCCGGCACCTCGACGCGGCGAGCCGGTTGAGGCCCAGTGGCGTTGCTTTCCCGCACACGGAATGGAGTGACGCATGCTTTCGTTCATCGGCGCAATCATCATCGGTTTTTTCGCCGGATTGATTGCCAAGTTCCTGATGCCCGGCCGCGACCCCGGCGGCTTCATCATCACCATCCTTCTGGGCATCGGCGGCGCGCTGGTGGCGACGTGGCTGGGACAGGCGATCGGCTGGTACGGTCCCAACCAGAGGGCAGGCTTCATCGGCGCGATCGTGGGTGCGATCATCATCCTGGCCATCTACCGCATGGTCGCACGGCGAAGCTGAGCAGATCCTTATCGAGGGGCGGGCAGGCTGCGGCCGCCCGCCCTTTTTTTGTGCGGAGCGGCCTGCTTCAACAGGGCACGAGACCAGGGGACGATCGCACACACGTTATCCGTGCAGCGGCTGGAATGCGGATACGGTCTCGTCTGTTATGAAATTCTATCGGCTGGCGCGCGCGGAATGCTCGTCTCGATTGTACCGGCAGGACCCACGTGCTGGTACTGATCCCATCCCTCCATTCACTCCTTCCACGACAGACACATCCCGTTCCCCTCGCTCAGCCTGTCATTACACCACGTAATGGAGACTGCTGGTGTCGTATCTAATGTACCGCTATACGCTGATCAATCCGCCGATCGAGGGCGGTTCGAGTCCATATCGGAACATAAACCTGACCCGGATCAATGACCAGGGCCAGATCCTGGGAACCGCGTATCCCGCCGCGACCGATGCAAGCGGGTGGTTCCTTTATGCCGATGGCAGCTACACGGCCCTGGACGTGCCGGGAGCGGCCAGCACGACGGTCAGGCAGCTCAACGAAGCCGGCCAGGTGGTCGGCGGGTATCTCGACGGAACGGGTGCCAGCCATTCCTTCATCTATCAGGACGGTGACTACTCCGAGGTCGCCATCGCCGGCGCGGCGTTCACGACAGTGCTGCAGAGCAGCGATTCGGGCACGCTGCTTGGCACGTATTTCGATGCATACGGCCTGCATCCATTCATCTATGATGACGGGCACGTCACCGTGTTGCAGGTGCCGGACGCGTCGAGCACATTCATTCCTAATTCATCCCGAACTGGTGGCGTGGGTCCGTTCGTCAACGACGCAGGGCAGGCGATCGGCGGCTATACGGACGCGGCCGGGAACCATACGTTCCTCTTTGATGGCGACCATTACACAACCCTCGCCATCTCTGGGAACGATCGCATCAATCCAGTCGAAATCAACAACAAGGGTGAGGTCCTGGGGACGTGGTATGACGGCGTCGGCACGCGTTCCTTTGTCTATGCGAACGGCACCTACAAGGAAATCACGGTGCCCGGTGCCCAAAGCACCACTGCTGTCGACATCAATGATGACGGGGCAGTGGCAGGCACGTACTACGATGGAATCGGGACGCACGCGTTCCTTTATACCGGCGGCGCCTACATCACGCTGGATCCCGTTGCCTCGGATCCAGCCAGCTATTCCTATGCGTCCGTGTCGCAGCTTACCGACAGCGGACTGGTGCTGGGTCAGTTCAACAATGGAGGCCGGTCCGGTCCGTTCCTGTACCAGGATGGGCAGGTCACCTTCGTCGATGTTCCAGGTGCCACGACATCGTCGTTCAGTGACATAAACGACCTTGGGCAGTTGATCGGGACCTTTTCCGACGGTGTGACAAGCCACGGCGTGCTGGCGACCCCCGGGTCAACGGATCTCGTGCCACCGCCATCGCATGCGGGCAAGGTGGACATGTCGCGGGATCACGAGGCCAAGATGCCGCACTGGTCGGGCCAGGACCCGTCGATGCCCAAACCGCCGGGATTGCTGATCTCGCCGATCTAATACCGGGCGACCGAATGGTCGACCGTTCCGCGCGCAGGGTTGGTGTGGCGGCTGCGCGCGAAATCAAAAGGATACCAGCCGACCGCCATGCAATGCATGGGTCAATGCTTCGGGCGGCTGGTATAAGCATCGGCGACCACACGAACCGTCCGGGCGTCCGCATACGGTCAGGGCCGTCCCGGCACGGCGCTGACCGGCCGACAGCGCCCGGTGCATGCAGCAGGCTGATCGCCAACCGGTCGGCCGACATCGACGGGTTCGACGGCGGCCCGCGGATCAGCCGCTCCGCCCGACTGTCATGGCCGGCCATGCTCCTGACAAGCGTCGGACAGGCACGAATGCGTCCCGGTCAGAAGGAACCACAGGCGGGATGCACCGTCATGCCCACCAGTTCCTGGCGGTAGTCGGACTGATAGGCGCTGCGGATCCTGGTGATCGCGGCGAAGCTCTCGGGCGTGTCCGGCAACGCGACCTGCAGCACCTTGGTCGGCGACTTGATGGTCTTCTGCGTGATCGGATTCATCCAGGCGCCGGAGGCGTTGTAGACGGTATAGCCGTTCGGCAGGTTCGGGGTCACGACACGGTCCATGAAGCTGGACCATTCACGGTCGGTGACCTCGCCAATTCCGGGAATGGAGCGGCCGAAATACAGATTGTACAGCAGCATCGGCGGTCCCATGCCGGCCGGACAGCTCATCCGTGCCGGGGAAGGCGCGCAACCCGCCAGCAGCGCCAAACCGATCACCACGCTGCGGATCAGGCCTGGTACCATGCGGCACTCCCCCCTTTGCATCAAAAAATCATTGCCGACCGGTCGGGTCGGCAGGCGCATTTTAGCAGGTCTGCGGCAAAAAGGCGTCAGGATCCGGCGTCCCCCCATACCGCGGGCATGTGGTGGCTGGAAGACGCCGTGGCCAAGTCCAGCGAAGTGGTGCGGCCGGCATGCCCGAAAGAACACACCGTGCCAGCGTCCGCGGGTGCGAAGCCGGAGTGATCCTTTCGGCTGCCGATCATGCGTGTCTGGCCCCTGGCCGGACAAAGCCTGGCTGCGCTGGTCAGGCCTGATACACGCGGCGGCCGGATTTCCAGGTTCCCAGCACGACACCTTCCAGCGCGCGTCCGTCGAACGGCGAATTCTGCGCTTTTCCGGGCAGTTTCCCTTGCTCCACCTTCCAGATCCGGTCGGGGTGAAACAGGCACAGATCGGCGGGCGCGCCCTTGGCGATCCGTCCGGCCCCGACCCCCAGCAGCCGAGCGGGGCTGGCGGTGAGAAGATTGATGGCTGTGGGAAGGGTGAGTTCGCCGTTGTGCACGTGGGCCAGTGTCACGGCGAGCAGCGTCACCAATCCGACCCCGCCGGGAGCCGCCTGGGCGAAGGGCAGGCGCTTGTCATCGGCATCGCGCGGCTGGTGATCGGAGGCAATGGCGTCGATCGTCCCGTCCGCCAGGGCGGCAAGCACCGCCTGCCGGTCTTCTTCCTTCCGGAGCGGCGGCGACAGCTTGGCGTAGGTGCGGAAATCGCCGATGGCGTTTTCGTTCAGGTCGAAATAGGGCGGGGCGGTGTCGCATGTCACTGCCAGCCCTTCGGCCTTGGCGCGCCGGATCAGGTCCAGGGCCTCGCCTGTCGAGACATGCGCGAAATGCACGGCGCCGCCAGTCAATTGCGCTAGACGAATGTCGCGCATCACCAGGATCGCCTCGGCCGCCGCCGGAATGCCCGGCAGGCCAAGGCGCGTTGCCGCTTCGCTCTCGGTCGCCGCGCCACCGCGGGCCAGCGAGGGATCTTCCGGGTGCTGCACGATCCGCGCACCGAACCCGCCGGCATAGGACAGCGCGAGGCGCATCAGGCGGGTGGAGCCGATGGCCCGGGAACCGTCGGTAAACGCCACGGCGCCGGCTTCATGCAGCAGGCCGAGTTCCGCCATCTCCTCGCCCTTGCAGCCGCGGGTGACGGCGCCGTAGGGCAGGATCGTCAGGCTGCCGGTCGCGTCGCCGCGCATGCGCAGCAGATGCACCAGGGCCGGGTCGTCGATGGCCGGATCGGTGTCGGGCAGGGCGGCAAGCGTGGTGATGCCCCCCGCCGCGGCGGCCAGTGCGGCCGAGACGATCGTTTCGCGGTATTCGTAGCCCGGTTCGCCAAGGGCGGCGCGCATGTCCACCAGACCGGGGCACAGCACGGCGCCGTCTTCGCGCACCAGCATCGCACCGTCCGGCCGGGCGAGGGAGGGGCCGAAATCGGCAATGACGCCGTCGCGGACCAGCAGGTCGCCGGTCAGGTCGACGCCCTCACCCAGGATGCGGACGCCGGAGAACAGCGTATCAGGTGTCATTCCGGCCATGTCCGCGCGCCAGCGTATCCAGCACGGCCATGCGCACGGCCACGCCCATTTCCACCTGTTCCTTGATGACACTGCGATGCGGATCGTCCGCCACCGCGCTGTCGATCTCCACCCCGCGGTTCATCGGGCCGGGATGCATCACCAGCGCGTCCGGCTTCGCATAGGCCAACTTCTCCGCATCCAGACCCCAGAAGCGGAAGAATTCCCGCGCGCTGGGCACCTGGCCGCCGGCCATTCGCTCCCGCTGCAGGCGCAGCATCATGACGATATCGGCGCCCGCGAGCCCGCTCGCCATGTCGTGGTGCACCTGCACCCCCAGATCGGCGATGCCGGAAGGCATCAGGGTGGGCGGGCCGATCACGCGGACCTGGCAGCCCATCGTCGTCAGCAGGTGGATGTTCGACCGCGCGACGCGGGAGTGCATGACGTCGCCGCAGATCGCTACCGTAAGGCCGGCGATGCGGCCCTTGCGCCGCTTGATCGTCAGCGCATCGAGCAGCGCCTGCGTCGGATGCTCGTGCGTCCCGTCGCCGGCATTGATCACCGCCGCGTCGACCTTTTGCGCCAGCAGGCTGGGCGCGCCGGACTGGCCGTGCCGCACCACCAGCAGATCGCACTGCATGGCGTTCAGGGTCGCCGCGGTATCCAGCAACGTCTCGCCCTTGTTCACGCTGGAGGTGGAGACGGACATGTTGATCACGTCCGCGCCCAGACGCTTGCCGGCGAGTTCGAAACTGGTACGGGTGCGGGTGCTGTCCTCGAAGAACAGGTTGATCAGCGTGCGTCCGCGCAGCAGGTCACGCTGGGTCTTGCCCGAACGGTTGAGCAGCACGTAGCTCTCTGCCAAGTCGAGCAATTGGGTGATCGCGGGCGGCTCCAGCCCTTCGATCGCCAGGAGATGTTTGCGCCGGTAGAACACCCGGTCTGATTGCGGCAAGTGGGGCGATGCGTCAACAGGTGGCAATCGCTTGTTGCGGCAGGCATTTCCGGATATTTTTCCGGAAATGAAGGAGGGCCTGCCGTGGCGGCACCACGCAAGCAGGGTAGCGGACCGGCTCTGGTGGAACATCGAAAGCGTCTGCGGGAACGGGGGCTGACGCGGGTCGAGGTCCGGGTCGCGGAAAGCGATGCAGCCCTGGTACGTGCCGCGGCGGCCGCGCTCGCCGATCCGCAGCGGGCCGAGGGGGCGCGGGTGGTGCTGCGTGCCCATTTCGGGGATGGGGCAAGGAAGGGCCTGAAGGACCTGCTGGAGTCGGCGCCGCTGGAGGATGTTGACCTCACCCGAAGCCGGGATGTCGGGCGGCTCGTCGACCTGTGACCTGGCTCATCGACACCAACGTTATTTCAGAAGTCCGGAAGGGGCGGCGCGGTGACCCCGCCGTACAGGCATGGTGGCGGCAGGTTCGGGAGGACGATCTGTTCCTGAGCGCGCTCACCCTCGGGGAGATCCGGAAGGGTGTGGAAAGTCTTCGTCCCCGGGATTCCACCCGCGCAGCGGCCCTGGCGTTATGGTTGCATGAGGTGACAAGCGCCTTCGGTCCCCGCATCTTGGGCATCGATGGACTCGTGGCAGACGCCTGGGGCCGAATGGCGGCGCTGCGACCCGTGCCGGTGGTGGACGCGCTGCTTGCGGCGACGGCAAAGGTGCATGGCCTGACACTCGTGACCCGCAACGTGGCCGATATCGACGGGCTGGGCGCGATGATCGTGAACCCGTTTACATGGCGAGGCTGACCCTCATACCGGCCGCCCGAAGCGTCGAACGATCCGACGTATGATGGCTGGCCGGTATGGTCTTGTTGCGGCATGCGACCGCCCTGCCAACAAGCGTGCATCCCGGTCGAGTCTTCGGTCGCCCGGTATCACACCATTTCCAGCCGTGGATACGGCCCATCCACCACCCGCCAGTGCTGCAGCACCATCTCGCGCACCGTGCGACGCATCACCTTGCCCTGCGCATTCCGCGGCAGCTCGGACTGCATCAGCAGCGCACGCGGGTGCTTGAAGCGGGCGATTGCCGCCAGTGCCGCCTGGGCGCGATCCGGCCACCCCGCGTCGTTGGTTTCGGCAACGGCGACGATGATCTCTCCCCAATATTCCGATGGCAACGATACGACCGAGACGGCGCCGGTGCCGGCGGTGCCGGTCAGCACACGCTCGATCTCGTCGGGATAAATCTTGTAGCCGCCGGACTTGATGACGTCCGCCAGCCGCCCGACCAGATGCAGCCGGCCGCGGGCATCGATCCGACCCAGGTCGCCGGTGTCGTGGAAGCCGTCGGCGGGCAGCGGATGGAATCCGTTCGCGTCCAGGTGACCGTGATACATGTGCCGGGCGCGCAGGAAGACCTCGCCCACCTCGTCCGTGCCCAGCACCGCGCCGGTCTCGTCCCGGATCTGCACCTCGACGCCGCTGCCAGGCCAGCCCACGCACACGCCGTCGCCCTGCGCGGCTTCGGCGTAATAGAAGTCGGTCGCCCGCGGCGGCAGGACGGTGATCGGATTGATCACCTCGGTCTTGCCATAGGTGACGCGCACCACCGGGCCGAACATCGCCCGCGCCTTGGCATACAGCGATGGCAACAAGGGCGCGGTGCCGCAGAAGATCGTGCGGATCCCCTCGATCCGACGCCCCTCGTAGTCCGCCACGATCTTCGCCAGCGGCGTGGGCGGGGCGAAAATGTGGTCCACCCGGCCATGGTCCAGAGTGTCCCGCACGCGTGGCAGGTCAACGCCATTCAGCAGATGCGCGGTGCCGCCGCGTTCATGGAACCCTTGGGTCAGCAGGCCGGCGCCATGCACGAAGGGCGTCATCAGCAGCACCGCGCTGCCCGGACCGGGCATCGTCTCGAACGACGCACGCTGCAGGATCGCGCCGATCCAGCGTGCCGCATGCGTGTAGACGATCGCCTTTGGCCGCCCGGTGGTGCCGGATGTGAACAGGATCCGCCCCCAGGCGTTTCCGGGCACCGGCGGCAGGGCGGTGAGCGAGCCGGGCGTGTCCGGCATGTCCTCGACCGTGATGACCGCGCAGCCCAGGCTGGCGAAGGCCGCTGCCTGGGCAGATGTGGTGACGACTCGCCTGACGCCGGCAATGCCGACGCAATATGCCTTCTCGTCGTCGCTGTATCCGGCATTCAGCGGCGTTTCGGCCACCCCGGCGATGCGCAGGCCGATCGAAACCCATACGGCCTCGATCGAGTTCGGCAGCGAGCTCGCGACCGGCTCCCCCGGCGTGGCGCCGGCCTCCCGCAGCATCATCGCCAGACGGGCCGCGCGTCCCGCCATGTCGGTGAAGCTGATCCCCCGGTCACCGTCATGCACCGCGGTCAGCTGACCGTGCTCGCCCACGACGGCGGCGAGATCGGCGGCCCAGGGGATCGTGTCGATCACGGCGGATCAGGCCTCGGGCGAGGCGCCCATGATGCGGGCGAAGCGCTCACGATAGGTCGGCCAGACCTCGGGGTTCACCAGCCGCGGCGGGCGCTTGCCGTCCAGGATGTCCAGCACCTGTTCGGCGGCGAACCGGGACATGTTCTCCCGCGCTTCCACCGTGCCGCCGGCCGTGTGCGGGCTGACCAGCACGTTGTCGAACCGCATCAGCGGATGCTCCGACGGCGGCGGTTCATCCTCCCACACGTCCAGGCCGGCACCGGCAATGCGCTTGTTCGCCAGGGCGTCGGCCAGGGCCGCTTCGTCATGAATGAAACCTCGGGCGGTCGTGACGAAATAGGCTTCCGGCTTCATGCGCGCGAACTGCGCGGCACCCATCATCTTGCGGGAGTCCCTGGTCAGCGGGCAGTGCACCGAAACGAAATCCGCCTGGGACAGAAGCGCGTCCAGCTCCACCTTTTCCGCCCCACGGGCCTTTACCTGCTCCGCCGTCAGCAACGGATCGTAGGCGAGCACGCGCATGTTGAACAATCCGCGGCAGAGTTCCGCCAGCCGTCCGCCGACATTGCCGATGCCCAGCACGCCGACGGTCTTGTTCAGCAATTCGCGTCCCGTGAAGGCGTTGCGCTCATGCGCCTTGCCGCTGCGCAGATGGCGGTCGGCCTCGATGATGCGCTTCGACAGCGTCAGCATCATCGCCAGCGCGTGTTCCGCCACGGCCTCGCGGTTGCCGCCCGACTGGTTCACCACCGCAATGCCCTGCGCGGTGCAGGCGTCCACGTCCACCGTGTCGTAGCCGGCGCCGTTCGACGACACGGCGACCAGGTTCGGTGTCTTCGCCAGCAGCGCGTCGGTCACCTGGAAATGCGGCGCGATCACCTGGCGCGACGCGCCGATCTGGTAGACATGTGCCTGGGTCAGGATCGGCGTGGCCACGTCGGCCGGGCTTTCATTCTCCAGCCGGTCCAGCTGCACGTCCGGCCGCTTCGCCAGGATTTCGGCATACAGCTGCGAGGACAGATACTTCACGTAGAAGACGCGTTTCGCGTTCGGTGCCATGGCGTTTCCTCCTGTTGTTATCGGCGTTCGTTACGTGATGACGAAGCCCTTGTAGCCCTCGGCCGCGACGGCGTCACAGGTCTTCTTGTAGCCGGCGAACCCGCCGACATAGGGCATGAACACGCGCGGCTTGCCGGGGATGTTGGCGCCCAGGTACCAGGAATTGGCCAGCGGGTACAGCGTGCTGTCGGCCACCTTGTTGACGTGTTCCACCCAACCGGCTTCGGCCTCCGGCGCCGGTTCGATGCGAGTCCGCCCCGAGTCCCGCATGGCCTGCAGGCAGTCGGCGATCCAGTCCATGTGCTGTTCTATCGCAACGATCATCTGCGTCTTCACCGACGGGCTGCCGGGGCCGGTGATGATGAACATGTTGGGGAATCCCGAAACCATCAGGCCCAGATAGGTGGTCGGGCCGCCCGCCCATTTGTCGCGCAGCATCGGGCCGTCTTCCACGCGGATGTCGATTTCCAGCAGCGCGCCCGTCATCGCGTCGAAGCCGGTGGCGAAGATGATCGCGTCGAGCGGCCCATATTCGGCGTCGCGCGTACGGACACCCGTTTCGGTAATGTGCTGAATGGGATCGCTGCGCACATCCACCAGCGTCACGTTGTCACGGTTGTAGGTCTCGTAGTAGTTCGTATCGAGGCACAGACGCTTGGTGCCGATCGGATGATCCTTGGGCGCCAGCAGTTCCGCGGTACGCGGATCCTTCACGATGCCGCGGATCTTTTCCCGCACGAATTCGGATGCGGTGTCGTTCGAGTCCTTGTTCACCAGAAGATCCGTATAGGCATAGAGAAAGCTGATGCTGCCGCCTTCCTGCCACTTCGCCTCATAGGCGGCGCGCCGTTCCTCGGGTGTGACGTCCAGGGCGGACTTCGTGGGCGCCGGATGGCCGGCGATGCCGAACGGCGTGTCATAGGCTGCCTTGCGGCGTTCGGGATATTCCGCCTTGTGCCGCTGTTCCTTCTCGGCCGGCATGTCGTAGTTGTTCGCCGGCAGGCTGTAGTTGGCGGTGCGCTGGAACACGTGCAGATGCTTCGCCTGCTTGGCGACGATCGGGATCAGCTGGACCCCGGACGATCCGGTGCCGATTACGCCGACACGCAGGCCGGTGAAGTCCACACCCTCATGCGGCCACATGCCGGTGTGGTACCATCTTCCCTTGAAATCACTCAGACCCCTGAAGTTCGGCACGCGCGGCGTGGAGAGATTGCCCG
Organism: Acetobacteraceae bacterium; assembly: GCA_050181195.1. Taxonomy (GTDB): domain Bacteria; phylum Pseudomonadota; class Alphaproteobacteria; order Acetobacterales; family Acetobacteraceae; genus Rhodopila. The sequence goes on along the minus strand of JBFXDK010000002.1, from coordinate 58,476 downwards.
CGGCCATGATGCAGAAGGGCGCTGTGACGACATCGCCCTTGTCGGTGGTCACCGTCCACAGCCGCGTCGCTTCGCTGAACGTCGCGGACACGACGCGGGTGTTGAGCTGAATGTCACGGCGCAGGTCGAACCGGTCTGCCACATGGTTGATGTAGCGCAGGATCTCCGGCTGCGTGCCGTAGCGCTCGGGCCAGTGCCATTCCTGCTGCAGCGCGTCATCGAAGGCGTAGGAATACTCCAGGCTTTCCACGTCGCAGCGCGCGCCCGGGTAGCGGTTCCAGAACCAGGTGCCGCCGACGCCAGATCCCGCCTCGAACGCGCGCGCCTTCAGCCCCAGGCCGCGCAGACGATACAGCGCATAGAGTCCGCCGAGACCCGCACCCACGACGATTGCGTCGAGTTTCGTCGCAGCCCCATCCCGGGCGTTGGCCGGCAATTCCTGGACATCGGACATGGCGTGTTCTCCAGCCTGTTCAGGCCGGTTCTAGCCAATCCGCACCCCCAGGGCAAAACGCGGCGGGTCGGTCAGCTTTCCAGGAACCGCGCCACGGCGGGGTGCGCTTTCATCGTGGCGAGCTCCGCCTCGGTCGGCAGCACCGGCCGGTCCCGCGTGTGGTTCACCATGCACAGGAAACCCAGAGGCTCGCCCGCGGTGGCTCGGAACTGGTGCCAGGTCCAGGCGGGAATCGTTACAAGATCTAGCGGATTGACGTCTCGTACCTCGGTGCCGAGCAGGCACTGCCCGTGGCCGCGCAGGATCATCACGGCATGCGTGTGTTCGTGCCGTTCCAGCGTGGAATAGCCGGCCGCGTCCATTTCGAAGTAGCGCAGTTCGCAGCCCAGCGCCGGCTCCTGGAACAGCACCTGCCGCGAGATGTCCTTGAATGGCGCGCTGCCATCCTGCTTGTACGGCTGATGCGCCACGCCGTCCCAGCGAAAGCCTTCGCGGGCCGGACGGAAGTTATGCGCGTTCTCGGTGTCCATCGCCGCCATCCCGTTCCAACGAATGATCCGCGACCGCCCGGGCAAAGCGTTCGGCTTCCCAGATAAGCTGGTCGCGTGCCAGCAGCAGGCTGCCGCCGATCAGCAACATCGTGTCCTCGCCATAGAAATCAAGAATTTCACCGGTCCGCTCGATGGTCATGCCGCCGGCCGGTATCGGCAGCGCCGCACGCAGCCCGTCATCGATGGTGCGCGCATTCACCGCCAGTTGCAGGCAGGTCTGCGGCGAGTAGCCGAACCGTCCGCCGTAGTTGGGGAAGATCACCGCATCGGCGCCAAACAGGCGGAACAGCTTGCCGATCAGCAGGTCGGGGGCGATGCGCGCTGCCCCACCCAGGCTGGGATGCGCGAAGAACGCCATGTCCGGGAAGGCCCGCACCAGGGCCTGCATGTTGGACACGCCGCAGACCATCGGCGCGAGCATCAGGCAGTCCACGCCCTCGTCACGCGCCAGGGCTGCCTGGCGCCGCATGTCATCCAGCGAGCCTGACAGGCTGGGAATGTAGCGCGTTGGATGGCCCGTGGCGACGGTGGCCTGGCGCACCGCGGCGGCGCAGGCGCTGACCCGCTCGGCGAACCGGCTGTAGTCCTGGTCGGCCAGGCCGTGATCGTCCTTGATGAAATCCAGGCACCCGCGCGCCATGTGTTCGGCCAGCAACGCCAGGCGTTTCGCGGGCAGGCCCTGCGGCTTCAGGGCCGATCCGCTCATGGCGCGGTGGTGCAGACGCAGCCGCTGCCGCAGCCCCGCGATGCCATGTCGCGGCCCCCCGAATGCCTGCAACAGGTCCTGCGGCAGGATGACGTCCCTGAGCGTCACGTCGTCCTGCAACGACGTGTTGCCGAACAGCATGTTCATGAACTGCCCGGCATCCGCGCCCACCGTGTCGGTGGCGAGGTCGATCCGCACCTCAAACAGGCCGTCGCCCAGATCCGCGATCCCGGTGACGCTGCCGACGATCCCGGACAGAACGTAGGAGTCGTCGATCGCTGCGAGTGGCATTTCGACGCTCTGCTCGACCGCAATTCCCTTGGCGCGCGCCTCGATCGATCCGGCATCGCCAAACACGTGGTATACGACAGTGAAACGGCCGCTCATGATCGCGGCACCACCAGGGCATCCACCGCGATGGCGCCGGCCGGCCCCAGGATCACCGGATTGATGTCGATGGCTTGCAGCGCGTCGCCGCAGGCCATCGCCGCATCCTGCAGGCACAGCAGCAGATCGACGAAGGCCGTGGCGGCCTCGGGGTGCTTCCAGCGCGGGCTGTTCAGGACCCGTCCCAGGCTGGACCGGCGAAGGCCCGCCGCGATTTCGTGGCGCGGCACCGGAATCGGCCAGGTGGTCGCATCATTCAGCGCCTCGGCAAAGACGCCGCCGAGCCCGGCCAACAGCACCAGACCCACGCCGTCGGCACGGGTGACCCCGGCGATCGCCTCCAGCGGACCCTTGATCATTGCCTGTACCACGACACTGTCACAGCCCAGTGTGGCCCAGGCCTCCTCCAGCGCGGCGGCATCGCGCAGGTCGGTCTGCACCAGGTCGAGATCGCTCTTGTGTGCGACGCAGGTCAGCACACCCTTCATCACAACCGGGTAGCCGATGCGTCCGGCGGCGGCCAGCGCCTCTTCCAGCGAGGTGCAGGTTTCGGTTGGCACGACCGGCACGTTGAAGCGGGCCAGCAGTGCCAGGCTTTCCGGTTCGCTCAATTGCTGTACGGGCAGCGGGCAGGTCGCACTGGCCTGGATCATGGGGGATGGACGGGGCGGCGGCGACAGCATCGCGCCGATGCCTTCCAGCAGGATGTCGGTCTCGGTGAACACCTCGACGCCGATCGCGGCGTAGGAGGCGCGTTCCTCGGCGGGCATGCCGCCGGGCGAGACGATCAGCAGCGGTTTGCCCGAACCCTCGACGGCACGGGCCAGCGCGGCGCGATATGGGTCGCCCTGCCAGGGGTTCATCGAATGGATCAAGCCGAGCGCGACTGACACGTCGGGGTCGTTCATCAGCAGCGACGGCACCTCGCCGGCGCGTCGCATGCCGCCGAAAATTCCCATATCCAGCGGATTGCCGATGCGCGAGAACATCTTGCGTGCGTCGATCGCGGCGTGGGTGCCGGCTGTCAGAGGTGCCAGAGGAACGCTCAGCGCCGAGCAGCGGTCCGCGATGAGGGAGGCGCCGGCGCCGGAGGTGGAAAGCGCCCCAAGCATCCCCGGCCGGCGGCCGTATTTGTCCAGCAGCGCCGCCGCGGTCATCAGCCCTTCCAAGGTCGAGACGGTTGCCACGCCGCTGGCTGCGAACAGCGCGGCATAGGATGCGGCATCGCCGGCCAGGCGTGAGGAATGCGCAACCGCCGCTGCCGCCCCCGCCTCGGACCCGCCGATCTTCAGGGCCACGACCGGCTTGCCCGCCGCATGCGCGGCCAGCGCCAGGCGGCGGAAGCGGGTGCCATCCTCCAGACTGTCGATCAGCAGCGCGATCACCCGCGTCGGCGCATGGCCGATCGCGTATTCCATGTAGTCCAGCACCGACATGTCGGCCTCGTTGCCGGCCGAGGCGAACAGCGACAGGCCGCCCCCCAGCATCGCCAGACGGCCGGCCATGGCATCGAACAATGCGCCGGAATGGGAGAAGATGGAAATTCCGCCGGGCTTCTGCCGTTTTGCGTGTGCGGTGTTGAACCCGATCGAGAGCGGGTGATGCGCGTTGTAGACACCGTTGCAGTTCGGCCCGACGATACGGATGCCTTCCTGTTCGGCAATACGCTGCAATTCCCGCTGGCGTTCCGCGCCACCCGCATCCAGGCTTTCCGCGTAGCCGGCCGAACCGACAATGGCGGCCTTCAGGCCGGCCCGGGCACAGTCGCGTACCGCCTGCACCGCGGCTTCGGCCGGGATCGCCAGGAATGCGGCGTCGACCGGCTCGGGCAGGGCGGCGAGGTCCGGGTGGCAGGGGATGCCGTTCACCTCGGTCAGGCGGCGGCTGATGCCATAGACGCCGCCCGGAAAACCGGCGTCGCGAATGTTGTTCAGGACGATGTAGCCATGCTTGGTGCTGTCGTCCGAGGCGCCGATCACCGCCACCGCGCGCGGGTGGAACAGCGCGTGCAGGGCTTCCTGCGTGGCGATCCTGGCTGGCATGGTGCGGGCCTCCTTCCCGCGCGGGCGTACCGTGTCGGCACGATCCCGGCAAGAGCAGGCGTCGGGATGCTGTTTGAACGGGCGATCGATGTCAGGCGCGATTCAGGCGGGGGCCTTGAACACGATGCATGCCTCCGACGGGATCTGCACCATCGCCGTGCCTTCCTCGGGCCCGCCTTCGGCTTCCACCCGGAATTCCTGCTGGCCGGCACGCACCAGGATCTGGTTGCGAGCGCCCATGTAGGTGCTTTCCACGATCCGGACCGGATAGGTGTTCACGTCCCCGGCGAGCTTCGTGCCGATCCGGATCCGCTCCGGCCGTACCGCCACCGTGACCGTATCGCCCGGTCGCAGCTCCCGCGGCGAGGACGTGAGCAGCGGCGGCGCCGCGCCGAACTGCGTCAGGCCCACGCGCACCGTACCGGCGCCGCCTTCGGCCACAACGCCCGGGAAGAAGTTGCTGCTGCCGATGAAGTCGGCCACGAACGGATCGGCCGGGCGCTCATAGATCGTGTGCGGATCGGCCAATTGCGCGATCTTGCCGCCGTTCATGACGGCGATGCGATCGCTCAGCGCCAGTGCCTCGGCCTGGTCATGGGTCACGTAGACCGTCGTGACCTTCAGGGTGCGTTGCAGGTGGCGCAGCCAGCTTCGGGCGCGTTCGCGCAGCTTGGCGTCCAGGTTCGACAGCGGCTCATCCAACAGCAGCAATTGCGGCCGGTAGACCAGCGTGCGTGCCAGTGCCACGCGCTGCTGCTGTCCGCCTGACAGGGCGAACGGGTAGCGTGCGCCGTACTCGGTCATTTCCACCAGCGACAGCGCTTCGGCAATGCGTTCGGCCCGCTGAGCCTTGGGCATCTTGCGCAGGCGCAGCGGGAAATCCAGGTTTTCGGCCACCGTCATGTGCGGCCACAGCGCATAGGACTGGAACACAAGGCCGACTTCGCGGCGTTCCGGCGGGACGAACAGGTTGCGCGCGCCGTCGAAGAACACCTCGTCGCCGAGGACGATGCGGCCGGTGTCCGACCGGTCGAGCCCGGCCAGCGCCGCCAGGGTCGTGGATTTGCCGCAGCCGGACGGGCCGAGAAGGGTCAGGAATTCGCCGTCGCCGACGGTGAACGAGATGTTGTCCACCGCGCGCACGGCGCCGAACAGCTTGGTCAGGCCGTCGACGCGCAACTCAGCCATAGACACGCACTCCCAGCAGCCGACGCGCCACATAGACGAACAGGAAGGTCAGCCCGACCTGGATGGTGGCGAGGGCCGAAACCGGGCCGTTGTCGCCGTTCTGCCAGAACTGCAGCATGGTGGTGCCGATCACCTCGCTGCCCGGGGCGAACAGGAAGACGGCGGTCACGTACTCCTTGAAACACAGGATGAAGACCAGTGCGAAGCAGGAGAACAGCGCCGGGCGGATAAGCGGCAGCAGGATAGACCGGGCGGTGCGCCACCAGTCCGCCCCCACCGTGCGCGCGCCGCGATCGAGGTCGGCGCTGATCTGCCCCAGGGACGGGGCGATGGCGCCGAAGCCCGCGGGGATGTAGCGCATCACATAGGCCGCGACGAGGATCCAGATCGTGTTCCGCAGCCATCCCAGCGGGGCGAAGATCGCGGCGGCATACAGGATGCCGATGCCGGCGATAATGCCAGGCACCGCGCGCGGGGCCATTGCCACATATTCCAGCCGTCGCGCGAGCGGGAAGGGCGAGCGGGTCGAGACCAGCACGATCAGCGAGACCAGGGCGGTGCCGATGATCCCGGCGGCGATCGAGATCTGGATCGTATTGAAGATCGAGCGCAGATACACGGGGTAGGAGAAGATGACGGCGTAGTTGTCCCAGGTGAACAGGTCCCAGATCGGGAGCAGCGGAGACAGCAGCGACACGGCCGAACGCAGCGCCAGCCCGCCGATGACGGCGATGATGCCGAAGCCGACATAGATCAGCATGAAAGCGAAAGCGACCCAGCGCCAGCGGCCCAGGGGGAAGGCGCGGGGCCGCGTCGCCTTGCCGCCTACCGTCACGAAGCGTGACCGGTCGCGCATCAGGCGTCCCTGCAGCGCGATCAGCGTCATCACCAGCGCCAGCATGAAGAAAGAAGCCGCGGCGACCAGGCCATAGGCGGGAGTCACGGTGCGGAACACACGGTTATAGAGATAGGTGGTGAACACCTCGATCCCGGCCGGTCCGCCGAACACCAGCGGGATCGACAGGATCTCCAGCGCGATCACGAAGTTCATGATCGTGGAATAGATGATCGCCGGGCGCATCAGCGGCAGGGTTATCCGGCGCAGCACCGTCCAGGTGCCGGCGCCGGCGCTGCGGGCCGCGTCTTCGAGCGAAGCATCAACCGACGTGGCGGAGGCGATGCAATACAGATACGCGAGCGGCGCCTGTGCGAGGCCCGCGACCACGCCCATGCCGGTGAGCGAATAGAGGTTCCACGGCTCGATATCGAGCACCGACTGCACCGCAAGCGTGACGTAGCCGGATGGACCGAACATCAGGAACCAGCCAAAGGCCAGCACGAGGTGGGAGATGAACAGCGGCCACAGCAGGATATCGCCGAAGATCTGCCGGCCCGGCAGGTCGGTGCGGCCGATCAGGATCGCGCAGCCGATGCCGACGGACTGCGAGATCGCGGTCATCACCGCCGCGAAATACAGCGTGTTGAGGATAACGTCGCGAAACTCGGGCTCGCTCAGCAGTTCGGCGAAGTTGCCGAGTGTCGGCACCGCGTCGGGATAGTAGAGCGGCTTGTCCAGGAATGCCTGGTAGAAGATCGGCAGCAGGGGCACCAGCACAAGAACCAGTGTCAGGCCGGCGATGAACCACTGGATGGCCGCGTTGCGGTCGACCACCGGGGCCGACCGCGCCGTCATGACGGTCTGGGACACGCGGCTACTTCTTCTGCATCATCTGCTTCCAACGGGCCGGGAAGTCCTCGGCGCGCTTCCGCAAGTCGGGGTCATAGCCGATGATCATCAGGTTCTGCTCGCCGCCCACGGCCTTGGTGATGGAGGTGAGGGTGAAGTTTGCCACCTCGTCCTGCTTCACGTCGGATCGGTAGGGCGTCAGCCCGCCGCGGCCGAACGCCGCCTGGCCGTCGTGGGAGACGATGAAGTCGATCATCAGGCGCGCGGAGCTGGGGCTGCTGCCGTCCTTCGGGATCACGACGGGGCGCACCCAGAGCGGCTGGCCGTCCTCCATGAAACGCCAGTCCATCACCTTCTGCATCGCGGGGTCCTTCATCTTCGGAAAGACGACGACGCCCGAGGCGAAATAGGCGACCTTGTACTCGCCGGCTGCGAGTTTCTGCAGCATCGGGCCGGCAGAACTCTCGGGCCGCAGGAATGGCGCAATGGCATCCATCCACTTCCACAACTGATCGCCGTACTTGCGCTCGTAGATCAGATAAAGATCCCTGGCGGAGGTCGAATTCAGCGGATCATATGTGGTGATGCCGTTGCGGAAATCGCGCGGATTCGCCTGCGCCAGCTCCGCAAGGCTCTTGAGCCCGCTCGGGCGCTTGTTCTCCGGCAGCAACAGCTTGTTGTAGACAAGCACCAGGGGATCGGCCGAAACGGTGTAGAGGCCCGGGACCGGCCGGCTCCATTCCGGCAACTTGGGCGATTCCGGGGAGACGTAGGGCACCACGTTGCCGCGCTTGGCGAAGTCCAGGAAGGTCTCGACAGCCGTCGACAGCAGGATGCCGCCGGTCTGGCTGCCCGAGGCACGGTCGGCGTAGTAGCGCTGGAACACCTCCTCGCCGCCCAGGTCCAACGTCGAGACCTTGATCCAGGGATAGAGCTTGTTGAAATCCGCGATTACCGGCGCCCAGTTGTACTGCGCCAGGACCGAGTAGATCAGCAGCCCGTTCTCTTTCTTCGAGTCCTCGATCAACACCTTATAGTCAGCAGGATAGTAGCTGGGCAGGGTCTGTGCCCGCGCTGGCGGTACGGAGGCGACCAGGCCGAGACCAGCCGCGGCCATCATGGACAAGGTGCGACGGCGCCCGGTACGGGCACGTGCGGTGGCGATCGCCGACATGTTTACCTCCCTACCTTGGCCGGACATGGTGGTCCGACCCCTCGGTTTTCCCCGTCACGGTGCCCGCAGCGCGGTTGCCGTGTCAATCAGGCCCGCCGGTTCAGTGGAACGTCCGGCCGCCATCCACCGGCAAGGCAATTCCCGTCACGAAGGAAGATTCGTCCGAGGTCAGGAACAGGATCGCATTGGCGAGTTCAGCCGGATCGGCGGGCCGGCGCAGGACGTAGCGATTGGCGATGGCCTCGATCACCTCGCCGGCATTGTTGCGCAGCGTGCCGGCGGTCATCGGTGTTTCCACCGCGCCGGGACAGACCACGTTCACCCGGATCTTCGGGGCAAGTTCCATTGCGATCGCCTTCGTCATGGCGATCACACCACCCTTGGATGCGACATAGGCGGTGCTGCCCGGCCCGGTCGGCACCAGGCCGACGCCCGAGCCGATATTCACGATCGTTCCCTTCCCCGCCGCCCGCAGCAGCGGCGCGGCGGCCTGGATCACCAGGAATGTGCCGGTCAGGTTCACGGCGAGCGTGCGCGCGAATACCGCGGGCGTGGTGTCGGCGAGCCCTGCCGAGGACAGGATGCCGGCCGCGTTCACCACGCCATCCAGCCCGCCCAGCGCCGATGCGGCCAGGGCGACCCCGGCCGAGACCGAATCAGGGTCCGACACGTCCACGGTGATCGCCGTGGCGCCGATCGACGTGGCGACCGCACGGGCCGCGTCGGCCGACTGATCCAGCACGGCGATCGCCGCCCCCTCGCGGGCAAACAGTTCGGCGGTTGCCCGCCCAATCCCCGAGCCGCCGCCTGTAATCAGGATCTTGCGGCCATCCAGTCGTGCCATGTTTCCTCCTGTCCCGGCCTTCAGCGTGCCGGCAGCACATCCATCATTTCGTCCCCGACGCACAGTTTCAGGTCCGTCGGGCTGCGAGCGAACAGATAGGCCGGGGGCAGCTCAAGCGCCTGCGTGGTCGTGCTCTTGCACCGTACACCGGTGTTGTCCGTGAACACCAGAACGCGGTCTGGCACGCAGCCGTGATAACCACGCTGACGTCGCCCGGCGTCGATATGGGCCTCGATCGTTTTCCTCGTCACGAGCTGGTAGCCGATCACCTGATCAAGGTCGCAGTCGGCAGTACGGGCCGTAGCCGCGGTCCCGCCCAGCAGCAGGACCGCGGGCAGGAGACGGCGCATCAGACGGGCTTCCAGGACCGGTCGACCTCCACATCGATCAGCGTCGGCCCGTCCGCGGCCAGGGCGGCCTGCAGCATTTCCTGCACGTCGGACAGCGTGGTGGCGCGATGCGCGGTCACGCCGAGGCCGCGGGCAACCGAGCAGAAGTCGATCCGCGGCTTGTCGAGGTCCATGCCCACATAGCTGTCGTGCTGCGCGGCCAGACCCTTCATCGCGTTGGTGCGCTGCTTGAGGATCCGGTAGGAGTAGTTGTTGATGATGACGAAGACCATGCGCAGGTTTTCCCGTGCCGCGGTCCACAGGCCCTGGCTCGTGTACATCGCCGAACCGTCGCCGATCAGGCCCACTACGGGGCGGTCCGGCAAGGCAAGCTTTGCGCCGACCGCCGCCGGCAGGCCCCAGCCTATGCCGCCGCCGCGCATGCCGAAGAAACTCTGCGGATCATTGCTTTTCAGGAACCGGCGCAGCCCGTTGCCGGACGACACCGTCTCATCGATCACCACCGCATCCTCCGGCAGCACCCTCCCGATCGCCTGCATCAGCGCCAGCGGGTGGATCGGGTGGCGTCCGGCCAGCGCCTCGGCCTGCGCATTCAGGCGGTTGAGGCTGGTGATCCCCTCGGTGCGCACATGCTCCAGCCGCTTCAGCGTGCGTTCCGCCTCGGCTGCGGTCATCGCGGCCTTCAGCGCCTCGGTCAGTTCGGGCAGCGTGGTCCTGGGTTCGCCCAGGATCGCCACCTGGGCGGGATAGTTCTTGCCAAGTTCCCACGGGTTGGTGTCCAGGTGGATCACCGTCATGCCTTCCGGCATGGAATCGATGTCGTCCGGCAGCGACAGGGTGAAGAGGTCGGCGCCGATCGACAGCAGCAGGTCGTGCTGACGCAGCATGCCGTTGATCGCCGCCGGCAGGCGCACCAACGCGCCGCGATAGAGCGGGTGCGACGACGGGAACATGCAGCGCGTCGCCATGCCTTCGTCGTACACCGGGGCGCCCAGCGCTTCGGCCAGCGCAACGATCTCATCCAGCGCATTGCCCTGGGGAACGGCATCACCCGCGATGATCACCGGGCTTTGCGATTTCGCGAGGATCGCGGCGGCCTGCCGGATCGCGGCCGCATCACCGCGAATGCCGGACGCGACGCGGGTCGGCTGGCCCAGGTCGAGATCCTCGGAGTCGGTGAGGATATCGCCGGGCAGGGAGAGGAACACCGGCCCGGTCGGCGGGGCGAGTGCGGTCTTGGCGGCGCGATGGACGGCGCGCGGCAGGTCCGACAGGCGGCGCACCTCCTCGGACCACTTCACGAAGGGGCGCGCGACAACGGGCAGGTCGGCCCACAGCAGCGGCTCGGTGAAGTTGAAGCGCTGTTCATGCTGGCCGGCGGTGACGATGACCGGCGCGCCGGCCTTCTGCGCATCGTACAGCATGCCCATCGCATTCCCGAGGCCCGGGGCGGCGTGCAGGTTCACGCAGGAAAGCTGGCCCGAGGCTTGCGCATAGCCGTCGGCCATGCCCATCGCCGGCGCCTCCTGCAACGCGAGCACATAGCGCAGGTCCCTCTCGGCCGCGAAGGCATCCATCAGCGGCAGTTCGGTGGTGCCGGGATTGCCGAAGATGATTCGTACGCCTTCCTGCCTGAGCAGTTCAAGCAGCGCCGCCTTGCCCGGCATGACTGGCATCGGAAAATCCCCCTGTAATCACCTCGCGTTCTGGTTCCGCTACAGGGCATGGGGACGCAAATCAAGCCGAGCACGCGTGGCTGGACCGGTTTACCGGGCGAGCGCCCGGGACTATTCAGCCGGCCCATTACGCAAAGAAGGGACCGACCATGAAACTTCTGAGTTTCCGCCGGCCGGACGGCGTCGCCAGCTGGGGCATCGCCAAGGGCGACGGCGTCGTCGACATGGGCGGACGAGCACCCGCGCTCAAGCACGCCCTCTGGGCCACGACCTCTCTCGCAGAGGAAGCCGCTCGGCATGTCGACTTCAAACTGGCCGACATCACGTATCTGCCGCCGGTCCCGGACCCGGAAAAGATCCTGTGCGTCGGCCTCAACTACGTGTCGCACATCAAGGAAGGCGGGCGGGAGCCGCCGGCGAAGCCGATCATCTTCACCCGCTATCCCAATTCGCATGTCGGCCACGGCCAGGCCCTGGTGCGGCCGAATGCCTCGGAGACGTTCGACTACGAGGGCGAGCTCGCGGTGATCATCGGCCGACGCTGCCGGCACGTGAAGAAGGCGGACTGGGAAAGCGTGGTCGCCGGCTATGCCTGCTACAATGACGGATCGATCCGCGAGTGGCAGCGCCATTCCAGCCAATTCATTCCGGGCAAGAATTTCTACCGCTCGGGCGCGTTCGGCCCCTGGATCGTGACACCCGAGGAAACCGGTGACATCACCAGGGCGCACCTGATGACGCGGCTGAACGGCAAGGAGCAGCAGCACGCGACGATTGACGACCTGTGCTTCGACATTCCGACCCTGATCGAATACTGCTCAACCTTCACCCAGCTTGAAGCCGGCGACGTGATCGTGACCGGCACGACCGGCGGGGTCGGCGCGTATCAGACGCCGCCCCTGTGGATGAAGCCCGGCGACACGATCGAGGTGGAGATCAGCGGCATCGGCGTGTTGCGCAACACCGTGGTGGCCGAGGAGTAGTGCGACCGCGCACCGCCCGGACCTTCCGGCCAGGGCGGTGCGCGGTCGTCACCCCGGCGCTGTCGCCAGCGTATTTCGCTCTTGGGCCGCAGGGAAAATCAGCGTCACCGTCGTTCCCCGGCCCGGCTCGCTGTCGATATCGAACCGACCGCCGGCCTGCTCGACAAAACCCTTCGCCATTGACAAGCCTAGTCCCGTCCCCTTGCCAACCGGCTTTGTCGTGAAGAAGGGTTCGATGGCGCGTGCCAGGGTTTCGGCATCCATGCCGGACCCCGTATCGGCGACCGCGACACTGACATAACGCCCCGGTGGCAGGCTTTCGGCCGCTCCCGGCACCTTGTCAGGCGGGACTACGTGCAATGAGGCGGAAATCGTAAGCGTGTCCTTCTCCGACATCGCATCACGGGCATTCGTCGCCAGATTGACCAGCGCCGTTTCCAGTTGCTGCGGGTCCGTTTCCAGCGCCGGCAGGCCGGGTTCCACCTCCACGCGGAGCTTGACCGTGCCGCCAAGCGTTGAGTTCAGGAACTCCCGCAAACTGCGGAGCAATGCCGCCGGATCAACGCGTTCCTTCCGCAGGGGAGTCCGACGGGCGAAGGCGAGCAGCCGGTTGGTGATGGCAGCACCGCGTTCCGTGGCCTTCATCAGCCGGTGCACACGCCGGCGCACGACATCGGGGTCGGCTGCGCCGCGTTCCACCAGTTCCGCGGTGCCCTGGATTGCGTGCAGGACGTTGTTGAAGTCGTGGGCGATGCCGCCGGCGAGCTCGCCCAAAGCCTGCAGCCGCTGCCCCTGCCGCCGTTCCTCTTCCATGCGATGGCGTTCGGTGACGTCCTGGACAAAACCCGTGACCCGGTGCGCCAGGCCGGAGCCCGGATCGCGTTCCACGACGATCGCGTGCCCCCATATCCAGGTCCAACCGTCGGTCCCGCCGCGGCGGCGGAATTCGGTCGTGCAGCTTTCAGATGTTCCGGTGCTCAGCTTCCGCCAGCACGAATTATAGGTTTCGCGATCCTCCGGATGGACCTGCGCCAGGTATGTCTGGTAGCGATCTCCGCCGAACGGCACCCAGGTTTCGGGTGGCAGGTTTCCGTCCAGGATCGCGGCGGCCCGCCGGTCGAACCAGATCGCTCCCTTCTGCATGTCCGCCTCGAAATTCCCGAGCCCGGCGCCGTCGGCGGCGAACCGCAGCCGGGCATCGCTCCGCGCCAGCTTCTCGGCACCTTGGCGCCGCTCCGCCTCGACCGCCAGCGCGGCGCGGGCTTCGGCTGCCTCGCGTGATCGGCGAAAGGCGAAAATTGCCAGGCCGGTGAGGCCGATCGCGGCGGGAATTCCCAGCCCCGCCTGCCAGGCAACCGCGTTGCGCCAACGCGCAACGATATGCGCCCGCGGCCGGGCAGCCGAGACGTAGAGGGGCCAGCCTTCCACCCGGCGCACCGCGGCCAGTCGCCCGACGCCGTCATTTCCGGACACCACGGTAAACACGGCGCGGTTCGCCTCGGCCGCCATGACCGTCCGGATCGGTGCATCACGTTGCAGCGATGGGGGAGGCCCCCTGGGATTGGCGCTGTGGGCCAGGATTTCCCCATCCGTCCGGATCAGCGCCATGACGTCGGGCGTCTCGCCGGCAAGGCGCCGAAAACCCGCAGCCACTTGCTCCGGCCGCAGCGAGACCAGAACCACACCACGGAATGGCGGTGCATCCCGCGACGCGGTGCGGTCCGTCACGCCGCCCCGTCGCATGGCCACGCAGAAGAACAATTCATTGTCCAGACGGCCGGAATGGATTCTGCTTACGTATATGTCGGTACCATCAGGCGGCTTCAGGCTCTGGAAGAAATCGCGATCGCTGAGATCGATCGCCTGGGGCAGGGGAGATACGTTGGCACTGACCAGCGGAACGCCGTCGGCGTCGATCGCATAAAGCGTCAGCGCCATGGGCCGGGTCTGGATCATGCGTCGCAGGACGGCGTGAAGTTCCGCCTCCCGGCGACGGATTTCCTCATCGGACAGCTGGTTGATCAGGTCGTCCGCGCGATTGGCCAGCAGCACATGGCCGTCCAGCACCCGAGCGGCGTATTCGGCAGAAGCATCAGCCATTCGCGAGAGTTCCGCAGTCGCCTGCTGCCAGGTCTGGTTCCAGGCCAACACCGCACCGGCTGCAAGAATTCCCATCGGCAGGAGCACGGCGCAAACCAGCAACGCGTAATACGCCAAACCGCCGGTCGCACCTCGGATCGAAGCGCCGCCATTGTCCCTCGGCCTGTCAGCGTGACCAGCCGTAAAGGTACCCGGCGGCTGTGGAGCCGAAACTGCCATGCATCATGCCTGTCGGCCGGAACCGGCCGCACTCCCCTGGGATTATCGATCCTGGTGATCCGTCCGCCGTTAGACTGAACCAGCGAGGTTTGCCGCACCCAATAGTCATTGTTGACAGCCGTCATTGATGTAAATCAACCTAAAACCGACACCATGCGCAATTCATAAGGAACCGAGGTCGAAATACACCGGTGCAAACCTAACAGTGTTGCTGTAGTTTGACTTCTTTTTGAGAAAATGCCGGAACTTTGGGCGGCGCGCCTGAAAGTGCCGCCGCCCGTCGGTTGAAGGAAGGACCCTGGTCTACCTCCCCTTCCATACAGGTTTGCGCTTTTCCACATATGCGCGCACGCCTTCCACGCGGTCCTCACTGGTATAGGGGCTGATCCCCTCGTTCAGCCGCAAGGCCACCGGCACTGGCAGTCCATTGGCGCGGACCGCGGTTTCCTTCATGCGGCGAATGGTAACCGGCGCGTTCTCGCAGATCGCCTCGGCCATGCGGACCGCTTCGTTCAGCGCCTCGCCCCTGGGAACCACCCGGTTCACAAGGCCCCAGCGGCGCGCTTCTTCCATACCTATGTATTCACCGAGATACAGCATCTCATACGCAATGCCGCTCGGCACCAAGCGCGGCAACATCACATTGGCAAAATGGGCGCCCTTGCCGCGCTTGGCTTCCGGCAGACCCATCTGCACGTGTTCCGCGGCCACCCTGATGTCGCAGGCCAGCGCGAGTTCGCAGCCGCCCGCGACCGCGGCCCCGTTCAGCGCGGCGATCGTCGGCTTGAACGTTTCGTAGACCACTTCAAAAATGTATCGTTCCACCCGACTGAAGAATGGCTGGTATGGCCTGCCGGCCTTGTCCGCCTCGGCGCGCGCCTTCAGGTCCGCCCCGGCGCAGAACGCACGGTCGCCCACCGCCGTCAGGATGATCGCGCGCACCTCGGGGTCGCTGCCAGCGTCGACAAAGGCCTCGATCAGCGCGTCCGACAGCTCGGGCGACATCGCGTTCGACCGGTGCGGGCGGTTGATCGTCAGGATCCGCAGGTGCCCGCGGGTTTCCGACAGCAGGATCTGCCCGGTATCGCCGTTGTTCGTTTCGCTCACGCCGTTTCTCCCTGGCCTGAAAGCGGCATGCCGCCGCAATGGCAGCGGTTGTCGCGCCCGGGGATAGCCGGCGCAAGCCGCGCAGGCCGGGATGGCGTGCGGCGCGAACGTCCCGGTGAATCAGGCGAAGGCCGCGAAGACCTCTTCGATCGCCTTCATCTGGTTTCCGGCGGCCGAGGACGGGACGATGATCAGGTCCTTCACTCCCGCGGCCCGCCAGGCCTCGACGCCCTCGCGCACCTTGGCAGCCGGCCCGAACAGCGTGTTGTCGGCCAGCCACTTGTCGCTGAAATACGTCGGAACGTCGGCGTTGCGGCCCTCGGCGATGGCTTTCTCGATCGCTTCCATCTCTTCGACGTAGCCGGCCTCCTTCCAGTAGTTCCGGTAGTTGGGCAGAAAGCCATAGCTGGTCAGGGTGCGCCGGTTCACCGCCTTCGCTGCTTCGACGTCGTCGCTGATGCAGGTCGGGATCATGTTGCCGATGAAGAAGTCCGGATCATTGCGCTTCGCCTCGGGCAGCGCCGCGAGTGACGTTGCCATGTGCGACAGCGCGGCGTTGGCGAACACCACGCCCTCGGCGATTTCGCCGGCGAGCGCCACCATGCGCTTGCGCAGCGCCGCGATGATGATCGGCGGCAGGGTGCCGAGACCCTCCTGCGCGCGGAACCGCTCGACGAAGGAGCGGATGTCGCCGAGCGGCTTGCCGGGCGTGACGCCCATGCGGACATGCGACGGGCCGTGCGCCACGCCGATCCCCAGCCGGAAGCGCCCGCCCGAGAATTCGTGCATCGCGGCCGAAGCCTGCGCGAAGTCGGTGATCGTGCGCTGGTAGATCGGGGCGATCGCGGTGCCGAACGGGATCGTCTCGGTGTTCCAGCACAGCGCCTCGCACAGCGACATGTTGCCGAACGGGCTTGGGGAGAAAATGCCGGCGAAGCCGCGCTTCTCGACCTCCCTGGCGAGTTCCAGCGTGCGCCGGCGGCGGCCGGGCACGGCAATCACGCAGAGCGCGGGCAGGGTCTGAGGCATGGCGGTTGGTGTCCCTGGAACGTTTGCCGCAAGCCTATCCCGCCCTTGCGCATCCGAACAGGCCGGCCGGCGCCCGACTTTCCGCCCCGGCGTGCAGACCGTGCGGCGCTCATCGCCCCGGGACCGCGGCGGCGCGGCGTCACCAGCGCGAGGCGCGGCCCACCATCAATGTCTGTTCCGCCACTTCCACCATGAACGGGATTTCCGGCAGCGGGCGTTCGCCGGCGAGTTCGTGGGCCAGGATCACGAAGTCCCGCCGGCGGGCCGCGTGATCCTTCTCCCGCGCCGCGCCGGCCCATAATGCCAGCAGCAGGAACCGTTCGGCCCAGACCATTCGCCCGGGCGGCAGCCCTTCCTCCAGCAGCAATTGCAGCCCCGTCGCCTTGTCGCGTTTCGGCGCGCGGGCCAGGACGGCGCGGATCGCGGCATCATCCTCGAACCACGAGGCGGCGAAGGATTCCCGAGACCGCCAGGTGCCGCTGCGGCGAAGCGATTCGGCAATGCCGTCCGGACCACGATCCTCAGGGTCCAGCGCCTCGAACGCCGCCTCGATCTCTGCGGGGATGTCCAGCGACCGGTCGCGCCAGTCATCGCCTCCGGCGAATTCGGCGATCCGCAGCAGCGTGGCCGGCGAAACATGCCCGGCGCCCAGCCCGGTCGCGATCGCATGCTGCACCGCCTGGTTCAGCAGGGCGCGGTCCACCTCGGCGCAGGGGGTCTCGCGCCGGATCGTGGCCAGCAGCTTGTTGATCTCGCTGCGCGGCAGGTCCGGATCGAACCAGGTGTCGCGGATGCCGAAACCCTGTTTCAACAACACGCTCGCGAACACGCCCCGGCGCCCGCCACGCGTGGTCAGGGTGAAGGTCTGCGCGCCCGACCCGTCGATCATCGACGCGGTCACCACGACATCCGCGGCCGCCGGCCACTGCGCGCAGGCCACCTCCTTCGTGCGCGCCTTGCGGACCGCCCGGTCCAGCGCAGGCCGGTCGGCTTCGGGCAACCAGGAGCGGATTGCGATCATCCGCCGCAGCGATTCGGGCGACAGCGTCTCTGGAAGCGCGAACTGCTCCAGCACCGCTGCGGCGGCGCGGCGCACTTCCTGTTCCGGGTCCAGCAGCATCAATGTCACGCTGTCCCGCAGGACGGGCTGAGTCGCATGAGCCATTTCATGCATCAGGAAAGTACGCATCCCGGCCGGCATGACCTGGGCCGTGTCGCTCATCGCCTCCACCACGTCGAACGGCGTCGGCGCGGTTTCGGCCATCTGGTCCATCAGCTCGCGCAGCATGGACATCAGTTCGGCGGGCACATCGCCGGGCTCCGGGGCGCCCCCGGCCTCGGCCAGTTGCTCGCGGATCGCCGGTTCGACCTCGATCTTCGCCTCGCCCAGCGCTGCTACCAGAGCGAACCAGTCTTCCTGGGGGATGCTGCGTGACTCGGCCATCGCAATCAGCCGCTGCTGGTACTCGGCCGCCATCCGCTTCGCCCAGTCCCAGCCGCTATCGATCCGGTAGCGGATGAATTCGAGCTGCTGGCCAAGGAGAAAGCGGTACGCCGTGATCAGCGGCTCATCGCGTCGCGGGGCGGAACAGGCCGCGACCAGGGAATCCAGGATGGGCCAGATCGATTGCGGGGTCGCTTCGAACCAGGCCTCGTCGTCGGGGGACATGACAGGCGCCCCCTCGGACCGCAGGGCCTGCGCCAGGGAGCGGGCGATACGCTGGATCATCGTCGCGTCCGCCGGGGTTGCTGGCGGGGGCTCACCCGGATCGTCATCGTCGAAGACCGGGAGGCCATCCGCGTCGTCGGCCTCGTCCAGAACCTTCCCGAGGCCCATCAGGACTTCCATCAGCTCTTCCATGTCGTCGTCGACCTCGTCGCACCACTCCGACGCCCGCTTGCGGGCCCGGCGGCGGTCGCCGGTGAAACTCTCGACACGGCGCGCGTTGGCCTCCTCCTGCTCGGGCGCGTAACTGACCGTCACGTGGGCAGTGAACACCGGATCCTCGAGCGTGACGTCGAACGTCCATTTGTCCTGGGTGGCCGCGATCGTCGCCCAGGAATCCTCACCGTAGAGTTCCCGCATCAGCCGCTGTGCCGGCGCGATGCGCTGCCGGCCGCGCTTGCGGCCGAACGCTTCGTCGTACACGCTGAAAGTCACGGGGTCGGCAAAATGGGCCTCGACCACGCTTTCGGCCAAGGTGTGCAACGCCTTGTCGGTTGCGTCGGGACGGGGCGCGGCGGAACCGGATTTGGCCATTGTCGAATCCCCGGGGCTGTGGACAGGGCAGTCTGCTCTCCAACGATCTGCTAGCACCCTGGTGGCGGACCGCAAAGCCGATACCCCGCCGCGGCCGCTTCCGGGAACTGGCCTGATTGGCTAGACCGTTGCCATGCCGCCCAGTCGCAGCCAGTCCGCGCCGACACCTCCGTCCGTTCCCCGCAAGTCCGAGGAACATCCCGGCCGTGCCTCCGGCACGGGTGAAGGCGGGTCCGGCTCGCCGGCTTCCTCCAGACCTGGTGCCGGTACGGCCGAACAGCGTTCCCGTCCTGGCACGATTCCATCCCCGGACGGAGCAACACCCGCCATCGCCCAGTGGTTCGCGGCCAAGGCGCAGCATCCGGACGCGCTGCTGTTCTTCCGGATGGGGGATTTCTACGAGCTGTTCTTTGCCGATGCCGAAGCCGCGGCCGCGGCGCTCGACATTGCGCTGACCCATCGCGGTGAGCACGCCGGCAGCCCGATCCCGATGTGCGGCGTGCCGCAGCATGCCGCCGAGGCCTACCTGCTGCGGCTGATCCGCCGCGGCTTCCGCGTTGCCGTCGCCGAACAGATGGAGGACCCGAAGTCCCGGCCCGCCGGCAGCAAGCAGCCGATCCGTCGCGAGATCGTGCGCCTGGTCACGCCCGGCACGATCACCGAGGACGCGCTGCTGGAGGCCGGCCGGCCCAACCTGCTGCTTGCGCTCGCGCATGGCGCGACCGCGCACGCCGACAGCATCGGTGCTGCATGGCTCGACGTCTCCACCGGGCTGTTCGAGACCGCCGCGGTGGCGGCCGGCGAGCTCGCCGCACTGCTGGGCCGGCTCGAACCGGCGGAAATCCTTGCACCGCCGCAGCTGGCCCTGGGCGATTGCGAGTCGAGGCGCGGCCCGGAGCGTGTGCCATCGCCGCCCCTGATCGCCCGCCGGCACCTGGCCGAGGCGTTCGGTGCGGCCAGCCTCGATGCATTCGGCACATTTTCCGATCCCGAGGCCATCGCCGCGGCGCTCGCCATCGACTACGTGCGCACGACCCAGGCCGGCGCCATTCCGCTGCTGTCACACCCCGTGCCGCAGGGCGAAATCGGTGTGATGGCGATGGACGCTGCCACCCGGGCCAGCCTGGAAATCCAGCGCTCGCGCGATGGCGGCACGCAGCACACGCTGCAGGCCGCCGTCCAACGCACCCTGACCCCGGCCGGCGCTCGGCTGCTCGCCGGCTGGCTGGCCGCGCCGCTGACCGATCCCGTCGCCATTGCCGATCGCCAGGATGCCTGGTCGTGGATGCTGGCCAATCCGGCCGCCACCGACCGGCTGCGCCAGGCGCTGCGCGGCGTGCCCGACATCGCCCGCGCACTGGCCCGCCTGTCGCTCAACCGGGGCGGCCCGCGCGACCTCGCGGCCCTGCGGGACGGGCTGCTTGCCGCTGCGGCGGCGCGCGCCGACCTGGACGGACCGCTGCCCGCGGAACTCGCCCGCGCCCGCGATGCGCTGCCGGTCGATCCACCGCTGGCGCGGGACCTTGCGGCAGCGCTTTCCGATCCGGCGCCGCACCGGCTGGATGACGGCAACGTGATCCGAACGGGCTATGACGGCGAACTCGATGCGCACCGGACGCTGCGTGACGACAGCCGACAGGTCGTTTCCAGCCGCCAGCTCGACTACGCGCAGCGCTTCGGGGTCGCCAGCCTGAAGATCCGGCATCATGCGCAACTGGGCTATGTGATCGAGGCGCCGTCGGCCGCGGTGGAGCGGCTGCGCGATTTCCCGGAACTGACGCTGCGCCAGGGCATGGCGAACGGCGCGCGTTTCACATTGGCCGAGCTCTCGGATCTCGATCGGAAGATTTCCGAAGCGGGGGAGCGTGCGTCCGCGCGGGAGCGGGCGATCTTCGCGCACCTGGTACAGGCCGCGCTGCAGGCGGCGGACGCGCTGTCGGCCTGCGCCGGGGCGCTCGCTTTCGTCGATGCCGCGCAATCGGCGGCGAAACTGGCGGAGAGCGGCACGTGGTGCCGGCCCGTTGTCACCGATGGCGAGGATTTCCTGGTGAAGGCCGGCCGCCATCCGGTGGTGGAGGCGGCGATCGCCGGGGACAAGCAGTTTGTGCCCAATCGCTGCGACCTCTCCCCCGATCGTCGTGTGCTGCTGTTGACCGGGCCAAACATGGCGGGGAAGTCGACATTCCTGCGCCAGAACGCGCTGATCGCCGTACTGGCCCAGGCCGGGTTGGCAGTGCCAGCCGAGGAGGCTCGGATCGGCGTGGTCGACCGGCTGTTCAGCCGGGTCGGCGCGGCGGACGACCTGGCACGCGGGCGGTCGACGTTCATGGTCGAGATGACCGAGACCGCCGCCATTTTGCATCAGGCCGGCCCCCGCTCGCTGGTGGTGGTGGATGAGATCGGGCGTGGCACGTCGACACTGGATGGTCTCGCGATCGCCTGGGCCGTGCTGGAGGCCCTGCATTCGGCGATCCGCTGCCGCACCATTTTCGCCACACATTTCCACGAGCTTGCGGGCCTGGCCGACCGGCTGCCCCGGCTCAGGCCGCATACGATGCGAGTGAAGGAATGGAAGGGCACGGTCGTGTTCCTGCACGAGGTCGCCGAGGGTGCCGCCGGCCGATCCTGGGGCGTGCATGTCGCGGAACTCGCGGGCGTGCCGGCCCCGGTGGTCCGGCGCGCGGCCGCGCTGCTGGCGGCATTGGAGAAGCATGGCGGGCCCCTCGGCGCCGGCGCGCCGCTGGGCGCGTTGCCCCTGTTCGCCGCCGCCGAACCGCCGCCGGCTGAAATGACCGCGGAGGCAAAACCGGACGATCTGCACAGGGAACTCGCCGACCTCGATCCGGACCGGATGACACCGCGGGAGGCGCTGGATACGCTGTATCGGCTCAAATCCCTGTTGCCTGTTCCCGTCGGCGACACGACCTAGTACGATACCTGAAATGCTCACTCCCATCCCCCTGCCTCGCGCGCCTGAAGCCGCGGCCTCCATCCTCTCGGATGCGCTGGCGGCTCTGGCCGAGGAACCGGGCGGCGTGGCCCGCGATGCCGCGCTGGCGGCGTTCCGCCGTCACCTGGCCCGCATCCAGTCCTATGTGCAGCACGCCTTCGAGCAGGAGCAGTTGACGGGCCTGCAGGCCGCTCGCCTACTCGGCGCGCTGGTCGATGGCGTGATCGGCGCACTTTACGAGCACGCGGTGAACGACACCGACCTGGGCGAAGCCGAGAACCTGAGCGTTGCGGCCACCGGCGGCTATGGCCGCGGCGTGCTGGCGCCGTTCAGCGATATCGACCTGTTGTTCCTGACCTCCGATGACCCGACGCCGCAGACGCTGCGGATCGTCGAGTACATGCTCTATTTCCTGTGGGACCTGGGCCTGAAGGTCGGGCATGCCACGCGCTCGATCGAGGATTGCCTGACCGAGGGCGCCAAGGACACGACGATCCGAACGGCGCTGCTGGACGCCCGCCACCTGACCGGCGATGCGGCGCTGTTCGCCGAGTTCCACCGCCGCTTCCGTGCCGCCTGCAAGGAAGCAGGGGCCGCGGAATACATTACGGCCAAGCAGGCGGAACGCGCGCTGCGCCACCGTCGCTACGGCGACAGCCCGTTCGTGGTGGAACCGAACGTCAAGGAAGGCCGCGGCGGGCTGCGTGACCTGCAAACGCTGTATTGGATCGCCCGCTACGTGTTCGACACCCAGACGATGGGTGAGCTTGCCGATCTCGGCGGGATCCTGACGCAGCAGGAAGCCAGGCACGGTCGACGCGCATGGGAATTCCTATGGACCGTGCGCTTCCATCTTCACTATGTGGCGGGGCGCGCGGAGGAGCGGCTGACCTTCGACCTGCAGCCCGTGATCGGCGCACGCATGGGCTATACCCGGCATGGCCGCCAGGACGGGGTGGAGCGCTTCATGCGCCACTACTTCCTGACGGCACGCGAGATTGCCCGCCTGACGCGCATCCTGGAACCGGCCATCCTGCGCGCCGCCCTGGGCCCGCCGGCGATCGAGGCGGAAACCGACAAGGCGCTGCTTGCGGCCGGCTTCGTGCTCGCGGAAGGCAAGCTGCTGCCGATGGCAGGACGGGACTTCGACGCCGAACCGATCCAGATGCTGCGCATCCTGCGTATCGCGCGCGATCGGAACCTGGAACTGCATCCGCTGGCACTACGCTCGTTCATTCAGAACGAGCGACGCGCGATCTCCCTGCGTGGCAATCCGCAGGCGGCCGAGTTGTTCATGGATCTGCTGTGCGGCAAGGAGCCGGAGCGGCATCGTCCGGGCGGCATCCATCCCGACGGCGCGCGCTGGCTGAGCGTCCTGAACGAGACCGGCTTCTTCGGCCGCTTCATGCCGGACTGGGCCCGTATCGTCGGGCAGATGCAGTTCGACACGTATCACATCTTCACCGTTGATGAGCACACGATCGAGGCGGTCAAGGTGCTCAACATGATGGAACGCGGCGAACTCGCCGAGATCGCACCTGTCGCCTCGGACCTGGTGCAGCAGGTGCAATCGCGCCGGGCGCTGTACCTGGCCCTGCTGCTGCATGATATTGCCAAGGGACGCGGCGGCGATCATTCCGAATTGGGTGCGGAAGTCGCGCTGCAGGTCGGCCCCGCGCTGGGGCTGACGGCCGAGGAAACCGAAAGCGTGTCCTGGCTGGTGCTGCATCATCTGCTGCTGAGCACCACCGCATTCAAACGTGACATCGACGATCCGAAGACGATCCTGGACCTCGCCGATACGATTCAATCCCCTGAACGGCTGCGCCTTCTGCTGGTGCTGACGGTCGCAGACATGCGCGCCGTCTCGGCCAAGGTGTGGAACGGCTGGAAGGCAACCCTGCTGCGCGAACTCTATTCGCGGGTGGCCGAGGTGCTGGCCGGCGGCCTTGCGACAACCGAGCGCGACGTGCGGGTGCAGCGCGCCAAGCAGGCGGCGACGCTGCTGCTGGGCGACTGGTCCGACGAGGACAAGGAACGGTTCACCGATCTCGGCTATGCCGGCTACTGGCTCTCATTCGATCCCGAAACGCACGCCCGGCATGCCCGCCTGATCCGCGATGCCGAACAGCGCCAGGCGCCGCTGACCGTCGACACGCAGCCCCTGCCGGCGCGGGCGGTGACCGAGGTGACGGTCTACTGCTCCGATCATCCCGGCCTGTTCAGCAAGATCTCCGGTGCACTGGCGGTAGCCGGCGCATCGATCGTCGATGCGCGCATCCATACGATGACCAATGGCATGGCGCTTGATACGTTCTGGGTGCAGGACGCGGCCGGCGGCACGTTCGACGCCCCGCATCGCCTGGCGCGGCTCTCGGTGCTGATCGAGCAGGCGCTGTCCGGACGCATCCGCCTCAGTACCGAAATCCGCAAGCTGCAGAAAGGTCTCCTTGGCCGGCGCATGCAGGCGATCCACGCGCCGTCACGCGTGGTCATCGACAACCATGCCTCGAACACCCATACCGTTCTGGAAGTGAACGGGCGCGACCGGCCCGGCCTGCTGCACGACGTGACGGCCGCGATCAGCGAGCAGGGCGTTCAGATCGCCTCGGCGCATGTCACGACCTACGGCGTGCGCGCGGTCGATGTGTTCTATGTGAAGGACATTTTTGGCCTGAAGATCGAGAACGAGCGCAAGCTGAACCAGTTGCGCGACGCCCTGCTGAAGGCACTGGCCAATCCGGACGAGGTGCCAACGCCCGCGGCCGCCGTTACGCCCGCGCGCAAGAAGCGCCGCACCGCCGCAGCCTGACGGCGGGGCGTTGGTCCGTCTTCCCTGGAATTCGTGCGGCTGCTCCATCCGCTCCGCGTTCATCCCGGCCGACGGTTTTCAAACCGACCCATCACGGCGCAGCCGGTGCTTTTCCATCCGGTAACGGAGCGTGTCACGGCTAATGCCGAGCTCCTTGGCAGCGAGCGTGACGTTGCCGCTGACCCGGTTCAGCGCGGCGATGATCAGTTCCCGCTCGATTGATGCGAGCGTCGCGGTGCCGTCGGGCGCGGCGCTGGCCTCCGGCGATGAACCGGCCAGCCATGGCGGTTCGCGCAGGGTGAGATCGGCCGATCGGATGCGGTCCCCGACGGTGAGGAGGGCCGCCTGCTCCATGGTATTGCGCAGCTCCCGCACGTTGCCGGCCCACGGGTGGCGCCGCAATGCGGTGATTGCCGTCGGGTCGAGCTTCAGGTCGGGCCGGCCGTAGCGGCGGCGATGCTCGCCCAGGAAATGTTCGGCCAGCAGGATCACGTCATCTTCGCGCGCACGCAGCGGCGGCACGCTGATGGAAACGCCGCCGAGGCGATAGTAGAGGTCGGCACGAAACTCTCCGTTGCGAACCCGTTCCTCGATCGCGACATTGGTGGCAGCGACGAAGCGCACATCCACCGTCCGCTCCCGCGTGCCGCCCACCGGGCGCACCTTGCCATCTTCCAGAACCTTCAGCAGCTTTGCCTGGGCAACCAGGGGCATTTCCCCCATTTCATCCAGGAAAAGCGTGCCACGATCGGCGGATTGGATCAGGCCGATGCGCCGTTCCCTGGCATCCGTGAACGCGCCCTTCTCATGCCCGAACAGTTCGGACTCCAGCAGGTTCTCTGGCAATGCAGCGCAGTTCACCTCGATGAATGGCGCACTGCGCCGCGGGCCGTCGAAATGCAGGGCGCGGGCGATCAGTTCCTTGCCCGTGCCGGTTTCGCCGGTGACAAGCACGGCTGGCGGCGTGCCACTGACCTGGCGGGCCTCCATCGCCACCACCTGCGCGATACGCCGCTTCACCGCCATGATTTCCGGCGAAGTGCCGATGATCCGGTCGAGGCCGCTGCGATCCTCGTCCTTGCGCCGGTAATAGGCGAGCGAGTCCTCCACCTGGCCGCGGGACACGAGCCGCTCGACCAGAATGCCGAGTTCCTCAAGCGAGACCGGCTTCGTCAAGTAATCGTCGGCGCCCGACTTCATTGCCTCGACCGCGACCTGTACGCTGCCATGCGCCGTGATCATCACCAGTTTGGTCGCGCGATCCTGCTCCCGGATATGCTGGATCACCGCGATGCCGTTTCCGTCCGGCAGGTTGTAGTCGATCAGCACGATGTCCGGGTGCAGTTCCTCGTAGCGGGCGATGCCCTGCTTCACGGTCATGGCGATCGTCGAGTCATGGCCCCGGCGGTCCAGGAACCGGGCCATGTTGCGGGCGAGCAGCGATTCGTCCTCGACGATCAGGATGGTTGCGCTCATGGTTCAGGCGGCGGCAAGCGCGATCCGGACGCAGGCACCGCGCCCGTCGGCATTGGCGATATCCAGGGCGCCGCCAAACCGTTCGACGATGCGCCGCGCCAGGGCAAGACCAAGCCCAAGCCCGCGGGTCTTCGTCGTAAAGAATGGTTCGGCGATGCGCGCGAGCATTTCGGCTGGCACGCCGGTGCCGGTGTCGGTGAAGCTCAGGCAGAGCAGCGGCCCGTCATCATACAATTGCACATGCAGGACACCGCCCTCCGGCATCGCTTCCATCGCATTGACGATGATGCTGGTCATCGCCTGGCCGATCAGGAACGGATCGACATCCACCGCTCGTCTGGCTTGGCGCCGGTCGTCGACGTTTACGAAGACGCTGGCCCTTTCGTGGGTCGACTTGTGCTGCGACAGGATGTCATTCACCAGCGCCAACGGGTCCAGCCGCTGGAGGGACGGAGATTCGGCGCGGGTGAATTCCAGCAGCTGCCGAACCGTGCGTTCCAGCCGGTCGACCTCGCCGATGATGTCGGCTGCGACCGGCATCGCATCGGGCACTTCGAGTTGCAGCAGTTCCGCCGAACTTCGGATGCCAGCCATTGGATTTCGCAGGTTGTGGGCGATGCCGCCCGCCATCTGCCCGAGCGCCGCTAGCGCCTCCATGCGGTGGAGATCGGTCTGCTGGCGCTCGATGAGATGCGCCGCTCGCCTGACGATCCAGAACAAGGCGCAAAACAGGATCAACGCACCCGCCGCGGCGCTGAGCCACACCATGCGCCGCCCTTCCCGCAACATTGCTTCCATGGCGACAGGGTTGAGATACAGTTCGACGACGGTCAGGATGCCGTCAGGGCCGCGGATCGGCAGATAGGCCTCGACGAAATATCCCGTATCTCCCGTCACCAGCGCGATGTGCTCGGCCTTCGTATCTTCACCGGTCTGCACAACCTCGCTGATCGTCCGGCCCTGCAGCGCATCCCGCAGTTCATCGTTGTCGTCGAACCGGCGGCCCGTCATGCCGGCATCGGTCGACCAGAGAATCGAGCTATCAAGCGCATAGATGTTTGCCCGTAACGTCCCGCTCAGCCTGCGGACATGGGTGGCGAAGGAGTTGAGGCGCGGATCACCGTCGCTTGCCCCTGGTGCAAACACCGAAACGTCAAGTTCTTCGGACCGCACGATGCTCTCGAGAAACTCCCGGGTGATCGACACCTCCCGCTGAAGCAGGACCGAGAACAGGTATTGCGTCATGAGGAGCGCAAAACCCGCACTCAGCGCGCCCATGACGCCAAAGCCGGTCAGGAAGAACCACAGACGCAGATTGAAACGGACCTGTTTCATCGAGACCTCCGCGTTCGGCGCGGCATATGAGCAATGGAGTAATCGACGCCTGCGAACGACACGCTGCCGTACCTATACCATGGGTCCAGGGGAGTGACCCAAAGCCCTGCGAACGGGAAACCTGTGGGGTGTGGTATTCCGATGGGGACCGGTGCGGCGATGCCGCCTCCATTCCGGCACTCCGACGGCACTTGGCATCAGATCGAGAAACGATGAGAAAACAGCAGGCCAATAGCGAAATCGCTGCTGTCACGGGTGAAGCCACGGTATACGGAAAGACCGATACGGGTGCCGGAGGTGAACTCATACTCGGCATACAGGCCGGCCTCCAGCACGGCCGAACCGTAGGACACGGATTTCTGCTGCGCATCAAGGGTGATGCCGATCGTGACGCGTGGCAGGACGTCGTATCCGAGGTCGGCCGAGACGTAGAAGAAATCCCGCAGGTCCAGCCCATCCGGCCGGCGCGTGCGGAAGAACCGGCCGAACGTAAGATCCAGCGACAGGTCCGGCCGGATGTCGAATGTTGCCTCGGCCAGCGCCGACAGCCCGATCTGGCCGCTGCCAAGGCCCATATCGTAGTTGCCCGTCGGCAGCTTCACGCCGGCGCCAAGCTCCAGGTGGAACCAGTCGTCGTCGCCACCGCCCACGATCCGGACCGCACCGGACAGGCGGAGGTCGCCAATTCCGCGCACGGTGCTGCGGCCGCTGGTGGGGGAACCGACGACACCGATGTCTGGTACCGGAGACTGCGGTCCGGTCACGGCCAGGTACGGAATGCGCAGGGCGGCCTTGTAGGGGCCGTCGCGGTAGCGTAGCCGCAGCGGGATCTCGAATGTTTCGGTCACGCTGCCGGATCCGTAGCTGCCGGAAGTGTATCCAGGCTCCAGGGCCACTTTCAATTCGCCGGCGCGCGCAGAAGCAAGCACGGCGAGCAGCAGGAGCAAGGTCCAGCACGGCAGCGCACCGGCACGGGGCCGCGATGAGCGAATGAACACCGGGAGACCTCTCCGCCGGACGAATGATCGTCAGTTCATCGGTCTTGCACGTGGCGGCCCGACGGTGTGCGAGCGTCTGGCGGTCAATCCTTGGGTCGCGAAGCCACTCCCGCGGGAAGGCACCGCTCCTCAGCCGATCCATGGACACGTGAAGCCGTGGAACGGCCGGCTCCATCGGGAGACCGGCCGCTGTTCGGGAGATCAGGGCGTGCCGCCACGGCGCTGACGATGCCGTCCGCCGCCCGAGGCGCCCTCGCGCACCAGAATGACGTCCGCGGCGTTGAACTGCGTCGGGGTGGCATCGGCGCTGCGGCGGTCGCTGCGACGATCATTCTGCCGGTCGTTGCGGCGGTCGGACTTGCGGTCCTCACGCCGCGGGCCTTCAGACGCCTCGCGGACCGTCAGGACGTCGCTGCCGGCAGAGATGCCGCGGTCGAACAGGCCAGGCTGGGAAGCGGACTGGGCAGGCAGCAGCGGAACACTGCCCAGGACAAGAGCGGAAGCAAGCAGCATAGCATTGCGCATTGGAAGACCTTTCTTTGCTGGCGCACCGTGTGGTGACAGGTCTCCGTTACGCAGCCGGCGTGCCAGTCTGGATGACACGCGTTCGGGACTTTACAAGTTGTTGAACTCACGAAAAGATTTGCGGAAGACTTCGTGGAACGCGCGGGCGGCGTGTTGGGGGAATGGGGATTATCCCCCTGCCGGCTGGGGGATTTCCCCCACGAGCCGGCGCATGTGTCCGCCGGTGTCTGCCCGTGTTGGGCGTTGCATCGGCCTCGCGGATGCCGGCGTCAGAACCGCGCGGGATCGACGATCGGCAGGATCGCGCCGGCTTCTCCCGGATCCCGGCCCAGCACCATGTCCATTACCAGCTTCCCGGCCGCCGGCGAGGTCTGGATGCCATAGCCGCCCTGGCCCACGCTCCAGAAAAACCCCTCCGCCGTCCTGTCCCAGCCGACCGCCAGGCTGCCATCCGGGGCAAAGGTGCGCAGCCCGGCCCAGGCCCTCTCCACCCGCTGCACCTCGATCGCCAGCGCCTGTTGCATCCGATCGATGCCCAGGGCGATGTCGATCTCCTCGGGCTGCACGTCATGCGGATGCATGGGAGTTTCGTCCTCCGGTGAGACCAGCAGCCGTGCGCGCGCTTCGGGGCGGGCATACCATTGATGCCCGGCGCTCAGCGTCATCGGCCAGTTCTCGACGTCGTGGGGCGCGGGATTGATGATGCAGGCGGTGCGCCGGCACGGGCGGAGGCCGATTGGCGCGACCCCGGCGATGGTGGCGACGTCATCGCCCCAGGCGCCGGCGGCGTTCACCAGGACCGGTGCGCGGAACATCCCGCCCGCGCTGGTTTCCACCGCCCATTCCCCGCCGGACCGCTCGATCCGCCCCGCCCGGTGCCGCAGTCCCACGACGCCGCCATTGCTCCGCAGCATGCGCAGGAACCCTTGGTGGATGGCCGAGACGTCCATGTCGAACGCGTCATCCTCGACCGCGGCGCCGGCCGCGTAGCCGGGGCGCAGCGCCGGCTGCATGCGTGCGGCCTCGTCCAGGTCCACGCGCCGCAAGCCGATGCCGCCGGCCAATTCCTCCTCCAGCGCATCCATCTCGTGGGCGGCGGCCAGGAACAGCATCGGCCGGTGGCGCATCAGCGGCACGCCGGTGAATCCGGTGGGCGGGGTGACGAAGAAGTCCCGCGACAGCCGGCTGAGTTCGCGCACGTCGGGCGGGCCATAGTTCTGCAGCCACATCGCCGCGGACCGGCCGGTGGTGTGATAGCCCGCCTGCTCCTCGGCTTCGATCAGCGCCACGCGACGGTACGGCGAAAGCTGCGCGGCGGCGGTGGAGCCTGCGATGCCGGCGCCGATGACGACGATGTCGAATGCCTGCGTATCCATGTGTGCCCCTTACGTCGCGAAATGCGGCGTTCCGCCGTCCCCATCCTAGGATGTCCCCTGATCCTGCGGCATTACCCGGCCGCGACATCACCGCCGGCGCCTCGCGTGCACTCCTATTTAGGTGCGGACCTGCCCAGGGGCCAGCAGGGTTCGGCAGAGCCGCTTCCACCCCTTGCCGGATGGCGCAAGACGCGGAACCATGCGCTGGACACAGAACAGGGGGATGCAATGGTCGATCTGGTGATCCGGGGTGACACCGTCGTGACGCCGCAGGGCGTCGGAGCCTACGACATCGCAATCAAGGGCGAGACGATTGCTGCCGTCGCCGCGCCCAACACGCTGCCACTGCCCGCGGGCACGCGGGTGATCGACGCGACCGGCAAGATCGTGATCCCCGGCGGCATCGATCCGCATGTGCACTGCAAGTGGCATCTGCCGAACCCGGACGGCTCCGCCGGACTGACCGAAGGGCCGGAAGTGGTCAGCCTGGCGGCGCTGCACGGCGGCACCACGACGATGATCGACTTCACCCGAGCGAGCCAGGGTGCCACCGTCCGCGAGGCGATCGAGAAGCGGGAGGAGGACTGGAAGGGCCATTGCGCCTGCGACTATGCGCAGCACATCATGGTGGAAGGGGCGCTGCCAGTCGATTTGCCCGGCCAGATCGGCGAGGCGATCCAGGCCGGCTACCCTACCGTGAAGATCTTCACCACCGACATCACGCCGAGCCGCAAGGGGCGCATGGTGGATTTCGGTGACATATGGGAGATCTTTCAGGTCCTGGCGGCGAACAAGGGCCTCGGCGTGATCCACTCCGAGGATAACGACATTGTCATGCACATGTATGGCAAGCTGATCCGCGAAGGTCGCACCGGCTTTGAGAACATGGCCGAAGTGCACAACACGCTGTCCGAGGACATTTCCTTCCGCCGGGTGATCCGCCTGGCCGAAAAGGTGTCCGGTACCGCGCTGTACATGATGCACGTGTCGGCGGGCTCGGGCGTACAGGCGATACGCGAGGCACGTTCACGTCGCGTGCCGATCTACGGCGAATCGCTGCATCAATACATGATGTATACAAACGAGGACTACAAGCGTCCTGGCGGACAGATCTACCACACCTATCCGTCGCTGAAGTCGCAGCAGGACCAGGACGCGCTGTGGGCCGGCACTTTGGATGGCGCGATCAACTGCGTCGCCACCGACGAAATCTGCTGCACGCTGGCGAAGAAGCTGCAAGGTGTGCGGATCGACGACACGACGGGGGGCAACGCGGGCGTGGAACCGCGCGTGTCGCTGATGTTCACCGAAATGGTCGGACGGCGCGGCTATTCGCTGAGCCGTTTCGTCGACCTGATCTCGACCAATGCGGCGAAGATCATGGGCCTCTATCCGCGCAAGGGCGCGCTTGCGGCCGGATCAGACGCGGACGTCGTCGTGCTGGATCCCAGCGACAACCGGGTGCTGAAGGCCCAGGACCTGCACGAGGCCGACTATACGCCCTGGGAGGGGCGCAAGATGAACGCCTGGCCCTGCCTGACCGTGCTGCGCGGCAAGATCATGGTGGAGAACGGCGCGTTCAAGGGCAGCCTGACCGACGGCAAGTGGCAGCATCGCAAGGTGGCCGAGGAGATCATCGCCGGCCCGATGCTTTGACCAACGCCGAACTGCGCGGCCTGCTGCTGGACTGCCTGCGGCTTTGGGACGTGCGGGGACGCATCGGCGGCGAGGGTGACGAGTTGACCGTGGACACCGCCGCCGGCGTGTTCACGGTCAGCCCGGCCGATCCTGCGCTGCGTCCGGTGCGTTGGTTCCTGCAGACCCCGGAACGGCGCGAGGCTGGGCGCCCGCCACGTGCCATTCCCTCGATCGTGGCGCTGCTCTCGGCGCTGCGGAACGCCCTGGGTGGCGAACGCGGCGACCGGCTCCGGGTCGGCGCCGCAGGGGGCTGATCCTGAAAGACGGGTTGCCGTGCCACGCCACGGCCCCGGGGCTGCTGCACTGCTAAACGGGACGGTGGCGCGCTGACTGAAATTCCGTGCTGACGCTGCTGCGCTGGTCAACAGCACCTCCGGGTTCGTCCCGGAGTTCGTCCTGGCGCGATACTTCCGCGCGTGTCCGCTGCTGTCGGTTGCGAAGGCGACCAACCGGCCTGTGATCGTCGTGGCTTTGCGGCGCGTGGGCTTTGCCGCCGCGGCGCATCGGCCGGGCCAGGGTCATGCATGATTTCCAAGTGATTGGGTCGGTCTGAAACCATCTGGCTCGCGGAAGTGGTCCGCTGTTGCGAGCGATGACGGTGCATCGCGAGCACCGGATCCTTGCGTCACGAACGGGCGGCTCCTTCGTTCATAGAGCCGATCTCCGTTTCGGTATGCGCACATGCGGTGCGGAGCCGACACCGGCTTCTGTTGCACGAAAATCCTGTGTCTTTCGGTTGCAGTGTACGTCAGATCACCGATGTGGGTTGCAATTGGTGTCAACAATGTGATGAGACTTGTTGCTGATCCTG
Organism: Acetobacteraceae bacterium; assembly: GCA_050181195.1. Classification (GTDB taxonomy): domain Bacteria; phylum Pseudomonadota; class Alphaproteobacteria; order Acetobacterales; family Acetobacteraceae; genus Rhodopila. The sequence continues at coordinate 25,738 of JBFXDK010000002.1, read as the reverse complement.
CTGCGATGCAAATCTGGATCAAAGGGGTAGGTCTTATGGATTCCAGTACGCACATTGCCGTCGTCGAGGACGACCCGGAGATCAGCCAGACCATCGTGCAGGCCATGACCGAACATGGCTTCGTCGTGACCGTCGCGCGCAGTGGTCGTGACCTGGACCGGGTCTTGTCCGTGGGCCAGGTCGACCTCATCATTCTGGATGTCGGCCTTCCAGGGGAGGACGGGCTCAGCATCTGCCGCCGCTTGCGCAACTCCTCCTCGGTGCCGATCGTCATGGTGACGGCCCGCGCTGCCGAAACCGATCGTATCGTTGGATTGGAAATCGGCGCGGACGACTACCTGCCGAAACCGTTCAGCCCCCGCGAACTGGTGGCGCGTGTCCGTGCCGTGCTGCGGCGGGCGACGGCAACGGACGACATGTCGCAACAGGCGCCGAAAACGCTGGCGTTCGAGGGATGGCACCTGGATATGGCACGCCGACAGTTGCTGGATCCGTCCGGCGCGCCGATGCCGCTGACCAGCGGGGAATTCAATATTCTCGCCGTGTTCTGCCAGCATCCGCAGAAGGTGCTGTCCCGCGATGCGCTGCTGGACCTGCTGCACGGGCGGGCGGCCGCGGTGTTCGACCGAAGCATCGATGTGCAGATCAGCCGACTGCGGCGCAAGATCGAGCCGAACCTGAAGAACCCGACCTTCATCAAGACGGTCCGCTATGGCGGATATTTCTTCACCCCCGCCGTGTCGGTGGTCGAACCAGCGTAGCCGCGTTTCGATTCGTGCGTGACGGTGCGGAGCGGGAGGATGGCCCCCGGGATTCGTCGCGGCCATCGCCCGTTCGGACATCATGCCGCCGTCGGCCGCATCGTCTTGATCGTACCGTCGCAAACGATCCAGCCGGGTTGTCAGTGGCTACGCGATCCGCCGCTCCTTCCGGCTTTCCGTGCGCAACTGCCCGCATGCGGCCAGGATGTCGCGTCCGCGCGGCGTACGCACGGGTGCCGAAAACCCGGCATCGTTCACGATCTGTGCGAACCGCTCCACCGCCGCGCGGCCGCTCGGCTCGTAGCGGCTGCCCGGCCAGGGATTGAACGGGATCAGATTCACCTTCGCCGGCAGGCCGGCGATCAGCCGCACCAACTCGCGCGCCTCGGCCTCCGAGTCGTTCACGCCCTTCAGCATAATGTATTCGAACGTGATCCGGCGGGAGTTGGACGCGCCGGGATAGCGCCGGCAGGCGGCAATGAGATCCCGGATCGGGTATTTCCGGTTCAGCGGCACGAGCTCGTCACGCAGGTCATCTCGTACCGCATGCAACGACACCGCCAGGTTCACGCCGAGCTCTGCGCCGCAGCGGTCCATCATCGGCACCACGCCGGATGTGGACAGTGTAATGCGGCGCCGCGACAGTCCGATACCCTCATTGTCCATGACGATCGTCATGGCCTTTGCGATGTTGGCGTAATTGTACAGCGGTTCACCCATGCCCATCAGCACGATGGTCGACAGAAGCCGTGGCGTCTCGCCCTTGGGACTTGGCCACTCCCCATAGGAATCGCGCGCCGCCATGAACTGGCCCACGATTTCGGGCGCGCCGAGGTTGCGCACCAGGGTTTGCGTGCCGGTGTGGCAGAAACGGCAGGACAGCGTGCATCCGACCTGGGACGATATGCAGACCGCGCCGCGATCCTCCTGCCGGTCGGGGATGTAGACGGTCTCCGCCTCCTGCCCGTCACGGAATCGGAACAGAAACTTGCGTGTCTCATCGGCGCTGGTCTGCACCGTTACCGCCTCGGGGCGGCCGATCACGAAACGCGCCGCCATTTTTTGCTGCAACGGCTTCGCTATTGACGACATCCGCGCGAAGTCGGTCACCCCCTGGTGGTAGATCCAGTGCCACAGCTGCTTGACGCGGAACGGTGCTTCGCCGATTTCGCGCATCTCCGCGGCGAGTTCCTCGCGCGTCATGCCGACCAGGTCGCGCCGCCCGTCGGGCAGCATCGCCGCGGGCGGATCGAACAGGGCGGACTTCGCCAGGATCCGGGCGCGTTCCGCCTCGGTCAGGTCGGCAACCTCACTGCCGGTCACTTGGGAGGACATGCTTTCACGATCGCAGCGTAGGCCGCGGAAAACCCTTTCAGGCTGAAGGTGTCGGTCACCTGCGTGTCTTTCGGCCCCGGGGAGCGCGCGATCGCCCGAGCGCCGCGCTGGAACGCCACCACCGCCGCCTTGCCGTCCCGGGCAAAGGCGTTGCGCTGTGCGGTGTAGAAGTCGAGTCCCGTCTGGTCGACCTGGACCGTGACGGATGCATTGGCTTGGTAGGGAAATCCGGCTTCAATCGCCACCGCGTCGCGTCCGGACACGCGCTGCGTCACGGTCAGGATCACCGCACCCCGGCCGGGCAGCGCCGGACTGGAACTCTGTGCGCGGGTGAACGCGTAGCATGCGGTGTTGCTGCCTTCCTGATGGGTGGCCGCGGTCCAGTCATCGAACTTGCCGATCTGCTTTGGCCCGCTGTGTGCCGCGGACGATTTCTGGGGCGCTGGCTTTTGGGACCATGCCGGCATGGGCGCGAGCAGCGCGCAGCACAGGGCGAACAGCGGAATCGAGCGGGAATGCATGGCGCGGAAAATAGGGCGCTCGGCGTGCGGGAACAAGCAGAACGCACCTGAACCGTTCAGGAATCTTGATTCGCCGGAGTTTTGATTCATGTCATCTCCGCATCCCCCCGGGAAGCGCCATCCGGCGCCTCGATCTCCCCGTCATTCTTCATCCAATCGGGCACGTTGCGCCGGAAGCGCGGAGCGCCGTGGTGCGGCTCCGGCGCGGGTGCTACGGGGCCGCCGGCGGCGACCGGCCTTTCGGCAAAGCGTCCGTGTTGGATCAGCCGGTCATACAGCACCACCGCCCCCGCCACTGCCAGGTTCAGCGCGAAGCGCGTGGGGATGCGCACGACATGGTCGCAGCGCGACAGCAATGCCGGCGACAGACCGGCCCGCTCCGGCCCCAGCACATAGGCGGCGTTCAAAGGGTGGCGGAAGGACGGCAGGTCGATCGCGTCATCCAGCAACTCCACCCCCACCAGCCGGCAGCCGCGCGGCAGCACCATGGCCGTCAGGTCCGGAAAGCGCCACATCGGCACATGCTTCGATGTGTCCGACGTGTCCGCCTGGCGTGCGGCCCGAGAATCCCAGCCGGCACCGATCGTAAAGCAGAACGCCGCACCGAAGGCGTGCGCCGTGCGCAGCAGCGCGCCGATATTGGCGGACTTGGAGGCGCCCTCGACGCCAATGCCGAAATAGCCGCGGACCCTGGCTTCAACCATGCGGGCGGTCTATTCCCGGCCCATGTCCGATGCAACCGATGCCCAGCTTGCCGCCCAGTATGAGGCGTTTCCCTATCCCAAGCGGGATCCCCGCGATGAGGCGAAGCGCCTGATCGTCGGCAGTCCGGGGCATCTCGCGGAAATCGACCACTGGGTATTCGGTGCCTCCCGTCCCGCCGACCGGCCGCTGAACGCGCTGTTCGCGGGCGGCGGCACCGGCGACGGCACGCTGATGCTCGCGCAGCAGATGGCCTCGGCGGGCCGGCCGGGCACGGTCACCTGGCTCGACCGGTCCCAGGCGGCGCTCGAGATCGCGCAGGCACGGGCCGCGGCCCGCAAGCTCATGAACATCGTCTGGGAGCAGCGGTCGCTGCTGGACCTGCCGGAGTCCGGACTCGGTCCTTTCGACTACATCGATTGCTGCGGTGTTCTGCATCACCTGCCGGATCCGGCCGCCGGCCTTGCGGCTCTGACATCGGTGCTTGCCGACGGCGGCGGAATCGGGCTGATGGTCTATGCCCCGCACGGACGCACGGGCGTCTACATGCTGCAGGATGCCTTGCGACGGCTTGCACCGCCCGAACGGCCGCCGGCCGAACGACTGGACGTGGCGCGCAGGGTGATGCGACATCTGCCGGAAACCGCCTGGATCCGGCACAACCGCTTCTTCGACGATCACATCAACGGCGGCGATGCCGGCTTGTATGACCTGCTGCTGAACCCCCGCGACCGCGCGTTCACTGTTCCGGAACTGTCGGACCTGCTTCACGCGGCGGGATTGGAGGTGGCCTGCTGGGTGGAGCCGATCCGCTACGACCCGGCCCCACTGCTGCCCGACCCGAGGTTGCGTGCTCGCCTCGACGATATGGACGCGCTGGGCCGAGCGGCGTTGGCTGAAGCGCTCGCCGGCAACATGGCCGTGCATATCGCCTATTGCACCCGCCGGTCGGACCCGGTCCATCGCGCAAACCCGGCGGACGACGCCGTCGTACCGCTTTGCCGCGAGTTGACGGGCGAAATGATGGCGCGCGGCATCCAGGCGGACGGAACGATCGTGATTGCGTACGATGGTCTGCGGCTGCCGGTCGCATTGCCCTCCCTTGCCGGGGCGATCCTGCGCCTGGTGGACGGACGCCGCAGCGTGGGCGAGATCGCGGCCACCCTGGCCGAGCGTGGCATCGGCGCCGATGCGTTCCATCGCGCCTGGATGCAGACATTCCAGGCGCTGGAGCGTGTCAATCGACTGTTGCTGGCAGCACCCCGGTCCGGCTGATTGCAGACCCGTCGGCCATCCGGCGCATGATCTCCACGGTTGCGGCGTCGGTGGGGAAGAACGATTCGATCGCGATTTCAGACAGGGTCACGTCCGTCGGCGTGCCGAACACGGTCGTGGTCGTCAGGAACGACAGGTCGCCGTCCACCGTCGCCAGCCGGAACGGCACGACCACGCCATCGAAGGGCTGGGTCGGCTTGGGCGGCGGTGCCCCGCGCGGCAGCGGGTAGTCGAGGATTTCCTCCAGCATATCGTTCAAGACGATGTCGCCGGTGATGTCGATTTGCCGGCGCAGGCGGGAAATCACATGCTCCCGCCATTCGCGAAGATTGACGATGCGCGGCGCCAAGCCGGCCGGATGCAGGCTGAGCCGCAGTACATTGACGGGCGGGTTCAGTAGCAGCGGATCGACATCGGCGATCAGGTATTCCAGGGATTTGTTCGCCGTCACCAAAGTCCAGCGCCGGTCGATCGCCAGCGCCGGATTGGGATCATGGCCGGACAGCACGGCCTCGATGCTGCGGCGTACCACCGCCAGTTCCGGGTGATCCAGCGACCTTTCCCGGAACATCGGCGCGTAGCCAGCTGCGGCCAGCAGCACATTCTGATCGCGCAGCGGGATGTTCAACCGCTCCGCCAGATGCATCAGCATCTCCCGGCTCGGCACTGCACGTCCGGTTTCGAGGAAGCTCAGATGCTTGGTCGAGATGTTCGCGTCGCAGGCAAGGTCAAGCTGGCTCATGCGCCGCCGGCGCCGCCAGTCCCGCAACAGGTTACCGACCGATCTTGCCTGTACCGTCATATGCGGATTCCTACCGCCGATCGCCGACGGCACTCAATCGCCACCCTGTTATTTTACCGCGAAATCAGTGTAGTTGGTCAACTTCTCCGTGCAATGTTGCCAATAAACTCGCTTGGCTCCACTGGCGTGCGGCAGTCGTTACACAGGAGTGAAAAAAATCCATCACAATAGGCGGGTGCGTGAATCGCGCGTAGCATGAGCGCGACATCCAAGCCGGTCGGGATATCAGCATGGCTGCCTGCCAAACCATTATCGCCTACACCGACTACAAGAGCCCGTATGCGTATTTGGCAAAGGATCCGACCTATGAACTGGAACGGGATTTTCCCGTCCGGATTCTCTGGCGGCCCTATATCCTCGACATCCCGAGCTATCTCGGTTCCGCCAGCGTCGACGACTCGGGGCGCGTGATCGAAGAGTCGCGCAACCCGCACCAGTGGCGGCGGGTGCGATACAGCTACATGGACTGCCGGAGACAGGCCGCGAAGGTCGGGTTGACCATCCTTGGACCGCGCAAGATCTGGGATTCGTCTCTGGCTGCCGCAGGGATGCTGTTCGCCCAGCGCGCCGGAGACGACGTTTTCCGCCGCTACCACGACCAGGTGTTCGAGCGCTTCTGGCGCCGGGATCTCGATATCGAAAGCCCCGGGACGATCGCGTCGGTGCTGACGGCTTGTGGTGCGCCGGACGGTTTTGCGGCCGCCGTGCCCGCGCTGCATGCGGAGGTCGCTGCGATTTCGCGTGCGGCGGAAGATACTGGCGTGTTCGGCGTGCCCAGCTATGTGGTGGATGGCGCGTTGTTCTGGGGCAGGGAGCACCTGGCGGACATCAGGGCAATGCTGGACCAGGCGGCATGACGGCCGCGGTTTGCGGGATAGGCAGCCTCAGGCCGAAGCCGCCCGCAGCGGTTGCCAGCTTGCGAATGTCGACCCGGCTCATCATCAGGTCGGCCGCCGGACCGCAGTCCCGCTCATCGGCATCGGTCCGTGCCCCTGCCCAGTGCACGAGATAGCGTCCGGATTGCGTGGAAAGCCGAACCTCCACGACCAGGCTGCCGCCGCCGGACGCCATGACCGAGGAGCTCAGGGTGCAGGTGCCCAGGGACTGTCCGGCAGGATCCACCCGCCATGCGGTGACGTTGATCCGCCACGGGCTTCGCTCAACAACGCCGGGCCGGAACACGATCATATCCCCGACCATCGGTCGCATGGCCTCGCGCTTCAGGGCGATAGCGCTTGCGGTGGCGCCCAGCAGCCCGACGACGCCAACCAGCATGACCAGCGCCCAGACCCCGAGATCGGCGGAGTCCTCCTGCTCATCGTCCTTGTCGCGTCGCCACATCGCCTGCCTCCCCGGCTGGAGGAGATGCCATCGGGCGTCACGCTAGACCGGCGCATTGTGCAATGCAACATCGCGGTTCGACGGCCTCGCCCGTGTATCGCGGCGTCCGGACCTGCCCATGGATTTGTCGGCTGGCGTCCGGCAAAGGATAGTTGGCATCCGGCGGTCAGGCCGGAGCAGGGAGAAGAGCAGCATGCAGTTCGGCTTCAGCCTGCCGGTGCGGGGAGAACTCGCCAACCATGACGGCATCGTCGCCATCGCCCGGGCGGGCGAACGGTTGGGCTTTGCCTCGGCCACCATGGCCGATCACGTCGTCTTCCCCACGGTTTCGGACTCGCACTACCCTTATGACGCAAGCGGCCGGCATCCCAGCACGGGCGATGCGCTGGAACCGATGACGCTGCTGTCCTTTGTCGCCGGCCAGACCACGACGTTGCGGCTGGTGACCAGCGTACTGATCCTGCCCTACCGCAATCCGGTGCTGACGGCGAAAATGGTCTCCACCATCGACGTGCTCTCGCGTGGTCGAATTACGCTGGGCGTCGGCGTCGGCTGGCTCCGGGAGGAGTTTGAGGCGCTGGACGCTCCGGACTTCGCCCAGCGCGGCGCTGTGAGCGACGAATATATCGAGATCTTCAAGAAGCTGTGGTCCCCGGGGCCGGTCCAGCACCACGGCCGCCACTACAGCTTCGGTCCGCTGCACGCCGAACCGCTGCCGGTGCAGCAGCCGCATCCTCCGATCTGGGTAGGCGGGCACAGCAGGGCAGCGATCCGCCGGACGGCGCGCCATGCGGATGGATGGCACCCGCTGGGAACGGTGGATACGGCGGAACTGCGGCCGGCCGAATTTTCCCGCATGCTGGACACGTTGAAGCGGGAGGCCGAGGCGGCCGGGCGCGACCATCGCGACGTAGCGATTTCCTTCGTGGCGCGGCTGCGCGAAACCGCACAGCCCATTGCGGCCGACGACCGCATGCCGTTCTCCGGTTCGGCCGGCCAGATCATCGCCGATACGGAGACCTATCGTGGCCTGGGCGTCACGCATCTGAGTTTCGATTTCCGCCGGCCCACGCTGGCGGAAACCCTGGCGCGCATGGAGTGGTTTGCGCGCGAGGTCATGCCGGCCACCCGGCGATAACGGAGACATACACATGGCATACGGCAAGCTGATCGAATACGCGGAAGCGCCCGAGGAGGCGCGCGCGGTGATGGATGACATCAAGGCGAAGCGCGGCGTGCCCGACGTCAACAATGCCTGGAAGGCCATGGCACGCCATCCCGCGGTGATGAAGCGGTTTTGGGAACGGGCGCAAATGGTGATGCAACCTGGCGCGCTGGACGCGAAGACAAAGGAACTGATCTACCTCGCCGTCAGCGTCGCGAACGGTTGCCACTACTGCACCGCGTCGCACTCCGCCCTGGCTCAGAAGAAGGGTGCGACCGAACAGGAACTGGCGGAAATGGTGGAGATTGTGGGCTTGGCGCTGGAGGGCAACAGCTACGCCACCTTCTATGGCCAGGATGTCGATGAGGCGTTGAAGGGGTAAATGCGGCCCAGGAACCGCCACCCCGGCAGCGGCGGTTCCCGGAACTGCCGTGACGCCGCGCGGCTACGCCCGCATCGGCTGCCCGGTGTCGCGCATCAGGATCGCCGCGTGGGCACCCGTGATCGCGGCGTGATGCGCCAGGGCAGACTCCGACATATCGCCATCCGGCCGCTGCTCGGGCTGGAAATGTCCGTAGCGGTCGACGCCGCGAACCAGTGTTGCGCTGTCATGCGTCCCCGCGACCTGGCGCACATGGGTAGGGATGTAGCGGATGGCGAAGCCGATCCGCCGCTTGTCCGACGGGTTGGGGTCCGAGCCGTGGATCAACCTGACATGATGTAGGGACATCTCCCCGGCCTGCAGCTCCAGCATCACCGCCTTCGCCTCGTCGACGTCCACCATGATCTCCTGCCCGCGGGAGAGCAGATTTTCCGGCCGGAAGGTATCGTGGTGGGCAATCTGGTCCAGCCTGTGCGTGCCGGGGATCACACGCATCGCGCCGTTTTCGGCGGTGCTGTCCGAGAACGCGATCCAGGCCGTGATCACGTCCGGCGGTTCCAGCCCCCAGTAGGTGGAATCCTGGTGCCAGGACACGAATGCGGTATTGCGCGTTTCCTTGATGAAAAAAGATGTGCCCCAGCACAGGATATTGGGGCCGATCACGTCCTCGACCGCGTCCAGGATGCGGTCGTGACGGATCAGGTCATTCAGCCAGGTGAACAGCAGATGCGGCTTGTGACGCAGCTTGCCCGACAGTACGCCCGCGCCGGCTTCGAAGTCTTCCAGCCGGCGGCGGAGCAGGAAGGCATCCTCGGTCGGCATCACCCGGATGGGCGAGAGATAGCCCTGTTCCCGGTACTGGCGGACATCCGCCTCGCTCAGGATCTTCATCGGTCTCCTCCCGCCATCCCGCTGTGCGGTCAGGCTGCTCGTCTGGACATCAACGCGTCAAGAGCGGAGCGGCCGGCGTGAAATTTCGACCGCAGTCCCCGCGCGCCGCCATCGTCATCTTTGGTGCCGCCGTTTTGCCCGACGGACGGCCGAGCCGCACCTTGCGAGCCCGGACCGACGCGGCGGCCCGGTTTGGGTCGTCGCTGCGCACGCCGTTGTTCATTCCCACCGGCGCGGTCGGCCGGCATGGCCCGTCCGAGGCCGCCGTCATGCGAGAGCTGCTGCTGGAACAGGGGATCCCGGCCGATCTCGTCGTCATCGAGGAAACCGGTACCGACACGCTGTCGTCGGTCCGCGCGGTGCGCCGGATGCTGCGAGCGCGCGAGGGCGTCGATACGGTCTTTGTTGCCACCAGCGCCTATCACCTGCCGCGCTGCGTGCTGCTGCTGCGGCTCGCGGGCGTGCGCGCGCACCGTTGCCCGCCGCCGCAACTTCCGGCCTCTCGGCGTTGGTGGCGGCGCTGGTACTGGCGGCTGCGGGAAATCCCCGCGATCCCGTATGACGCGGGGCTCGTGATCTGGTTGCGCGTCACCGGCCGGCTGTAGCCGGACCGGTTCTACCGGTCGCCTTCGTCGTTGTCGGTCTCGACTTCGATCTCGGGGCCGATCGCGTCGGCGTCGTCCTCAAGGTCGCCGGCATCCTCCAGCACGTCCTCTTCCTCGACGTCCTCCACGCCTTCGACCTCCACATCCACGTCCTCGATGCCGGGCGCGACAGGTGCTTTCTTCGGCCGCTTGTCTTCGACAACATTGCCACCGGTCCGGCGCGGGCGCGGCTGCTCGACCGGCTGTTCGGTGCCGCATTTCGGGCACACCGCGGGCGTCTTGGTCAGATCATAGAAGCGGGCGCCGCAAGCGACGCAGACGCGCTTGGTGCCGAGTTCAGGCTTCGCCATGAAAAGGCCCTTCGTTTCAAGGCTTGGGCTTCGGAGGGCGCGGCCATGCCACCATGGGGCCGCGCTGTCAAATGGCGATCACGCATGCTAAGCGCCGCCGCACCGGATCGCATCACCTCACGCACGGGACCGCCGATGATGGATCACAGCCCTGTCCGTCCGTTCACGTCCAGTCGGACGGGCATGCCGCTCGTCGGGCGGATCGCCGTGCCCGGCGACAAATCGATCAGCCATCGTGCCTTGATGTTCGGTGCGCTCGCGGTCGGGGAGACCCGGATCGCCGGGCTGCTGACCGGCGAGGACGTGCTGCGCACCGCCGCCGCCATGCGCGCCCTTGGCGCCGAGGTGGTGCGCGAGCCGGACGGCACCTGGCGAGTGGCCGGCCGCGGCGTCGGCGGTCTGACCGAGCCGGAGGACGTGCTGGACATGGGCAATTCCGGCACGGCGGCCCGCCTGCTGTGCGGCATCCTGGCGAGCCACCCCTTGTTCGCGGTGATGACCGGCGACGGCAGTCTGCGGCGGCGACCGATGCGCCGGGTGATGGACCCGTTGTTGGCCTGCGGCGCTCGGTTCACCGCCAGGGACGGTGGCCGGCTGCCGCTGGCGATCGAAGGCGCACGCGACGCTCTGCCGCTGGAATACCGCGTGCCCGTGCCGTCGGCGCAGGTGAAGTCGGCACTGCTGCTGGCCGGGTTGAACGCGCGCGGCCAGACGCGCATCGAGGAGCCGGAGGCGACGCGCGACCACAGCGAGAACATGCTGCGCCACTTCGGCGCGGACGTGCAGGTCGAGGTGGCGGGCGCGGGGCGGATCATCACCCTGCAGGGCCAGCCGGAACTGCGCGCCGCCGACGTGGTGGTGCCCGGCGACCCGTCCTCGGCGGCGTTTCCACTGGTCGCCGCTCTGTTGGTGCCGGGCTCGCGGATGACCATCCCCTCGGTCGGGTTGAACCCGCTGCGCACCGGTCTGCTGGCGACACTGGCCGAGATGGGTGCCGCGATCGTGGTGGAGAACCGTCGGACCGAGGGCGGCGAGCCGGTCGGTGACCTGGTCGTGTCCCATGGGGAGATGCGCGGCGTGGACGTGCCGCCCGAACGCGCGCCCAGCATGATTGATGAGTACCCGATTCTGGCTGTGGCGGCGGCGGGGGCGGTCGGGACGACGCGGATGCGCGGTCTGAAGGAACTGCGGGTGAAGGAGAGCGATCGCCTGTCGGCGACCGCGGCCCTGCTGTCGGCCAACGGCGTCGACGTCACGATCGAAGGTGACGACCTGATCGTGCAGGGCACCGGTCATCCGCCCGCAGGTGGCGGGATGGTGGTGACGCATATGGACCACCGCATCGCCATGGCCGCGCTGGTGCTGGGCGCGGTGTCCGAAGCGCCGGTGAAGGTGGACGACGCCGGCTTCATCGATACGAGCTTTCCGGGTTTCATTCCCTTGATGAACGACGCGGGTGCGGCGCTGCGGCCGGCATGACGATGCCGCTGGTCATCGCGGTCGACGGCCCGGCGGCCGCTGGGAAGGGAACGCTGGCACGTCGCCTCTCCCGGGCGTTGGATCTGCCTTACCTGGACACCGGGCTGCTGTACCGGGCGGTCGGCCGGCGCGTGCTGGACAAGGGCGGCGATCCTGCCGATCCGGCGGCGGCCCAAGTGGCCGCGCGGGCATTGGTGCCGGCTGACCTGGAACGGGACGATCTGCGAGGACCACCGGCCGATGGCGCCGCGTCGGCGGTCGCCGCCATTCCGGCGGTACGGTCGGCGCTGCTGGACTTCCAACGGAATTTTGCCACCGCGCGCGGTGCGGTGCTGGACGGGCGGGACATCGGCACCGTGGTCTTTCCGGATGCGTCGGTGAAGCTGTTCGTCACTGCGGATATCGCGGAGCGCGCCCGTCGCCGCTGGGCGGAACTGCGATCGCGTGGTGAAACCGTGCCGCTGGAACGTGTGGAAGCCGAAATGCGGGAGCGTGATGAACGCGATGCCGCCCGCGCCACCGCGCCACTGCGCGCGGCGGATAACGCGGTTGTGTTGGACACGACGAACCTTGACGCCGATGCTGCGTTCAAGGCCGCATTGGCCGTGGTGCGCTCCCGACTGGCTGGGTTGAAGCCTGGATCCTCCCGCGCCTAGCGGTAGGAGGGCTTGGAGTGTCGCGCCGGCACTCGGTCACTCGGTCTTGACTCCCGCGCGGTGGCGCTTATCTCTGCGTTTCGCGACCAGTGATGGCGCGTTTGCTGTTTTCACCCGGCCTGCGATCCTTCGCGGGCAAGACGTGCTTCCGGCCTGGAAGGCGCGCATACCACGGCAACCCCCGGTACACCACCGGGCATCCGTAACGGAACTTATCCGCCTCATGGCATTATCCGCCACTGCCCGCGCTCCTGCGCCACTGCAAGACCATTTCCAAGGTGAGGATTTCGCCTCCCTTCTTGATGAAACCCTGGGTCGTGATTCCGGCTTCGACGGCTCTGTCGTCACCGGCCGCGTCCAGCGCCTGACCGACGAATACGCGATCGTCGATGTCGGCCTGAAGTCCGAGGGCCGCGTGGCCCTGAAGGAGTTCGGTCCGCCCGGGGCAAAGCCTGACGTAAAGCCCGGCGACATGGTCGAGCTGTATGTCGAGCGCTACGAGGATCGCGATGGCTCCATCGTGCTTTCGCGGGAGAAGGCGCGGCGCGAGGAGGCCTGGACGAACCTGGAGAAGGCTTTCGAGGGCCAGCAGCGTGTGAACGGCACGATCTATGGTCGCGTCAAGGGCGGCTTTACGGTCGACCTGGGCGGGGCGGTCGCGTTCCTGCCCGGCAGCCAGGTGGATATCCGCCCGGTGCGCGATGTCGGCCCGCTGATGGGCACGCCGCAGCCGTTCCAGATCCTGAAGATGGATCGCGCGCGCGGCAACATCGTGGTGTCCCGTCGCGCCGTGCTGGAAGAGACTCGCGCCGAACAGCGCACGGAACTCATCCAGGGCCTGAAAGAAGGCATGATCCTGGACGGCGTGGTGAAGAATATCACCGACTACGGCGCCTTCGTGGACCTGGGCGGCGTGGACGGGTTGCTGCACGTCACCGACATTGCCTGGCGCCGCATCAATCACCCGGCCGAGGCGCTGCAGATCGGCCAGCAGGTGAAGGTGCAGGTGATCCGGTTCAATCCGGAGACGCAGCGTATCTCCCTGGGCATGAAGCAGCTGGAGACCGATCCGTGGGAGGGTGTCGCGGCAAAGTATCCGCCGAGCGCCAAGTTCACCGGCCGGGTCACCAACATCACCGACTATGGTGCCTTCGTGGAGCTGGAGCCGGGCGTCGAAGGCCTGGTTCACGTGTCGGAAATGTCCTGGACCAAGAAGAACGTCCATCCTGGCAAGATCGTATCGACCAGCCAGGAAGTGGAGGTGATGATCCTGGACGTCGACGCGGCGAAGCGGCGCATTTCGCTGGGCCTGAAGCAGGTGCAGCGGAACCCGTGGGAACAGTTCGTCGACGACCATCCGATCGGCACCGAGGTCGAGGGCGAAATCCGCAACATCACGGAGTTCGGCCTGTTCATCGGCCTGTCCGCGGATATCGACGGCATGGTCCACATGTCCGACCTGTCCTGGGACGAGCCGGGCGAACTGGCGATGGCCCACTACGAAAAGGGCCAGATGGTCAAGGCCAAGGTCCTCGACGTCGATGTCGAGAAGGAGCGTATCAGCCTCGGCATCAAGCAGCTGCGTGACGATCCGGCCGCGACGGTTCTCGACTCCGTCCACAAGGGCGACGTTGTGACCTGCGTCGTCAGCGCGGTGCAGGCCAACGGCATCGAGGTAAAGGTCAACGACGTGCTGACCGGCTTCATCCGTCGCGCTGAACTGGCCCGTGACAAGGCCGATCAGCGGCCGGACCGGTTCGCCGTGGGCGAGAAGGTCGATGCCAAGATCACGGCCGTCGACCGTGCTGCCCGCAAGCTCACCCTCACCATCAAGGGTAAGGAGATGGAGGAGGAGAAGCAGGCGATGGCGGAATACGGCTCGTCCGACTCCGGAGCTTCGCTCGGCGACATCCTGGGTGCCGCGATTCGTCGCCGCAACCAGATGCAGCAGGAGAACAGCTGACCTTCGGCCATGTCCCTGGAGACAGACCTTCTGTTGGACAGGCGGCGCCTCAAGCGCCGCCTTGTCTTTTGGCGCAGCTTCGCGGTGATGGCGCTGACGGCGGCCGTCGTCGCCCTGCTGCTGGATTTCGGCGTGTCGTTCGGCGGCGATTACCTTGCTAGGCTGACGGTCAGCGGCCTGATCACCGAAGACCGCAAGCTGGTGCGGGCCTTGGACCAACTCGCCGACGATTCCGGGGCAAAGGCGCTGATCATTGCCATCAACAGCCCAGGTGGCAGTGTCGCTGGCGGGGAAAGCCTGCATCGAGCGATCTCACGCGTTGCCGAAAAAAAGCCCGTGGTCGCCGTGATGGGCGGCCTTGCGGCCTCGGCCGGCTACATGGTCGCGCTGCCGGCGGAGCGGATCTTTGCGCGTGAGGGCACACTCACCGGCTCGATCGGCGTCCTGATGGAAACCGGCGAAATTTCCGGCCTGCTCTCGAAGCTCGGCATTTCGGCCGAAGCGATCGCATCTGGTCCACTGAAGGATCAACCCAGCCTGACCAAGCCATTGTCACCGCGCGGGCGGGAGGTGCTGCACGGCATTGTGATGGATATGTATGACCAGTTCGTCGGGATGGTCGCGACCGGCCGCAACATGGATCCCGACAAGGTGCGCGAACTGGCCGACGGCCGAGCCTATACTGGCCGCCAAGCCCTGGGACTTGGCCTGATCGACGCGATCGGTGGGGAAGCGGAAGCGCGGGACTGGCTGGCAATGAACCGCGGCATTTCACGCGACTTGCCGGTCGAGGACGTCTCGACGGCTGGCCTGGCCGAACGGGCGGTTTCCGGGACACTGGGTCCGATCCTGGAATCTGCATGGAAAACGTTGATTTCACAAAGCGTTAGGGTTGACGGGGCTTGGGCTGTCTGGCAACGTTCCGGTAACTGACAGGGACTTCCCGTCGTGACGAAATCGGAACTCATTGCCCGGATTGCCGAGGCAAATCCGCATCTGCGCGGGGCGGATGTCGAAGTGATTGTCGGGACCATCTTCGATCAGATCACCCAAGCGCTGGCGCAGGGCGCGCGCGTGGAACTGCGCGGGTTCGGCGCCTTCACGGTCAAGCACCGCAACGCCAGGACCGGACGCAATCCCCGCACCGGTGAGGCCGTGCCGGTGGACGAAAAGGCGGTTCCCTTCTTCAAAGCCGGAAAGGAATTGCGGGAGCGGGTGAACCGCGGTGGCAAGCCGGCCCGTCCCGAGACTGTGCGCAGCCCCGCCTGACGCGTATATCGAACCCATGCGCTTGTTGATCGGACTTCCTTTCCTGCTGCTGCTTGTCCTGTTCGCATTGTCGAACACGGGGACGGTGCACATCACCCTCTGGCCCACTGACTTTGCGTTGGAAATGCCGCTGTCGCTCGCGATGCTGGCGATGACTGCCGTGGCCTTCCTGGTGGGCGGCCTGCTGGTCTGGTTCAATGAGCTCGGCCAGCGTCGTCGCGCCCGCCGAGCAGAGCATGCGGTGCGGCACCTGGAAGCACAGGTGAAGGAGTTGAAGGCGCGTCTGCCTGCTCCTGCCATGCCGCCGCCTTCCAGCTGATGGGCACCACCGGCGGGCACCGTCTGGTCGTCGCGCTGGACACGACCGACGTCGCGCAGGCCGCGGCGTGGGCGCGTGCCACGGCGCCGCATGTCGGCCTGTTCAAGCTGGGGCTAGAATTCTTCGTCGCCAATGGTCCCGCCGGGTATCGGGCCATTGAGGGGCGGCCGGTCTTCCTGGACCTGAAACTGCACGACATCCCAAACACGGTCGCTGGCGCAATGCGGGCCATCCTGCCATTGGCGCCGCGGATGGTGACGGTGCATGCGGCGGGAGGTGCCGCGATGATCCGCGCCGCGCGTGATGCCGCCGAGGCGGGCGGGACGACACGCCCGATGGTTCTGGCCGTGACGGTGCTGACCAGCCTGAATGACACCACGCTTGCGCAGTCCGGCGTGCTGGACGGGGCGGCGGCGCAGGTGCTGCGGCTGGGACGGCTGGCCGTGGACGCCGGCGCGGACGGGCTGGTGTGCTCGCCCCTGGAGGCCGCCATGCTGCGCCAGGCGCTGGGGCCGAAGGTAAAGCTGGTCGTGCCCGGCATTCGCCCGGCCGGGGCCGCAACCGGAGACCAGGCGCGCACGATGGCGCCGGACCAGGCGGTTGCCGCCGGGGCCGACTGGATCGTGGTGGGACGGCCGATCACGGGTGCTGCCGATCCGGCAGCCGAGGCAGCCGCCATTGCCGCCTCCTTGCCATGAACGGGGTCAAGGTCAAGATCTGCGGCATCAATGACCCGGTCGCGTTCGATACCGCGGTGGATGCCGGCGCAGACTGGATTGGCTTCGTGTTTTTCCCGCCGTCGCCGCGCTTCGTCACGCCCGAGGCCGCCGCCGCGCTGTCCGCACGCCATCCCGGTGGACCGCCGCGTGTTGGGCTTTTCGTGAACCCGACCGCAGACGCCATCGCCGAGGCGATGGCGGTCGTGCGGCTGGACGTGCTGCAGCTTTACGGCGCGCTGCCGGATCTTGCGGTCTTGCGGACGCGGTTCGGCCTGCCGATCTGGCGCGCGGTGGCGATCAGTTCGGCCGATGATCTGCCGACGGATGATCAGGGCGCGGACGGGTTGCTGCTGGAAGCCAAGCCGCCGCCGGACGCGACGCGCCCGGGCGGGAATGCAGTGTCGTTCGACTGGTCGCTGCTGCGCGGCTGGGTTGCTCCGGCTCCCTGGATCCTGGCCGGGGGGCTGCATCAGGAGAATGTCGCGGATGCGATCCGGATGACGGGAGCGAGGGCCGTTGACGTGTCCTCGGGCGTGGAACGGACGCGCGGCGTGAAGGACCCGGCGCTGATCCGCGCCTTCATCGCCGCGGCTCGGGCAGCGTAACAGGCGCGCCGCGGCCGGCGGTCCGGCAACGCGGGCATCATCTCACTGAACCTTTGCGGGCTGGGACGGGCTCTCCTCCGGAAGCAGCTTCCCGGCACCGGCAGCGGAATACCAAGGGCGCCATCACCCGCTGTTCCGCTTGGGACTGTCCGGCATTTTGATGGCATTCCGTCACCGGTGCGGCGCCGCGCCGGGGCGCTATTCATTCCAAATTTGTGACAGATGGCCGCGGCCGCGCACTTGCGCCCACCCATGCCCGGCCATAGCGTGAGGGAAAATGACACCCGAGCACAGGGATTGGCGACGAACCTGGCCAGACGTGTTCCCCGGTGCCGGACAAAGGCTCCCAATAACAAAGAAGGAGGACCGTCAATGCTTTCTCGCAGAACCCTCGTTCGGTCAGGTGTCGCCGTCGGTGCAGCAGGCCTGACTGGAGCGGCCTGGGCAGCCGAATATCCAAGGCGAACAATTCAGGTCATCGTTCCCACCCCGCCAGGTGGGCCTACCGATGCGGGCGGTCGCATCGTGGCGGCCGTTCTGGAGAAGGACATCGGCCAGCCTGTCGTAATCGTGAACAAGCCCGGGGCCGGATCACAGCTTGGCTTGACCGAACTCGCACGTGCCCGTCCCGACGGCTACACGATCGGCTTCATTACAATGCCGGGTGTCAATACGATCAGCCTGGATCCGGAACGGAAGGCCGCGTTCACCATCGACAGCTTTGCGCTGATCATCAACCAGGTGTTCGATGCCGGCGTGATCTGGGTGCGGGCCGACAGCCCGTTCCGCACGCTGGCCGATCTCGTGGATGCGGCGCGCACGCAGCCCAGCAAGGTCACGGCCTGCACGACCGGTCCCCTAAGCGATGACCATCTTGCGATCATGATGTTGGAGGAAGCCGCGGACATCCGCTTCCGCGTTGTGCATTTCGACGGGGCGGCGCAGCAATTCACCGCCATCCTGGGCGGCCATGTCGACGTCGCCTTCGACAATGTCGGCAGCGTGCGCAAACGGGTGATGTCGGGCGAGGTACGTGCGCTCGCCGTACTGGACAAGCAACGCTCCACGCTGATGCCGGAGATCCCCACCGCCGCGGAACTCGGCTACCCCACGATCATCTCCAGCTCCACCCGCGGCCTTGCGGCGCCCCGCGGCACGCCGCCGGCGGTCGTCGAATACCTGACAGCGGCCCTGCGCAAGGCGATGGAAAATCCGGAGCACGTGCGTCGGATGCAGGATGTCGGGCTGGAGGTGCGAATCATGACGGGCGCGGACTACGCGGCCTATCTGCAGAACCAGCACGCGATGGCAATCAAGTATATCGAGTGGGCGAAGAAGTTCCAGCAATAGCCGACCGTCGATCCCCCAGGGATTGCTGCGATCGCGCGGGCCGGGTGGTATTCTTGCAGCCCGGCGCCGTGCCCGATACCGTCCCGCGCAGGCAACCGTCCACCGACAGGAGACCAAGGATGCAAGACCAACCCTCCCTGGTGATCCGCAACGGCACCATCGTCGACGGGTCGGGGAGGGATCCCTACGAAGCCGATCTCGCCATGTCCGGCAGCCACATCACCCAGATCGGCGGCACCATCCCCAAGGGCGCAGAAGAGATCGACGCCAAGGGCAAGCTCGTCTGCCCGGGCTTCGTTGACATCCATACCCATTACGACGCGCAGGTCACCTGGAGCAGCCGCCTCTCACCGTCCTCCTGGAACGGCGTCACCACGGTCCTGCTGGGCAATTGCGGCGTCGGGTTCGCGCCCTGCCACGCGGACCAGCGCGACATGCTCGTGAAGCTGATGGAAGGCGTGGAGGATATTCCAGAGGTCGTGCTGACCGAAGGCCTGCCCTGGAACTGGCACAGCTTCCCTGACTACCTCGCCGCCCTCGCCGCCCGGAAATTCGATATTGATGTCGCCGCGCAGGTCCCGCACGCGGCGCTGCGCGTCTATGTCATGGGTCAGCGCGGCGCGGACCGGGAGCCGGCGACGGAACAGGACCGGGCCCGCATGGCCGCGCTCACCGCGGAAGGGATCCGCGCCGGCGCTCTCGGCTTTTCGACCTCCCGCACGCTCAACCACCGCACCCTGGACGGCAAGCACATCCCCACGCTGCGGGCCGAGGAAGCGGAGCTGACCGCCATCGCACATGCCATGCGCGACGCCGGTGCCGGCTGGATGCAGATCGTGTCGGATTTCGAGGACCAGAATGGAGAGTTCGGCCTGTTCCGCCGGCTGGCCCAGGAGTCGCACCGCCCGGTCACGATCACGCTGCTGCAATCCGATGTCCGCCCAGAGGGCTGGCGTGATCTGCTGAGCCAGATCGCCGACGCCAATGCGAGCGGGTTGTGCATGACCGGCCAGATCCGCTCCCGTCCTACCTCGGTGCTGCTCGGGTTCGAACTGTCACAGAACCCGTTCATGGGCCGGCCCAGCTACCGGCAAATCGCAGGCCTGCCCTTTCCGGAACGCCTTGCCGCATTGCGTGAGCCTGCCTTCCGCGCCCGCCTGATGGCAGAGGATTTCGAGGGAGGGCGACGCGAAAGACGTGTGGAGCGCTGGGACCGGATGTTTCCCCTGGGCGATCCGCCGGACTACGAACCCGCGGCGGAACGGAGCGTCGCCGCCATCGCCGCCCGTGAAGGGCGCACGCCCGCCGATGTAGCCTATGACCTGATGCTTCAGCGTGACGGCAAGGGCATTCTCTATCTGCCCGTGACCAACTACGCCGCGGGCAACCTGGACGTTGTGCACGAGATGATGGCCGATCCGAACACGCTGATTGGCCTGGGCGACGGCGGCGCGCATGTCGGGATCATGTGCGATGCGACCGCGACCAGCTATACGATCACGCACTGGACGCGGGATCGGCCCCGCGGTTCATTGTTTCCGGTGTCCTGGATCATCAGGCGCCTGACCGCCGACAACGCGGCCGCGATCGGGCTGCATGATCGCGGCGTGCTGCAGGCGGGGAAGAAGGCGGACATCAACATCATCGACTACGATCGTCTGCGGCTGCGCAGCCCGGAGATCGTGTACGATCTGCCGGCCGGCGGTAAGCGCCTGATCCAGCGCACCGACGGGTTCGATGCGACGATCGTTTCGGGTGCGGTGGTCTATCGTAATGGGCAGCAGACGGGGGCGCTGCCCGGGCGTTTGGTGCGGGGATAGGCAGGCATTCGCGGCCAGTGCCGCCAATGCCTGCCGACAGCACACAATGAGCCCATCGTTCGATCGGCTTCGCACCTGCGGCGCACCGCAGAATCGTGCTTAGGCAGGCGTTGGCCACATCAGCCGCTCGGCCCTGCCGTGGTATGTCCATTCCCATCCGCTCTCGATCCCCGTCTGCGCGTGGGGTGGATTGGCCGCGGTCGCAGCGGCCGTTGCGACGCCGCCAGGGTCGCACGCTTTCTCCGCGGGACGCGAAATGCACTCGTGCGTCTCATACTGCCTCAGGATCGTATGCCGGCGTCGGCGCCGCTCCTGCGCATGCGTCCTTTGATATCCACGCTTGCCGCACCATCGTATAAGGCCTCATGCGCCCCGAACTCGCCATCGCCGCCATCCGCTTCGACCCGCTGTTGCCGGTCTGGGCCATCGCCGCCCTTGGCCTCCTTGCCGCCGCCGTCATTGCCCTTGGATTTTGGAAACGGGCGCGCGGCACCGTCGTGCGGCTCGTTGCATTCGCCGTCCTGCTGGGTTGGCTCGCCGGGCCGCGCCTGGTGCAGGAAAGCCGGGAGAATTTATCCGACATCGGCCTGCTGGTCGTCGACCAGTCCGCCTCGATGCGCATCGGCGATCGTGCGCGCCTGGCCGACGCCGCCCGCGCTGCCCTCGCCGAACAGGCGGGGCGGCACCGGGATCTCGATCTGCGGGTCGTCACCGTGCCGGAAAGTGGCAATGCCGGCACGCGCCTGTTCAGTGAGATCGAGCGAGCGCTCGCCGACATCCCACGCTCCCGCTTCGCCGGCACGATCGCCGTCACGGACGGCCAGGTGCACGACATCCCCGACGCGGCACCCGGCGGCGCGCCGCTCAATGTCCTGGTCCCGGCGCGCGCCGAGGAGATCGACCGTCGCCTGCGGCTGATCGAGGCCCCCGGTTACGGGATCGTCGGCAAATCTGTCACCCTGCGCGTGGCGGTCGATGACCTCGGCAGCAATGCCCGCAGCACACCGGCAACACTGACTGTTCGGCGAGACGGCGATCCCCCGCGTGTGGAGAGCGTGCCGATCGGGCGGGAGCAGCGGATCGAAATTCCGATCACGCGGGCTGGTCCCACGGTCGTGGAACTGACCGCAAGTCCGCTCGCCGGCGAAGTGTCCGGCCTGAACAATCGCGCCGTGGTCGAGATCAACGGCGTGCGCGAACGCTTGCGCGTTCTGCTGATTTCGGGCGAGCCGCATCCGGGCGAGCGTACCTGGCGGCGGCTGCTGAAGGCCGATCCGTCCGTCGACCTCGTGCATTTCACCATTCTGCGTCCGCCGGAAAAGGACGACCTGACGCCGCTCAATGAGCTTGCGCTGATCGCCTTCCCCGTGCGCGAACTGTTCCAGGACAAGATCGGCGAGTTCGACCTGATCATCCTGGACCGGTTCCAGAACCGCGGCCTGCTGCCGCTTCCTTATATGGCGAACATCGCCAACCGCGTGCGCCAGGGCGGGGCGCTGCTGCTGTCCGTCGGGCCGGAATTTTCCGGCTCCACCAGCCTCGCCGCGACGCCCCTTGGTCAGGTGCTGCCGGGTGCGCCGGCGCGGTTCAACGCGGTAGTGGACGGGCGGTTCCGACCCTGGATCAGCGATCTGGGACAGCGCCATCCGGTCACCGAGGGACTGACCGGCGCGAATGGTCCGGCCACTGCCGAACCGTCCTGGGGCGCGTGGTATCGCCGCATCCAGCCGGCGGAAGTGCGTGGCGATGTGCTCATGCAAAGCCCCGACGGCCAGCCGCTGCTGGCGCTGGAACGCGTCGGCAAGGGGCGTACCGCCCTGTTGCTGTCGGACCAGATCTGGCTGTGGTCGCGCGGGCACGAAGGCGGCGGACCGCAGGCGGAACTGCTTCGCCGCGTCGCACATTGGCTGATGCAGGAGCCGGAACTGGAGGAAAACGCCCTGACGGCGCGGGTAGCCGAGGGACGGCTGGCGATCGAACGCCGCTCCACCGAGGCCGCGCCTCCCGGGTCGGTTGTGGTCACGGACCCGGATGGCACGGTGCAGACGCTGCCCCTGACCGAGGTGGCGCCGGGACGGGCAACCACGGCGCTGCCTGCCACCACGCCCGGCGTCTGGCAGGTCTCGGACGGCGCGCGATCGGCGTATGCCGCGGCGGGGGCGGCCAACCCACCGGAACTGGCGGATCTGCGCGCGACCGGCACGCTGTTGCAGAAGGTGGCGAACGCGTCCGGGGGCAGCGTGCACTGGCTGGGAACGGCAGCGTCGCCCAATATTCCTGATCTGCGCCGCACCGAGGCAAATCGCAATGCGAGCGGCGGATCCTGGGTCGGGCTGGAGCGGCGCCGGGACCATCTGGTGACAGGCGTCGCCTCACTGTCTCTGCTGCCGTCGTGGGTTTCTTTGCCGCTGATGCTGGGTCTGCTGCTTCTGGCATGGCGGCGGGAGAGCATGTAGGGCGTGGTCCCCGCCGCAGCCCGGAACAGCGCCCGCAAGAAAGGCAACGCAACCGAATAAATTCGGGCCAGCGCGTGCATAGGATTCGAGCATTCTGCTGCGCGGTGATCTGCGCAACCACGAGGCACGCGCGATCGGCGGGCCAGCCGATCCCCATAACCCCCGCATCCGCTGCAGGAAATCCGGGTTTGGACGGATAGCGCCTTCCGCATTGAAGACTGGCACGCCACGTGCAAACCTGTGGTGCTGTTCATGCCGCTGAAAGTCAGCGGGCGTAGCGGGCAGCCTTACACGAGGGGAGGCCCGGCGAGACCGGGCTTGAGGCGCATGAAGAAGATCGAGGCCGTCATCAAGCCATTCAAACTGGATGAAGTGAAGGAGGCGCTGCACGAGGTTGGTCTGCAGGGCATCACGGTGGTGGAAGCCAAGGGGTTCGGTCGCCAGAAAGGCCACACGGAACTCTATCGCGGAGCCGAGTATGTCGTGGACTTCCTGCCCAAGGTGAAGATCGAAGTCGTTTGCGAGGATTCGGTCGTCGAGCGTGCCGTGGAGGCGATCATGAACGCTGCCCGTACCGGACGGATCGGCGACGGCAAGATCTTCATCTCGAGCATCGAGGAAGTGATCCGCATCCGCACCGGCGAACGCGGGGAGGACGCGATCTGACCGCTTCCTGACTGGCCGACGCGAGGCATTCAACAATCACCCTGGCAACAAACCGCTTTCGGCCCCGGGCGGAAACGAGTAGAGGGGCCGGCCCATGGGGGTTCGCGTGGTGCGGGCCCGTGACTGCCGCGACCTGGTTTAAGGTCCATCTCGCGCGGCAACCAGGACGAAAGACGGGGAATAACAGGCATGGCTAAGAAGCCAACAGGCACATCCTCCAGCTCCGCCGTGAGCAAGGTGCTGGACATGCTCACCGAGCATTCCGTGGAATACGTGGACCTGCGGTTCACAGATCCCCGCGGCAAATGGCACCACACCGCGCAGCACGTCTCGACCATCGACGAGGACGTGTTCCGCGACGGCATCATGTTCGACGGGTCTTCCATCGCCGGCTGGAAGGCCATCAACGAGTCCGACATGATCCTGATGCTGGACCCGGATACGGCGGTGATGGATCCGTTCTCGGCCAAGCCGCAGATGATCATCGTCTGCGACATCGTTGAGCCGTCCACCGGCCAGGCTTATTCCCGCGATCCTCGCAGCACCGCGAAGAAGGCGGAAGCCTATGTTAAGGCGTCGGGAGTCGGCGATGCGGTGTATTTCGGTCCGGAGGCCGAGTTCTTCATCTTCGACAGCGTCAAGTTCGGCACCGGCGGCAACTACGGCATCTATCAGCTCGACAGCCAGGAAGGTCCGCAGGCCTCGCTGAAGGATTATCCCGAAGGCAACATGGGCCATCGTCCGTCGGTGAAGGGCGGTTATTTCCCCGTTCCGCCGGTCGACAGCGAGGCCGACATGCGCGCCGAGATGCTGTCCACCATGGGCGAGATGGGCGTCGTCATCGAGAAGCATCACCACGAGGTGGCGCAGAGCCAGCACGAGCTCGGCATGAAGTTCGGCACGCTGACCCGCATGGCGGACCATCTGCAGATCTACAAGTACTGCATCCACAATGTGGCGCACAGCTACGGCAAGACCGCGACGTTCATGCCGAAGCCGATCTACGGCGATAACGGCTCGGGCATGCACTGCCACCAGTCGATTTGGAAGGGCGGCAAGCCGCTGTTCGCGGGCAACGCCTATGCCGACCTGTCGGAAACCTGCCTCTACTACATCGGCGGCATCATCAAGCACGCCAAGGCGCTGAACGCGTTCACCAATCCCTCGACCAACAGCTACAAGCGGCTGATCCCGGGGTTTGAGGCGCCGGTGCTGCTGGCCTATTCCGCGCGCAACCGCTCCGCCTCCTGCCGCATTCCCTATGCGACCAGCCCGAAGGCGAAGCGCGTCGAGGTTCGCTTCCCGGATGCGGCGGCCAATCCCTACCTGGCCTTCTCGGCCATGTTGATGGCCGGTCTGGACGGTATCCGGAACAAGATCCATCCGGGCGACCCGATGGACAAGGACCTGTATGATCTGCCGCCGGAAGAGCTGAAGGGCATTCCGACGGTGTGCGGCAGCCTGCGTGAGGCCCTGGGCGCGCTGGAAGCCGACCATGAGTTCCTGCTGGCCGGCGACGTGTTCAGCATGGACCAGATCGAAAGCTACATCGAGCTGAAATGGGGCGAGGTCTACCGGTTCGAGCATACGCCGCATCCGGTCGAGTTCGAGATGTACTACTCGGTCTGATCCCGGGCCGTACACCAGCGAGTCCCTCAGCCCCGGGCGTGGACCCGGTGAAATGTGGAGCACAGCCGGGTCCGGGGATCCGGCTGTGTGCGTTCAGGGGAGAGTGTTTCTCTCCCGCGTCGTGGCCACCAGTGAATCAGGCTGGTTCGGCGGCGATTTCCGGCCGCAACGCCGGCCAGCCCTCGATCAGGGCCACGTGTCTGAATTCGTTTGTTCAATCGTCCGGACCGTGCCGCTATCGTCGCCAGGGATCCCGGAAAGACACGCGGAACGACCGCTCCGCGACAGACCAATGGGTCACTACGATGCTGCGCGAGCCTGTTGGCGCTGCGGACCGCACGCACCAACCACACGCAACGGCCCGCACATGCGGGCCGTTGCCGGCATAGTCCCGATGGTGTGACCCGATCAGGCCGCGGCGCGAATGGCCGCGGCGCGGACCTCGTCGCCAACGCCGGCCTCGAAGTTCGCGAAGTTCTCCTCGAACCGCTGGATCAGTTGCCTGGCCATGCGGTCATACGCCGCCTTGTCGGCCCAGGAGCGGCTGGGATCCAGCACTTCCTCCGGCACCCCGGGGACATGCTCGGGGATCGACAGGCCGAAATACGGCTCCTTGCGGAACTTGGTATTGTTCAGCGTCCCGTCGAGCGCCGCGCGCAGCAGGGCGCGCGTATGGC
>JBFXDK010000001.1:44497-143985 GCA_050181195.1 Acetobacteraceae bacterium | reverse complement strand
GCCTCGGTGTTGCCGCGGTCGTAGCACACCGGGCCGGGATCGGCGCCGGCACTGCGCGGGCCGACCTTCAGCAGACCGCCCGAGTCGATGAACGCGATCGAGCCGCCGCCGGCGCCCACCGTGTGGATGTCCAGCATCGGCGCCTTGATCGGATAGCCGTGCACCACGGCCTCGCTTGCCAGCCGGCACTCTCCGCCCGCGAGCAGGGCGACGTCGGTGCTGGTGCCGCCCATGTCGAAGGTGATCAGGTCGGGGAGCCCGGCCAGCCGTCCGATCTCCTGCGCGCCGACCACACCGGTGGACGGGCCGGACAGCACCGTGCGCACCGGCAGCCGCGCCGCCTGGTCGAAGCCGATGACGCCGCCGTTGGACTGCGTCAGATGCGGCGTCGCCTGCACGCCCAGCGTCGTCAGCCGCTCCGCCAGCCGCCCGATATAGCGGCGCATGACGGGGCCGAGATAGGCATTTACCGCCGTCGTCGACATACGTTCGTATTCACGGAACTCCGGCGCCACCTGGTGCGACACGCAGGCGAAGGCTTCGGGGAATTCCTCGGCCAGGATGCGCGCGGCGGTTTCCTCATGCGCGGTGCGCACAAAGCCATACAGGAAACAGACCGCCACCGCCTGCACGCCGGCCTCGCGCAGCCGGCGCACCGCGGCGCGGAAGGCGGCCTCGTCCAGCGGGATTTCCACCCGCCCGTCGTGGCGCATGCGTTCCGGCACTTCCAGCCGCAGGTCGCGCGGCACCAGCACGGGCGGCTTCTCCACCTGCAGGTCATAGAGGTCGGGGCGCTTCTGCCGGCCGATCTCCAGCAGGTCGCGAAACCCGTCGGTGGTGATCAGTCCGGTCCTGACGCCGCGATGCTGGATCAGCGCGTTGGTCGCGACCGTCGTGCCGTGGCCGAAATAGCCGACCTGGCCCGGCGCTGCGCCGACGCGGCCGATGCCTTCCTCCACGCCCTGGGCGATGCCGCGCGACGGATCGTCGGGTGTCGAGGCGACCTTCCACACCGCCACCGCGCCGGTCTCATCGTCGAACAGGCAGACATCGGTGAAGGTGCCGCCGGAATCGACGCCAATCCGCCAGGCCATATCGTCAGGCTCTCCCGATGGTCATGTGCTGCACGGCAGCATATGCTGCGGTCATCACACTGGCCACAGGGTCGTCATGTCCCCACCCGTCGATCTGGTCCAATCCGACACGCATCTTCCCGACCGCGCCGGGGTCGTCGTCATCGGCGGCGGCATCATCGGCGTCACCACCGCGCTGTTCCTGGCCGAAAAGGGCGTCGACGTGGTGCTGTGCGAGAAGGGGCGCATCGGCGGCGAGCAATCCAGCCGCAACTGGGGCTGGTGCCGCACGATGGGGCGGGATGCCGGCGAGATTCCGCTCGCGATCGAAAGCCTGAAGCTGTGGCGCGGCATGAACGAACGCACCGGGCGCGAGACCGGTTTCCGCCAGCCCGGCATCATGTATCTCTGCGAGACCGAGAAGGACGTCGCCGACCAGGAGGCGTGGCTGGAGGAGGCGCGCCCGTACCAGGTCGATTCCCGCCTGCTGCGCGGGGAGGAGCTGGAAGCGGTGATGCCCGGCGCCACGAAGTCCTTCATCGCCGGGCTGCACACGCCCAGCGACGGGCGCGCCGAACCGATGCATGCGGCGCCCGCGATCGCCGAGGCGGCGCGCGACCATGGCGCGAAGATCTTCACCCATTGCGCCGTGCGCGGCATCGACCTGCACAACGGGCGGCTCGTCGGCGTGATCACCGAGGCCGGGCGCATCCGCTGCGACGCCGCGGTGCTGGCCGGCGGGGCCTGGTCGCGCCTGTTCGCCGGCAATGCCGGCCTGGATCTGCCGCAGCTGAAGGTGCTGGGGTCGGTGTTCCGCACCAAGCCGCTGGAAGGCGGCCCCGAGGTGACGGCCGGCGGATCGGTGTTCGCGTTCCGCAAGCGGCTGGACGGCGGCTATTCCATCGCGCGCCGCAATGCCAACACAGCCGAGGTCACGCCCGACCATTTCCGCCTGCTGTCGGACTTCCTGCCGCGCCTGATCAACAACCGCCACGAGATCCGGCTGCGCGTCGGGCTGCGATCCTGGGAGGAGCTGCGCACGAAGCGCCACTGGACGCTGGACCAGGCGACGCCGATGGAGGCGGTGCGCGTGCTGGACCCGAAGCCGAAGCCCGGCATCCTGGCCGAAGCCCGCGCGGTGCTGAGCCGAGCGTTTCCGGTGTTCGGGCGGATGGAGGTGGCGCAGAGCTGGGGCGGGCTGATCGACGTGACCCCCGATGCGGTGCCGGTGATCGATCAGGTGGAGCGGATTCCCGGCTTCTTCATCGCCACCGGCTTCTCCGGCCATGGGTTCGGCATCGGTCCCGGAGCCGGGCGGCTGATGGCGGACATCGTTGCCGGCGACCGGCCGATCGTCGATCCCACCCCGTACCGGCTGGCCCGCTTCACCCGGACGCAGAAGCTGCGGGTCTGATCCGGGGCGCGCAGCCGCCACGCCAACCCCGCGGGCCTGAGCCTGGGCGCTCAGCTGCCTGCCGTTCGTGACGG
Source organism: Acetobacteraceae bacterium (assembly GCA_050181195.1). GTDB lineage: Bacteria > Pseudomonadota > Alphaproteobacteria > Acetobacterales > Acetobacteraceae > Rhodopila. The sequence continues at coordinate 141,424 of JBFXDK010000001.1, read as the reverse complement.
CGGCGGGTGCATTCGCCCGTCCGACCCACGCGCCCGTCACACGCAAGGGCGCATGCGGGGCATGCCACCTCGGCATGAGCGGACTGCCAGGCAACACCTGTAGAAGGCGCCCGCCGGACCAACCGGTTTCCTCTGTCCCGATCGGATCGCATGCCGCTCTCCATCACCGCGCTGCAGCGCGGCATGTTCGCCTTCATCTGCTTCGTCTGGGGCACGACCTGGCTCGCGATGAAGATCGGCATCGAAACCGTGCCGCCCGGCGTGTTCGCGGGCCTGCGCTGGACGGTGGCCGGCATCGTGCTGCTGGCCTGGTGGCGCGCCCGCGGCGAGCGTGTGCTGCCGCCGCCCCGGCTGCTGCCGCGGCTCGTGGGCGTGTCGGTCTTGCTGATCACGCTCAATCAGGTGATCCAGCTCTACGGCCTGTACCACATCACCGCGGGGCTTGCGGCGGTGATCAGTTCCGCCCTGACGCCGATCGCGCTGCTGGGCTTCAGCGTGATGCTGGGGCAGGAAAGCGTCACCTGGCGGCAGATCGGCGCGATCGCGCTGGGGGTGGTGGGCGTCCTGACACTGTTCGGTCCGGCGGCCATGACCGGCACGCTGGACATGATGGAGGTCTTCGGCGCCGGCGCGGTGGTCATCGCCTGCCTTTGCTATTCCTTCGGCTCGGTTTTGACGCGGCCGATGATGCGCACCATCGCGCCGGTGCAGCTGGCCGGCCTGACGGACCTGATCGGCGGCGGCATCCTGCTGCTGGCCGGGCTGGTGCTGGAGCCCGGCGGGTGGCAGGCGATGTCCTTCCACTGGGGCTGGCCCGCCTTCCTGGCCTGGCTTTACCTGCTGATCCCGGCCGCGCTGGTGGCAACGACCATGTATTTCCTGCTGGTGCGCGACTGGGGCGCGAGCCGGCCGGGGACCTACGCGTTCATTTCCCCTGTCATCGCCGTGGCGATCGGCAGCACGCTGTTCGGCGAAAAGCTGGACTGGGGTGACGCGATCGGCATGACGCTGATGCTGCTGGCCGCGGGCCTTGCCCTCAAAGCCCGCAGCCGATGAGCCGGCGCATGCCGTTCCGTCCCCTCATTCCTCCGATGCGCGACGCCGCCGTCCGGGGCAGGGGTCGCAACCGCGCCGGGGGACGCTTCCGCGCTCGGCTATCGCAGATCCCGGCGCTGGACGTCGCCGCATTTCCAGCAGCGCTGGATGTGGATCTCGCCGATCGGGTGCCGGACGCGCGTGTCCGGGCTGACCAGGTTCATCACGCTGGTCGTTTCCCAGTGGTGCGAGCATGCCCTGGCCAGTTGGCGGCGCACTTCCTTGCCGCATCCCACGCACCGACGGGCCTGGTACAGGCCGCCGGCGTCGGTTTCCCACATGGTCCACACATGCGACCACGGCCTGCATCTGCGGGCGCGGGGGCTGTAGACCTCTGCCGCTGCTTCCAGGGCCAGTTTGCGAAAGTCCACCGTCTCGTCACGCATGCTGGGTTTCCGACGTCGACTGAGTGTTGCGACCTGTTGCCGCCTTTGGCTCACGCGATCGCGAGCGATATAGATAAATGCTCATTGATCCGTAAACAGGAAACAACAAGCGGCCAGAACGATGTTCGGTGCATCAGGCAAATCCGCCGCCCGTGCCGGACATCCAGCGCTTGGCGGCAGATGGCGGCAACAAGCCTCCCTGGCGGTTGCAATCCCGGCCCGTGTCCGATCGTTCGTGTCCGATCGTTTCAGCTTGACCCGGCGGGCGCGCTTCGCCTCTTATGAAACCGAAACGCAGGGCGCATGCGTGCCCTGCGCACATGGATATTCCCCATTTCCGCATCGCACCCGGCGGGGGCGCGAGCCATACGGAGCCTGATGTCCGTCTCGACGTCCGTAGCCGCAGCCGATCCCGCGATCCGGCACACGCCCAGGCGGCTGCGTGAATGCCATGACTGCGGCCTGCTGCAGGCCGTGCCGGCCCTGGCGCCGGGTTCCCGAGCCTCGTGCCTGCGATGCGATGCGCTGCTGCGGCAGACCCGTGCCGGGTCCATGGCCCTGCCGCTTGCGTTGAACATGGCCGCGCTGGTGCTGTTCTTCCTGGGCGCGGTCATGACGTTGATGTCGGTGCGCACAGCCGGCCAGCAGACGGTGGCGACGCTGCTCAGCGGTCCGGCCGGGCTGGAGGAGGGCGGGCTGTGGGAGCTCGGCGCCGTCGTGGTCCTGACCACCTTCGCCATACCGCTCGCGCGCGTGCTCTGCATCCTGGCCGTGCTGCCCGCGCTGCGCCTGCGTCGCCCGCCCGGCTGGACCAGGCCGGTGTTCGCCTGGGCCGAGCGCCTGCGGCCCTGGTCGATGATCGAGATCTACCTGCTGGGCGCCTTCGTCGCCTATGTGAAACTGTCGGACATGGTCCAGGTCGACCTGGGCATCGCGCTGTTCGCGCTGGTCGGGCTGATGGTGATGGTGATCGCCGCTGATGCATCGCTGGATGACCAGGCGGTGTGGGAGGCGATGGAGCGGCAGCCGCCCCGCCCATCGCGGTTGGAGCGGTCCGCGGGCGCGCTGGGCGTGAAGCTGATGCGGATCGGCTGCCATACCTGCGGGCTGGTCAGCAGAGCATCGCCGGGGGCGCATTGCCCGCGCTGCGGCTTTGCGTTGCGGCACCGCAAGCGGAACAGCGTCGCGCGTTCCTGGGCGCTGCTGACCGCCGCCGCCCTGCTGTATCTGCCAGCGAACATCTACCCGGTGATGACCGTGATCCGGCTTGGCCATGGCGGCCCCAGTACGATCATCGGCGGTGTGCAGGAATTGCTCGTCCTTGGCATGTGGCCGCTTGCGCTGCTGGTGTTCGTGGCCAGCATTGCCGTGCCACTGTTGAAGCTGCTGGGCATGGCGCTGCTGCTGATCGGCACGCAACGCGGTTGGCGGACCCGATTGAAGGAGCGGACGGTGCTCTACCGCGTGGTGGATCTGGTGGGTCGCTGGTCGATGATCGACATCTTCATGGTGTCCATCCTGGTGGCGGTGGTGCAGTTCGGCGCGATCGCCATGGTGCAGCCCGGGCTGGGCGCGACGGCCTTCGCGGCGGTGGTGATCCTGACGATGTTCGCGGCCGAGGCGTTCGATCCCCGCCTGATGTGGGACGCGGCGGCGGCGGCCAGACCCGCCGGAGAAGGAACCGCCGCAGGAGACCATCCATGAACGACCAGCCGGTCCTGGGCGAGCAGCCGCCGATGGCGCTGGTGCGGTCGCGCCTCGGGCGGCGCCGCCGCCTTTCCCTCGTCTGGGCCATTCCGGCGGTGACCGCGGTGATCGGCGCCTGGCTCGTGTGGATGACGCTGGCGGAACGCGGGCCGCAGGTCACCATCTCGTTCCAGAGTGCCGAGGGGCTGACCGCGAACCAGTCCCATGTACGTCACAAGGACGTCGACATGGGCGTCGTGACGAAGATCGACCTCAGCCCCGACATGAAGCGGGTGATCGTCACGGTCCGGATGAAGGGCGAGGCGGAGCGGCTGCTGACCGAGGAGGCCCGGTTCTGGGTGGTGAAGCCGCGCTTCTTCGCGGGTTCGATCTCCGGCCTGCAGACGCTGGTCTCGGGCGCCTATATCGAGTTGCAGCCGTCTTTGACCGGCGGGCGGCCGGAGCGGCACTTCGTGGGGCTCGAGAACCCGCCCGTGGTGCAGGCCGAGGTGCCGGGCCGGACCTTCATGCTGAAGGCCGCACGGATCGGCAATATCGGCCTCGGCTCGCCGATCATCTTCCGCGACTTCACCGTGGGCGAGGTGCTGGGCTGGGACGTGGCCGAACTGGCGGACAGCGTCACGATCCATGCCTTCGTGCGGGAACCGTTCGACCGCTACGTGCACGACAATTCGCGCTTCTGGAACGCCTCGGCCGTCAATGTGCAACTCGGTGCCAAGGGGCTGCAGGTTCAGCTGGAATCGCTGCGGGCGCTGATCCTGGGCGGGATCGCGTTCGATACGCCGGCCGAGGGTCTGAAGGCGCCGGTCAGCGAGGAGCATCGCACCTTCGCGCTCTATCCCAGCCGGGAGGCGGCGGAGTCGGCGCGTTACGCAAGAAGCGCGCCCCTGATGGCGGTGTTCCGCAGTTCCGTCGCCGGGCTGGAACAGGGTTCGGCGGTGACGATCCGCGGCATCAAGATCGGCGAGGTCGAGAGCGTCGGCCTGGAATACGACAACGATACCGACGGCGTGGTTGCGGCGGTGCGCTTCGCGGTCGAGCCCGGGCGCATCGGCCATATCGAATTTCCCGAACAGGACAAGGCCGCCGAGGGCGGGTTCCGCGGCGTGCTGGGGCTGCGGCGGGAGGAGACGATGGCCGGCCTGGTGCAGCGCGGGCTGCGCGTGCGGCTGGAGACGGCGAGCCTGATCACCGGCCAGCGCCAGCTTGCGCTGGACTTCGTCGCCGGCGCCGAACCCGCGCCGCTTGGCCGCAAGGGTGACGCGTTCATCATTCCCGTCCATGGCGACGGCGCTTCCGACGTGATGTCGGCCGCCGGCGCGCTGATGAGCCGGCTCGCCAGCTTTCCGTTCGAGGATATCGGCCGCAACCTGAACCAGACGATCGCCGGCGCGAATGCACTGGTGAACGACAGACAGGCGAAGCAGACGCTGGCGGCGCTGCAGGCGACGCTCACCACCGCACAGGCGCTGTTCCAGAACGTCAATCGCGGGATGGAGCCGGTGATGGCCCGCCTGCCGGGAGTCGCGGCCGGGCTCGATGACGCGGTGAAGCGGACGGACCGGCTGATCGCCTCGCTGGAGAGCGGGTACGGCGACAAGTCCCAGATCAATCGCGACATATCGCGCCTGATGGTGCAATTGTCCGACGCCGCGCGGTCGATCCGTGTGCTGGCCGACCTGCTGGCCCGTCATCCGGAGGCACTGATCCGCGGCCGAACCATGCAGGGACCCTGATCGCCATGACGTTGCGTCCGCTTTATCGCCGCCAAGCCCTGCTGCTGTTCGCCGCGGTTCCCGCCGCGTGCTCCTCGCCCAACCCCACGCTGTATACGCTGGCGCCGACCAGCGGCGAGGTGCGCAAGCGCGGCCCGCGCACGGTGGAGATGCGCGCAATCGCACTCGCGCGCTACCTGGAGCGCTCGCAGATCGTCCGCTCGTCTGAGGGCTTCCGGCTGGAGGTCCTGGAAAACGAGTGGTGGGGGGAGCCGCTGGACTCGATGCTCGGGCGCGTCCTGGTGCAGGATCTGACGCAGCGCCTGCCGAACGCGACGATCTACCAGGAAAACAGCCCGATCTCCGGCACCCCCGACGCCACGCTGGGCATCAATATCCAGCGGCTGGACCTGGACCGCTCGGGTGTCGTGCTGCTGCGGGCGCAGATGTCGGTGACGAAGCGGGCGACCGCGACGCGCAACGTCACGATTTCGGTCACCCCGGCGACTGCCGGAACACAGGGTCTGGTCGCGGCCATGAGCGAGGCGGTCGGGCAACTCGCCGACCAGGCGGCGGCTCTGCTGGTTGCCTGAGGCGGTGCCTCGCGCCGCAGCGGGCGCGGGTTCGTGGTGTCGGCTTGACCGTGTTGTACCGGCGGCTGCTGAGGCTGGCGGGCTGACAGCGCCTCATCGTCATGGCTCGCGCCGGCGGGCCTTCACCCGCCACGACGGGGCAGGACCGCCGGTGTGTCGAACCCGACGGCCCTTGATGTTACGATTGTGCCTCGGGCGAGAGGACGATGCAGGCGTTGCGGCCGCGGGACAGTTTCTCGCAGGCCTGCACCGCGGTTTCGCGGGAGAGGCCGGTGACGCGGGCACGCCATAGCGTGTTGCGGCCCTGTTTGACGGATCCGACCTGCGCCTTGCCGACCGACAGTTCCGAGCCGGCCTTGCCGCGTGCCGTGGCGACGGCGCTCTGGGCCATGCCCTGGTTGGCGTAGGCGCCGACCTGGATGGCCCATTGGCCGCCGGAGGCCGAACCGCGCTTGAGCGGGCTGGATTCGGCGGCGACCGCCGGGGAGATCAGGCTGATCCCCTTGCGGGCGGGTGCGGCCGGCTGCGGCGCGGCCGGCGGCAGCACCACGGCCACCTGCTGCGGCGCCGGTGTGCGGACGGGAGTTGCGAGTTGCGCCACCTCGACCGGCCGGCGGGCGGGAACGCGGCCGGTGCCGCCGGTGGATGAACTGGCGAGCTGTACGGCGCCGCGGCCGTAACGGGTTCCCGGCGGGATGTTCAGCGGCAGCGCGTTCATCGCGTATTGTTCGGCCGGCGAGCGCACGCGCGGCCCGTCGCCCAGCAGGTTCGGGCCGATCGAGGCGACATAGCGGCGCGTTTCGTCCGGCAGGCCGCGCGTATTGGTCAGGTAATCATCGAGGCGCGCCGGGCCGGCATTGTAGGCCGCGAGGAATCCGGGCGAGCCGTAGATGTCGTACATCTCCCGCATATAGGCGACGCCGGCCATGATGTTGTCATGCGGATCGAACGGATCGTCGCCGAGTTCGTAGCGGTCGCGCAGTTCCTCATACGTGCCGGGCATCACCTGCATCAGTCCCATCGCGCCGGCGCGGGAGGTGATGAGTTCGCCGTTCAGGTACATGCGTCCGCCGGATTCCTGGCGCATGATGGCGCGAATCCAGGATTCCGGCATGTCGAATCGGGTGGACGCCTTGCTGATATACGGCCCCCATGGATCCTCGGCCGGGCCAGGCGGGGTGTAGCTTCGCTTCGCGTGCGCGAGATATTTGGCGGTGTCTTGCTTCGAGGCGCTGTGTTGCCCGGGACTGGAGCAGGCCGCGAGGCCTGCGATGGCGAGAACCCCGCCGATGGCACGAATAGTACAGGCGTAGCGGCGCGCTCGGCTCATCCGCGGGTTACTCCCTGTTGTGACCACGATACACAACTGTATCGTAGTGTTTTCAGAATGGCCTGGGGTCGCGGCGGCCGGGCGACCGTCGCTCAGGTGGGCACTCAGGAACTCGTTGTAACCCCTTATCCGACATCGCTCTTTCAAGCAAGACGTGATGTCGGATTTCCGGCATTTGAGACGCGTTGCGGATTTTCCAGAACATTTCCGGAACATCTGCGTGCGGCTGTTTATTGCCGGTCATCATCGATACATCCCGTCCCGGGCCAGGAGTTACTCTGTCCTCATTTGATGTTTCGGGCAGACAACGGCATAAATGTGGCAGGTCTCGGAGTAGTTGCCCGGGCGGGTGCGATGGGCTATCGCCCTGGCCCCTATGAGCAACGCTGCCGTGCCGGTCGCGAGGACCACGATCCTCGAATTCCAGTCAGACATGTCGCTCGCCGGCCGCAGCCGGCTGGCGGTACAGGATGTGCGCAACGGGCTCGCCCTGTGGCGGCTGGCCTGGAGCCTGGGGTGGCTGGACATCCGGCTCCGCTATCGCGGTTCGATGCTGGGTCCGCTCTGGCTGACGATCTCGACGGGCGTGATGGTGGGGGCGCTGGGCTTCCTCTATTCCGCGCTCTTCAAGATGGATATCCATGAATACCTGCCGTTCCTGGCCTTGTCGCTGGTGCTGTGGGGCTTCCTGTCGTCGCTTGTGTCCGAGGGCTGCACGACATTCACCGAGGCCGAAGCAGTGATCCGGTCGGTGCGGATGCCGTTTTTCGTCTTCTCGATCCGTATCTTGATTCGCAACGTCACCGTGCTGTTGCATAACATGATCGTCATCGTGGTCGTGTTCGCCATCTTCAGCCACTGGCCCAACTGGGACTGGCTGCTCGCGATCCCGGCGCTCGGGCTGTGGATCATCGACGCGCTGGCACTGACGCTGCTGCTGGGTGCGTTCTGCGCGCGGTTCCGCGACATCCAGCCGATCGTCAACAGCGTGATGCAGATCGCCTTCTTCCTGACGCCCGTGATCTGGAAACCCGAGCAGCTGGGCGAGGGCGCGGACCTGCTGCCGCTGAGCCCGTTCTTCGACATGCTGGACATCGTGCGGGCGCCGCTGCTGGGCCAGGAGCCGGCGCTGATGACCTGGGCCGGCGCGCTGCTGTACAGCATCCTGCTGTGCGGCGTGTCCTGGCTGTTCTTCGTCCGCGCGCGCGGGCGCGTGGCGTTCTGGCTGTGACCATGACCCGGGGTGCCAGCATCGAGGCGGAGGACATCTCGGTCCTGTTCCCGCTGTATCACGGCAGTTCGCGCAGCCTGAAGAAGATGGTCGTCGCCGCGGCGTCCGGCCGGCTGGGCAAGGACCAGCAGCATCGCATCGTCGTGCAGGCCCTGCAGGGGATCAACCTGCGGCTGACCAGCGGCGATCGGCTGGGCCTGATCGGGTCGAACGGCGCCGGCAAGACGACGCTGCTGCGCGTGCTGGCGGGAATCTATGAGCCGGTGATGGGGCGGCTGCGCGTCACCGGCAGCCTGAACGCGTTGCTGGATCCGTCGCTGGGGATGAACAGCGACTGCACGGGGCGGGAGAATATCCGGCTGCGCGGGCTGTACAACGGCCTGCCGACATCCGCCCTGCCGCGGCTGGAGGACGATGTCGCCGAATTCGCCGAACTGGGCGATTTCCTGGACCTGCCGGTGCGGATCTACTCGGCCGGCATGGTGGTGCGGCTGGGCTTCGCGCTGGCGACCGCGATCAAGCCGCAGATCCTGCTGATGGATGAATGGTTCCTGGCCGGCGACGCGGCGTTCCTGGAGAAGGCGAAGCACCGGCTGGAGGCGATGGTCCGCGGCGCCGAAATCCTGGTGCTGTCGAGCCACCAGACCGAAATCCTGCAGAGCTGGTGCACGCGCGTGCTGTGGCTGGACCAGGGCAAGGTGAAGGCGGACGGACCGGCGCGCGAAGTGCTGGAGGCGTATCTGGGGCACGCATTGCCCGAGCCGGCGGAGGTGGCGGAGTAGGGTGCTGCCGTTCCGGGGCTGGTGCGCGGAGCGGGGCGCTGGCGATGGCCGGATGAGGTAGGGTTTGCTCATGAGCGTTGTCCCGCGCCGCCCGATGACCCTGGAGGCGTTCCTCGCATGGGAGGAGCGGCAGGAGGAGCGTTGGGAGTTCGACGGGTTCGCCCCGGTGGCGATGGCGGGGGGAACGCTGGAGCATTCCGCCATCCAGCGGAACCTGATTGCCGCGACGGTGTTTGAGCGCACGGGCGACGACTGGATCGGCCGCCTGCGGAGCGGCGACGCGGTGCTGGCGATGCCGGAGATCGGGGTCGAACCGCCGCTGGCCGAACTGCATGAGGGCGTGATGCTGGCCGATAACGAGGCCGCGACCGCCTGACGCGGCCGGCTCGGCCGCGCGCGGCGCCGCGTCAGACGAACAGCAGGCCCTATTCCGGCACGATCACCATCCAGGTCACCCCGAACCTGTCGGCGACCATGCCGAAGCAGGGGGAGAAGAACGTCTGCCCCAGCGGCATCCGCACCTCACCGCCCTGCGACAGGGCGGTGAACACCCGTTCGGCTTCCGCGGCATCCTGCATCGGCAGCGACAGCGCGAAGCCCTGGAAACTGGCCTGCCCGCCGCAATGCCCGTCGGATGCCATGATGGTCGCGTCGCCGATCTGCAGGGCGGCGTGCATCACCTTGTTGTCGCTGCCGGGCGGCATCGTGCCGGGCGGCGGCGGGTCGGGCGCGTCCTTGAAGCGCATCAGCATCTCGACCCTGGCGCCGAGGGTGGTTCGGTAGAACTCGATCGCCTCCTCGGCGCGGCCGTCGAAGAAGAGGTAGGGCTGGATGGTCATGGCGGTGTCCTTCCGGTGGATTGGTGTGACGTCGGTCGGACCGGAATTACACCGTGTTGCCCGGCCGCGACCGATCCGGTCAGCACGGCGCCGGCCGCACCAATCCTACTCCGGCTGCGACTTCTTGTGCGCCAGCAGCGCCATCAGCCGCCGGTCGCGCCATTCCTGCCGCACCGGCTGCATGTTCGCCGGCAGATCCGCCCGCCGAGCGGCTTGCAGCCGTCCGACCAGTTCCGCGCTCCAGTCCAGCGGCTTCGCCTGCTCCTGCATCTTCGCGTATAGCGGCCCGTACCGTTCGCAGTAATCCGCCAGCCCGCCGGGCGCGTTCAGGTCGATCGTCTCCAGCGGCCCCATGAAGCTCCAGCGCAGCCCCAGCCCGTGCTTCACCAGCGAATCCAGATCGTTGGGCGAGATCACGTCATCCGCCAGCAGCCGGAACGCCTCGGCCAGCAGCGCGCCCTGAAGGCGGTTCAGCGCGAACCCGTCCATCTCCTTCTTCACCGTCGCGGGCACCTGTCCCGCGCGGTGCATCAGCGACCGCGTCCGGTCCACCACGGCCGGATCCGTCCACGGCGCCGGGCAGAGTTCCACCAGCGGCACCAGATAGGGCGGGTTCACGGGATGCGCGACCAGGCAGCGACCGCGGCCTCTCAGCCCCTCGGTGAACGCGCTGGCCGGGATGCCGCTGGTCGAGCTGGCCAGCACTGTCTCGGGCCGCGCCGCGCGGTCGAGCTCCGCGAACAGCGCCTGCTTCTCCGGCACGCGCTCGGGGCCGTTCTCCTGCACGTGCTCGACATCCTTCACCGCTTCCCACATCGACTGTATCGGGCGGATGCGCGCCAGCACCGCTTCCGGCTCATCGGCCAGCAGCCCGGCCTGGCGCAACTCGGGCAAGCGATCGGCGATGAAGTCCATCGCGAGTGACACCTGCTGGGGGAACTTGTCCCACAGCGCAACCTGGAATCCGGCCCGTGCGAATACGATCGACCAGGCGCGTCCGATCAGCCCGGCTCCGATGACGGCAACGTTCGTCATGCGCGACTCTCCTTCTGTGGCGGGCCAAGCCCCTGGCGCGCCGCATACCGCACCGCTTGCGCCGACGCGAGACTGGCGCCACCGTGCGCGCCGGTTTGAACCTGGGGGAGGCGGACACATGAGCGGCAACAGGACCAAGATCGCGGTGCTGGATGACTGGCAGGGCGTCGCGCGCGGCAGCGCCGACTGGTCGCCGCTGGAGGCCCGCTCCGACGTGACGTTCTTCTCTGACGCGTTCAAGGACCAGGACGACGCGGCGGCGAAGCTCGCCGATTTCGACATCGTGCTGTCGATGCGCGAACGCACGCCGCTGCCGGCCACGCTGATTAACCGGCTGCCCAAGCTGCGGATGATGGGGATGACCGGGGCGCGCAACGCCTCACTGGACACGCCGGCCTGCACCGCGCGCGGCATCGTCGTCTGCAACACCCAGGGCGGCGGCTATTCCGATTCCGCCACCGCCGAACTCGCGCTGGGGCTGCTGATCGCGGTCGCCCGCGGCATCCCGCGCGGGGACGCGAACATGAAGTCCGACACGTTCCAGATGGGCGTGCCGGTGGGCATGGGCCTCGCCGGCAAGACCATCGGCATCCTCGGCCTCGGCCGGCTCGGCTCCTACATGGCAGCTTACTGCAAGGCGATGCGGATGAACGTGATCGCCTGGAGCCAGAACCTGACTGCGGACCGCGCCACCGCCGCCGGGGCGACGCTGGTGAGCAAGGACGAGCTGATGGCGACGTCGGATGCCGTGTCGATCCACCTGGTGCTGTCGGACCGCAGCCGCGGGCTGGTCGGCAAGGCGGATATCGCGCGGATGAAGCCGGGCGCGATCCTGATCAACACCAGCCGCGGCCCAATCGTCGACGAGGCGGCGCTGGTCGAGGCGCTGAACGCCGGCCGCATCCGCGCCGGCCTCGATGTCTATGACAAGGAGCCGCTGCCGGTGGACCATCCCCTGCGCAAGGCGCCGAACACGGTGCTGATGCCGCACATGGGCTACGGCACGAAGGAGACGTGGGACATGTTCTACCCGCAGATGATCGAGAACGCGCTGGCCTTCATGGACGGCAAGCCGGTGCGGGTGACGAATCCGGAGGTGCTGAAGGGGTAGAGCGGGAGACCCAGCCAGGACGCCAGACCGGCGTCCTGGCCACGCCCACACCCCGACATCCCACACCCGTCCCGAACCGGCACGCCGCCGTCCGGCTGTCCGCTCCTTGTTCAGAAATTCAGCGCCGCGCTGAGCAGCCAGCCGGTGACGCCCGGGCCGACAACGGCCGAGGCGCGCACTGTCGCACCCCGCACGCCGCGCACGACGTCCGGCGCGATGATCTGGAATCCGCCGCCGATCTCCGCGAAGGCGTTGAACCCCAGGATGCTGGGATCGGTATTCGGCAGCCACGTGCCTTTGACATAGCCCAGCCAGCGCACGTCATGCGTGGCGAGATCCCAGCCCGTGGGTCCGGCGAAATTCACCGAGGCGGTCGCCACCCCGAAACTGCCCGCGCCTTGCAGCGCTCGGCTCGTCGCACCTGTCTCCACCGTCGCGAGCTGGTTGTAGCGGCCCTGCGCGGTAAGATCGATGTCGCCGGCCAACTGCCGTTCGTAGATCACCTCCAGCGCCCCGCCCAGCAGGGCTGAGTTCAGGGACGCGTCGTTAAGGATGCCGCCGACCAGGGAACGCAGAAGGACGGCATTCGGCCCGCTGAACTGGGCGTCGGCGCCGACATGCGAATATCCGGCGAGCAGGATCGGCCGGACGGTGAGGCCGTCGCCGAGGGGAACGTTGATCCCGCCGCCGGCAAGAGCCGACCATGTGGTGAAGGAAAGCTTGACGCTGCGGGGGCTGTTGGCGCCGCCGGCCAGCGGAAAGGTCTGGCTACCGGTCAGATAGCCAAAAGTGATTTCCGCATAGGGCGACATGCCGCGGAACAGGCCGTCTTCGATCGGCGCGAAGCTATGGGTAATCGGAAGCTGGAAGCTGTTGATATCGAAGTCGCTGTAGAACATCGCCGCCGAGATCCCCGGCGTCCCTCCCAAGATCGGGAAGGTCTGAAAAGCTCGCCCCAGTCCCTCGCTTCGCGCGACGCCCTCCACACCGATCGTCACTGTCTGGGCATTGGCCGAGGGCGCAAGCCCTGGCGAAGCCAGGGCGAGAACCGCGCAACCCGCAATGATCGTCGCACGCGGCCCACGCCGTTCCGGACGCTTCAAGGACCAACCCCCCCACTGATGGTCCGACTATACCGTTGCGGCGGCCGGATGCCAGCGGGGGCGGGAACGCGGAAACGTAAAGCTGGTGCCGGGAGCACGCTGCCGGAAAAGCAGGATGCATCGCGGCACGTGCATCCCGGCACGCGGGGGGGGCAAGCCGGCAGGCACCGGATGGGCCCGCCGGCATCGCCTATCGCGGCTGGGTGGCCGGCCGATCCTGCCCGTTGGAGCCGGGCGAGGTCGTCGGGCGGCCCTGCAGACCTTCCTCCCGCGCTGCGTCCTTGCCGGCGCGTGCCGCGTCTTCCGCGACCCTGCGGGCGCTGTCGACCAGATCGCCGCTGCGGGCTTCACGCGCCAGGTCGCCGGTGGTCTTTTCGCCGGTCAGTCCCTCCTTCCGCGCGCTCTCACGGCCGGCATCCAGCGCCCTCTCGGCCACGCGGGCGCCGCGGTCGATGGCATCCTGCGCCGTGTCGCGCACCGTCTCGCGCGCCTGGGCGGCGGGGCCGCGCAAGGCCTCGCGTTCAGCCTCCGAGCGGGGCACGATCGCGCCGAGGACCGCACCGGCCGCGAGCCCGACCGCACCCAGCAATGCAGGGCTGTCCATCAGTGCCGCATACAGATTGTTGCCCATGTCGCGGGCCGCGTGGCCGCCGCGGGAAAGCTGTTCCGAGGCATGATGCGCCGAATCACTCACGCGTCCGGCCGCCGAGTGCGCCGAATCGCTCATGCGTCCGGCAGCCGAATGGGCCGCGTCACTGACACGCCCAGCGGCATCGCCGGCCCGGTCGCGCAGGCTGTGTGCGCTGTCCGCGCTCTTCTGTTTCGCCGACGACAGCGCTTCCGAAATGCGGTACCCGAAGGACTGAGCGGTCTCCTTGGCATTCCGCGTCAGGCCCAGCGCCTTGCCGCGGGCTTCATCGACGCGGGAGCGGTGGGCCTCGTCCGTCTCGTCGGGATGGCGAACAATCGCCTGGCCGGCGCTGTGGACCCGCACTTCGACGTCATCGCCATGCAGATGGTCCGGTTGATGGTATGTCCGGACGCGTGTCGGGTGCCTGTCATGCGTGTGGGTCGATGACCCCGACGCCATCAGCCACGCCAGTCCAACGCCGATCAGTGCCACCGGCATCGGATGGTCGCGCACATTATCACCCAGGTTGCGGGCGAAGTCCGCGCCCTGGCTGGTGCGGAAGTAACGCATGGCTTCATCGACAAGCTGGCCGGGTGACAGGCGCTCCTCCAGTTCATGCAGTCTTTTGTCAAGCCGAGCGCGCGTATCGTCGAGGTCGGATTCGATGCGGTTCGGATCCGTTTTCGTTTCAGACATTACGTATGCTCCTTGACCAGGTCGGCGTCCTTCTGCATCTGCGCTGCCGTCCGGTCGGGGGTGAGTTTCTTCAGGGACAGCATGTCGAGACCCATGCGTGCCAGGCCCACGCCGATGACGATGATGATGGCCCCGACAATCAGCGCCGATGCCCAGACGGGCATCACCAGCGCCAACGCGGCGGTCGCGGCCTGCAGCAGCATGACCAGGCCGGCGAAGCCGACCAGCGCGCCGCCCAGCAGCCAGATCATGGCCGAGAGCGTATGGTCCAGCTTCTGGTCGAATTCGACACGGGCCAGCGTGAGTTCGCCGCGCAGCAGGCGCTGGATATCGCCGGCGATGCCGCCGATGAGATCGCCCAGACTGTTGGTTGGCTCGACCCGGTGTGTGGTCTCGACCCGGGCGGCGGGTTCGACGCGCGCAGCCGGTTCGACCCGGGGTGGGGTTCCGACCTTGTGTTCGACTTTATGTCCGCTCACGGAATGCCTCCGGTGCATGGGGCAGATCGCTACGGGAACTGTCCTCGACGGCGACGCGGCCGAAGCGGACCAGCGCGAAGCCGGCCGCGATGGACGCGCCCAGGAACAGGGCGGGCTGCCGTCGTCCAAGGTCCTCGACGCTGCCGACGAGGGACCGCAGGTCGTTGTTACGCAGCGTATGGGCAAGCGAGGAAAGCTCGTCGGCGCCGCGTTCGATCATGTGCGCAACCCAGTCCTGCTGGCCTTCCAGCTGCTCACCCGAGCGGTGAACGGCCTTCGCGACCTCCTCCAGGCGGTCGGCCACGCCATCCTTGCCGGCGGTCGCCTGTTCCGACACGCGCTGCTTCGCGTCGCCGGCAAGGGACGCGCCCTCGGCGTGTGCCTTGCTGGCCGCATCCTTCGCCTGGTCGGCGGCGTGGGACGCGGCGCGGGACGCCTGATCCTGCGTCGAGGCGGATGGCTGCTCCTGCGCTGTATGAGGAGTTTGATAGTCGGGCGTTCGGTTTGTTCCCGAAGCCGTGCTTGTCCTGTCGCTCACGACTGCCTCCACGGTTCGTATGCCGGGCTAACGCAGGCGGTGTGACCGCGTTGCTGGCACGGCGGCGCGATTTGCTTTGTCAGGCACCGTGTTTTCGATGTCGGGATGGCAGTATTTGCGCTATTGGGCGGATTTGTACGGGGTGGATGGGGTTGCCGTTGCCATCAGCGTGGGTTGGTGAGAACCACGTGAGCGATGGATCAGGCTGGCAGAAATGACGATCGAGGGATGCACGCTCAAACTGGCAGCACAGGACTTGCTTGGCTCCATCTTGAGAAATGTTTCTGTGACGATTCAATCGCATCTGGTACCATTGCGTCAGGGCGGCCCGCCATGCCGCCGATTCTGAAGCGGATGGCGCGGGGGGAGCAACGACGGGAGCAATGACGCACGGGGCAGCGGCCTGCTCCGGCGCCATTCATCCGGCGGCCCTTCCGCTTGCGGCAACCTACCCCAGTCCCACACTCCGCAGCGCGCGCATCCATACCACCACCCCGGCGGCGCCGGCGTCGCGGCTGCCGATCGCGCGCTCGCCCAGGTAGCTTGCGCGCCCCAGTCGCGGATGCATCGCTTCCGTCGCCATCACGCCCGCCTCGGCTGCCGCCAATGCCCGGCTCCAGGCCATCGCCAGCGCCTCACCGTGGCCGACCGCGGCGCTGAACGCCTCAGCTGCCGGCAGCAGCGCGTCCAGCATCGTCCGGTCGCCGGCCTTTGCCCCACCCAACTCACTGATCGCCGCCGCGCCCGCCGCGAACGCCCGCGTCCAGTCGGTGGCGGACGGCGCCGCGTCCCGCGGCAGCACCGACGCCGCCCGCAGCAGCGCCGTCGCATAGAACGGCCCCGAACTGCCGCCGATCGCGCGCCGCAGCGCCCCCGCGGTTTCGGTCAGCGCGCGAACCGGACCGCTCCACGCGGCATCCGGCAGGGCGCGGATCGCCGCCGCCCCGCGCGCCAGGCTGATGCCCAGGTCGCCGTCGCCCGCCACGCTGTCCAGCGCCGTCAGTTCCGGCTCACCGGCTTCCAACGCCGCCGCCACCGCCATCGCCGCGGCGCGCAGCCGGGGGTCCACTGTCCCGGCCGGTTCCGCTGCCCGCGGCGGTTCGGTCTGGATCACCACCTGGCGCGCCGCCGGGATGTGCCCCGGCCCCGGCCAGGCCGGGGCGCCGGCCGGCGCATCCAGGCGGCCGAGGCGCGCCTCGTCCACGCGCATCACCGACAGCGAGCAGCCGGGCATCTCCAGCGCTGTCAGGAAACTGCCGCACCAGGCGCGCGCCACCGCGATGTCCCAGGCGCGCAGGACCGCCAGCGCGTGCCGGCCGATGATGCCCAGTTCCATCGGCGGCGTCCCGCCCAGGCCGTTGACCAGCAGCGCCACGTGCTCGCCCGCGCGCAGGTCCAGATCGTCGCGGATCGTCTCCAGCATGCGCGTGACGATCGCATCCGCGGAGGCGAGCGCCGTTCGGCTGACGCCGGGTTCGCCGTGGATGCCCAGGCCGAGTTCCATCTCGTCATCCGCCAGCGTGAACCCGGGCGTGCCGGCGGCGGGCACGGTGCAGGCGCCCAGCGCGACGCCCATGGTGCCGAGCGCGGCGGCGGCGTCGCGCGCGTCCCGCGCCACGGCTTCCAGCGGCAGGCCATCGGCGGCGGCGGCGCCCGTGACCTTGTGCACCAGCACGGTCCCGGCGATTCCACGGCGGCGGTCGGGGGGGACAGTGTCACGCAGGGCGACGTCATCGGCGACGATGACGATCTCGCAGGGGATGCCATCGGTCCGCGCCAGTTCGGCGGCAAGTCCGAAGTTCAGCCGGTCGCCGGTGTAGTTCTTGACGATCAGCAGCGCGCCCGCCGGTCCGGCGGAGGCGCGGATCGCCGCCAGCACTGCATCGACGCTGGGGGAGGTGAACACGTCCCCCGCGACCGCGGCATGCAGCATGCCGGCGCCGACATAGCCCGCATGCGCCGGCTCGTGCCCGCTGCCGCCGCCCGAGATCAGCGCCACGCCGCGCTGCGCCGGGTCCGCCGGGATGTCGGCGCGCAGGATCACGCCATGATCGGCGATCAGCGCCTGGCCGGGCGCGAAATCGGCGAACCCTTCCAGCATCTCCCGCATCACGGCCCGCGGATCATTGACGAACTTGCGCATCTGGATTGCCTCTCCCTGCTTGCGGCGCAGGCTATCGCGTTTCGTCCGGGATGGGGACCAAGGCGCCGGCCTGCTTGCCGCCCATCTGCATCCGGCGCATGAACCGCCGGATGTCCGACCCGACCCGCGACGCCGCCTTCGCCCTGCTGACCGCCGTCCTGGAACGCCGCCGCCCGCTGGACGAAGCGCTGGCGGCATTGCCCGCCATTCCGCAGCGTGATCGCGCCGCCGCGCACCGGCTGGCGGCCGCGGTGCTGCGCCGCCTGGGCACGCTGGACGCGGTGCTGGAGCCGTACCTGCGGAAAGAGCCGCCGCCGCCGGTGCGGCTGGTGTTGCGTATCGGCGCCGCTGGAATCGTCCTGCTTGGCACACCCGCGCATGCGGCGGTGGCGACGGCGGTGGCGCTGGCCCGCAGCCGCGGCCTGACGCCGTTCGCCGGTCTGGTGAACGCCGTGCTGCGCAAGGTCGCGACAACCGATGCGGCGGCGCTGGCCGATCTCGACGGCCCGCGGCTGGATACGCCGTCCTGGCTCTGGTCGTCCTGGGGCTCGGACGCGCGCGCGATCGCGCTGGCGCACCAGTCGGAGGCGCCGCTGGACCTGACGCTCGTGCCCGGCACCACGCCGCCGGAAGGCGCCGCATGCCTGCCCACGGGATCGGTGCGCTATCCCGCCGGCACCCAAGTGGCGGAGATCCCGGGCTTTGCCGACGGTGCGCTCTGGGTGCAGGACGCCGCCGCCGCGCTGCCGGCGCGGCTGCTAAGGCCACGGCCGGGTGAACGCATCGCGGATCTCTGCGCCGCGCCGGGCGGCAAGACAGGGCAACTCGCCGCCGCCGGTGCCGCCGTCACGGCGGTGGAGCGTGACCCCGGCCGGCTGGCCCGTCTGCGCGAGAATCTGCAGCGGTGGCACCTGACGGCGGAGGTGGTACAGGCCGATGCCACCGCCTGGACGCCGCCGGCGCCGTTCGATGCCGTGCTGCTGGACGCGCCGTGCAGTGCCACCGGAACGATCCGCCGCCACCCCGACGTGCCCCGCCTGAAGACGGTGGGCGATGTACGCGCGCTGACCGAAGCGCAGGACAGGCTGCTCTCGGCTGGCGTTGCGATGCTGCGACCCGGCGGGCGACTGATCTATTCGGTCTGTTCGCTGCAGCCCGAGGAGGGCGCGCCGCGCATCGCCGCCGCCCTGGCGCGTGGCGGCGTGCGACTCGACCCGTTCACCCCGGACGATCTGCCCGGCCTGCCGCAGGCGGTGACGCCGGACGGGTTCGTGCGCACGCACCCCGGATTCTGGCCCGATCGCGGCGGAATGGACGGGTTTTTCATTGCCCGCCTGGTCCGGGGCTGACCGATCGCGGCGGCTGTGTATTGCGGTCTCGCCGTGGCTGGTTACAAAGATCGGCATGGCCTTTCAGCACGCACGGCGGATCACCATCGCTCCAAGCCTGCTCGCCGCCGACTTCGGCCGCCTGAAGGAGGAGGTCGCCGCGATCGAGGCGGCCGGCGCCGACTGGCTTCACCTGGATGTGATGGACGGACACTTCGTCCCGAATCTCAGCTTCGGGCCGCTGGTGCTGGCCGCGCTGCGCAAGCACACGAAGCTGCCGTTCGACGTGCATCTGATGATTACGCCCGTCGATCCCTTCATCCAGGCCTTTATTGACGCTGGCGCCGACCACATCAGCCTGCATCCGGAAGCCGGACCGCATCTGCATCGATCGCTGCAGACCATCCGCGACGCGGGCCGCCGAGCCGGCATCGTTTTGAATCCTGCGACTCCAATCGATACTGTTGCGTGGACGCTCGATCTGGTCGACATCATCCTTGTGATGTCGGTGAACCCTGGATTCGGCGGACAGCGCTTCCTGCCCTCGCAGCTGCCCAAGATCGCGGCACTGCGGCGCGTGATCGACGACGCGGTGGCGGCCGGCGGCCAGCCGATCGCGCTCGCCGTCGATGGCGGCATCACGCCAGACACGGCCGCGCCTGTCCTGGCGGCCGGAGCGGATACGCTGATTGCCGGCACCGCGGTGTTCGGGGCGCCGGACTACGCCGGTGCCATTGCCGCCCTGCGTTCGGCGGCGCCTGCATGAGCGGCACCGATCCACGCCGCTGGCTGCGCGACGCCCGCCGCGTGATCGCGCGCCTGCCGACGTTGCGCATGGGGCGTGTACCTGATGCGCCGGCGCTGCCTGTACGCGATCCCTGGCCGGGCGATGCGGTGCGCGGTGCCCGTCTGCTGCGCGGCGAATTCGAAACCGGCGGCGCCGTCGCCACTCTGAAACCCGGCGACTGGTGTTCAGCCTCGGCATCGGTCGTGATCCGCTCGGCGGCGCACGGATTTGGCTGGCTGCGCGACATGCGTGCCCTGGGCACCGACGCCGCGCGCCTGCTGTCGCGCGCGCTGGTGGCCGACTGGATCAACAGCCCGCCCGCCGACCCGCTCACCCGCCGCCCGGACGTCATGGGCGCCCGCATCACCGCCTGGCTGGGCCATTACGACTTCTTCGCGGCCACCGCCGACGATTCGTTCCGCCAGAAACTGATGGGCCGGCTGGTGTCCGACGCGCGCGGCCTGTCGGCCGCCCTGCCGGCCGAGGAACTGGATGCCCGCGCGCTGACCGCGCTGAAGGGCCTGATCGCCGCCGCCGTCACGCTGCCCGAGCATGCGGGCCTGCTGACCCGCGCCCTGCGCTTCCTGCCGCAGGAGATCACGCGCCAGGTGCTGCCGGATGGCTGCCATGTCGAGCGCAGCCCGGCCGCGCAGCTGATGGCGCTGCAGGACCTGACCGAAATCCGCGCGCTGCTGCAGGCGTCGCAGACCCAGTCGCCGCAGGCGCTGTCCGGAGCGATCGAGCGCATGGCGCCGGCGCTGCGCGTGATGCGCCATGGCGACGGCGGACTTGCGCTGTTCAACGGCAGCAAGGAGGAGAACGCGGCGCTGGTCGACCTGGTGCTGACGCAGGCCGGGCGCGGCGGGCGCGGCCCCTCGGAGCTGATCGATGGCGGCTTCCAGCGCATCCAGGCGGGCCGCAGCGTGCTGATCGCGGATTGCGGCGCGCCGCCGCCGGCCGGTGTCGACCGTCTCGCGCATGCCGGAACGCTGTCGATGGAACTGTCGATCGGGCGCGAACGGCTGATCGTGAACTGCGGTGCGTTTCCCGCCGGTCCGCCGCAGTGGCGGGACGCCGCGCGGGCCACCGCGGCGCATTCCACGCTGGTGATCAGCGATGTGAACAGCAGTGAACTCAGGCCCGACGGGCTGGGGCGTCGCCCGACCGACGTGAAGGCGCAGCGGCAGGAAGCGAACGGCGCGCACTGGCTGGAAGCCGAACATGACGGCTGGCGCAAGCCATTCGGGGCAATCCACCGGCGGCGGCTGTACATGGCCGAAAGCGGTGATGACATCCGCGGCGAGGATGTGGTCGAGGCGAACGAGCCGCAACCCTACACCATCCGCTTCCACCTGCATCCGGACGTGCAGACCAGCCTGCAACAGGACGGGGAGGCGGTGCTGCTGCGCCTACGCTCGGGCAGCGGCTGGCGGCTGCGGGCCGATGGGGGGCAGCTGTCGCTGGAGGAGAGCATCTACCTGGGCGGTGCTGAACCGCGGAAATCCGAGCAGGTGGTGCTGACCGGCAGCCAGGACGGGCCGCAGCAGGTCAAGTGGGCGATCAGCAAGGTCGGGTAGGGCCGTTTGCCGCTGCTTCGTGACGACGGCCGGTGAAGGTCATCGAGATCACCAATGTCGACTTCTCGCTGCGGCATTTCCTGCTGCCGCTGATGCGCGGCATCCGCGCGCGCGGGCACGAGGTGGTGGGCGGCTGCGCCGAGGGACCGCTGCTGGACGAGGTGCGTGCCGAAGGGTTCCGGGTGATCGCCATCCCCTTCGCGCGTCGGGTTTCGCCGCTGGCCCATTGGCGGGCATTCCGCGATCTGGTGGCGCTGCTGCGGGCCGAGAAGCCGGACCTGGTGCACGCGCACATGCCGATCAGCGGCTTCCTGACACGGCTCGCCGCCCGTGCCGCCGGGGTGCCGCGCATCGCCTATACGTGCCACGGATTCCTGTTCAACCAGCCCGGCCCCTTGCCGCGCCGCACCGCGAGCTTCCTGATGGAAGGGCTGGCGGCGCGGGTGACCGACATATTCCTGACGGTATCGACGGCCGAGGCGCGGGACGCGCGCCGTCTGTGGATCAGCCGGCGGGCCGAGGCGATCGGGAATGGCCGCGATCCCGCGCTGTTCCGCCCCGACCCCGCCGCCCGTGCACGGGTGCGCGCCGAACTGGGCGTGCCGGACGAGCGCGTGGTGGTCACCGCGGTGTCGCGGCTGGTGCGGCACAAGGGCTATCCGGAACTCGCCGCCGCAATGCGCGACGTGCCGGACGCCGACCTCTGGGTGGTGGGGGAGCGACTGGAGACCGACCGGGGCGACGACATGGTGGCGGTGCTGGAGGGCGCGGGCCTGGGGCCGCGCCTGCGCCGGCTGGGCTATCGCCGCGACGTGGCGGCCGTGCTCGCGGCCTCGGACATCTTCGTGCTGCCAAGCCATTTCGAGGGGCTGCCAATGTCGGTGATCGAGGCGATGCTGACGGGATTGCCGGTCGTGACCACGGACATCCGCGGCCCGGGCGAGCAGGTGGTGGAGGGCGTCACCGGGTTCCTGGTCCCGCCCTTCACCGTTGCGCCGCTGGCCGACGCGCTGAACCGGCTGGCGCGCGATCCGGACCTGCGGCTGCAGATGGGGGAGGCGGGGCGGGCGCGCGCGCTCGCGGACTATGACGAGGCGAAGGTGGTGGCACGGACGCTGGACCTGCTGGGGCTGTAGGTCTATCCCGCGCCGCACCATACCAGCGGGAAAGCCAGCATGTCCGACCTGATCCCGATCCGCCGCGCCCTGATCTCGGTGTCCGACAAGGCGGGGCTTGTCCCGTTCGGCCAGGCGCTGGCCGCGCGCGGCGTGGAGATCCTGTCCACCGGCGGGTCCGCCAAGGCGCTGCGCGAGGCGGGCGTCCCGGTGAAGGAAGTGTCGGAGCACACCGGGTTTCCGGAAATCCTGGATGGCCGCGTCAAGACGCTGGTGCCGCAGATCCATGGCGGAATCCTGGGGCGGCGGGACCTGGCGGAGCACCGCGCGCAGATGGAGGCGCACGACATCGCGCCCATCGATCTGGTGGCGGTGAACCTGTACCCGTTCGAAGCGACGGTGGCAAAGGGCGCGGCCGAGGAGGACTGCGTCGAGAATATCGATATCGGCGGCCCGGCGCTGATCCGCGCGGCGGCCAAGAACCACGATTTCGTCGCCGTGCTGACCGAT
This sequence comes from Acetobacteraceae bacterium, assembly GCA_050181195.1. Taxonomy (GTDB): domain Bacteria; phylum Pseudomonadota; class Alphaproteobacteria; order Acetobacterales; family Acetobacteraceae; genus Rhodopila. The sequence continues at coordinate 118,693 of JBFXDK010000001.1, read as the reverse complement.
CCCGCGCAGTACGAGGAGGTGCTGGAGCAGCTGGCAGAACAGGGCGGCACGACGCTGGCGCTGCGGCGGCGCCTGGCCGGGGAGGCCTATGCGCGGACGGCGGCGTATGATTCGGCGATAGCCGGCTGGTTTGCCGACAAGCGGGGCGATCTGCTGCCGCAACGGTTGTCCGTCGCCGGTTCGCTGCGGCAGGTCCTGCGTTACGGCGAAAACCCGCACCAGTCAGCGGGTTTCTACGTCACGGGATCGCGGCCCGGGGTGGCGACGGCGCGGCAGGCGCAGGGCAAGGAGCTGTCCTACAACAACCTGAACGACACGGACGCGGCGTTCGAATGCGTGGCGGAGTTCGACGCGCCGACGGTCGTCATTGTCAAGCATGCCAATCCCTGCGGCGTTGCCTCGGCCGGGTCGCTGGCCGAGGCCTGGGATGCGGCGCTGCGCTGCGATCCGACCTCGGCTTTCGGGGGGATCGTCGCGGTGAACCGGAGCCTGGATGGGGCGGCGGCCGAGAAGATCGCGGCCATCTTCACCGAGGTGATCGTCGCGCCGGACGCGGACGCGGCGGCGATGGCGGTACTGGCGCGCAAGAAGAACCTGCGGCTGCTGCTGACTGGCGGCATGCCCGACCCAGCCGCGCCCGGGCTGACGTTCCGCAGCCTGTCGGGCGGTTTCCTGGCGCAGGGCCGTGATGGCGGGCGGATCGGCGCTTCCGACGTGAAGGTGGTCACAAGGCGCGCGCCGACGGATGCGGAACTGGCGGACCTGATCTTTGCGTTCCGGGTCTGCAAGCACGTGAAGTCGAACGCGATCGTCTATGCCAGGGGCGGAGCAACGGTGGGTGTCGGCGCCGGCCAGATGAGCCGGGTGGATTCCGCGCGCATCGCTGCCTGGAAGAGCGAGGAGGCGGCACGTGCGGCAGGGCTGTCCGGGCGGTTGACGGAGGGGAGCGTCGTTGCCTCCGACGCGTTCTTCCCGTTTGCAGACGGGCTGGAGGCGGCGATCGCGGCGGGTGCCACGGCGGTGATCCAGCCGGGCGGGTCGATCCGCGATGCCGAGGTGATCGCGGCGGCCGATGCGGCGGGGGTGGCGATGGTGTTCACGGGGATGCGGCATTTCCGGCATTGAGGGCGGTCAGCACGGTCCGCGGATGGCCACGCACTCTGCCTCGCGCATGATGCGGACGCCGCGCCAGGGGCTGAGAACCAGGCGGTCGTCGTCACTGCTGACGATGATGTCGGCGCCAGCCGCCAGGGCCAGCTCCAGATGTTTGTCGTCCTTTGCGTCGCGGCAGTCGTTCACCGGTATCGTGGGATCGAACCAGACGGCCGCATCGCGCAGCGACGCCACAAATTGCGCACGGCGCTCGGCCGCCAGGACGCTTGCGAATTTGGCACGCCCGAGCACGGCTTCGATTTCGGCATCGACTGCCGCTGACAAGGCGATGATGCCGGTTGCGTCTGCCCGCAGCAGCGCCCGTTCGGGGGGCACTTTCCGCATCTGAATGATGAGCTGAAAGCCCGGCAGCGACAGATCCCCTGAGGAAAGTGGCCGGTACCGGCAACATACTCCGGCACGACTACGGGCGTGTCGCATACGGCGTGCTGTGGGCATGTCGTTCATGACGATCTGCCTACCCTGGCGGAGGCCTGCCAAACGGAACTGGCGGCTGCGGGAGCACAGGAAAGCAAGCACCAGCAAGCCAGCCCGGTGGTTGCCCTTCGGCCGCCCATGCCACACGATGCGCACCGGAATCCATCAGGCCAAACCAAGAATCCGGAGGGGACATCGATGATCTCGCGTGTGGCGGCAATGACGCTCGCCCTGATCCTGGCGTGCGCGGGCGGTGCGTCGGCGCAGGACACCTATCCGACCAAGCCCATCCGAGTGGTCGTGCCGTTCGCGGTGGGCGGCGCCACCGACATCACCATCCGCGTCCTGGCCCCCAAGATGGTGGAGGTCCTCGGCCAACAGCTTGTGGTGGACAACCGTCCAGGCGCGGGAGCGGTGATCGGAACCGATCTCGTCGCCAAGGCGGCGCCGGACGGCTACACGCTTCTGTTCGGCGAAGTATCGTCCATGGGCATCAATCCATGGCTCTACAAGAACATTCCCTATGACTCCGTGAAGGACTTTGCGCCGATCGGCCAGGCGATCTCCTCGTCATTCATCCTCTCGGTGCATGTCTCGGTTCCCGCGACCGACCTGAAGTCGTTGATCGAGACCGTGAAGGCCAATCCCGGAAAGTACACGTACGGATCGGCCGGCATCGGATCCATGCCGCATCTGTGCGCCGAACGGTTCAAGGCGATGGCGGGCGGGCTGGACATCATCCATGTTCCCTACCGCGGTGCCGGGCCGGTGATGATCGACCTTTCCGCCGGGCAGATTTCCATGAGCTTCCCCACGCCCTCGACGGCGCTGCCGCAGATCCAGGCCGGCACGATCCGCCCCATCGCGGCCGGGCCGCTCACGCGCGAACCGGCGCTGCCCAACGTGCCGACACTGGATGAACAAGGCATCAAGGGGTTCGAGTGCTACAACTGGTTCGGACTGTTCGCACCGGCGAAGACGCCGGAACCTATCATCCGTAAGCTGAACCAGGCGCTGAACGTGGCGGTGAAGGACCCGTCCGTGATCGCGCGGTTGAAGGAGCTGGGGCTGCAGCCCACACCCGGCAGCACGCCGGACGCCTTCGCCGCGCTGGTGAAAACCGAGCGTGAGAAGTGGGGGCCGGTGGTGAAGGCGCTGGGGACGCAGCTGGAATAGGAACGCCAGGCCAGAGGATCATGCCTTCGGCTGATCTGCCTTCGGCGGCAGCGGGAACAGCGTGATGAACCGTTCGGCGAGCGCGTGGTCGCCCTCGACCCGCAGCTCCCCGGACGCCTCCAGCCCCTGCAGTGGCGCGCCGCCATAGATCGCGCGGGCCAGGACGGCAGCCGATGCGGTGAACACGACATCAGCGCCCGCCGGCGCGTCGCGCGTGATGGCGATCGCGCCCTGCCGAAGACGGGCAAGAAACGTCTCCCCGTCCAGGCGAAGACCGACCAGCGCATCGATCCCGGCGGCTCGCGCGGGGTCGATCATGGTTCGTAGTGACAGAAGAAACGACGTGGTGCTGAGCGGCAGGGTCGGGTCATGCGCCGGGGAACGGGCCGCCCACCGGCCAAGCGCCTGCAGGACGGGTTCGGCTTCGTAACCCCAGGCCGTGAGTTCGTAGACCTGCGCCGAGGTGGGCGGCGGAAGCCGGTGCCGGGTCAGCACGCCAACGACCTCCAATTCCTCCAGCCTCTGCGTCAGGACGTTGGCGCTGATCCCGGGCAGTCCCTCGCGCAGGTCGCTGAAGCGCTTCGGTCCCATCATCAACTCGCGCATGACCAGCAGCGCCCAGCGATCGCCCACGAGATCGAGCGCGTGGGCGGCGGCGCAGGCATCGTCATAGCGGCGGCGGGCGGCCGCGTTGCGTGGGATAGTTATTTTTTTTAATCTCATGGTTGTGTTTTGTAACTCACGGAGCTATCGGGTCCAAAGCGTAGGGACCACAGACCCGTGAAAGGCACCGGAGATGTCCAGGCTCATCTTTGTCAACCTTCCCGTCCATGACCTGCCGCGCGCCACCGCCTTCTATGAGGCGCTCGGCGCGCGAAAGAATGAACAATTCTGCGGTGAGGCGGCGTCGTGCATGGTCCTGACGGAGACGATCCACGTCATGTTGCTCACGCATGCGCACTTCCGGCAATTCACGCCGAAACCGATCGCGGACGCGCATGCGAGCACCGAGGTGCTGATCGCAGTGTCCGCCGACAGCCGTTCGGGCGTGGACGAGATGGTGGCGCGCGCCGGGGGCGCGGGCGGCCTGCCGGATCCGGGGCCGAAGCAGGATCATGGCTTCATGTACGGCCGCAGCTTCGAGGATCCGGACGGCCATATCTGGGAGGTCGTGTGGATGGATATGGCGGCGGCGCAGGAAGCAATGGCGTCCGGCGCGAACCGGCCGCCAGCCTGAGGGATACACCACCCGGAGGAGGGAGGAGCACATGACCTATATCGATGGTTTCGTCATTCCCGTGCGCGAGGACCGCAAGGAGGCCTATCGGGAGATGGCCGCGGCCGCGGCACCGATCTTCAGGGAGCACGGCGCGCTGCGCGTCGTCGAGTGCTGGGGCGATGACCTGCCCCGGGGAGAGGCCACGGATTTCCATCGGGCGGTGCAGGCCGTGGCGGGGGAGAACATCGTGTTCTCCTGGGTGGTCTGGCCATCGAAGGCGGCGCGGGACGAGGGCACGAAGAAGGTGATGGCAGACCCCCGCCTGAACATGGGGGACGCCATGCCGTTCGACTGCCGCCGGATGGTCGTGGGCGGGTTTGAACTCCTGCTGGATTCCGAACACGCGGGAATGGAGGCATCACCATGAGCACCAGGATCACGCCCTGTCTCTGGTTCGACGGCGACGCCGAGGAGGCGGTGACGTTCTACGTATCGCTGTTTCCGGACTCGCGGATCGACCTCGTGCAGCGCAATCCGATGGACTCGCCCGCGGGCGCGGCCGGGTCGGTGCTGATCGTCGCGTTTACCCTTGGGGGAAGGTCGTTCCAGGCGCTGAATGGCGGACGGAAGGCCGAGTATACCTGGGCCATGTCGCTGTCGGTGGATTGCGCCGATCAGGCCGAGGTCGACCGCTATTGGGCGGCCCTGTCCGATGGCGGAGCCGAAGTGCAATGCGGCTGGGTCACCGATCGCTATGGCGTGCCGTGGCAGATCGTTCCCTCGGCGCTGCCGCGGATGCTGGCCGATCCGGATCCCGAGAAGGCGGCCCGGGTGATGCAGGCGATGATGGGGATGGTGAAGCTGGATGTTGCCGCGCTGCAGCAGGCGTATGACGGCGAGGCGGCGGACTGACACAGGCCGCGCCGCGCGCGAGTAGGGCGGACGGCCGGGATCAGGACGATGTCTTGCCGAACTCGTCCACGAGTTGGGCGATCCGCTCCGGGTCGGACTGTTCCATGACATGGCGCGCGAATCGCACGCAGGCGTCGTTGTCCACCGCGCGGACCACCTGCTTGACGCGCGGGATCGCCGACGCCGTCATGCTGAACGCCCGCAGGCCGAGGCCCAGCAGCAGCGGGGTCAGGCGGGGGTTGCCCGCCATCTCGCCGCAGACGCAGACAGGCATGCGCATCCGCAGGGCCGCCTCGGTCGTGAACTGCACCAGCCGCAGCACCGCCGGATGCAGCGGGTTGTAGAGGTGCGCGACATCGCTGTCGGCGCGGTCGACCGCGAGCGTGTGGGCCGTCAGATCATTCGTGCCGATGGCGAAGAAGTCGGCTTCCAGCGCCAGGGCGTCGGCCGACAGGGCGGCGCCCGGGGTTTCGATCATGATGCCAAGCGGCGGCAGCTTTTCGGGAAGGCGTTCGCCGCGGCGGCGGAGTCGGCGCCCGACCCGCTCGAGGATTTCCCGGGAGGCGCGCACCTCGCTCACATTGGTGACCATCGGCAGGATCACGCGCACCGGCCCATGGGCGCCGGCGCGCAGGATGGCGGCGAGTTGGGTTTCCAGCAGATCGGGCCGGCGCAGCAAAAGCCGGATCCCGCGAATGCCAAGTGCGGGATTGGTGTCGGCGATATCCGGGACGATGCCGGCGCTGGAGAGTGATTCGATATCCTTCTCGCCACCCCAGTCCAGCACGCGGATGCTGACGGGATCGCCGTTCATGGCCTCGACGATCGCGCGATAGATCTCGGTCTGGCTGTCCTCGTCCGGCACCGTGTCGCGGTTCATGAACAGGAACTCGGTGCGCAGCAGGCCGATTCCCGCGGCTCCGGACTGGGCGATGCGCGGCAGTTCGGCCGGAAGTTCCAGATTGGCGTGCAGTTCGACGGGCTCGCCGTCATCGGTTTCTGCCGGCAGCCGCTGCAGCCGCGCCAGCCGCTGGCGTTCCCGTGCGAACGCCGTCACCGCGCGACGGGCGGCGGTCAGGGCGGCGGGCGAGGGGTTCAGCGTAACCGCGCCGGTGATGCCGTCGACGATGGCGGTATCGCCGGGACGGATCGCATGCGCGAGACCGGGCGCGGCCAGCACCGCCGGCACGCCAAGCGCCCGCAGCATGACCGCGGTATGGCCATCGGCCCCGCCTTCTTCCGTCGCGACCCCGGCAAGGCGGGACGGGTCAAGCAGCGCGGCGTCGGCCGGCCGCAGCGATTCGCAGATCAGGATCGCGCCGTCGGGCAGGCCGGCGAAGCTGCGGAACGGGGCGCGGGTCAGGTTGCGGACCAGGCGGCGGGCGATTTCGTGAATTTCGTCGGCACGCCGATGCAGGCTGGCAAGATCCTCGGCGGCGATGCCCGGCTCCGCCTGCTCGAGGATGGCAAGCGCGATGGATTCGGCCTCGGCCACCACCGCGCTTTCCGCGGACATGAGGGTTTCCTCGATGCGCCGGCGCACGCCGCGCACGAGGCGCGAGGGGCCGAGCATACGGATGTAGGCATCGATGAGGGGGGCGATTTCCGACTGGCTTTCCTCGGGCAGGATGCCGAGACGGGTGCGGAGCTTGTTGAGCTGCTTGCGCGACTGGGCGATGGCGGCGTCGAGGCGAGCGCCTTCGGCGGCGATGTCGGCGGCCTGGATCTTGTGGCGCGTGATGGTCGCTTCCGGCTCGGTTGTGCCGAAGACCGGGCCGATGGCGACTCCGGCCGAGACGCCGATGCCTTCGAAGCGCCGATCCGTCCGGCTGGCATCTGCGGGCGGCTGGCGAGCGAGGCGCTTGTGCTGGGGCGGTGGTGGATCAGTCCCGTTCATCGAAGCCGGCTTCCACCAAAGCGGACAGGGCGTCCAGGGCTTCTTTGGCGTCCCAACCTTCGGCCAGCAATTCGATCGAGGCGCCCTGTCCGGCGCCCAGCATCATGAGTCCCATGATGGACCGGGCCGAGACGATCTGGCTGTCGCGGCGGACATCGACCGAGGCGCCGAAGCGTTCGGCCAGGGTGACGAATTTGGCTGCGGCGCGGGCGTGCAGGCCGCGCTTGTTGGGTATGGTAACGACACGGCTCAGGACGGAGCTGCTGATCTGAGGCTGTTCCGGCGACGGGTCGCCGTCGATGCTCATCCCCCGGTTCCGTTGGCGCAGGGGGCGCTGCCGTTGGGCCGGCAGCCATGCAGCACGTGGGAGGCTGCCGCGATATATTTGCGGCCGGCGGCTTCGGCGCAGTTCACCGCGTCGGCCAGCGGCTGGGAGGAGCGCACCTTCGCGAGCTTGACCAGCATCGGCAGGTTCACGCCGGCGATCACTTCGACGCCTTTGCGCTCCATCATGGAAATGGCGAGGTTGGACGGGGTGCCGCCGAACATGTCGGTCAGCAGGACGACCCCGTCCCCGGTGTCACACCGCCCGATACAGGCCTCGATTTCCGCGCGACGATTTTCGATGTCGTCGTCCGGGCCGATGCAGACGGTGTCCACGTTCCGCTGCGTGCCCACCACATGTTCCATGGCAGCACGAAGTTCGTCCGCCAGGCGACCGTGGGTAACCAGAACCATTCCGATCATGGGGAAACCGTAGCGTCCCAACCCGATTGCAGACATGGACTCTCAGTTCCGTCGACATTCGTCATGGTGTGGTCTCAGGCCTCCTATGCCTGAACGGATGAGGACTGCGGGGCCTCATCATTGTCAGCAGTGTCCCGTCGCAACACAGGTCGGTCCGACGGGTAGGCGAGTTCCTGTCCTTCCCGGATGAGTTCGCGATGCGTCACGTGCAGTCGCCAATCCGCTCCGGGGCCGCCGGTCGCCTGGTCGGCGGCGATGCGTGCGGCGAGATGCGCGGCCAGTCGTTCAACCAGATAGACGGATCGGTGGCGGCCGCCGGTACATCCAATCGTGATCGTAGCGTATTTCTTGCCCTCTTGTACGAACCTCGGCAATACCACCTCCAGAAGTCCGGTGAGGCGTCCGAAGAAAGTTTCGAAATCGGGATCGCCCGCAACGTATGCACCCACTGAAGGATCAAGGCCGGTCCGAGGTTGCAATATGGGATCGTAGTGCGGATTACGCAGGAAGCGGGCATCAAATACCAGATCTGCTTCCGGCGGTAGCCCCCGCGGATAAGCAAAGGAGACCAGCGCCACGACCATACGGTTCTGGTTGGTTTCCCCCTTGACGCCGAAATGCTGTTCTATCAGGCGGCGAAGCCCGGCCAGAGGCAGGTTGGAGGTGTCGATCACAAGGTCGGCACCAGTCCGCAGCCGGCGGGTAATTTCCCTTTCGGTGTTGACACCGTCGATGACGCGACCCTGGAGGGCCAAGGGGTGGCGGCGGCGTGTTTCGGTGTAGCGGCGCAACAGCGTCGCGTCGTCCGCGAGAACATAAAGCAGTTCAAGCCGCAGCTCGGGATTGGCCCGCAACCGCTCCAGCGTCTCCATGATCCGGTCGGCGTCAAACCCGCGTGTCCGGGCATCGATGCCAATGGCCAGCCGCCGCTCGCTGGGCTCGATCATCTCATCGATCATCTGCAGCGGCGGATTGTCGACAGCCTCGTAGCCCAGGTCTTCCAGGGCGCGCAGCGCCGAGGCCTTGCCGGCGCCCGAAAGCCCGGTGACCAGCACGACCCGCTGGCGCTCGGGCGCGCTCATGCCGCGAAGGCCCCCGCCACCTGGGCGGTGCGGCCAAGGGCGCAGTCGAGCGCCAGCGCCACCCGTTCGGCCGACGAGACGCGGAAGGGATCGAGTTGGATCGTGGGCACGCCGAGCTCCGGGTCCTGTTCGGGCTGCGGCATACGATCAGCGTCCGGGCCCAGCCGCACCACCAGGGCCACCCGCGCGTTGGGCAGGTGCGGCAGCCGCACGATGCCGAGGCCGCGCACCTCCAGCAGGCCAACGAGTGAAGGCGGCGCGCTCGCCACCCCGTCCTGGAGCACGACCTGGTCATCCGCCACCAGGGTGAAGCCGCGAGCAAGCAGCCGCAGCACCAGGTCGGACTTGCCGGATCCTGATGGGCCGGTCACCAGGACCGCCTCGCCATCGCGGGCTGCGCAGCTGCCATGAACTCGCCGACTGCATTGCATGGGGGCGCAATCTGGTCCCGTTCGTCCGGGAAAGGAAGCGCCTTGTCGCAATCTTTCCGCCGTGCGACCGTACTGCCCGTCATGGTCAGTCGCTCCGATATTGCTGCCGCCGCGTCGCGGATCTCGAAACACATCCGATGCACGCCGCTGCTGGCCGTTGCTCCGGGGGAACTCGGTTGTAGTGCGCCTGTGGCGCTGAAACTCGAACTCTTGCAACACACCGGAAGTTTCAAACCACGCGGGGCGTTCAACCGTCTGTTGTCGGAGGGATCCCTGGACAGGGGCGTGATCACGGCTTCGGGGGGCAATCACGGGGCGGCGGTCGCGTATGCCGCGCGCGCACTGGGGATCAACGCCGAGGTTTTCGTGCCCGCGGCAACGCCCCGGGCGAAGGTGGACCGAATCGCCGGTTATGGCGCCCGCGTGGTCCAGACCGGCGAAGCCTATGCCGATGCCCTGGCCGCGAGCCGCGTCCGTCAGGCGGAGACCGGAGCGCTGGAGGTGCATGCCTATGACCACGCCGACGTCGTGGCCGGGCAGGGGACGGTGGGGCGGGAGTTCGAACTGGCCGCGCCCGACCTGACCCATGTGCTGGTCGCGACCGGCGGCGGCGGGCTGATCGGCGGGATTGCCGCCTGGTACGCGGGCAGCGCGCGGGTCATCAGTGTCGAGCCGGAGGGGTGTCCAACGCTGCACGACGCGCTGCGTGCCGGAAAACCGGTGGATACGCGGGTGGGCGGGCTGGCGGCGGACAGCCTGGGCGCGCGCCAGGCCGGCGGAATCATGTTCAGCACCGCACAGATCCATGTTGCCCAGGCGGTGCTGGTCACCGATGATGCCATCCGCGCGGCGCAGCACGTGCTGTGGGACCGTTTCCGGCTGATTGCCGAACCGGGGGGCGCAACCGCGCTCGCCGCGCTGCTGTCCGGCCGTTTCGTGCCGCCCGACGGCGCGCGCGTCGGAATCGTGGTCTGCGGCGCCAACACCGATCCTGCGAAAGTTGTATCATGAGCACTGGGAGTACTGGACCCGTCCTGCTGGAGGTCGACGCACGCGGCGTCGCGACCGCCACGCTGAACCGGCCCGAAGTCGGCAATGCCTACAACGCCGAGTTGCTGGACGCGCTGATCGGCGGGCTGGAGCGCCTGGCCGGGGACGACGCCGTCCGCTGCCTGGTGATCCGCGGGGCCGGGCGGCACTTCCAGGCCGGCGCGGACATACGCTGGCTGAACGAGGTCGCGCATTATCCGCCGGCCGAGAATTATGCCGCGTCGGTCGCGACCACGCGGGCGATGCAGTTGTTGAACGAATTCCCGAAGCCGACCATCGCCCTGGTGCATGGCGCATGCTTCGGCGGCGGCGTCGGCATCGTCTGCTGCGTCGATGTCGCCTTCGCCACGCCCGACAGCCTGTTCGGCATCACCGAGGTGCGGGTGGGCGTCGCGCCGACGCCGATTTCCACGCATATGGTGAATGCGATCGGCCTGCGTCACACGCGGCGTTACGCGCTGACCGGGGAGCGGTTCGACGCGCAGGAGGCGATGCGAATCGGCCTGGTGCACGAGGTGGTGGCGGAAGCCGGAATGGACGCAAAGCTTGCCGGCGTGCTGGACGCGATCTTCCTCAGCGGTCCCAATGCCATCGCCATGACCAAGCGCAGTTTCCTCGGCGCGAACGGTCTGCTGCTGACCGAGCGGGATGTCTCGATGCTGTCGCATGAGGGCTGGACCCAGCGGCATTCGCCGGAAGGGCACGAGGGCACCTCGGCCTTCCGGGAGAAGCGCAAGCCTGGCTGGTACCGGCCGGCCGGGTAGGCAGGCCGGCCCGGTCCGGGGGCGGCGCGGCGGATCAGACGCGGATGCTGCCTTGGTCGAACAGGGTTTGCACGTCCAGGTTGTGGGTGAATTTCAGCGCGATCAGTTCCGTTCCGCCATTCTGGACGTTGCCGCCGCCGTCGAACATCACATGGCTGCCGTCCGGCGCGTCGTCGATCCGGACGTAGTTCGTGATCGTCTCGTGGTCCGCAGTGCTGATCCCCAGCAGACTCAGGTCCAGGAAGTCCCCGCCCGGGCTGCCGTCAAACCCCAGCATAATGTTGTCGTCACCCAAATTCCAGCCGTGGAACGGGTCGAACAGGATGCGATCGTCACCGGCGGTGGACACAAGGACATTGCCGCGCCCGTCCGGCCGCATCTCGAAGCCGTCGCCGCCGGTCGAGATCATGATCGTGTTGTCGGCGCCGCTCTTGAGATCGGTCCCGGTATGGGCGCCGATCAGGACGTTGCTGAACAGGGAGCCGCGCACCTGGTTGATGTTGACAAGGATATTCCCCTCGGCGTTGGCGCCGTAGCCCAACCCGTGCTCCATGTCGACCAGAACCGAGCCGGGCGACGCCGAATAGAGCGCGCAGTTGCCCTGGCCATCCAGGCCGCCGCCCAACGTGCCGGACCCGCCGATCATGTAGTCACCGACACCGCCCTGGACCGTGTCCCAGCCGGTGCCGCCATCGACGGTGACATGCCCGCGTGAGGCGTCATAGAACGACGCGCCAGCGGGCAGGACCACGACCTCGTTGCCAGCGGGCGGCGGGGGAGGTGTCGTTGCCGGATGATCGCTGCCGGCGTCGTAGCGGACGAGCTTGCAGGATTCGTCAAACGCCAGCCGCCATGAGCCATCCGTCTCCACGTCCAGGCTGAAACCGCCATTGCCGGTTTCGGTGTCCAGGAAACCCGCCCGTGCCTCGACATGCAGGCCGGTCTTCGGCGTGTAGGCCCAGAACAGGTTGCTGCCGGCATTGTCGTCGCCGTCCCGTCCGGCGGCGACGAATTTCGGCATCGGATGCTCGATCACCGCATCGACCAGCCTGATGAAGGCCATGAAGGGAAGATCCAGGCCCATATGCGCATGATCGAAACCGCATGCGCCGTCGTCATCATGGTCATGGGATGACCGGTGATCGCCCGCTCGGCCTGCCTTCCTGCCCGACATGAAGCCCTCATGGAGTTTCGTATTCGATATTTATATGCAACGTCAGCTCGTATTGCATGCAAAATCTGCCAAAACGTTTACAATTCGGACGTGGATGGGCGTCAGGCGGGTGTGTCCCACGCAGTGAGACGAGCATGAACATCGTTTTCCTTCACCAGAACATGCCGGGCCAGTTCCGCCACCTGATCCACCGGCTGGCGCGGGACGCCGAACACCGTGTCGTCTGCATCGGCCGGCGCCGGGACTATGCCCCGCCCGGGATCGGCCGCGTGACCTACGACCTGCCCGACAGCGCGCTGGCAGGTCCCAACCCGCTTCTGACGCCGCTGGAAACCGCCGTCAGGCATGGGCTGCAGGTGGCACGCGCGTGCGAGGCGCTGGCCGGAAACGGGTTCCGCCCCGACCTGATCGTGGCGCACCCGGGTTGGGGGGAATCACTCTACGTAAAGGAAATCTTCCCCGCCGCGCCGCTGCTGCAATACTGCGAATTCTACTATCAGGCACACGGCGCGGACGTGAATTTCGATCCCGCCGACCAGCAGGACCTGCTGACGAATTGCGCGACCCGGACCCGCAACGCGCCGCTTTCACTGGCGCTGAGCGCCGGCGACTGGGGCATGAGCCCGACACATTGGCAGAAACAGCTGCATCCCGCGGTGTTTCAGCCGCGGATCTCGGTGCGCTTCGATGGCATCGATACGGACACGGCCCGCCCGGATCCCGCGGCGCGCCTGACCCTGGCAGGCCAGTGCTTCCGCGCTGGCGACGAGGTCATCACCTTCGTCGCGCGAAGTCTGGAACCCTATCGCGGCTTTCCATCCTTCATGCGCGCCATTCCCGACATTCTGCGCCGCCTGCCGGACGCCCGCGTTGTCGTAGTCGGATCAGACGATGTCAGCTATGGCAAGCCGCCGCCGGACGGCACGACCTGGCGCGCGGTCATGCAGGCCGAGGTCCCGACCGACCCTGCCCGCGTGATCTTCGCCGGGCGTATCAGCTTTCCCGAGTATATACGCCTGCTGCAGGTGTCGGCGGCGCATGTTTACCTGACCGTTCCCTTTGTGTTGTCCTGGTCGATGCTGGAGGCCATGGCGGCAGGCTGCGTCGTGATCGGATCGGCCACGCCGCCCGTTCAGGAGGTGATCGAGGACGGGCGGAACGGGTATTTGGTGGACTTCTTCTCCCCGGAGATGATCGCCGATCGCGTCGTCGGGGTGGTGAAGAACCGGGCGGACAATGACGCTGTTCGTCAGGCAGCACGCTGGACGGCGCTCAGCCGCTACGCGCTCGAACGGTGCCTGCCGCGGCAGATTGCGCTGCTGGAAGCGGTGTCCGCGGGCCGACCGCCGGACCCGCCGTGACGGTTGCGGGCCAGGAATTGCCGGGCACGGCCTGGACCGGTTCAGCCTCGTGTCTTCCCCGAGACAGCTTCCGGATACAGTGTCAGACGATCGGTCAGACGATCGTCTGCCTCAAACCGCGCGCAGTCGCCCGGTCCGCGGACCGTCGCGCCCCTTCGCGCGGTTGTAGCAACACGAAACGCCAGTCCGGCAGTGCAACGCAGCCGGACGAGCCACATGTGTCTGGCGGATCGGCCGCGTTTCGACGGCGTTCCGCCAGATCGGCGGGCCTAGCTGCGTGCCGCGTTCGCTCCCGGTTGAACCGTCGCCCGCGTGATCGCATCATCGAAAGCCATCAACACCTGCTTGTGGCTGGAGTTGTCGTTCATGCTTTCGATGTCGTTGAAGCCCCGTCCGATCGCCACCGCCAGCAAGGTCGCGGTCGCGCCATTCTGCGCGCCATTGGCGTTGATCATCCGGGCAGCCGCCCGCAGGGCGCCCACCGCGCAACGGCGGCCGTCGCGGGTTTCGTAGCGTCGCTGTACCCAGTCCTTCCGATCTTCTATCAACGCCCGTCCGATCTTCAGGGTCTGGACGGTCAGCGTATCAGGACTGGCGTCCGGGATACGCAATTGCCACGACGGGATCGTTCGCGCAGCGGGACGCCAGGCTTGTACAATCCGCGCCAACCGGGAGAAAAATCCCCCTTGTGTGGTTTCAATATAACCGGCTCCGTCGAACGGCATGGATCCCTCCTTCGACTGGTACACGACGACGATTGCTACACGAAGCCAAGCGCGCAGCACGAGTTCGACGTTCCCACTTCACAGGGTGTTGCAGCAGGTCGCGCAGACGATGACGGGAGGGACGATCAGGCGCGCGGCAGGCGGACGACAAAACGTGCGCCCGACACCTTGCCTTCGGCATCACGTCGATTCTCAGCTGAAATATGTCCGTGCAGGGCCTCGACGATCTGGCGGCTGATCGACAGACCCAGGCCGGAATGCTGGCCGAAACTCTCGCCCTGCGGCCGCTCGGAATAGAACCGGTCGAAGATATGCTCCAGATTCGCCTCGGGAATGCCTGGACCCTGGTCCTCGACGCTGAGTTCCACGGTGTCCCCCGTCTCCCGCACCCGGACCAGGATGCGCCCGCGCGGCGGGCTGAATGATTGCGCGTTGCCGATCAGGTTGCGCAATACCTGCACCAGACGGCCTTCCACCGCGCGAACGGTCACCGCCCCGGGCGGAGCGATCACCTCCAGCCTCGGATCGTTGTCCTCGTCGCGCGTCGCCTCATCCAGTTCCTGCAGCGTGCGCAGGATCGGCACCACATCGATCCGCTCGGTCGTGGCGCGTGACAGTTCGGCATCGAGCCTGGAGGCGTCGCTGACGTCGCTGATCAGCCGGTCGAGCCGCATCACGTCCTGGGCGATGATGGTCAGCAATTGCCGCTGCCGGCCCGGGTCCTCGATCCGCCGCAAGGTCTCGATCGCGCTGCGGATCGAGGAGAGCGGATTCTTGATCTCGTGCGCCACATCGGCGCCGAACCGCTCGATCGCGTCCATCCGCGCCCACAGCGCGGCGGCCGAGTCGGCAAGCGCATTGGCGAGCGCGCCGATCTCGTCGCGGCGCGCCAGCAGTGAGGCGGGCACGCTGCCGGTGCGGCCCTGGCCCTCGCGCATGTCGGCGGCGGCGCCGGCCAGGCGGAGGATCGGGCGGGCGATGGTGAGCGACAGATACCAGGACAACAGCACGGTGATCGCGAGCGCGATGCTGAACAGCGCCAGGATCGAGATGCGCACGGTGAACAGGCCGGTATCCACCTCCCGCGCCTCCCGGGTCAGGGAAATGATGCCGACCGTGCGGCGATCGCGCTCCACCGGTACCGCAACGGTGACCAGCAGTCGGTTGTCGCGGGTCCGCCGGATATAGGGAGGGGTCTCGCGGCTCTGGTTCGAACTGCTGAGGCGAAGCTCCTCCTTCACGTCCAGTTGCCAGTCCGAACCGGCGCCGGCGCCCGCGCTCTCGACCCGTGGCACGGGACTCCTGCGCGGCAGCAGGTCCATCACCCAGTCATAGATCCGGCTGATCCAGCCCAGGACCGGCCCGTGATCGATCGGCGGCGGCAGCGGATCGGTCGTCACCACGCCGCCCGGGCCTTCGCGAACACGGGAATCCGCCAGGATGGTTCCGTCCGGCGCGTACAGCTTGGCCTGGGCATCGGGCGTGGGTTCGGTCAACCGGCGCAGCAGGGAACGCGCCGTCAATGCATAAAGCCGCGGATTTTCGGGATCGCTCGTGTTGACCGCGCTTTCGCCCAGCGCGCCGGCGAACACCCGCGCCTGTTCCCGCAACGCGCCGACCTGCGCCTCCAGCAAGCCGTTCTGGTACTGGTCGAGATACAGCAGGGCCACCACCAGCAGCGCCAGCGGCAGCGCGTTGACCAGCAGGATCCGCCGCAGCAGGGGCGAAACCCAGCGCTGGCGGAACCGCTGCCGCGCCGCGGACTGGGGCTTGTGCCCCGTGAACGAGGAGCCGTCCGGCAATCAATGCTCCTTGTAGCGATAGCCGATGCCGTAGAGCGTTTCGATCTGGTTGAACGCGTTGTCCACCGTTCGGAACTTCTTGCGGATCCGCTTCACGTGGCTGTCGATGGTGCGGTCGTCGACATAGATGTTGTCGCCATAGGCGGCGTCGATCAACTGGTCGCGGCTCTTCACCATGCCCGGGCGGGCGGCGAGCGCCTTGACCAGCAGGAATTCGGTGACGGTCAGCTGGATGTCCTCGCCGCGCCAGGTGCACTGGTGCTTGGTGTCATCCAGCACCAGGTCGCCGCGGGACATCACGCCAGTGGGTGCCGCGCCCGAGCCTTCCGCACGCCCGGCCTCGTTGCGGCGCAGCAATGCGCGGATGCGCTCGATCAGCAGCCGCTGGCTGAACGGCTTGGTGATATAGTCGTCCGCGCCGAGGCGCAGGCCCATGAGCTCGTCCACTTCCTCATCCTTGGAGGTGAGAAAGATCACCGGAATGGAACTGCGCTGGCGCAGCCGCTGCAGCAGCTCCATCCCGTCCATGCGGGGCATCTTCACGTCGAGCACCGCGAGATCGACCGGGCGCGAGGTCAGGCCCTGCAACGCGCTCTCCCCATCAGTATAGGTACGGACCTGGAAGCCCTCCTGCTCCAGCGTCATCGACACGCTGGTCAGGATGTTCCGGTCATCGTCGACCAACGCGATGGTTTGCTTCGCCGAACTCTCCCTGGGGGCTACGCTCATGGAAACCGCTCCGTTGTTCGAACCTGTGGCGACTTTGGCATATGTAAAGTGGCAGGCAATTGTGGCGCATTGCGGACGAGAGGTGAACGAAAGATGGCGATTGACGAAGACTCCCCGGCCTGGGCCGCGCGCAAGCTGCTGCGGGCCGCCCGCATGGGAACATTGGCAACCGGTGCGCAGGGACAACCGTTTGCCTCGCTTGTGACTCCCGCCTGCGCGCCGGATCTGTCAATCCTGCTGTTGCTGTCCGACCTATCGGAGCATACGCGCCACCTTCGCGTCGATGCCCGCTGCTCGATCCTGGTCTGCGGCGAGGCACAATCGGCCAACCCGCAGACGGCGCCGCGCGTCACCGTCACAGGCCTGGCCCAGACCATCGAGGACGCAGGGTTCAAGGCGCGCTTCCTGGCGTTGCACCCCTATGCCGAACTTTATGCCGGATTCGGGGACTTCCACCTCTGGCGAATCCAGCCGCTGGGGGCACTGTTCGTCGGCGGGTTCGCGCGCGCCGTGAGGCTGCGCGGCCGTGATCTCGCGCCCGATCCAGTGTCCATCGCGGCGGTATCGCCAGTGGAAGCCGAGATCATCGGTCACTGCAATTCGGACCATGCCGATGCCCTGGCCGCGATCGCCGGCAGGGAGGGGGACTGGCACATGGCCGCTGTCGATGTCGACGGATGCGATCTGGCGCAGGGCGAGACAGTGATCCGGATTCCCTGGTCGGCGCCGGTTGTCAACGCCTCTGGCGTGCGGGCCGAGCTCGTCCGGCTGGCGGCCACGGCGCGGGCAGCCCGCGGATAGCCCGATCACGGGCTGCCCGCGGTTGGCCGGCCATGGGTGCGCCTTCGCTTCGGCCGGCGCCGAAGGATCGCGGCTTGAGAGCCGCGGGCCGACCGCGCACAGTGGCGCCATGTTCGCCGTCATCTTCGAGGTCGAGCCGAAACCCGAACAGTGGGATGCGTATCTTGCCCACGCAGCGTCGCTGCGGCCGGCACTGCTGGCCATCGACGGGTTCCTGGACAACCGCCGCTTCCGCAGCAGGAGGCATCCCGGGCGGCTGTTGTCGCTCTCGCTCTGGCGGGACGAAAAATCGGTGGTGCGCTGGCGCGCCCATGGCGGACATCACGCGGTGCAGACCGCCGGCCGGCAGCAGGTGTTCCGCGACTACCAGCTGCGTGTGGGTGAGGTGACGCGCGAGAATGGCGCGGCCCGGCCCCAATCACATCTGGAAACCACTGAGACCGGGGCTTCGAAGGCGGTGACGATCATCGATGCCCCCGTACTCGCGGCGCCCGCCGGCGTGCTGGACTGGGACCTGTTCGACGGGATCACCGTGCCCGGCACGACGCTGCTGCTGCTGTCCTGGGCCGATGAGCCGGCGATGCAGGCGTGGCAGGACCCAGGCGGGGAACGGCGGCTGGATGTCCGCGTCATCCGGAACTACGGCATGGATGACCGACGCGAGGCGCCGCAATTCCACCGCCCGGTTGGCGGCGGGGCGTGATCCGCCGCGCCCCGCTCAACCCTCCTCGAACCGCGCCAGCCGTACCGCCGTGTGCCCTCTGCTCGGCCGCAGGCTGGGCATGATCAGCAGGCAGTTGTCGTAGGGGGTACGGATTTCCGCCTCACCGTCATGCGCGATCAGCGTGTCGCGGTCCGGGATGACCTCACCGCCGTAATATGTACGCTCGAACACGAAACCGGATGTCAGCGCCGTCACGGCATGGGTCACCCGGGCGAAGCGCGACGGGGTGCGAGGCGGCGGATCGCTCGTCTGCGCCCCGGTCATGCCGACATGGCGCAGCAGACCCAGGACCCCCTGCATCGCGGTGTCGACGGTTGCCGCTTCCCAGTGCTGCCCCGCTTCCACGAGATTGGCGACATAGGGCGAATCGGGGTCGGAAAACCGCGTGTAGTCGATGATCCGCCGCCCGTTCAGGTGCCCGGCATCGGCGACGACAAGGTTTGGCACGCTGAGTTCCATGGCGAGCCGCCTGCCCTTGGGGCAGGCCCCGCTCAGGATCAGCGGGTCGGACGGCCAGAGCATCGAGTGCAGGTCGAGCAGCACATCCACGGTGTCGAGCAACGGGCACAGTTCGCGGGCGCGGTTCAGTTCCACCGAATGCCGGGGGCCTTGCAGGACCGCCTCGTCCCAGAGACGGTTCAAATCCTCGTCAATGAACCGCGACAGCGTCGGACGGCGCGGGTCGAAACGGGCAAAGGCCTCGTAATTGACGAAAACGAAGGAGAGACGGCCCGCGGCCGGCCGCAGATCGTGCCGCAGCAGACGGTCCAGGACGATGCCGCCCGCGTACTCGTTCCCATGCGTCAGGGCCAGCAGCGCGACATGCGGCCCCGGCTCGCCGGAATCCCGGCTTGTCACACCGGGAATGCCGGTATTTCCGGGAAGCCAGTCGCTCAGGTCCGGAACCGGAAGGCGAACCTCGAACTCGGGCAGCGGGGAGGAAGCGTTGGACGACGTCATGGAGGATCAGACAAGCAGCCGGTCGGCGAGGCGGCGAATGAAGCCGTCGCAGGCCGCGAGCTCGCTCTCCTCGACGAACTCGTCGGGCTGGTGGGCCTGGGCGATGTGGCCTGGTCCGCAGATGATCGTCGGTATGCCGGCTTCCTGGTAGAATCCACCCTCCGTGCCGTAGCTGACCTTTCCCGTGCTGTTCGACCCCGTGAGCTGCTTCACGATCGCCGTGAGCTCGTGATCGGGGCTCAACGACAGGCCGGGCATCAGTACCTGGATCTCGTAGCTGAACCCGCTGGCGGGATCGACGGCGTGCATCGCCGGCTCGATGTCCGCGGCGACATGCGCCTGCAGACCTTCCACGGCCCGCAACGGGTCATCCGCCGGGATGGTGCGCCATTCCATCATGAACTCCGCCTGCTCCGGGATGATGTTCAGGATCGTCCCGCCCTGCATGGTGCCGACATGGATCGTGGTGTGCGGCGGGTCGAACCCGTCCTCGAACGGCCCGTCCTTCGCCAGCCGTCGCGCTTCGCCCGAAACCCAGGCGATTGCCTCGGCCGCCGCGTGCACTGCGTTCACGCCTTTCGCCGGCTCGCTGGAATGGCCGGGCCGGCCGCGCACGCTCACCTTGAGGTTCAGCTTGCTCTTGTGCGCAAGGATCGGCTTCATGCCGGATGGCTCGCCGACGACGCAGAGCGCCGGTTTCAACCCCGAATCCTGCAGGTCCTGGATCAGCCGCTGGGCGCCGTGGCAGCCAACTTCCTCGTCATAGCTGATGAACAGGTGCAGCGGACGGACCAGCTTCCGCGCCTGGAAGTCGGGCACCGCGGCGAGGAAGGACGCGACGAACCCCTTCATGTCGCAGGCGCCGCGGGCATAGAGCCGCCCGTCCTGGCGCCGCATCGCGAACGGATCGGAAGTCCATGCCTGTCCGTCCACCGGCACGGTGTCGACATGGCCGGACAGGGCCACCCCGCCGGCCTGCTGCGGGCCGATGATGGCATGGATGTTCGCCTTCTGCCCGGCCGCATCCAGGCTGACCCGGTACGGCACCGCGTGGCGATCGAGATAGTCGCGAATGAACGCGATCAGCGGCAGGTTGGAATGGCGGCTCGTGGTGTCGAAGGACACCAGCCGTTCCAGCAGATCGACCGTACTCATCCCCGGGGTGCTGTTTTTCATGCTGGCACTTTATACGTGTCCCTCCGGTCGGCAACGGGAGGGAGCGATGACGACGCCGCGTGTGGCCATTCTGGGCATTCACCTGGAAGCGAACGCATTCGCCCCGGTCACGACCGAAATTGATTTCCGTCAGCAATGCTGGGAGGAAGGCGAGGCGATCACCACACTGGCGCGCCAGATCAGCCATCTGCCGTCGGAACTGCCCGGCTTCTATGCGCGGATGGATGCGACCGGCCCTTGGGTGCCGGTCCCGATTCTTGTTGCTGCCGCGCCGCCGGGCGGGCCGATCGCGCAGGACCTGTTGCACGAATTCTGCGACCGGATCGCCACGCGACTCGCCGCCGCGCTGCCGGTCGATGCGGTGTATGTGCCGAACCACGGCGCCTCCTCGGCCACCGGTGACGAGGACAGCGAAGGCACGCTGCTGGCCCTGGTGCGGCGGATCGTCGGGCCGGCCGTGCCGATCGTCGTGTCGCACGACCTGCACTGCAACGTCTCCGAGCGCCTGGTCGATCTGTGCGACGCGCTGGTGGTCTATCGCACCAATCCGCATGTCGATCAGCGGGAGCGTGCCGCCGAATCGGCCGACCTGCTGCGCGAATGCCTGGCGGGCACGCGGATGGCGCGGGCCTTCATCCGCCTGCCGCTGGCGCCCCCCAGCGTGACGCTGCTGACCGCCGAGGGGCCCTATGCGGACCTGATGCACTTCGGGCAGACGCTGGTCGGCGGGTCGATCGCCAATGTCTCGATCGCCGGCGGGTTCGTGTTCAGCGACCTGCCGAAATGCGGCCTGACCATTACCGTGACCGCACGCGGCGATGTCGCTGCCGCCCGCCGCACCGCGATGACGATTGCGCGACGAGCCTGGGCGGACCGCGGGCGCTATACCCGGACCTTGCTGTCGGTGGGGGAGGCGGTGAGCCTTGCCGGACAGGCCGGCGCGGGGGCGATCGATCCCATCATCCTGGCCGATACGGCCGACAATCCGGGCGGCGGCGGGCAGGGCAATACGACCTGGCTGCTGCGCGCACTGCATCGTGCATCCGCACCCGGCGTCGTCCTGGGGGTGTTCATCGATCCCGCGCTGGCTTCGGACGCGCATGCGGCCGGAGAGGGCGCGCGGATCGAGGCGGTGTTCAATCGCGTGGAAGGCCCGTTCGCCGAACGGCTGGAAGCCTCGGCCGTCATCGAGAAACTGTCCGACGGGTCCGCGGTCGGGCGCCGCGGCGTGCTGGCGGGCAAGCGGTTCAACCTCGGTCCCTCGGCCTTGCTCCGGCTTGATGGGTCGGGCCTGCGCGTCGTGGTCGGAAGCCTGCGCCAGCAGCTTGCGGAGCCGATGATGCTGGAGATGTTCGGCATCGACATCGCGGCCCTGCGCTGCCTGGTGGTGAAAAGCCGTGGCCATTTCCGCGCCGGCTTCGACGAGTTCTTCACGCCGGACCGCATCCACGAGGTGGACGCGCCCGGCCTGACGAGCCCGATCCTGACGAATTTCGCATGGCGGCGCCTGCCGCGCCCGGTGTTCCCGCTGGACACCGAGGCGAGCTGGACGGAGCCGGACTGGCCGGTGTGATGCCGCATTGGGGCGGACGCGGTCCGGGTTCCGAATTGCAATGTGTTTCAGGCGGCATTTGACGTTTTACCGGCGGTGATTGTCATTATATCATTATGACGAGACTGATAAGGTCTGGGTCATGCGTTGCAAGCTCGCCATTCTCGTCATGGTGCCAGCGGTGCTCGTCGCCGGTGCCGCGTGGGCACAGAACAACCCGAGCGTCGAGCAGATCATCCGCTCCCTGACGCCCACCGGCGATGTCAGCGGCGCCGCGACCCGCGGCATCCGGCTTGGCCCGACGCCGCCGGTGGCGGCGAGCACGTCGAACCGCACGGTGATGCCGGCGGCGAGCCGCTCGATCCAGGCGGCTCCGCCGGCCGGTCCCGCGGCGGCCGACACGGCCGCGGCCGCGCCGTCGGTCAATCTGACGGTGAATTTCGCGCTGGGATCGGCGGACCTGACGCCGCAGGCGATCGAGGTGCTCGACCGGCTGGGCGCCGCGCTGTCGAACGAGACGCTGGCGACCTACCGGTTCCGGGTGGAAGGGCATACCGACACGGTCGGCACCCACGAGTACAACCGGCAACTCTCGCGCCGGCGCGCCATCGCGGTCGTCGAATATATCAGCACGAAATACGGTGTTGCCGGGTCGCGGCTGGAAGCGATCGGCATGGGGTCGGACCGGCTGCTGGTGCCGACCGAAGACCAGGTCAGCGAAATGCGCAACCGGCGCGTGCAGGTGGTGAATATCGGCAGCTGACGCCGGTTCGCGTCGGAACCTGCCGAGCCAGGGCGCCTTTCGCCGGCGTGCTTCAGCGTCGCCCCAGGGCGCGTCCCACCCGGCGCCGCGCGGCTACCGGCGCAGCGCCAGCACCCGTGATTCCGCCTCCTCGGGATCCATGTCCATGGCCCGCCGCACCGTGTCCTGGGTGAACCCGGCGCGCGCCAGAACGCCCATTTCCTTCATCCGGCCTGCGGCATCCGGCGGCGGGCCGGCGCGGAACGGGCCGATCCGCCGGCGGCGCGCCAGCGTCAGCGCCGCCGCGAGTTCCGTCTCCGCGTCCTCGGGCAGGGCCGCGCGCGCCACCTCCGGGTCCACCCCTTTCGCCGCCAGGCGCGCGGCGATGCCCCGGCGGGACACGCCGGCCCGGGTCAGGCCGCGGGCGCGGGATTCGGCGTAGGCGGCATCGTTCACCGCCCCCAGCGCCGCCAGTTTCGCCACCACCGACGCCGCGGCGCGCTCCGCCTCGGCCAGCTGGTCGGCGACGGCTTCCCGGTCTTCCACCGTGCGGGCCCAGCGATCGATGCGCCGTCCCAGGATGCGGCGCAGCCCGGCCTCGGTCGTGGCGAAGCGCGCGAGATAGGCGAGCGCCGCCTCGTGCAGCGAGGCTTCGGTGGGTGGGGCAGAAGATGAAGCGCGTCTGTGCTCATCGGCCATGGCTGGACGATGCCACGCCCGCGTGTCCGCGCAAGGCCGCTCCGCATGCAGGGGTAGGCCCGGTTTGACTTCATGGCCTTGGTGCTGAATGATGCCTGCTTCCCCTGGACCCGCCCCGAACGGTCGCGGGCGGGAGATCCATTGGGAACTGTCCAACCGAGGGTACCAACCCCCATGATTTCCGCTCTTCTGCCGAACTACGCACGTGCCGACCTCGCCTTCGAGCGGGGCGAAGGCGCCTGGTTGTGGACGGTGGACGGGCGACGATTCCTCGATTTCGGGTCCGGCATCGCCACGGCCTCGATCGGACACGGCCATCCGCATCTGGCAAAGGCCATCGCCGAACAGGCGGCGAAGGTGATGCACGTGTCCAACCTGTACCGCATCCCGCAGGCCGAGAAGCTGGCGCAGCGGCTGGTCGACAACACGTTCGCCGACAGCGTGTTCTTCTGCAACTCGGGCGCCGAGGCGAACGAGGGCATGATCAAGATGATGCGGCGCGCCATGTCGGATGCCGGCAAGCCCGAGCGGTTCCGCTTCATCTGCTTCGAAGGCGCGTTCCACGGGCGCACCCTGGCGACGTTGGCCGCCACCGGCAACGCCCATTACCTGGAAGGCTTCGGCCCGGTGGTCGACGGGTTCGACCACGTGCCGTTCAACAACATGAATGCGGTACGCGACAAGGTCGGCCCGAACACCTGCGGCATCATCGTCGAGCCGATCCAGGGCGAAGGCGGCGTGCGTCCGGCCGACATGCAGTTCCTGCGGGACCTGCGCGCGGTGTGCGACGAGTACGGGATCATCCTGGGCATGGACGAGGTGCAGTCCGGCATGGGCCGCACCGGCAAGCTGTTCGCCCATGAATGGGCCGGCATCACGCCGGACGTCATGTCGGCCGCCAAGGGCATCGGCGGCGGCTTCCCGCTGGGCGCGGTGCTGGCCAAGGAGCAGTTCGCGAAGGCGCTGGTTCCCGGCACGCATGGCACGACCTATGGCGGCAACCCGCTGGCCTGCACCGCCGGCAATGCCGTGCTGGACGTGATCCTGGCTCCCGGTTTCCTTGAAGATGTGGACCGCAAGGGCCGCAGGATGGGCGATGAACTCGTGAAAGTCGCCAAGCAGTTCCCGAGCCTCTACGAATCGGCGCGTGGCATGGGACTTCTGCGCGGCCTGAAATGCGTCGTGCCCGTGGGCCAGGTGCAGGCGGCCTGCGTCGCCGAAGGCCTGATGGCGATCACCGCCGGTGAGAACACGCTGCGCCTAGCGCCGCCGCTGGTGGTGACCGACAGCGACATCGACCAGGCGCTGGCCATGTTGCGGCGAGCCAGCACCAAGGCCGCCGCGGCCGCGACACAGGCAGCGGCTCAGTGAGCGCATCGCTTCGCCGCAACGCGAAGTCCAAGGGCCGGTCCACCAATCAGGTGGCCGGCCCCCGGCACTTTCTGGATCTCAGGGATTTCGACCCCGCCACCCTGCGCCAGATGCTGGACATCGCATCCGGCTTCAAGCGCGCGGGCGGCGTCACGTCACGCCCGCTGGCCGGCAAGACCCTGGCGCTGATCTTCGAAAAACCGTCGACCCGCACCCGCGTGTCCTTTGAGGTGGGGATGCGGCAACTCGGCGGCGATGTCATCGTGCTCAGCGGCACGGAGATGCAACTGGGCCGCGGCGAGACGGCGGCTGATACCGCGCGCGTGCTGTCGCGCTATGTCGATGCAATCATGCTGCGCACCAGCCAGACCTCGAAGCTGCTGGAGTTGGCGGAACACGCGACCGTGCCGGTGATCAACGGGCTGACGGACAAATCGCATCCCTGCCAGCTGATGGCGGACGTGATGACGTTCGAGGAGCATCGCGGCCCGATCGGTGGCCAGGTGGTGGCGTGGTGTGGTGATGGCAACAACGTCGCGCGCAGCTGGATCGAGGCGGCGGTGCGCTTCGGCTTCACGTTGCGCCTGGCCACGCCCGAGTCCCTGCGTCCACCGCAGGACCTGATCGACTGGGCCCGCGCGCAGGGCGGCACGGTGGAACTGACCGATGACCCGGCGGAAGCGGTCGCAGGCGCGCGCTGTGTCGTCACGGATACGTGGGTGTCGATGTCGGACGACCCGAATGAGAACCGGCATAATCTGCTGGCACCCTACCGCGTTACCAGCGGGCTGATGGCGAAGGCCGCGCCGGACGCGATCTTCATGCACTGCCTGCCGGCGCATCGCGGCGAGGAGGTCACCGAGGAGGTGATCGACGGACCGCAATCGGTGGTGTTCGACGAAGCCGAGAACCGGCTGCATGCGCAGAAGGGCGTCCTGGCCTGGGTTCTGGGCGCGGCGCGGTAACCGCACCCGCGGCTTCTGTTCCTGATCACCGGGGGGGCGGGACGGACTGTCCGCCCCCCCGGTTCGTTTCCGGCTGATCACGCCCGCGACGACCGGTTCGGGGCAGCGGGACGCAAGCGTGTGGCGAAGGCAGCACCCCGTTAAGAATCATGCGCCGGTCCCCGGTATCCCCCTCGTTTTATTTAACGCTTCCGCAACATGATCGCGGCACCATGCCTGGGCATGTCGATCTCCAGCCGCATCATCATCATCGCCGACTCCGACCACACGCTGCGCAACGTGGTGCGCCAGCATCTGTCGGATCTGGGCTTCAACGCGCTGCTGGCGGCGAGCGGGCCGGAAGCAGAACGGCTCGCGCGCCGGGCCCTCGCCCGCCTCGTGATCCTGGATATCGAACTCGGCCTCCTTGGCATGTATGACGCCTGCGCCCGGATCCGCCGGCATCCCGGATATGAGGGGATTCCGATCGTCCTGCTGACCGCCGTCGATGCGCCGCGCCGTCGCGCCGCCGCCATCCGGGCGGGTGCGAGCGCCTTCCTGGTCAAGCCGTTCTCGGTAAACGACCTGATGCGCGAAATCGAACCGTTCATCCTGGATCCGGACATGCGCCGTTTCGATGACGACGCACCGTATCGCGTCCGCATGCCCGGCTTCGGCGAGCCGCCGGTCCAGGTCTGGGGGCCGCCGCCGGAAATGGCATGGAAGTTCGGCACGGAATCGAAGCTGGCCGAGGGCCGGCGTGTGCTGGATGTGCTGCGTGCGCCGGACCAGGATGAGGAGAAGCGGCGGCGGTAGGGGGCAGTCCCGCTACCGTCCCTTGAACGCGGCCGGCCGCTTTTCCCGGAACGCGGCCACGCCCTCGGCATAGTCCTCGCTCAGTCCGGCGATCATCTGCATCCGCCCCTCGGTTGCAAGCTGTTCGGCGTAGCTGTTCTCCAGGCTGTCCCAGTACATCTGCCGGATCAGGCCCAGCGATTTCGGCCCGGATGCGAGGCGCTGTGCCATTTCCAGCGCCCTGGGCATCAGCTCCGCGTCCTCCACCAGCCGGTTGATCATGCCCCATTGCAGGGCGGTCTCCGCCGGCAGGCGTTCGGCCAGCAGGGACAGCTCCAGCGCGCGCGCCTGGCCGATCAGCCGCGGCAGGATATAGGAGGAGCCGGCATCCGGCACGAGGCCGATGCGGGCAAAGGCCTGCAGGAAGGAGGCGGAGCGGGCGGCGATCTTGAAATCGCCGGACAGCGCCAGGCTCATGCCCGCGCCGGCGGCGATGCCGTTGATCGCGGTCACGATCGGAATGGGGAAGCCCCGCAGTCGCTGGAAGGTGGGGTTGTACCAGAGTTCCAGGTCGGTCTTGACCTCCCCGCGGGCTTCCGCCTGCCGGTCGCGCGGTGCGCGGTCCTTGTCGTTCAGGTTCGCACCCGAGCAGAACGCGTTGCCGGCCCCAGTGATCACCAGGCAGCGCGCGTCGCTGGCCTCGATCGCGTCCAGCGCCTGCGTCATGTCCTGGCGCAACTTGACACCAAAGGCATTCAGCACCGGCGGATCGTTCAGCGTCATCACCGCAACCCCGCCCGAGCGGGCGAGCAGGATGCGGCCATTCGCCATGGGCGTGGCGTCCGTCATGTCAGATGACTCCCTTTTCGCTCAGGCTTTCCAGGTCCGCATCGGACAGTCCCAGCATGTCGTGGTAGACGGCGCGGTTGTGTTCGCCGACATGCGGATTGACGCGGGTCGGCACCTTGTCGGCGCCGTGGAAGCGCAGCGGGCTGTTCGGCAGGACAACCGGTCCGTAATCGTAGTGTTCCACCGTTTCCAGCATGCCGCGCTGGTGCATGTGGGGGTCGTTCATCACCTCCTCGATGTCGCGGACCGGCGCACAGGGGATCTTGAAACGGCTGGTGGCGGCAAAGATTTCGGCGCGTGTATGGGCGGTCGTCCACGCCATCACGATCTTCTCGGTCTCCTTGTAGTGTGCCACGCGCGCGTCGTTGTTGATGTAGCGCGGATCGTCCTTCAGGTCCTCGCGCCCCATCGCGCGCAGCAAATTCTGCCACTGCATTTCGGTAACAAGAATAATGGCGACGTAGCCGTCCTGCGCCGGGTACACATTGTACGGTGCGCGATTGTAGTTGGCGAAGGCGTTCCCCGTGCGGGCCGGGACCTTGCGGCCGGCGCGGAAATACTGATCCAGGCCTGTGGCGAGGCAGGAATAGACCGCTTCGACCATCGCCACCTCGACCAGTCTGCCGACACCGGTGCGTTCCCGTTCCAGCAGGCCGGTCATGAGCGCGCCGTAGAGATGCGCACCGCCGAGGATATCGACATAGGGCGCGCCGGTGCGCGTGGGCGGGCCGTCGGCATAACCGGTCAGGCTCATGACGCCCGAGGCGGCCTGGATGGTGAAATCCATTGCCAGATTGTCGCGATCGGGTCCCGACAGGCCAAATCCGGTGGCGGATGCATAGACGAGGCGCGGATTGATTTCATGCAGGACGGACCAGCCGACGCCCAGCCGGTCCATCACGCCGGGCGCGTAGTTCTCGACCAGCGCGTCGGCCTTCAGCACCAGCTTGCGCAACAGGGCCCGGCCTTCCTCGGTCTTCAGATTCAACGTGATGCCGCGCTTGTTGGCATTCAGCATCACCACCGGCAGTCCGCCTTCCATACCGGGCGGCGCCATGTGGCGCAGGCTCTCACCGCCGGGCGGCTCGATCTTGATGACATCGGCGCCGGCCTTGGCCAGCATCATCGTGGCGTACGGCCCCTGGTAGAACTGGGTGAAGTCCAGGATCGTGAATCCGGCCAGAGGGTAATTTGGTCGCGTGTTCATTTCTCAGATCACCCCGTCCTTGCGCAGTGCCGCGACGTCGGCTTCGGACATGCCGAACCATTCGCCGAAGATCTCGTTGTTGTGTTGTCCGACGCGCGGGCTCGGCACCGCCGGTGCGATGTCGGTGCCATGCAGGCGCAGCGGCGTGGTGGGCAGGACCACGCGGCCGAGGTCGGGATGGTCGACCCATTCCAGCATCCCGCGCGCGTGCATGTGCGGGTCCAGCATCACTTCCTGCACGTCGCGCACCGGCGCACAGGGGATGCGGAACGTCTGCGCCTGTTCCGCCATCTGCGCCTTGGTCAGCGACCCGGTCCAGGCGGTGACGATGGCGTTCGTTTCCGCCAACCGCGCCGAACGGTCGTGCATGGTGCGGAAGCGCGGATCGTCCTTCAGGTCCTGCCGGCCCGCGGCGTCCAGGATGTTCAGCCAATGCTGCTCGGTGCCGGTGTGGATCGCGACGAAACCGTCCTTCACCGGATAGACCCCGTAAGGGGCGACGGCGCCGCCCGATTCATTGCCGCTGCGCGCAGGAACCTTGCCGCTGCGGTACAGGCCTTCCAGCGGGCCGGCGAGGGTGTAGTACACCGCTTCTTCCATCGCCACCTCGACGAGCCGGCCGACGCCGCTGCGGTCACGTTCATAGAGCGCCGTCATGATGCCGCCGTAGACGTGCACGCCGCCCATGAAGTCGGCGACGGTGACGCCAGCGCGCACCGGAGGCCCGTCCGGGAAGCCCGTCACGCTCATGATGCCGGACGCGGCCTGCACCGTCAGGTCCATGGCGAGATTCGCGTGGTCCGGTCCGCTGATCCCGTATCCGGTGCCGGTGGCATAGATCAGCCGCGGATTGATTTCGTGCAGGACGGACCAGCCGACCCCCATCCCGTCCATCGTGCCGGGGCCGAAATTCTCCAGCAGAACGTCGGCCCGCCGCACCATGTCGAACAGGATCTCGCGCGCACGTTGCGTCTTCAGGTTCAGTGTAATGGCGCGTTTATTGGCATTCAGCATGGCGAATGACATCGTGCCCTTCGCGCCGGGTGGCGTGCGGCGGCGCAGCGGCTCACCACCGGGCGGTTCGATCTTGATGACATCGGCGCCGGCCTTGGCCATCAGCAGCGTCGCGTAGGAGCCCTGGAAGATCTGCCCGAAATCCAGGACGGTGACGCCGGAAAGCGGTGCCGCCATCCTCAGCGTCCCTGGAACCGCGGCTTGCGCCGCTCACGCCAGGCCTGGTGGCTCTCGGCCTTGTCGTCGGTCAGCTCCAGCGCGGCGAAGCGGTACAGATCGCCCAGCACCGCTTCCGACAGCGGGGAGTCGAAGCCGCTGCGCAGCGATTCCTTCGTCACGCGCGTCGCCAGCGGCGGCAGCGAGGCAATGTGCTCCGCCACCTCCATGGCCTTGCCCATCAGCCCCTCGGGCGGCACCAGCCATTGCGCGAGGCCGATGCGGTATGCCTCGGCGCCGCTGATCGGGAAGCCGTAGGCGGCGCGCATCGCCTGTCCCTTGCCCACCCAGCGGGCGAGACGGATCGTGCCGCCCTGCGCCGGCATGATCCCGAGCCCCGCCTGCGGCAGCCGCCACTCGGCACGCTCGGAAGCCACGATCATGTCACAGCAATAGGTCACGATGCAGCCGATGCCGATCGCATAGCCGTTCACGGCGGCGATGATCGGCTTCGCGAAATCCGTCACCAGCGCGATCGCACTGCTCCGCCGTCTGCTCGGCAGTTCTTCCAGGAAATCGGCGACGGATTCATGGGTGTGCGTTCTGGGATTCTTCAGGTCGGCGCCGGCGCTGAATGCATTGCCGGCGGGATCGCCGGTCAGGACTACGCAGCGTATGTCGCGGTCGGCTTCGAGCTTCGGCAGTATGTCCATGAAGCCCTCGTTGTACTCCTGGCACCATGCATTGCGGGCTTCCGGCCGGCTGAGTGTCAGGACAGCGACCTGGCCGCGCTTTTCGTACATCAGTGACATTGAACTGTTCCCCCGTGATGCTGGTCCGGCGATGGGACCGCCGCTTTACAGTCTGCTTTCCGGCTGCCTACGGTACACCCCGTCGTTGAAAATGTCAGGTGGCGGGGAAACGATGTCGGAAACCGAGGAACGCAGTTACGTCGAGTATGAATGCACGGATCACATCGCGACGATCGCGATGAACCGGCCGGAAAAGCTGAATGCGGTGAGTGATGAGGTCGTGCGCCAGTTGATGGCGGCGTTCCGTCGCTTCGATGCGGATGCCGAGGCGTATGTCGCGATTCTGTGCGGCCGCGGCCGAGCGTTCTGCAGCGGCGCGGATGTGCACCAGCGGCAGCTTCGGTCACGTGAAGAATTTGAAAGGCTGGGTGGACCACAGGGTCACGGCGCGAATTCAGGCGATCTACTGCACCAGGCCGTGAATTGGAAACCAGTCATTGCGGCGGCGCACGGTTATGTTCTTGGTCTGGGTCTTGGCATGGTGCTGGACTGCGACCTCATCGTTGCCGAGGAGGGCACGAAGTTTCAGCTTACAGAACTTTCACGTGGTCTGGGGGCAGCCAAGCATTGGGCGCAGTTCCACTTTAGCGGTGCCGGTGCGTTCGGTGATGAAATTGCGTTAACCGGGCGTTATTTCACAGCTGAAGAAGCGCTGGCGGCGAACATAATCAATCGTGTTACCCCGAAAGGGAAAGTGATGGAAGTGGCGCAGCAACTCGCCGCGGCGGTTGCGGCCAATCCGCCGCTTTCGGTGCGGGCCACGGTGCGCACCAGGCGGTGGTATCTTGGCGAATACACGCGCGAAGCCGCCTTCCAGCAGGCGCCCATGAAGCTGTATCTGTCGGAGGATTTCCACGAAGCCGCGCTGGCCTTCAAGGAAAAGCGCAAACCGCGGCCGTTCAAGGGACGCTAGAGGCCCCGCTGTGCGGAGCACCTGTCATGAACCCGCCCAACCCGGGTAACGACAGGTGCCCGACGCTGCTCATCCGGCCTTTGCGGCCCGTTTTCCTGCGGCCTTTCTGCCGGCTTTCTTCATCGGCGCGGTGCGGCTCTTGCCCAGGCCCATTTCCTTCGCCAATGCGGAACGAGTGGCCGCGTAATTCGGCGCAACCATGGGATACGTGGCGGGAAGGGTCCACTTTGAGCGGTATTCGTCGACCGTCAGATTGTGTTCGGTCATCAGGTGCCGCTTCAACATCGTCATCTGTTTCCCGCATTCCAGACAGACCATATAGTCCGGGAACACCGATTTGGTTGCGGGTACCGCGGGCGTCGGCGCTTCCGGTGGCGCAGTCACCTCACCGACATTGACAAGCGTCTTGTAGACCTCCCGAATCAGGGAAGGGAGCTCTTCAACCGATACCGCGTTCTTTGTCACGTGCGCGCTTACGATCTGGGCGGTCAGCCCCAGGACATCTTCAGCCATATAGATATTTCTTTCCTACAACCCAGATTTGGGAGATTAACCGAGGCGGTGATGTATTGCTACAACCTTTATGATCCTCCCGAAGTGAAGCAGGCCACGCCTGATTGCGGACCAAGGGTAACGCCGCCATGATGACCGAAGCGAATTCGGGAGGATTGGATGGAACTGGGCCTGAACAACAAGGTTGCACTAGTGACAGGAGCAAGTCGCGGCATCGGCGCTGCCATTGCCGCTGCATTGGCCCGGGAAGGCGTCCATGTCTGCCTTGTCGCGCGTGACAAGGCGAAGCTCGAGGAAGTGGCTGCCGGTATCACCAATACGGCCTCAGTTCGTACCTCAGTGCATGTCGCGGATCTTCGACATCCCGAATCGGCGCAGGAAGTCGTGGATTCTGCTATCGCGGCATTTGGCCATCTCGACATACTTGTCAACAACGCCGGTGCAACCAAACGCGCAAATTTCTTCGTGCTCTCGGAAGAGGACTGGCAGGACGGCTTCGCGCTCAAGTTTCACGGCTATGTACGTATGACGCGCGCCGCATGGCCGCATCTGCGCAAGACGAAGGGAAGCGTCACCAATATTGTAGGAATTGGTTCCCGTGCCGGCTCCGCGGAATTCACGATTGGAGGCTCCGTCAACGCCGCGTTACTTAACTTCACAAAGGCCACCGCTGATATTGGCATTGGCGATGGCGTTCGAGTGAACGCCATCAATCCAGGTCTGATCGAAACAGACCGGTTTTCCCGCAATGTCGAGCGCGTCATGCATGAACGCGCGTGCTCGCGCAATGACGCGCTGGCATTCCTGCTCTCCTCCCATGGAACAACACGAGTCGGTCGTCCGGATGAGATCGGTTCCCTCGTCGCCTATCTCGCGTCCGACAAGGCGGGTTTCATTCAGGGCTCCGTTATCGACATCGATGGCGGCGCGACTCGTTCACTATAGGCGAAAGGACCCGACCCATGCCATTCGGCCCGGATGAAATTACCGCAAGACTTGCCGAGTACGTGGTCGAAACAGGTTCCGCCGGACTGCGTGACGATGTCCGGCGCGAAGCACTGCGTTCGTTCTTCAACATCATCGGCTGCACCCTGGGCGGGGCACGGCATGACATCGTCGAACTGGCCGACCGCACGCTGGCACCCTTCGCCGGACCGCAGCAGGCAACCTTGTTCGGACGCGGGCGCAAGACCGACGTCCTGCACGCGACGCTGATCAACTGCCTTGCATCCAGTATCTACAGCTTCGACGACACGCACGAGCAGGCGGTGGTGCACCCGAGCGGCCCTGTCGCGTCAGCCGTCCTGGCGCTCGCGGAAATGCGCCCGGTCAGCGGACGCGACCTGCTGGCGGCCTTCGCGCTGGGCGTCGAACTGGAATGCCGGCTGTGCAAGGCCGTCACCATCGCGCCCGCCAAGGGTTCCATTGCGTGGTCGGGCACCGGCATCAGCGGCGGCTTCGGCGCGGCCGCCGCGGCGGGCAGGTTGCTCGGTCTCGATGTCGACCGCATGCGCCACGCCATGGGCATCGCCCTCGCGCAGGCCTCGGGCATCCGCGTCATGCACGGTTCGATGATGACATCGATGATGCCGGCGCATGCCGGGCAGACGGGCCTGCGCGCCGCCATCCTGGCGGAGCGCGGCGTCACGAGCTCGCTGGTCGGGCTGGAAGGGCGCTACGGGTTCCTGACGGTCTTCGCCGAGGAAGCCGACACCGACGCGCTGGCCGGCGGCCTGGGACAGCGATTCGAAATCCTGCGCAATACCTACAAGCCCTATCCCTGCGGCATCGTCATCCACCCCATCATCGACGCCTGCCTGCAACTGCGGCGGGAGAAGGCGATCGAGGCCGGGCAGATCGCCTCGGTCGCGATCCAGGCATCGCCCGGCGCAATGGCGCTGTGCAACCGGCGCAATCCAAAGGACGAGCTCCAGGCCCATGTCAGCCTGCACCACTGGACCGCGGTCGCCTTCATCCGCGGCACCGCCCGCATCCAGGACATGGATACCGAGACGGCGGTCCGTGACCCGGCGCTGATGGCGTTCCAGGACAAGGTGGAGGCCACGCTCAATCCCGCCTTGGCCGCCGACGCGGCGATCGTCACCGTGACCATGGCCGACGGGTCCACCCATGTCTGCGAAATCGAGCACGGCATCGGCAGCGCGACACGGCCGATGACGGACGCGGAACTCGAACGCAAGTTCATCGACCTCGCCGAACCCGTCGTCGGCGCGGCGCGCACGCGGGAACTGGTGGCGAAGACCTGGGGTCTGGGGGATCTGGTGGACGCCGGCGACCTCGCACGCGCCTGCGCCTGACGGGCGCGCGCCAGGTCGCGGCGCGCCGGACGGACCCCTACGGTGCGTGCGCGTCCGGCCGGAATGTGTCAGACCCGTGGGATCACCGCGCCTCCTTCAGCGCCGATGGTGCCACGCCCATCACGCGGCGGAACGCGGCGGAGAACGCGCTGGTGCTGCGATAGCCGTTGCGCGCGGCGACCGCCGCCACCGGTTCGCCGCAGACCAGCGCCACCAGGGCGTTGTGGAACCGCACGCGCTGGCGCCAGGCGTTGAAGCTCAGCCCGACCTCCCGCTCGAACAATCGGGCCAGGGTGCGGGGGGACGCGCCGGCGATGTCCGCCCAGGCCTCCAGCCCGGCCCGCTGCGACGGATCGGCCAGCAGCGCGTCGCACACACGCCGCAGGCGCGCATCCCGCGGCATCGGCAGCACCAGGGCAAGCCGCGGGGCGCGCTGGATCTCCGACAGCATCAGCCGCGCGATCGCGCCGCCGCGCCCGTCCTCCTCATACAGCACCGGCTCCGCGATCAGCGCGAGGATCAGCGCGCGCAGCAGCGGCGAGACTTCCAGCACCGTGGGCGAGGCGGGCAGGCCGGGGGCCGCGCCGCCTCGCACATACACCGTGCGCATCGCCACCGTGCCGCTGATGTCGATCGCATGGGTGACCTCGGCCGGAATGTAGACGGCGCGGTCGGGCGGGACGATCCAGGCCTCGTCGCCCGTGCGCACGCGCATCGTGCCCGACAGCGCATACAGCAGCTGGTCGCGCTCGTGCCGGTGCGGCGCGATGTGGAACCCGTCCGGGAAATCCTTGGGCATGCCGGCCACCGGCCGCGGTACACCCTGGTAATCCAGCGGATCGGTGCTGCGCGATAGGGCGGGGCTGTCCATCGGCCGATCCTGTCCGTTTCACGACGAAATTTGGCAGGACAACGCGGCGCTGCCAATCCTACACTGGCTGTCCATGGCGCGCCGCAACGACGCCGGAGATCTGGAGGATCGTCCATGAGCCGTGACCGCATGCATTTCCTGCTCCTGAACCTCGGGCACTTCCTCGATCATCTGTTCACGCTGATCTTCGCCACGGTCGCCGCGCTCGCGCTGACCCGCGATTGGGGCCTCTCCTACGGCGAACTGCTGGCCTATGCGACGCCGGGCTTTCTGGCCTTCGGCCTGTTCTCGCTGCCCGCCGGCTGGCTCGCCGACAAATGGAGCCGGGAAGGCATGATGTGCGTGTTCTTCTTCGGGATCGGGCTGGCGTCGATCGCGACGGCGTTCGCGTCATCGCCGCTGCAGATCGGCATTGGCCTGTTCGTCATCGGCATGTTCGCCGCGATCTACCATCCGGTGGGCCTCGCCATCGTCACGGCGAAATGGCGCAACACCGGGATGCGCATCGCGGTGAACGGCGTGTTCGGCAATCTTGGCGTCGCCAGCGCCGCTCTCATCACCGGCTATTTCATCGACAACGGCGGCTGGCGCTCGGCCTTCATCGTCCCCGGCATTGTGTCCGTGCTGCTGGGCGCGGTCTACGTGATCGCGCGGCGGCAGGAACTGGCGAGCGAACACAGCGCACCACGCGCGCAGGCCGCCGCGGCCGGCCCGATGCTGACACCGGAGCACAAGGCGCTGCTGGTGCGGGTTTCCGCCATCGTGTTCGCGACAACAGCGATCTCCGGCATTGTCTTCCAGTCGACGACGTTCGCCCTGCCGAAGATCTTCGATGAGCGCTTGAGCGGCCTCGCCGCGCGCATCAGCGATGCGGCGGGTGCGATCGGCATGCCCGTCAATGCCGACATCGCGACGGTGGTGGGCGTCTTCGCCTTCATCGTCTTCGCCGTCGCTTCGATGGCGCAGCTGGTCGTCGGCGTCATGCTGGACCGGTTCGGCCCCCGCCCGGTGTTCCTGACCGTCGCCGCGATCCAGCTGGTGTTCTTCGGCCTCATGCCGGGGCTGCACGACACGATTGCGCTGGCGGTTGCCTTCGGCTTCATGCTGGGCGCGTTCGGCCAGATCCCGATCAACGACTACATGATCGGCAAGATGGCAAGCGGCGCGTTCCGCGCGCGGGTCTACGGCGTGCGTTATGTCGTGAGTTTCTCGGTCCTGGCCGCCGCCCTGCCGCTGATCGCCTTCGTGCATGAACGCTGGGGGTTCGACATGCTGTTCCGCGTGCTCGCCATCGCCGCGGCCCTGACCATTGCCGTTGTCCTGCAACTGCCGCGCCGGCTGCCGGCGCCCGAAGCCGTGCCGGCACGATAGGCAAGCCGTCAGCCGTCACGCATCAGGCATCCTGGTCCAGCATGGCCAGTGCGACATCGGGTCCGGCCAGGATTTCCACCAGCCGGACCCGGTCGCTACGGCCGAATGGTGCACTGTCGGGAACGCGCCGCACCGCTTCCGCGGCTTTTCGCAGCAGCTCGTCATACAGCGTGCCTCCGCCGATCGCGCGCGCCTCGGTTTCCAGCGCGCGCAGGCCGCGGGCAGCCGCCTCCAGGTCCATGGCGTCGGCCCCGGAGCCGCTGTCGAGGCAACCCTTCAGCGGCATGATGAAATCCGCGGCCATGCTGTCCGCGAAGCGCGCCTGGCAGCTTTGGTCGAACCGGCGGCGGAGCACGCGGATTCGGTCGCGTCGCGCGGATGGGGCGTCGTCTTGGCCGAGATGGTCGAGCAGACGGGCGATGCGGCGAACCGCGGAACCCGCTTCGGACAGGTCCGATGACGCGATCTGCTGATTGATTGCGTCCGGATGCTCCAGCTGTCGGATCAGCACGTCGGATGCCTGCTCGGTAACCTGCCGGGCGGAAACGCCCGTCGCGGCCGGTGTTGCCGCGGCCGCCTGGGCCAGGGCGGGAATGCTGTTCGGCGCACGCGCGCCCATGATCACGATGCAGGCCGCGATCGCGTCCGGGTTTTGGTCGCCGGCGCGCGTCAGCAGGCCGGTGATCGCGGCCTGCGGCGGGGCCGGATCCGGCTCCGCCAGCAAAGCCTCCAGCGCCGGCGCTTCCACCAGCAGCGCGCCGGCCATGCGGGCCAGGGCGGGATAAAGCGCGATGTTCAGGCCGCTCGAATCCCAGGCGGCCGGGGGAGGCGCCTGCAGCAGGATTTCTCCAGCGGCATGCCATAGCTTCTCGCCGGCGCGTGCCGCCACGTCCCGCTGCCGCGTGGTATGTCCCTTGATCGCATCGTCGATCTGCGTGGCGCGTGTGCCCATCTCACGGCGCACGGTTGCCGCGAGCGAATGCAGGACCGTGCGCGGCAAGGTGGGATCCGACTTCCGCCATTGTGCGGCCGGTATGATGATCGGGTCGAGCGGTGTGAACAGCAGCCGGTCGAATCGCAACGGCCGGTCCGGGCGCAGACGGGCGAGACGCGGGCGCAGCGGCTCGATCAGCGCGTCCGCGCTGCCGCGTATCTCAAGGCTGTCGATCGCCCGAACGATCCGGAGCACCTGGGACGGCTTGGCCTCGACCAGTGTCCGGCTGAGATCCCGGATCGCGGGATCCGACGAACGCATCGGTGTATGTGACATGCGTCCCATGTTACTCATGCCCTACACCATGCGTGCCCTTAGCTGTTCGTTCCGGGCGATCAGGCCGAATGATGCGCCGCCACGCCGCCAGGCATCGTTCACGCCGCGGCCCCGCTGGGCCGGTTCCAATGCTTGCGGCGACAGACCGGTTCGCACCCAGTCCAGCGCCTCCCTGGGCAGTGACGGCACCATGCGCGCCAGTTCAGCGATGCTGTCCGGCTGCTGCACCGCAGCCAGGTCCAGTTCGGCCAGCACGCAGATCCGGTCCCAGCCATCCAGCACCCAGTCCGGCCGCTTGATGGCGGTATGGATCGTCGCCGGGCTGTGATGCCAGGTACGCAGCAGGGCGACGACATCGGACAGCGGCGCGCGAGCTTCCCGCAGCAGGATTTCACCGCAACGAATGTATGTATCTGTCGAGGCAGCCAGCGATGCGCGTGTTGCGCCCCGCGTGTCGGCGTCTCCGGCCTGCTCCCCCTCGACGAGCCGCGTGTGCAGGCGTCGCATGCGGTCGAGCAGCGCGGGCAGGCGCGGCGTCCATCCCCAGCTGTCCAGTCCGACCGGCGCATAGGTCCGGCCAATGGCCTCCAGCGCGTCGGCAATGGCATTGGAGTCGACGCCGATATCCGGCGCGAACCGGCTCACGATCAGGTCCGCCCGCGTCTGAAGCGCCGGCGTTCGGGCCATGGCCGCGCTGATTGGCAGTCCGGTCGGCTCCAGCTGTTCGACCAGCATCATCAGCAGCAGGAAACTTGCCAGCACCTGCTCGTTCTGTTCCCGCTCGATGGCCGTCCGTGCGGCGGTCGCGGCGTCGCGGCCGGCCATGCCCTCGGCCGCCAGCTCCCGGGCAGCCTGCCGGACGGCACCCGGGGTCATGGACGGCAGGTGGGCAATACGCCGGTGCAGCAGCGTATCATGCACCGTGGGCGTGCAGAGCTGGCGTACGCCGCCCCAGTCCAGGATGTACACGCCGCGTCCGCCGGACAGGTTGGGAATGATGAATTCCGTGCCGGTCCGTTGCGCGGGCCGGATCCTGGCACCCTCCAGCTGGGGCGTGGTGAATGGCACCGTCACGCCACGCTCGACGAAACCCGCGGGATGATAGGCTTCGGTCAGGGGAAGATTGATTGTGGACACGGGATGGACAGTGCCCATTCAAGGTGAAAATTCGGTTACTGGAAGTGCCTGTTCCGGATCATGTCACGGGAAAGTCGTCCAGCGCCGGCCGCCCGGTCATGAACCGCCAGTGATGCCACAGCAGGCGAGCCGCCAGCGAGCGCGCCGGCCGCCATTGCTCTGCCAGGACACGAAGCTGCACCGGGTTGGGGCGCTGGCCCAGCTGCTTCAGGTCCGCCGCGGCCGCTGCCAGGGCAATGTCGCCGGCGGGAAACACGTCCAGCCGGCCGAGGGCAAACAGCAGATAGATTTCGGCTGTCCAGCGCCCCAGCCCCCGGATTCCCGCAATCGCCGCAATCGCCGCCTCGTCGTCCATCGCGGCAAGGCGTTCGGCACTGAGCGTGCCGTCCAGGAAGGCGGTGGCGAGCGCGCGCGCATGAACGACCTTGGGACGGGACAGCCCCGCCGCGCGCAGGGATTCGTCCGGCAGGGCCAGCAGGCCGGCGGGATCGAGGGCGCCCGGGATTGCCCGCAGCCGTCCCCAGATGGCGGCGGCCGCCTGGTTGCTGATCATCTGCGCGACAATGGCCTGCAGCAGGCCCGGAAACCCCTCGGCGCGGCTGCGCCAGGGCAGGGGGCCGGCGCGCGCCACGACACCGGCCAGATCGGGATGCAGCCTGATCAGTTCTTCCAGGGCCTCGCGGGCCGTTTCGGGCGGATGCGGAAAGGACACGCGTCCATGTAGATCGGATTGCCCGCCCGCGGAATGTCCCGTGACATGTTCCGCCGTCACCCGGCCGCGATACCGCCCAAACGGGCGGTGCGGCCGAGCGTCGTTGTGGGGTCAGCCGGTGCGGGTGAGCTTGCCGGTGTGGCGGTTCATGGTGAACTTGGCGATCGGCGAGCCTTCGGCGGTCGCGATCGCGAAACCGACCTCGTCGGTCCCGACCGGCGCGACATCGACGATCTTCCAGCTATGGTTGCCCTGCCACAGCAGGAACGCCTCTGCGATCTTCTGCACGTCCTGCGGCGAGAGGTTCCGATCGGCCGGGCGGTGGAACAGCGAGAAGGTCGACGGATCGATCATGCGGTCCCGCGGCCCATGATGCGGGCCCATGCCATGCCAACCTTGCATGCCATGCCAGTGCGGCTGTCCGCGTTCGGCCATGGGTCCGGGCGGCGGGCCGCGACGCGGGCCTGGCGGCGGGCCACGATCGTCCGAAGCGCCGGGCGGCGGCCCGCGATCGGCCGGCGGGCCAGGCGGCGGCATGGTCTGGGCGTTCGCCAAGATCGGCGCGGCCAGGGCCAGGGCTGCGGCACCGGCGAGGATCCTGTTGCGCATCATTCTCTCCCATCTATGCGACGGCAGAGATATGGCTCCGGATGATGACGGCGGCGTGCGACGAATTGCAATAAAGTGCAACCCGCGTTCCACGCTGGCCACGA
The DNA here is from genome assembly GCA_050181195.1 of Acetobacteraceae bacterium. GTDB lineage: Bacteria > Pseudomonadota > Alphaproteobacteria > Acetobacterales > Acetobacteraceae > Rhodopila. The sequence continues at coordinate 78,414 of JBFXDK010000001.1, read as the reverse complement.
TGCGCATATGTTACGCGGCATGGACCAACTCCCCCATATCCTCGTCGTCGACGACGACCGCGAAATCCGCGACCTGCTCGGCCGGTTCCTGGAGCAGCATCGCCTGCGCGTCACGACCGTCCGGGACGGCAAGGAAATGCGGCGGGCCTGGGTGAACGGGCACTACCTCCTTGTCGTGCTCGACCTCATGCTGCCAGGGGAAAGCGGTCTTGATCTCGCGCGCTGGCTTCGGACACAGTCCGACGTGCCGATCGTCATGCTCACGGCCATGGGCGACGAGACGGACCGGATCATCGGGCTCGAACTCGGGGCCGATGACTACCTGCCCAAGCCGTTCAATCCGCGTGAACTCCTGGCCCGGATCCGCGCGGTCCTGCGGCGGGCGGGTGATCAGGGAGAGAACCGCCGCGATGAGGCGGTGGATGCCTACCGCTTCGCGGGATGGACGGTGGAGGTCGCGCGACGGCGCCTGCTGAACGAGCAGGGGGTGGAGGTGATGCTGACCGGCGGCGAGTTCGACCTGCTGATCGCGCTGGTCGAGCGCGCCAACCGCGTGCTGACCCGCGACATGCTGCTGGATCTCTTGCGCGGCCGGCAGGCCGGACCCTATGACCGCGCCATCGATGTCGCCGTGTCGCGCCTGCGCCGGAAGCTGGAGGATGACGGCCGCAACTCCCAGCTGATCAAGACGGTGCGCGGCGGAGGATATGTGCTGGCGGCCAACGTGGAACGCGTGTGAGGGCACCCCGCGCCCTGCGTGATGCATCGCCGCCGTCGCGTCGTGCCGATGGCCGGCTGTTCGCGTCGTTGATGATCCGTGCTGTTCCGTCGGCGGCAGCCGCGCCTGCCCGAGCCGTGACGTACGCAGTCGATCCCCGCATCCATCATCATGAGTGCCGGCATGACCCTGTGGCCGCGTAGCCTCGCGGCACGCACCGCCGTGCTGCTGCTGTTCGGCCTTGCCGCCGTGCAGATCGCGGGCTTGGTGATCCACGGCCTCGACCGGCTGGACGTGCAGCGCATGGCCCAGGCCCGCGACATGACCGAGCGGGTGGTGGGGATCTATCGCGCCGTCGCCCTGACGCACCCGGACCAACGGGAGGAATTGCTGAGCGACATCCGCCGGCCGGGCCTGACCGCGGAGTTGAGCCGGGGGCCGCCGCCCTACGGCAACCTGCCCGAAATGCCGCCGCCGCTGCAGCGCCTGTTCCGGGTGAACGCGGCTGTCATCCCCCTCGGCCTGCAGCAGGCGCGATGGCGTGACATGCAGCTTTACGGCACGCCTGACTTCCGCCGGGTGCTGTTCGCCTTCCGGATGCCCGACGGGCATTGGCTGCATGTCGCGGTTACCAGCGAGCCCGCGCGTCCCTGGCACGCCCCCTATTTCCTCGGCGCCTTCATCCTGATGACCGCCGTCGCGGTCGGACTGACGTTGTGGACGGTCCGCCGGCTGACCGCGCCCGTCCGCACCCTTGCGGCGGCAGCCGAGGCGCTGGGCCGCGATGTCAACGCACCGCCCTTGCCCGAGGACGGGCCGGCCGAGGTGGCGAAGGCCGCGATCGCGTTCAACCAGATGGCGGCGCGCATTCGTCGCTTCGTCGCCGACCGGACGGAACTGCTGGCGGCCATCGGCCACGACCTGCGCACGCCGATCACGCGGCTGAAGCTGCGGGCGGAATTCATGGAGGATGACGAGCAGCGGGCCAAGATGCTGGCGGACCTGCAGGAATTGGAAGCGATGGTGTCCGCCACGCTGGCGTTCGGGCGGGACGCCCGCTCCTCGGAACCGGTGGTGCCGCTCGACCTCGCGGAACTGCTGCGCACGATCCTCGATGAGACGACCGATGCGCAGCCGAACCTGGCGGACCGGCTCACCTACGAAGGGCCGGCGCATTTCACGCTGCGGGCGCGGGCGCTGACGCTCAAGCGCGCGCTGACCAACCTGGTCACCAATGCTGCGAACTATGGCGGGTCCGCGCACATCCGGCTGCACGAGCCGTCGGGCGGCATGGTCCGCATCGAAATCGAGGATGACGGCCCGGGCATTCCGCCCGGCGACCTGGACCGGGTGTTCGAACCGTTCCATCGCGGCGACCAGAGCCGCAACCGCGAGACGGGCGGCGTCGGACTCGGCCTGCCCATCGCGCGCAACATCCTGCGGGCGCATGGCGGCGATGTGGTCCTGGCGAACCGGCCGAGCGGCGGGGTGAGAGCGGCGGTGACATTGCCGGCGTAACGTGTCACGTTCCGACCGTCTCAGCGGCGCACCGATCTTCCCGGCTCCTGCGCCGCGACGCATTGGGGGAGACGGCCGGATGATCTATGCCCTGTTGATGCTGATTGCGATGGCGGTGCTGGCGGCGGACTGGCTGCAGAGCGGAGCGCACATGCCGCTGTTCGTGCTGGCGGTGATTGCGACGGCGGTGTTCTTCGCGCTGGACATCACTGATCCGCTGACCATCAGCCTGTAGGCGCGTCATGGCCCGTCTCTACCTTGCCTCGGCCCTCGCCAATGTCTGGGTGCTGATGGCGATCCTGCTCGCCGCCTTCGTGGATCAGTTCGCCTCCGGCGAGCCGCCATGCCCGCTTTGCGTCATGCAGCGGATCGCCATGGTCCTGGCCGCCCTGGGCCCGTGCCACATGCTGCTGGCGGCCGACCGGGCCGCGCTGACGGCGCGCGACATCGCCGTGGGTTGCGGCATGGCCGTGCTGGGCAGCGTGCTGGGCGCGGCGATTTCGATCCGCCAGATCCTGCTGCACATCCTGCCCGGCGATCCGGGCTTCGGGTCGCCAGTGCTGGGCTATCATCTCTACACCTGGGCGCTGGTGGCGTTCGCCTGCAATCTGGTCGCCGCCGGCGTGCAACTGGCCGGCCTTGCGTGGTTCCAGCCGCCGCCCCGACGCATCGGCGTCCTGGCCCGAACCACGGCGATGCTGCTTCTGCTGCTGCTGGGCGCAAACATCCTCTCGGTCATCGCCGAGGCTGGATTCGCCTGGAAACTGCCCGACAATCCCACGTCGTACCTGCTGTTCCAGCGCGGATAGCTATGCGCAGGGTTGGCGTGGCGGCTGCGCGCGAAATCACCATGCGCAGGGTTGGCGTGGCGGCTGCGCACGAAATCACCATGCGCAGGGTTGGCGTGGCGGCTGCGCGCGAAATCACCATGCGCAGGGTTGGCGTGGCGGCTGCGCGCGAAATCACCATGCGCAGGGTTGGCGTGGCGGCTGCGCGCGAAATCACCATGCGCAGGGTTGGCGTGGCGGCTGCGCACGAAATCACCATGCGCAGGGTTGGCGTGGCGGCTGCGCACGAAATAAAGAGAATACCAGCCGGCCGTCCTGCATCGCATCGGTCAATGCTTCGGGCGGCTGGTATGAGGCACGCGACCGGCGCGCGCATCTTTTCAGCCCGCGCGATCCACGCCACCATTCCGCCAGGCAACACAGGGGAAACAGCATGGAAGATGCATCCGATCGCCCGACCCATATCATCGCCGGAGGCGGATCCGCCGGCTGTGCCCTGGCGTCCCGGCTGTCGGAGGATCCCGCCAACCGCGTGCTGGTGATCGAGGCCGGCCCGGATTATGGCACCGCGAACATTCCCGACGACATCACCGACACCTATGCCCATCGGGCGATGACGAACACGGCCTATTTCTGGCCGAAGCTGCAGGTTTCGCGCGGCAGCCACGCGCATATCCCGCCGGCCGGCCGCAAGCCGTATTTCTTCTACCAGGGCAAGGTGATGGGCGGCGGTTCGTCGATCAACGGCCAGGTCGCGCTGCGCGGCGCGCCGGCCGATTTCGACGGTTGGGCCGAGGCCGGGGCGGAAGGGTGGGACTGGTCGTCGGTGCTGCCCTATTTCCGCCGGCTGGAAACCGATCTCGACTACACCGACCAGTATCACGGCTCGACCGGGCCGATCACGGTGCGCCGCATCCCGCGCGACGAATGGGATGAGTTCACCAACGCGGTCGCCACATCGTGGGAGAAGGACGGCTACACGTTCATTCCCGATATGAACGGCGAATTCAGCGAGGGCTACGCGCCGTTGCCGACCTCAAACGACGGCACCGCCCGCCGCTCGACCGCCAACGGCCACCTGAATGACGAGGTCCGTGCGCGACCCAATCTCCGCCTGATGCCGGAAACCCAGGTGCGCCGGGTACTGTTCGACGGCACCAGGGCGATCGGAGTCGAGGCGGTGCGCGGCGGCGAGACGCTGCGGATCGAGGGCGACAACGTCATCGTCAGTTCCGGTGCCTTCCACAGCCCGAAGCTGCTGATGCTGTCGGGGATCGGCCCGGCCGACCATCTGCGGCAGATGGGGATCGCGGTTGTGGCCGACCGGCCCGGCGTGGGGTCGAACCTGCAGGACCATCCGCTGATCTCGGTGTCCGCCTATCTGCCGCCCGCCGCACGGGAAAAGCACGTAATCCGGCGGAATTACTCCTACCTGCGCTATTCGTCGAGAGTTCCGAACTGCGAGCCGGCGGACATGATCATGATGGCCGTGTGCCAGTCGATGTGGCACGCGGTGGGTGAGCGGATCGGCACGCTCAGCAGCTACATCTCGTTGCCCTATTCCCGCGGCACCGTCCGGCTGTCATCGGCCGATCCCAATGCGCCGCCGGCGATCGACTTCAACTGGCTGGAGGATGAGCGCGACCGCAACCGGCTCATGCTCGCCTTCGTGAACATGACGGCGACATTCCGCATGCCGCCAACGAATCGATTTGCCCTGGATCCGTTTCCTTCCAGCTTCTCTGAACGGGTGGCCGCGATCAGCCGTCCGACCGGGCTGAACCGGATCCTGACCAATGTCGCGGCGGCGCTGCTCGACGGCGCGGCGCCGGTCCGCCGGTTTTTGATCGAAAACATCATCAGTGAGGCGCCGAAGATCGACGAGCTGTTGCTGGATGTGAAGGCGCTGCAGGACTACGTGTGCAGCGCCGTGCGCAGCGCCTGGCACCCGTCCTGCACCTGCCGCATGGGGCGCGCCGACGATCCGATGGCGGTGACCGACCCGCGCGCGGCGGTGATCGGCGCGCGCAACCTGTATGTGGCGGATGCGTCGATCATGCCGCGGGTGACCCGCACGAACACGAACCTGCCGGCGATCATGATCGGGGAACGTGTGGCCGACCTGCTGCGGGGACGGGCCTAGCGGACCGCGGCGGGCCAGGCGCGCCGGCATGGCGGCCTTTCTTCTCTCCCGGGTCCTGCAGGCCATTCCTGTGCTTCTGGCCGTCGGGTTCATCGCCTTCGCGCTGTTCGCCTATGTCGGCGATCCCGTGCAAATGCTGGTCGGACAGGATCACACCGCCGCCGATCGCGAGGCGCTGGTCCGGCAACTGGGCCTCGACCAGCCCTTCTTCGTGCAATACGCGCGCTATCTGTGGCACGCGGCACAGGGTGACTTCGGCATCTCGCTGCGCCTTGGCCGTCCGGTCGCAGGCCTGATCGCCGAACGCCTGCCGGCGACGGCGGAACTGGCGGTGACCGCGACCGCGCTCGCGGTTGCCATCGGTGTGCCGATGGGCGTTCACGCCGGCATCAGGCCGCACGGGATCGGCGCGCGCCTGTTCATGGTGGCGAGCCTGGTCGGCATCTCGCTGCCGACGTTCCTGACAGGAATCATCCTGATCCTGGTCTTTTCCGTCCATCTGGGCTGGTTGCCGAGTTTCGGGCGCGGCGCCACGGTCACGCTGGGTGGATGGTGGACGACGAATTTCGCCTCGTGGGCTGGATTTCGCGCGCTCATCCTGCCATCGGTAACGCTCGGCTTGTTTCAAATGACACTGATTATGCGGCTGGTGAGGTCCGAGATGCTTGATGTGCTGCAGGCGGATTTCATCCGTTTCGCGCGTGCGCGCGGCCTGACCGGCCGCAGCATTCATTTCGGCCACGCGCTGCGCAACGCACTCGTGCCGGTGTTGACGATCGTCGCGCTGAATTTCGGCGGAATCATCGCATTCTCGGTGGTGACCGAGACCGTGTTCCAATGGCCGGGCCTTGGCCTGTTGCTGGTGCAGACGGTGATCGCCGCGGACATCCCGGTGATGTCCGCGTATCTGCTGCTGGTGGCAGCGCTGTTCATCGCCATCAACCTGGCTGTCGACCTGCTCTACTGTGCCATCGATCCACGGATGCGCGCCGGGATCACAGGGCGCTGATGCCCTGGCGCCCAGGAAACGACGGGCCGGCCAGGGGCCGGGTCAGGCCGTTCGTGGTCGTTTCATGCCTGCTCGCCCTTGTCCTGGTACTGGGCGCCGTCTTCGCGCCCTGGATCGCGCCGCAGGACCCGTCGGACCTTGCGAGCCTGTCGCTGCTGGATAGTTTCAAGCCGCCGCTGGGATGGCCCGACAGCGACTGGGCCAATCCGCTTGGCACCGACAACCAGGGTAGGGACGTGCTGTCGGCGATCCTGTTTGGCCTGCGCATCAGCCTGCTCGTTTCGGCCTGCGCCATCCTGTTCGCGATGATCCTCGGCGGGGCGATCGGTCTGCTCGCCGGCTATGTCGGTGGCGGGATCGACGCGCTGCTGATGCGGATTGCCGAGGTGCAGTTGACGTTTCCCGCGATCCTCTCCGCCCTGCTGATCGACGGCGTGATCACCGCGACCCTGCCCCGCACGCTGCGGGACGCGACCGAAATGTATGTCATCATCGTCGCGATCGGCATCAGCCTCTGGCCCGGGTTCGCCCGCACCGTCCGCGGCTCGACGCTGGTGGAGCGCGACAAGGACTATGTCCTCGCCGCGCGGGTCATCGGCGTGGCCGGCTGGCGCATCGCCCTGACGCATATCCTGCCCAACATCCTGGGACCCGCGCTGGTGATCGCCACGCTTGGCTTCGGCATGGCGATCCTGGCCGAGGCGACCCTGTCGTTCCTGGGCGTCGGCCTGCCGCCGACGCAGCCGTCCCTGGGCACGCTCATCCGTATTGGCAACGACTTCCTGTTCTCCGGCGAGTGGTGGGTGACGATCATGCCCGGCGGCGCGCTGGTGCTGACCGTGCTGGCGATCAACCTGCTGGGCGACTGGCTGCGCGACGCCCTGAATCCGACACTGCGATGAGCCTGCTGGACGTCCGCGACCTGGTCGTGGAGATCGAGGCTCGGCCGCGGGCGTCGCGCCCGGTCGATCAGGTCTCGTTCACGATCGAGGCCGGGGAGATCCTGGGCATGGTCGGGGAATCGGGCGCCGGCAAGTCGCTGACCGGATCGGCCATCCTGGGCCTTCTGCCGCCGCAGGCGCGGATCGCCGGCGGCGCCATCCTGCTGCAGGGCGAACGGATCGATGCGCTGCCGCCATCCCGCCTGCGCCGGGTGCGCGGACGGCGTGTCGGCCTGATCGTGCAGGACGCGCTGACGGCACTCGATCCGCTGCACACGATCGGTGCGCAACTGGCGGAAACGATGCGCACGCACCTGCCCCTGACGGCGGTGGAGGCGCGACGGGAAGCGGTCGCCTGGCTGGCGCGCGTCGGAATCGCGGCCGCCGATCGCCGGGTGGATGCCTATCCGCATGAATTGTCGGGCGGGCAGCGCCAGCGCGTGGTGATCGCGCTGGCGCTGTGTGCCGGACCGGAACTGGTGATCGCCGATGAGCCGACCTCGGGCCTCGATGTCTCGGTCCAGGCGCGCATCGTCGTTCTGTTGAAGCGACTGGCGCGGGAACGCGGCATGGCCGTGCTGCTGATCACGCACGACATGGGGGTGGTGGCCGACGCGGCCGACCGCGTTGCCGTGATGTACGCCGGACGCATCATCGAAATCGGCCCCGTCGCCAGGGTCGTCCGGCAGCCGGCCCACCCCTATACGGAAGGGCTGATGGCCAGCATCCCCTCGATCCATGAACGCCAGGCGCGGCTGCGGCAGATCGATGGCAGCATGCCGCGTCCCGACGCGATCCCCACCGGATGTCCCTTCGCCCCGCGCTGCCCGAAAAGCCTGCCCCGTTGCCGGCAGGATCGGCCCGAGCTGATCACGCTCGACGTAGGCGCCGCCGCCTGTTGGCTGCACGGGAGCGGCTGAGATGACGCCCGTCTTGGAGTTGGCTGACGTCACCCATCGCTACGAGGTCTCGCGCCCGTTCCTGCAGCGGCTCCTGGCACGGGAGGAGCGGAACTACCTGCGTGCCGTCGACGACGTCTCGTTCACCATCAAGGGCGGCGAGACCCTCTCGCTGGTGGGCGAGTCCGGCTGTGGCAAGTCAACCCTCGCGCGCCTGGTCGTGGGCCTGATGCGGCCGTCTTCCGGCAGCATCCGCCTGTTCGGCCAGGACCTGATGACTGTCCGCCGCCAGCCCGCGCTGCGCCGGCGGGTGAACATGGTGTTCCAGAACCCCTATGCCTCGCTCAACCCGCGCTGGCGGGTGCGCGACATCATCCAGGAGCCGATCCGGGTATTCGGCCTGTTGCCCAGCCGCCGCCGGCGCCGTGAACGCATCGACGAACTGCTGCTGCATGTCGGGCTGACCCCGGCGGATGGGGACCGCTTTCCGCACCAGTTCTCCGGCGGGCAACGCCAGCGCATCGCGATCGCCCGGGCGCTCGCCTCGGAGCCATCGTTCCTGGTGGCCGACGAGCCGACCAGCGCGCTGGACGTGTCGGTGCAGGCGCAGATCCTGAATCTGCTGCGCGATCTTCAGAGCCGCCTGAACCTGACGGTCCTGTTCATCAGCCACAACCTGGCCGTTGTCCGCCACATGTCGGACCGGCTGGGCGTGATGTATCTGGGGCGAATCGTCGAGATCGGCCCAGCCGAGACAGTGTTCGCCGCGCCCCTGCATCCCTATACGCGCCTGCTGCTGGAGGCGGTGCCCATGCTCGACCAGGCGGACCGGACGCGGAGCGTGCCCGAGGACGATGCGGCGGACCCGCTGGCACCGCCTTCCGGCTGCGCCTTCCACCCGCGCTGCCCGCTCGCCGACGCACGCTGCCGGCGCGAAAGGCCGACGGTGACGCGGGTGAGGGGGGTCGACGTGGCCTGCCACGCCGTGGCGGAAGGGCGCGTGCCCGCGCAATGAGCGATGATGATGGCGCATCATCGGCCGGCTCCCGCGGGGACGTCCACGGGCCGCCCTGGCGCGCGCTGGTCGGGCTCTTGGCCGCAGTCGCGCTGATCGCGGCGGCGCTGCTGATCGTCTCGGAACTGCGGCGGGTCGCGGCCATCCAGGACTGCGTCGCCTCCGGGCGGACCAACTGTGCCCCGATCGAAAGCAGCGGGGGATAGAGCGCATCAGTACGTCGGGGGCGCGAATTCCTGCCTTGCACACCACGTTCCCCTGGACAGGTTCGTGCCTACCGCGACAGCGGCAATAATTTTCACAGAGGAAAGATTGAGGAACGCAAAGGGACACGAGAGTCGTTTCATCGAGATCCTACGTCGACGTCACGCACCTGCATGCACCGTCTGACGATTGCGCTTCGCGCAGTCCCCGCACCTGCCGCCTTCTTGACCCCGCCGTTCGTTGTCCGGCCCATATGTGCGTCGAACCGATCAACGACCGGCGTCACCCATCACGTGCTCGGACTCACGACACTGCGCAAGCGTGTCCCGGCACATCCGGTTGAAAGAGGCCCAGGACCCATCGGCCCCGTCTCCGTGCCCCTTCGTGTCCCTCCGTGCCTTCTCCGTGTGAACCCCTTGCCCAACCATCTACGGCAACGGACCCGTCCAGTATCCCCGTCCGACAAACCGGTCCGCGACTCGCCTCATGGCACGCGCCGACCATCACATCCCGAACCGCAGGTTCCGCGGGAAGCCATTGGGCGGCATCCGGCCGGACTGCGCCCGTTCGCCCAGCCAGTCGCGCAGGTTCGTCTCGGTCCGTATCCGATCCCCCGCCCCCATGCGCCAGGTCAGCCCCTCGGCCAGGCGGAACACCTTGGCGTCCGCAAGCCCGCCATCCTTGTAGCGTTGCAGCATCACCCCGGCCCCGCGCGCCATTTCCGGCACCTGGTCCAGCGGGAACACCAGCAATCTCCGGTTCTCGCCGACAATCGCCACGTGATCGCCCTCGGCCGGGATGCACAGTGCCGCCTCCTCCCCGGGCTTCAGGTTCAGCACCTGCTTGCCTGTCCGCTTCTCCGCCAGGAGTTCGGCGGCCGGCACCACGAAGCCCCGGCCGGAGCTCGAGGCGACGAGATAGCGCGTGCCCTCCATCGCGACGAACAGCGCGACGACGTCGTCCTCGTTGGTCATGTCAGCGATCAGCCGCACCGGCTGCCCGTCCCCGCGCCCGCGCGGCACGTCGGCCGCCTTCAGGGTGAACACGCGCCCGTTGGTGGCGAACAGCGTCAGGCGGTCGGTGGTGAAGCAGGGCACCAGCCGGTTCAGCCGGTCGCCCTCCTTGAATTTCAGCTCCGCCGGGTCGGCCACGCTGCCGCGCACGGCACGGATCCAGCCCTTCTCGGACAGGATGACGGTAACCGCCTCGCGCTCCACCAGCGCGTCGAAAGAGACGTCCAGCGCGGCCGGTGCCACGCCCAGTTCCGTGCGCCGGTCCCCCAGCGGGCCGGAGCCGAACTTGCCGCGGGTCGCCTCGATCTCCTCGGCGATGCGGGTCCAGCGCAACGTCTCGTCCTTCAGCAGCGCCTGCAGGTCCTTGCGTTCGCGCGACAGCGCGCGGTGCTCCTTCCGGATCTCCATCTCCTCCAGGCGCCGCAGGCTGCGCAGGCGCATGTTCAGGATCGCCTCGGCCTGCATGTCGGTCAGTTCGAACCGTTCCATCAGGCGCGGCTTCGGCTGGTCCTCCTCGCGGATGATGCGAATCACCTCATCGAGGTTCAGGTAGACGATCAGGTAGCCGTCCAGGATCTCCAGCCGCCGTTCGATCGCCGCCAGCCGGTGGTTGGAGCGGCGGACCAGCACTTCGTGCCGGTGATCGAGCCAGGACCGCAGCACCTCCTTCAGCGACATCACGCGCGGCGTGCGGGTCGCGTCCAGGACGTTCATGTTCAGGGGAAAGCGCGATTCCAGGGCGGTGGCACGGAACACGGTCTCCATCAGCACTTCCGGCTCGACGCCGCGCGTCCGCGGTTCCAGCACCAGGCGGATGACGTCCGTGCTCTCGTCGCGCACATCGCCCAGCAGCGGCAGCTTCTTGTCCTCCATCAGCTGCGCGATCTGCTCGATCAGCTTGGCCTTCTGCACCTGATAGGGAATTTCGGTCACGACGACCTGCCAGGTGCCGTGCTTGCCCTTCTCCACGTCCCATTTGGCGCGGACACGAAACCCGCCGCGACCGGTCTCATAGGCAGACAGGATCGAGGCCTGGTCCTCGACGATGATCCCCCCTGTGGGGAAATCCGGCCCGGGAACGTGCCGCAGCAGATCGGCGGTGGTTGCGTCGGGATGGCGGATCAGGTGGATCGCGGCGGCGCAGATCTCACCGGCATTGTGCGGCGGGATCGAGGTGGCCATGCCGACGGCGATCCCCGCGGCGCCGTTCGCCAGCAGGTTGGGAAAGGCACCCGGCAGGACGACGGGTTCGGATTCCTCGCCATCATAGGTCGGACGGAAATCGACCGCGTCCTCATCGATGCCGGCGAGCATCGCGCGCGCGACCTCGGTCAGACGCGCCTCGGTGTAGCGCATCGCCGCCGGGTTATCGCCGTCGATGTTGCCGAAATTGCCCTGGCCTTCCACTAGCGGGTAGCGGGCGGCGAATTCCTGTGCCAGGCGGACCAGCGCGTCGTAGACGCTGGCGTCGCCGTGCGGGTGGTATTTGCCGATCACGTCGCCGACCACGCGGGCGCATTTCTTGAACCCGGCGGTCGGGTCCAGGCGCAGCTGGTGCATGGCGTAGATCAGCCGCCGATGCACCGGCTTCAGCCCGTCACGCACATCCGGCAGCGAGCGGGACATGATCGTGGACAGGGCATAGGCAAGGTAGCGCTCGGACAGCGCGTCCTTCAGGTGCGTGTCTTCGATGTGTCCGGCCATATCATCCGGCATGATGGTCCTCCGACTCCTCGGCCAGCGCCGCGACGCGGTCGTATAGCATCTGTCGTGCCTGAGGCAGGGGGCGATGACGATGACCGAATGCGTCGCGCGCCAGGAAATGCCCGGTCAGGCGCAACCCGTCGCGCCAGTCCGCCGCGCTCGCGGCCGCGGCGCCGGTCAGGAACGGCGGCAGCGGCAGCAGCCGGTGCGCCCAGATGCCGGCGCCAGCTTCAGTCACCGCCCGCCCCGTGCGGGGGGAAACATAGGCAAGGTCCTGCGTGGCGCCAGTAATGGCGCAGGCTCCAAGGTCCAGCCCGTAGCCCAGGTCGGCAAGCAACAGGGTTTCCCAGCGGACCAGATCGGCCAGGGCGGCTTCGCCAAGGGGCGTGTGGGCGATCAGCGTCAACAGGGCGTGGAACACGCGCGGATGCGGCTCGCGCTCGGGCAGCGCGTCCTCGGCCACGGCGCACGCCGAACGCAGCATCGCGAGCGCCAGGGGGTCATGCATCACATGGGCGGCGTTCGGGTGGATCAGTTCGCCCGTGAACGTGCCCAGCTGGTCCGCCAGGCGCGCCACCCAGCGGACCTGCACGAAATTGCCGGTCTGCCAGAGTGCGGCGTGCCGGCGGGAGGCGCCGCCGCGTGCCAGGCCACGATGCAGCCCGTGTTCCTCGGTCATGACGGTCGCAACCGCATCGCCTTCCCCATACGGGCGGGCTTCGAGCACGATCGCCGGGGCGTCCCATTCCATGGCGGTGCGTCAGTCCAACCTGGCCAGCATCTTTTCCATCCGGACGAAGGTAGGCGCACTGTAACCGGGATGCGCGTGCAGACTGATCTCCCGGAACCCCGATGATGCGAACAGCCGGCGGTTGTCGGTCAAGACGAGCCGTGTTTCCAGCCATACGCGCGGCAGATTCGCGGCGCGGGCCGCATCCTCGGCCAGCGCCAGCAATCGTCGGGCGATGCCGCGCCGGCGCCAGGCGGCGTCGATCGCCACGCGGCCCACATACAGGCCGCCGTCCTTTCTGGACCACAGTGCCGATCCGACGATCCCCGCAATCGATTCGGCCACCGCGCCGCAACCATCACCGGCCAGATGGGCGAGAATATCCGCAGCGGTGACAAGCAGCGCCGAGGGGAGCGGATCGGTCACGACGGTTTGTGACGCGAAGGCGGTGCGGACGAGTTCGGCGACGCGGCCCGCATCCGCCCCGATCAGCGCGCGATAGCGGACCTCCTCGGACATCAGGGGACAGTAGCCCCGGGCGAAGCGCATGCCTATCTTACGGCGCATGTCAGATACACCCGCTTTTCTCGACGGCAACCGGCCGCCGGTGCCGGACATCGTGGTGCCGCGCGGTGTGGTACCGTTCTTCCTGCCGCAGCGTCCCGTGCGCGGCCGGCTGGTGCGGCTGGGTCCGCTCGCCGACGCGTTGCTGACCCGCCACCAGAACCATCCGGCCATTACGGCCCTGGCCGGCCAGGCGCTGGCGCTTGCGGCCGGTCTCTCGACGGCGCTGAAATTCCGCGGCTCGTTCAGCCTCCAGGCCAAGGGGAACGGCCCCGTCTCGATGCTGCTGGCCGACTGCACGGATACCGGCGCGCTGCGCGGCTATGCCCGGGCCGAACCCGAGCGGCTGGCGGCGCTGCTCGATGCCGATCCGGTGCCGACGGCGGACGCGCTGCTGGGGACCGGGTATCTCGCCTTCACGGTGGATCAGGGACCCGAGCAGAACCGCCATCAGGGCATCGTGACCATCGACGGCGACACGCTGGCGGACATGGCGCTGCATTACTTCCGCACCAGCGAGCAGTTGCGCTGCATGGTGCACCTGGCCTGCGCGGAAACCGAAAGTGGCTGGCGCGCCGGGGCGATGATCCTGGAGAAGATTGCCGGGGCCGGCGGGATCGATCCCAACCTCGATGAGGACGCGCAGGAGGAAAGCTGGCGCACCGCGTCGGCGCTCGCGTCCACGCTGACGGACGCGGAGCTGCTGGACGACATGCTGCCGCCGGAACGGCTGCTGTACCGGCTGTTCCATACCGAAGGGGTCGCGGTCGACCGTGCGCGGTCGCTGTCATATGGCTGCCGCTGCTCCCGCGCCCGCCTGGCCGGCATCCTGGAAGGCTTCCCGGCCGACGACCTCGACCACATGACGGTGGAGGGGGACATCGTGATGACGTGCGAGTTCTGCAACTACGACTTCCGCTTCCCGCGGGACGACGTGCAGGGCAAGCCGGATCCGATGCCGTCACGCAATTGACCCGGCATGCCGCAGCCGGCAGGTTCCGCCCGACGGACCGGAGCACGCCCGAGATGCCTGTTGCCCACCTGACGCGCCGCATGTCCCTGCTGCTGCCCTTCGCCCTTGCGGCGTGCGGCACGGAGGAGCCGCGGGAGTTTCCGCCGCTCAGCTACGACTATCTCCCCCAGATCCAGTTGGATGTCGGGACGGTGGAGATCGAACAGCGCTTCATCCCCTCGGGCCGGCCGCCCGATGTCAGCCAGCTTGCGCCGGTGCGTCCGGTGGACGCGCTGCGCACCATGGCCCAGGAGCGGCTGCGCGCCTTCGGCACCAACGGGCGGGCGGTGTTCGCCATCCAGGACGCCTCCCTGAAGCGGACCGGCGACGTGATCGACGGGTCGATGGCCGTGATCCTGACGATCTATCGCGCGGATGGAGCGCAGGGGGGCAATGCCACGGCGCGGGTCACGAGGCGCAACACGGGTCGGGTGAACTCGCTGCGCGGCACCCTCTACGACATGGTCAAGGCCATGATGGACGACATGAATGTCGAGCTCGAATACCAGATCAGGCGCAATCTGCGGGAGTGGCTGACCACCGCGACCGCGCCGGAGACGCCGGTCGAGCAGACCCCGTTGGAAACCCCGCCGCGGCGATAGCGGCGGGGTCGCCGCGCACCCTACTCCGCGAGTACCGCGTTGCCGCGGTTGCCGATCATCGACAGCAGTTCCCGCCGCGTCGCCACATTGTCGCGGAACGCGCCGAGCATGCGGCTGGTGACCATGGTGACACCGGGCTTGTGGACGCCGCGCGTCGTCATGCACTGGTGGGCTGCCTCGATCACCACCGCCACACCCCGCGGTTCCAGCACCTCCTGGATCGTGTTGGCGATCTGCGCCGTCATCTTCTCCTGGATCTGCAGGCGCTTGGCATAGGCCTCGACCACGCGCGCGAGCTTGCTGATGCCGACCACCCGCCGGTGCGGCAGGTAGGCGACATGAACCCGGCCGATGATCGGCGCCATGTGGTGCTCGCAGGTGCTTTCCAGCCGGATATCGCGCAGCAGCACGATCTCGTCGTAGCCGTCGGTCTCCTCGAAGGTGCGCTCCAGCAGGGAGACCGGATCGACCGAGTAGCCGACGAAGAACTCCTCGAACGCGCGGGCGACGCGGGCGGGCGTATCCAGCAGGCCTTCGCGGTTCGGGTCATCCCCGGCCCAGCGCAGCAGCGTGCGGATCGCGTCCTCGGCTTCCTCGCGGGTCGGCTTGGCAGGGGATACGACGGGCGCCGCTCGCCTATTGGGGGACGTCACTACATTCACCGCGAGGGCTCCTCCGACTATTCGTGCGATGCGCTCGTCGAGCACATCGGGTCGATATGGGGCCGGGAGGGTGTGTCACAACCCGGCATGATCTCTGGTCAGTGGACCCTACCGCTCTGGTGCGGGCTGTCCAGGCTGAATGCGGGAATCGCAACGTCGAAGTTCTCGCCCGAAGAGGGGACGATCATGTGGTACATCCCCACCATGAAGCCCGATGGCGTGTCGAGCGGCGTGCCGGAGGTGTATTCGAAGCTCTCCCCCGGCTCCAGCAGCGGCTGCTCGCCGACCACGCCGGCGCCATGCACATGCTGCGTGCGGCCGCGGGCGTCGGTGATCTGCCAGGTCCGCCGCAGCAACTGCACGGGTTCCCGCCCCTGGTTTTCAATCCGCACGCGATAGGCCCAGACGAAATGGTTCTCATCGGGCTGCGACTGATCGGCGAGAAAGAACGACCGCACGGTTACCCGGACATCCCGCGTGGTGCGCGCGTAATCATCCCGCGACGCCCCGCCCGGTGTTCGGCCACGCCGGCCGGCAGGCGCTTCGGGGCTGGCGGCCCGGGTCGTCCGATCGGGCTTGGTATTATCGTCGGGCATGGCACACCCATATTTCTGGGAGATGAATGTGTGATTCAACGCCCATGCTCGCGCGTTGTCCAGGGTCGGGCCGGACCGGCCGGGTACGCCAGCACCGCGTTCCCACGGCTCGCAGGCGTCGCCCGACCGGTCCGCCGGCCCGCCCCGCGCGGGTCATGCAAACGCCGCGGACAGCGCGCGGGCGAGATCGTCCTTGAGGTCGTCGGGGTCCTCGAGACCAACGGAAATGCGGATAACCCCGTCGGTGATACCAAGACGGGAGCGTTCCTGTTCGCCGATCCGCATATGCGTGGTGGTCGCGGGATGGGTCGCGAGCGACTTGGAATCCCCCAGATTGTTGGAGACGGCGATCAGTTGCAGCGCGTTCATCGCGCGGAAGGCCGCTTCCTTGCCGCCGTTGATTTCGAAGGTGACCACCGTTCCGCCCGCCTTCATTTGCTTTTGCGCAAGCGCCTGCTGCGGATGGTCCGCCCGCATCGGATACCACACCCGCTTCACCCCGTTCCGCTCGGCCAGGAAGTCGGCGACCGAAGCGGCTGACCGGCAGCCGGCATCGACGCGGAGCGGCAGCGTCTCCAGGCCCTTCAGCAGAAGCCAGGCGTTGAAGGGAGAGAGGGCAGGGCCGGTGTTGCGGATGAAGGGTTGTAACGTGTCGTTGATCCATTTCCGGTTGGACAGGATCGCACCGCCCAGCACGCGGCCCTGGCCGTCGATGTGCTTGGTACAGGAGTAGACGACGACATCGGCGCCCAGTTGCAGCGGCTGCTGCAGCAGCGGGGTGGCGAAGACGTTGTCGACCACCACGATCGCGCCCGCGGTGTGCGCGAGGTCGGCGACGGCCGGCAGGTCGACCAGTTCCAGCATCGGGTTGGACGGGGTTTCCAGCAGCACCAGCTGGGTCGGGCGGGACAGGGCTTCCCGCCATTGGTCCAGGTCGGCGCCGTCGACGAACACGGTCTCGATGCCGAATTTCGGCAGCAGGGTGGAAACGATCCAGTGGCAGGAGCCGAACAATGCGCGGGATGCCACGACGCGGTCGCCCGCCTTGAGATGCGCGAGCAGGGCGGAATTGACCGCGGCCATGCCGGTGGCGGCGGTGCGGCAGGCCTCGGCGCCCTCGATCAGACACAGCCGGTCTTCCAGCATGGTCAGCGTGGGATTGGCGAATCGGGAGTATTGATAGTGCTCGATCGTGCCGGCGAAGGTGGCTTCGGCCTGTTCGGCGCTGTCATAGACATAGCCGGATGTGAGGTACAGGGCCTCGGCGGTTTCGCCGTGCTGGCTTCGCTGCACGCCGCCATGCACGAGACGGGTTGCGGGACGGAGTCTTGTGGGATCGATGGTCATGTGTCTGGGCCCCTTAGAAATGATGGCCCGACCGTTGAGCAGCCTCGGCCCTGTCTGGCAGGACCTGTCGCTGGCCTCTTTAGCGCGCTTGTTTCACCTCGCCGCAAGCCGGCCGGACAAATCACGAGGGCCGGAACAACCGGCATTTGCGCGTATAGGAGTGGGGTGACGGAGCGTCAAGCCGGCCGGGAATGGCCGGCCGGGAATGGGTGTGCGGCGGGCATCCGTGACGGTGCCGCTGCATTGGTGGCGCGCGGGGGGCGCAGCGATCGGGGGGCGCGGACGCCGCCCGCGATCCGGGCCGGGGCGGTTCGGCTGCGGCGTGCATACGGCAAACTGTCCGCATTGCGTCCGGCATCGCCGTTTCGTAGACTGACGCTGCGCGGGTGTAGTTCAATGGTAGAACGGCAGCTTCCCAAGCTGCATACGAGGGTTCGATTCCCTTCACCCGCTCCAGTTTGCTCTAACACGCGCCGGGGGGCGCGAGCCACTCATCGCAAACGGCGTCCGGCCGGCGCTCCGGTGAGGCGGATGTGGGAATCGGTGTCAGCGCCGTGCATGATGAGGCACGATGACCATTGAGGCATCTGCCAAGCGCTTTCAACGCAATGGTGTCGAACAAGCTTTCGGCGAGTTGCCGCGAGAGGACTTGGTAGAGTTGGCGCGCGTGCTCGCAGATTGGATTGCGTCAGCCCCGTCGTTCACGCTTTACCTCTATGAAAGTCGTGTCCGAGGCGATAGCCGTCCTGACAGCGATGTCGATGTGGTCATCGATTGTGGACATCACTCTGCGCCGGATGAGATGGCGTGGTGGATTTCTGTCAACGACAGCCTCTTCACGTCGATTAATGGTCGCCTTCCCGGGCCTCTGCAGCTGTTGGTGGACAATGAGCCCCTCCGAAGGGCTGTAATGCAATCGCCCGTCATTCATCGCGACCGCCAGGTGGTGTGCGTCTGGACGAAGCCGAAGCCTCACCCGGGTTGACCTGACGGCTAGCCATATGCGGGCTTGAATGGATGGCCCCATATAGTAGCGGCCAAATGGATCTGCTACAATGGCTCCGCTTTGGAGGACATTCGGAACCGTGCCCGTCAACCTTTCCATCAAGAATGCGCCGGATGATGTCGTCCAGCGCCTTCGCGAACGAGCCGAGCGTCATCACCGATCGCTGCAGGGTGAACTGATGGCTATTATCGAGGCAGCGTCGCAGGAGCATCAGCCTCTCAGGCCTACGGAAGTGCTGGCCGAGGTTCGGCGGCTGGGTTTGAACACACCCAGCGAATCAGCCGCCTTGATCCGCGCCGACCGTGATACCCGTCAAGTTCGTTGACGCTTCCGCTCTCGCTGCTCTGCTTTTCGGGGAAGCCGAGGCGGACGCGATTGCTGAAATGTTGTCTGATGCCAATCTGGTCGCACCGGCTCTGCTTGATTTTGAACTGGCGAACGTCTGTCTGTTGAAATTGCGCCGTCGACCCGAACTGCGCTTTTTCCTGCTGGCAGCCTACCGATTGCGCGCCAAAATCCGGGTCGAAGAAGTTGCCGTAGACCACGATCAAGTCTTGGAACTGGCGACGTTGACTGGTCTCACCGCCTACGATGCCAGCTATCTGTGGCTGTCCAGACGATTGAGCGCAGAG
The DNA here is from genome assembly GCA_050181195.1 of Acetobacteraceae bacterium. Classification (GTDB taxonomy): domain Bacteria; phylum Pseudomonadota; class Alphaproteobacteria; order Acetobacterales; family Acetobacteraceae; genus Rhodopila. The sequence goes on along the minus strand of JBFXDK010000001.1, from coordinate 59,311 downwards.
CTGGTTACTCTGGATCGCCAGCTGGCAAGAGCTGCGGAAATCCATCAGGGGACCGGGCCGAGGTGATAGGCTGACGAGACGACACAACGCCGGAGGTCCTGCCACTCCGCCCCCGCTCCAGCCGCACGGGCTGAAGCGGTTCCTCGGCCGCGGATCGCCCCTACATCGGCGGGGCCACCCCGTCCTTCTCCACCGTCACCCGGCTCGCCGCCAGCTTTCCCTCCGCGTTCTTGGACGCGCTCAGGAACACCCGCGCCCCCGGCTTCAGGTCGGACCGCTGGGCCGGTGCCAGCGTCACCACCGGCGCATCCGGCGGCACGACGACCTTGTTGCTGGAATCCTTGAACTTCAGCGTCAGTTCGCGGCCCGACGTGCCCTGCACCACGCCGGTGACGGTCGCGTTCGTCATCATGCTGCCCGGCTCCAGGTCCCACGGGAAATGCCCCTCGGCCGTGCCCCGCATCCCTTCGGGGAACACCAGCACCTCCAGCGCCTGCAGCGTGCCGCCGGGCAGGGTGCGCGTGGCCGTGCCGATGTAGCTGCCGGGCGCCACCGAGGCGAGGTCGACCTTGGTCACCGTCGAGACGGTCAGCGGATCGTTCAGCATGATCTCCAGCTTCTGCCCGTCGCGACTGTTCACCGTCATCGTCTGCCCGCTGACCGAGGCGATGGTCCCGCGGATGCGCGTCGGCGGCGTGCCCTGCGCCCAGGCCGACAACCCGATCAGGCATGCGGCCAGTGTCGCGGCGATCAATCGGATACGCATCGTGAATCCCCCCTTGTCCTTGTCAGTACACGCGCGATGATGGGATCTATTCCCCTCACCAAAGGGTGCGGCGAACGAGGGCGCGGCGAAAGGAAACCGTGATGGCGGAGACGGATGCGGACACGGTCATCTACCACAACCCGAAATGCGGCACCTCCCGCAAGGTCCTGGGCATGCTGCGGGAGGCTGGCGTGCAGCCGAGTGTGATCGAGTATCTCAAGACGCCGCCGACGCGGGATGAACTGCAGGCGCTGCTGGGCAAACTGGGCATGACCCCGCGCGAGCTGCTGCGGCGGAAGGGCACGCCCTATGCCGAACTCGGCCTCGATGATCCCGCCAAGAGCGACGATGCGCTGATCGACGCGATCCTCGCGCATCCGATCCTGATGGAACGCCCGGTGGTGGTGACGCGACGCGGCGCGCGGGTCTGCCGCCCGCCCGATCGCCTGCGCGACCTGCTGGCCTGACCCGGCCGATGCCGTCACGCGCGCGCGTCGTCGCGTCCGATCCGGCGCCGCCCGAACGGACGGCTGTGGTCGTCATTGGCGGTGGGATCATCGGCGTCTGCACCGCGTTTTTCCTGGCACGCCGGGGTGTGCCGGTGGTGCTGTGCGAGAAGGGGGAGATCGCCGCCGAACAGTCCAGCCGCAACTGGGGCTGGTGCCGCAAGATGGGGCGCGATCCGCGGGAAATCCCCCTGGCGATCGAGGCCCTGAAGCTCTGGGCCGAGATGGACACGCTGATCGGGGCCGAGACCGGGTTCCGCCGGTCCGGCATCGTCTATCTCTGCCGCACGCCCGAGGACCTCGCGAAGCGCGAGGCTTGGCTGGAGCAGGTCGGCCGGCCGTTCCAGCTCGACACCCGGCTGCTCACCCGAGACGAGGCATCCCGCGTGCTGCCCGGCCTTGCCGGCGACTGGGCGGGCGCATTGTACACCGCCAGCGACGGACGGGCGGAGCCGTGGATTGCGGGGCCGGCGATCGCCGAGGCGGCGCGCCGGCATGGGGCCACGATCCTGACGGGCTGCGCGGTGCGCGGCGTGGAAACCGAAGCCGGGCGCATCGCCGGCGTGGTGACCGAAAAAGGGCGGATCGCCTGCGAATCGGTGGTGCTGACCGGCGGCGCCTGGTCGCGGCTGTTCTGCCGTAACATCGGCCTGCGCCTGCCGCAGCTGAAGGTCATGTCTTCGGTGATGCGGGTGGACCCGCTGGACGGCGGGCCGGAAACCGCGGCCAGCGGGCGCGGCTTCAGCGTGCGCAAGCGGATGGACGGCGGCTACACCGTGGCAAGCTGGAGCGGCAATGTCGCCGACATCGTCCCCGACAGCATCCGCTTCATGCGCGACTTCCTGCCCGCCCTGCGCCAGCAGCGCGACAGCCTGCGCCTTCGCCTCGGCCGGAATTTCTGGCACGAGCTGATGCTGCCGTCCAGCTGGGCGCTGGATGCCGTCTCGCCGTTCGAGCGGGTCCGCATCCTGGATCCCGCGCCGCACGCGCCCATCCTGCAGGAGGCCCGCGCCAGGCTCGTCGAGGCATTCCCCGTCTTTCATGGCATGCGCGAGGCGGAACGCTGGGGCGGTGTGATTGATGTGACGCCCGATGCCGTTCCTGTGATATCGCCTGTCGAGACGCTGCCGGGCTTCTTCATCGGCACCGGGTTCACCGGCCATGGGTTCGGGATCGGACCCGGGGCCGGCCGGCTGATGGCGGACCTGGTGATGGGGGATACGCCGGTGGTGGATCCCGCGCCGTACCGCTACAGCCGCTTCACCGATGGGTCGCGCCCGCTCCCGTCGCCCTTGGCATAGGAAAAGGACGTCATGGTCCAGGCCTTCCCGACCACCCGGCTGCGCCGCCTTCGTGCGAACCAGGCGCTGCGGGACATGATGCAGGAGACGACCGTCTCCCTGAACGATCTGATCTATCCGATCTTCGTCGAGGAGGAACTCGACGACTTCGCCCCGGTCGAGAGCATGCCGGGCATCCACCGCATCCCCGAACGGAAACTGGGCGCGGCCATCAAGGAAATCGCCGGCGCCGGGATCAAGGCGGTGATGACCTTCGGCGTCAGCCGGCACAAGGACGAAACCGGCAGCGACTCCTGGCAGGAGAACGGCCTGCTCGCGCGCATGATCAAGCGCGCGAAGGATGCCGCACCGGACTTGCTGGTGATTTCCGATACCTGCTTCTGCGAATACACGTCGCACGGACATTGCGGCGTGATCCACGACGGCGACGTCCACAACGACCATACGATCCAGAACCTGGGCCGCCAGTCGGTCATCGCCGCCCGCGCGGGGGCCGACATGATCGCGCCATCGGCGATGATGGACGGCCAGGTCACCGCGATCCGCTCGGCGCTGGATGGCGCGGGGTTCGTCAACACGCCGGTCATGGCCTATTCCAGCAAGTTCGCCTCGGCATTCTACGGTCCATTCCGTGCCGCCGCCGGCTGCGACCTGCAGGGGGACCGCAAGGCATACCAGATGAACCCGCTGAACGGGCGGGAGGCACTGCGCGAGTCGCTGCTGGATGAGGCCGAGGGCGCGGACATTCTGATGGTGAAGCCGGCCCTGCCATACCTGGATGTGCTGTCGCAGATCCGCCAGCGAAGCCTGCTGCCCCTGGCCGCGTATCAGGTCAGCGGCGAATACGCGATGATCAAATTCGCCGCGCAGGCCGGCGCGATCGATGAGCACCGGGTGGTGCGCGAGACGCTGGGCGGCATCAAGCGGGCCGGCGCCGACCTGATCATGACCTATTTCGCCATGGACATCGCGCGCCAGGGGTTCTGATCCCCGAACGCGCCGGGCCGGCCCGTTCGCGGACCGGCGGTGTTCCATCCGCTCCTGCGCGTCTGATCCGCCGCTGGCGTCCGGCCGAACGGGGATTGTTATTGCCGTTCCCGGCGTGCGCCGTCCGGCCGTGAGGACACCGACGCTTGGGGGTGCCTGTCCAGCCTGTCCGATCCGATGGAACGGCGCGCGTCACGGCATGACGTCGCCGCGCGGATCCCGCCGGTTGCTGCAACCGGGCCGCATCGCAATTCTGCTCAATTCGAGATTATTGCAATTATAGGTTGCAAAACTATTCGTGACATGTACCATTGTATCCGCGCGGTGTTGAGCGGACGCGCCGCTCCGCCAGGGCAGGCGAGGACCGGTCGAGGAGCAGGCAATGACGAAGCTCACCTGGGTCGCGGTTAATCCCGGTACATGGACATCACCAGGAAACTGGTCGCCGGCACAGATGCCCGGGGCGGCGGATGATGTGGTGTTCGATGGCAGCGGCAACGCGCTGTCCTTCGTCAGTTCGACGTCCATTCACACCCTGACGATCGCGGACCCGACCACGCTGCTGTCGGCGACCGGCACGTTGACGGTGGCCGAGGACTTGATGATTTCGGCCGGCACACTGTCGGTCGCCAGCACCGGACGCGCGGTGCTGAAGGATTTCAGCAACCAGGGCACGATCCGCGTGGCGTCGGGCGGCACCGTCTCGGCTTCGGGATCCTACGACACCGACAGCGTTTCGCGGATCGGCGGCAGCGGCGGCACGCTGCGACTGCTCGGCACGCTTGCGAATACCGGGAACGTGTGGACACTCCCTGGTACAGCGGCGGTGAATATCACGGCGTTGGGCACTGTGGTGGGCGGTACGGTCGTCGGCAACCACACCGCGATCTACGGCGAACCTGCGACGCTGGACGGCGTCACCTGGCGGGGCAATCTCGGGGTGGAAGGGACGCTCCAGGTCAACTCGGGTCTTGTGGTGCGGAATGCGGACGGGACCGGGGACGGCACGCTGACCGTGGCCGGCGGCACGGTCCAGTTCAACGGGACACAGACCTTCGACAACGTCGATGTCCGCCTGATGGCGCAGTATGCCGCGCACAACTTCATCATGGCGGACGGCAGCCTGACCCTGGGTGCCGGAACCCGGATCCTCCTGGACGACACCGGCGGTCGGGGCGGTGAACTGATCATCAAGCTGGATGGCGTGGACGCGGCCAGCACGATCGTCAACCAGGGGACGGTGGCCTACACGCCGAACGGATCCGCCAGCGATACCGGCGGAATCTTTGTCTGGGTGGCGAATTTCCGCAACGAGGGCGTGCTGAGCGTGAGCGGCGCCGCCAGCTTGGTCACCTACAGCCTGCTGCGCGTCACCTCGACGGCATTCACGAATGCGGCCGGCGGAACCATTACCGTCGAGAAGGGGGCCGGCACCACGGTGGCAGAGATGACCGTGTCGTCGGCCACCGATTTCACCAATGACGGGCTGATTTCCGTCAACGGCGGGTCGCTGGACGTGGCGCCGCTGCTGCAGGGATCGGGGCAGGTGCTGGTGCAGCAGCATGGCACCGCCGACCTGCATCTGGGTGCGACTCAGGGCCAGACCATCGCCTTTGGCGATAGCGGCGTGCTGGAGCTTGGCCTGCCGGCCCTGTTCGCCGGAACCATCACCGGCGTGACCAGCGCCACGCGGATCGATCTCGGCGTGTCCGCCACGGCCCTGTCCTACACGGCCAACCAGCTGCTGATGCAGCTCGACGGCGGGCAGACGTTCACCCTGACCATCGTGGGCGACGGCCTGACGCTGGACGACTTCATCGTCAACACCGGCACCGCCACGACGTCGATCACCACGGATGTGCCGGCACCCTGCTTCGCGGCGGGAACACGCATCGAAACGATGAATGGCGCGGTGGCGGTCGAGGCTCTGCGCGTCGGCGACCGGGTGCGCGTGGCCTCCGATGCCGGCTGGCGAGACATCATCTGGATCGGGCATCGCCGCGTTGATTGCCGGCTCCATCCGCGCCCGAAGCAGGTGCTCCCCGTTCGCGTCGCCGCCGGTGCCTTTGGCGCTGGCCGGCCGTCGCGCGACCTGTACCTGTCGCCCGACCATGCCGTGTTCGTGGACGGCGTGCTGATCCCGGTACGCTGCCTGGTCAACGGTGACAGCATCGCGCAGTGCGCGGTGAACGAGGTCACCTACTTCCATGTGGAACTCGCCTGCCACGACATCGTGCTGGCGGAAGGGCTGAGCGTCGAATCCTACCTCGATACCGGCGATCGCGACAGTTTCGCCAATGGCGGCGGTGTCACGCGGCTGTTCCCGGCGTTCGGACCGGCTGGCGGGTCGGGCATGGTCTGGGACGCACATGCCTGCGCCCCGCTGGTCGTCACCGGCCCCAAGGTCGAGGCCGTTCGGCGGGTGCTGGCGCAGGCATCGGCGGCGCGCGGGTCCGGCACGGCTGCCCGCGGGCGCCGGTCGCCCTCGCCCGGGCAGCGCCGGACGAGGGCAGGCTGATCAGTTCCTGATCCAGTCCCTCTCCCAGCGCGCATAGCAGTCGCGCTCGCCGGGCATCTTCGGCCAGCCCGCCAGTTGCCGCACGGTCGCCATCAGCAGCCGTTCACGCAGATGCGTGCTGTTGTTGTCGTATTCCTCGAAGGTGGAATGCGTGATCTTCTGGTTGTGCGGATCGTCCTGGAATTTGCAGGCGGTAATGGCGACCGTCTGCCGGAACGGCGTGACATCGGCGCCGGACGTCAGATAGGCGTTGGCCACGGCCGTCGCGCGCGCGAAGTCGAACGCCATGATCGCCTCGTCCTGGTCCTTCAGCAGTTCGGCCGAAGAACGGTCATGACCATTGTGCGCCGCGATCTCCTGCTCGATGACCGAGTTGTCGAGCTTGTTCGACCGCGCGGCGTCGTTCACGAAATTCGCCATCAGGTAGAGGATGCGCGCCTTGTAGGGGCTCGGCGAGCTGCGCAGCCACATGTTCGCGGTGTTGCAATAGTCGAACGCGTGCTGCCCGTCGGTGAACTTGCGCGGCACCGTCGTGCGCAGGATGATTTCGGCCGCGCCGACGGCGATCGTATCAGCCAGGCTGCGGATCGACTTGCCCGCCTTCAGGTAGGCGGTGACCGTGTTCCAGATGGTCGGCGAATCGGCCTCCATCAGCAGCCGCACGAAACCTTCGATTTCCTCCCGTGACAGCGGCGTCGTGTTGGTCTGCTCCAGGTCCGCGCCGGCGTTCGGGAACTCCTCGGTCACCAGCACGCAGGCGGCGTCATAGGCCGAGTAGTACAGCGGCCCCACGGCGATGTCCGGCACGCCGGTGTAATAGACGCCATGCCCCCGCTCCCAGCCGACATAGTCGGCGAGATCGACGATCGCCCGTGCCCGCAGCGCCTTGTGGCCGGTGTTGCGCGCCTTGCGGCCCTGGATCGTTTCCTGCACGTCGATCAGGCCCAGGAACAGCAGCGTGTCCCGCAGCGCCGGTCGGGCTGATTCCTCGGCGGCAAGCCCCAGGAACAGCTGGTAGGACCGCTTGACGTCGCCGCTCATGGTCGTGATCAGGTAGGAATTAAGCCGTTCCTCCAGCGTGCCGTTCTCGACCAGCGGCTCCTGGTCGTCGTTCCACACCACCGGCCGCTTGTCTTCCAGCGGAATGTTCATGCCCTTCATCGTGGCGTAACGGCCGGGATACTTGCCCAGCAACTGGTTCCAGATGTCCAGGCCGGCGGGGATGTACCAGACGCTCTGCAGCATCGGCAGCATCTTGTGGGAGTCCGGCATATAGGGCGTCAGCGCGGCCGAGGTACGCAGGCCCAGGATCGTGTGATCGTTGTTGATCAGCGTGACCTGACCGTCGCGCATGTTCACGTGGTAGGGCACCTGCACGAACGGGGCTTCCGCGGCGGTCACCAGGCTGAGTGCCTCGCCCATCGAGCGTCCGTCGCGTCGGACCAGCTTGTGGAAGATATCGGCCGTGCGCGCCTGGTCATGGGCCAGGATCGCGTCGGTGAACTGGTCGACAGCCTTGTCCTTCATGATGGTCTGACGGTCCATCAGCATGCGTCTACTCCCCTTCGCATCATGGCGTGCTCTTGTCGAAAGGAAGCCTAGACCTGCTTTGACCTGAACGTAAATGTTCGCCTCGTTCCCCTGCGCTTTTCAGGGGCGCACGACCTCGTCCGGCAGCACGCCCCAGATCTGGCTGCGATGCAGGTAGCCGCGATGCGATCCGGTCTGCACCAGGCACCAGTCGGAGCCGGCCTCGCAGGAGCGCAGGCGGCCGATCACGCCGACCTGCAGCACCGCGACCGCCCGCGCCGTGTCCTTCGGTTCCGCGCGCATCGTCACGTTGGCCGTCCCCTGAACCATGAAACTCCGCCGTCCCGTCAGCGTCGCCTGGTGCATCCAGCCGCGATTGCCCTCATGGTCGCGCACCAGCCGCCACACCTCGAATTCCCGCTCGATCTCCACCGGCAGGTCGCGCCGGCGATACACCCACTGGATCGGATAGCGGGTGCCGGGGCCGACCCGCATGTTCACCTCGTCCGAGCGGAGCGCCACGAACCGCGGCAGCTTAGAACTCGCCTCGGCCTTCTCGTTCTTTTCCTCCGTTTCCTCCGCCGTCGCCGCATCCTTCGGTCGCTCGGGCTCGGCCGCTCCTGCCCGCTCGGGCGGCGGGGGCGGGGGGGGAGGCGGCAGCGGCAAGGGCAGGGCGGACGAGGGCTGATCCCGCGGCCGCTGGGCGGGCGGCGAGGCCTGGGCACGGATCAGCGGCGGATCACCACGCGGCCCGGCCTGCCGGACCGGCTGTCGCGGCGCGGCCGCGGGCGCGGTGACCGGCGTTGCCACCTGCGGCCTGGCGGGGGCCTGCAATGTCCCGGTCTGCGCGAAGGCCGGGCAGGTCGCCAGGACAATACTCGCTGACAACAGAACGCGAATCGGCGCCAGTGCAACAGGAAACCGCATGAGCCATGCGTGCAAGCCGAGATGGAACGGGTCAAGTACAGATACGGGTTCGCGCTCAGATCGTGATGATCTGCCCGTTTCTCACCGCCGACAGGAACGTCGCGATGCCCGCCACCTCCACGCCCGCCATCAGGTGTCCGGCGTCCAGGCCTTCGGCCCGCAGCCCGGCCTCGCAGGCAATCATCCGCACCCCGAGTTCCACACTGGCCTCCCGCAATTCCGCCAGTCCCGCCACGCCCGCTGCACGGATGCGCTCGTCGCGGGGGGCGTCGGTCAGGCCGGACCAGTCGGTGAACAGGGCGTGGCAGCCGGCGTTGGTGGCGAACAGCACCACCGCGCGGCCGATCGCGGCGGCGCCGGAGGCGACCACGAAGGCGTAATGCGCCCGGTCATGTGCGCCGGACAGCAGCAGCACGCCCAGCGGCGGGTCAGACGGCACAGGCCGGTCCCGTCGCGTTGGTGTGCGCGGAGAGATCCTTGATCGTCGCCTCGGGGCTGCACAGCGCGCAATGCGGGTCCGGGCGCAGCTTCACCGTGCGGAAGCGTGAGGCCAGCGCGTCCCAGACCAGCAGCTTGCCGGACAGGCTGTCGCCGATCCCCATGATCTCCTTCAGCACCTCGGTCGCCTGCAGCGTGCCCATCACGCCGGTGACGGCGCCCAGCACGCCCGCCTCGCTGCAGGTCGGCACCACGCCCTCGGGCGGCGGTTCCGGATACAGGCAGCGATAGCACGGCCCGCCCTCGTGCGGCTTGAACACGGACAACTGGCCTTCGAACCGCAGCACGGCAGCCGAGACCAGCGTCCGGCGCGCGAGCGCGCAGGCATCCGCGACCAGGAAGCGGGTGCCGAAATTATCGGTGCCGTCGCAAACCAGGTCGTAGCGGCCGACCAGGTCCAGCGCGTTCGCGGCGGTCAGGCGGACGGGATGTGTCTCGATCCGCACGCCGGGATTGAGCGCGGTGGCCGCCTCGGCCGCGGAGTCCGCCTTGGCGACGCCGATGCGGGCGGTGGTGTGCGCGATCTGGCGCTGCAGGTTTGAGATCTCCACGTGGTCGTCGTCGACCACGCCGATCGTGCCGATGCCGGCCGCCGCCAGATACAGGATCAGCGGCGATCCCAGCCCGCCGGCGCCCAGCACCAGCACCCGCGCGGCCTTCAGCTTGGCCTGGCCGGTGCCGCCCACTTCCTGCAGCAGGATGTGGCGCGAGTAGCGGCGGATTTCGTCTTCGGTGAAATCGAGGTCCATGGACTGAGAATAGGGCGGAACCCGGCTTCTTGCGAGGGGAGGGCGTCCGGCCCCTACACCGGCGCGCCCCGCTCTGCGACAATCCCGCCATGTCCGATACGATGTCCCCCGACCACGCCCTGGTGCTGTTTTCCGGCGGCCAGGATTCCGCGACCTGCCTCGCCTGGGCGCTGGACCGGTATCCGCACGTGGAAACGATCGGCTTCGCCTACGGCCAGCGGCACGCGATCGAGATGGCATGCCGCGGCCCGATCCGTGACGCGCTGGCCGGCCCGCGCCTGGGGCCGGACCATGTCGCGGACCTCGCGGCCACCATCGGTTCCCTCGGCCAGACCGCGCTGACCCAGGATGTGGCGATCGCGATGACCGAGGAAGGCCTGCCCAACACCTTCGTCCCCGGGCGGAATCTGCTGTTCCTGACCTGCGCCGCCGCGATCGCCTACCGCCGCGGCCTGCGCCGCATCGTCGCGGGAATGTGCGAGACCGATTATTCCGGCTATCCCGATTGCCGTGACGACACGATCAAGGCGATGCAGCTTGCCCTGAACCTGGGATTACAACGCCGTTTTGTTCTGGAAACGCCCTTGATGTGGCGCGACAAGGCCGCCACCTGGGCGTTGGCCCACCGCCTGGGGGGCGACCGGCTGGTCGAGATCATTCGCGAGCAGTCGCACAGCTGCTACCTGGGCGACCGTACCCGGCGGCACGAATGGGGCCATGGCTGCGGCACATGCCCGGCCTGTGAGCTTCGGGCCAGCGGATGGCAGCGCTGGCGCCGGATGGCGGAACAGGCCGGCGGATCTGACAGGAGTTGATGACATGAAGCGTCTGTTTGTCCTTGCGGTGCTGGCGTCCCTGCCGGCCGCCGCGTTTGCGCAGGGCACCGCCCTGCATGCACGCACGGCCGGGGAACTGGCCGAGTTGTGCAGCCAAAGCGGCAAGGACCCCGCCGGGGCGGCCAAACTGAATTTCTGCCTCGGCTATGCGCAGGCGACGTTCGACGCCGAGGCGCGGCACGCCGGCGGCAAGCGGCCCTTCTGCCTGCCGAACCCGGCCCCGACCCGCACCGCGACGATGGGCGAATTCGCAAGCTGGGTGCGGTCGTCCGGCAGCACGGGTACGCCGTCGCAGGAGGCGCTGATGCGCTTCATGGGTCAGAAGTTTCCCTGCAAATAGACGCGGTCCGGGCGCTGTTTCGGCGCGGTCCGCAGCATCGGCTGATGGCGCTGGCGGCGGGACCGGTCAGCGGCGGCCCGCGCATCGGCGAACGCCCATGATCGCGACAGCCGCAGCTACATCCGCCCGCCGTCCACCACCCAGAGCTGGCTCGTGCACATGCGGCTGTCATCGGACGCCAGCCACAGCACCAGACGAGCCACATCGGCTGCCACGAGCTTCGTCTTCAGGCACTGGTTGATCAGCAGCTGCCGCTCGCCCTCGGGCGTGAGCCAAAGATCGATCTGCCGCTGCGTCATGATCCAGCCGGGGATCACCGTGTTGACGCGGATATTGTCGGGGCCAAGGTCGCGGGCCATGCCCTTGGTCAGCCCCTCCACCGCGGCCTTGGCGGTAGTGTAGGCGGGCATGTTGCCGGCATTCGTATGCCAGGAAATCGAGCCGAAATTGATGATCGATCCGCCGCCCGCCTGCTTCATCATGGGCGCCACGGCCTGGATGGCGAAGAACTGGTGGCGCAGGTTGGTCGCCATCCGCTCGTCCCAGTACTCCACCGTCACGTCCCGATAGTCGTGGCGCTGGTCGTTGGCGGCGTTGTTCACCAGGACGGTGATCGGTCCCAGTTCGGCCGCCGCCGCGGCGATCGCGGCCTGCAGCGCCTGGATGTCCCGCAGGTCGCAATGCTGGTAGTGCGGCGTTGGATGCCCGGCGGCCGTGACGCTGGCGACCAGCGTCTTTGCCGCTTCACCGGCGATGTCGACAAAGGCCACACGGGCGCCCTGACGCGCGAAATGCGCGACTTCCTCGGCGCCGATGCCGCTGGCGCCGCCGGTGATGAACACCACGCGGTCGCGCAGGCTGGGATAGATGGCATCGGAGGTCACGGGCGCAATTCCTGCAGCTTGGCGATGACGGCGCCGATGACGGCGTCGGCCTCGGCCGCGATCGACACCACGATCGGGGCTTCGTCCGGCCCCGGCTCCTCCAGGGCGGCGAACTGGCTGTCCAGCAGCGCGGGCGGCATGAAATGGCCTCTCCGCGCCGCCATGCGCTGCCCGATCAGGTCCTTCGACCCCTCCAGATAGACCAGGTGCACGTCCGCCCGGTCGCCGATCAGGATCCGCCGGTAGGCACGTTTCAGGGCGGAACAGGCAACCACGGCGGACTCGTCCGCATCGCGCCGCCGGTCGATCTCGGCGGCGATGGCGCGCAGCCAGGGCCAGCGGTCCTCGTCGATCAGCGGCGTCCCGGATCGCATCTTCCCGACATTGGCCGGCGGATGGAATGCGTCGCCCTCTACCAACTCCCAGCCCAGGCGCCGAGCGATGCCGGCGGCGATGGTGGTCTTGCCGCTGCCGGAGACCCCCATCACCACAAGGATCGTCACGTCTTCGGCGCCTCCACATGGCCGCCGAAGCCGAACCGCATGGCGGACAGGACCTTCTCGGCGAAGGTATGGTCCTGGCGCGAGCGGAAGCGAACGAACAGCGATGCCGCGAGCACATCCGCCGGTACCGCTTCCTCGATCGCCGCCTCGATCGTCCAGCGGCCTTCGCCGGAATCCTCGACATGACCCGAGAATGTGTCGAGCTTGTCGTCCTTCGCCAGGGCCTCGGCCGTGAGGTCCAGCAGCCAGGACGTCACCACGCTGCCGCGGCGCCAGACCTCGGCGATGTCGGCGACGTTCAGATCGTATTGCTCGCCTTCCGGCAGCCTGGGTGAGGCGCGGTTCTTCAGGATGTCGAACCCTTCCGCCATCGCCTGCATCATGCCGTATTCGATGCCGTTATGGATCATCTTCACGAAGTGCCCGGCGCCCACCGGTCCGGCATGGATGTAGCCATGCTCGGCGCGGGAATCGCGGCCTTCGCGAAACCGCGTGCGCTCGATCGAGCCAATCCCGGGCGCGAGCGCCTTGAAGATCGGATCCAGGTGGTTCACCGCATCGGTGTCGCCGCCGATCATCAGGCAATAGCCGCGTTCCAGGCCCCAGACACCGCCCGAGGTGCCGACGTCGAGATAGCGGATGCCCTTGGCCGCGAGTTCGCGGCCGCGGCGGACATCGTCCTTGTAGTAGGTATTGCCGCCATCGATGACGATGTCGCCTTTGCCCAGCATGCCGGAGAGAGCGGCGATCGTGTCCTCGGTGATCTTGCCGTGCGGCAGCATGACCCAGACGGCCTTCGGCGCGCCGGACAGCTTCGCCACCAGATCGGCCAGGTCCTTGGCCGGCGTCGCGCCATCCTGACCGAGGCCCTGCACGGTGGCAGGATTGGCATCCCACACCACCGTCGCATGTCCGGCCCGCATCAGCCGCCGCGAAATATTGGCCCCCATCCGGCCCAAACCCACCACGCCGATCTGCATTTCCATCCTCCCGTCCGGACATTGCGCCCGACCAAACTGCCACAGCCCGGCGGGCAGGGCCATCGGGGGGGCGGCCATGCGTCCCGCCGGATTGCCTCGCGCGCTGGTCCGGACCAAGTTGCCGCCGTTCAACGGCTTGGGTGACAGGCATGACGCAGACGGAGGCGGGCGATGGCCTGCCGCCCAGGGAACGATTCGTGGCCATGGTTGCCGTGGCCATTTCGGTCAGCCTGTCGGTCCTGGTCGGTTCCATCGCCAATATCGCGCTGCCGACCATCGCGCATGACATGGGCGTGACCCCGTCGGAATCGATCTGGGTGGTCAACGCCTACCAGCTGGCCGTGACGGTAACGCTGCTGCCCTTCGCCTCGCTGGGCGATGTCTACGGCCATCGTCGCGTCTATTGCTGGGGGCTGGTCTTGTACACCGCGGCCTCCCTGGTCTGCGCCATCGCGCCCAATCTGTGGGTGCTGGTGATCGCGCGCGTGGTGCAGGGCTTCGGCGGCGCGGGGATCATGAGCGTCAACGGCGCGCTGATCCGCTTCATCTTCCCCCGCTCCCAGCTTGGCCGCGGCGTCGGCTACAACGTGTTCTTCGTGGCGACATCCTCGGCCGCCGGCCCTTCCGTGGCGGCCGCGATCATGGCGGTGTCGTCCTGGCCCTGGCTGTTCGCCGTGCAGGTGCCGTTCGGCATCCTGGCCTTCGTGCTGGGGCTGCGTTACCTGCCGCGCTCGCCCCTGGCCGGGCATGCCTTCGATCCGCCAAGCGCGCTGCTGAACGCGATTACGCTGGGATGCTTCATCACCGGCCTCGACGGGTTCGGCCGCGGCTACCCGACGCCGCTGGTTGTGGCGGCGCTGCTGGTCGCGGTGGTGGTGGGATATGTGTTCGTGCGCCGGCAGGGGCGGCTGAAGGCGCCGATGCTGCCCGTCGATCTGTTCCGCCGCCCGGTCTTCGCGCTGTCGGTCGGCACTGCGATCTGCGCGCACGGGGCGCAGATGATCACGCTGATCGCGCTGCCGTTCTATTTCCAGTACGTGAACGGGCTGTCGCCGATCGAAATCGGCGTGCTGATCACCCCCTGGCCGGCGGTGCTGGTGGTGGTGGCGCCGATCGCGGGACGCTTGGCGGACCGCTACCCGGCAGGATTGCTGGGCGGGCTTGGCCTGACCGTCATGACGGCGGGGCTGCTGCTGGTTCTGACCATGCCGGCGCAGGCGAGCCATTGGGACGTGGCGTGGCGGCTGGCGGTCTGCGGCACCGGGTTCGGCTTCTTCCAGGCACCGAACAACCGGCTGATGATCAGCAGCGCGCCGCCGGACCGGGCAGGCGCGGGGAGCGGGATGCTGTCGACCTCCCGCCTCGTTGGACAGACCACCGGATCCGCGCTGGTGGCCGTCGCCTTCGGCCTGACGCACGACATGGCGAATGCCGTGGTCGTGGGGACGCATATCTCGATCGGCATCGCCGCCGCCTCGGCTGGTCTCGC
>JBFXDK010000001.1:13831-44397 GCA_050181195.1 Acetobacteraceae bacterium | reverse complement strand
GAGGCCTGCTGTTGCCGGCCATGTTCCACCAGCAGCACGGCATAGCCGCGCGGATCGACCAGCAGATAGGCATCGCGATCGTCCTGCATGTTGCCGCCGCGCATCTGTCCCTGGCCGCGATTCATCGCGCTGCCCTGCATCCAGCCGCCCTGCTGGCCGCCTTGCATGCCGCCGCCCATCTGGCCGTGCATGCCGCTACCCATCTGACCGTGCATGCCGGCGCCCATCGAACCGCCCTGCTGGCCGCCCTGCGCCCAGTTTTGCGGACCACCCTGCTGGTTGCCCTGCATCCAGCCACCCTGAGACCCGCCCTGCTGGTTGCCTTGTGTCCAATGACCCTGCGGATTGCCCTGCAGCCAGCCGCCTTGCTGGCCGCTCTGGCGGTTGCCTTGCATCCAGCCGCTCTGCGAGCCGTCCGGTCCCGGGCGCATCTGCCAGCCATCGGACGACGGAGCGGTTTGCCCCTGGGCACGCCCTTCCTGATAGCCGCGCTCGAATTGTGACCGGCCAAACCGGTCGAAGTCGTTGTCGCTGCCACGATTGTTCTGCGCGAAACGATTGCTGCCCTGCTGGCCGCCCATGCTGTCGGAGGCCTGGAAGCCGCCGCTGCTGGACTGCGCGAGCGCGGTGACGGGGGTCAGCATGGTGGTTGCGCCGAACGCGAGCGTCGCCGCGAGGCCCAGCGGGGCCAGAAGCTTCGTCGTCATACCGTGTTCCTTTCGCATTGTCGTCTGTCCTGCCGTCCCAGCCGGACCAAGGCCCGGCTGGGACGGCTTCATCGTCAGGCGAAATCAGCGTTCGGCGGTGGTGCTGCGTCCGCCATAGGTCAGCGGCGAATCCGGACCGCGCCGTCCGGCCGGCGTCAGTTCGTTACCCTGCACATAGCTGCCGATCGCATACCCTCGGTCGGCCAGGGCGATGGCGCGCTCGGTTCGTTCCTGCGCATAGGCGAAGTCGCGGTCCTTCAGTGCCTGGCGGGCATCACGGATGGCGCCGACTGCGCCGCCGGTGGCGCCCTCATTGCCCTGGTTCGGCGCACCTGCCCGCGTCAGAAGGCGGGTTTCCGCGCGACCCAGCGCAATCCATGCGTCGCGGTAGGATCCGCGGTCCATCATCTGATCGGCCCGCTGCAGATAGCCAAGTGCGCTGTCGTAGTTGCCTTGGCTGTAGTTTCGCTGGCCGTAGTTGCGCTGGCTGTAATTGCGCTGTCCGCCTGCGTCCGGATAGTATATTCCCTGATTGTAATATCCGGTGCCGCGATCGTAGTCGTTGTGCCAGCCGCTGCGCGCCTGTCC
Organism: Acetobacteraceae bacterium; assembly: GCA_050181195.1. GTDB lineage: Bacteria > Pseudomonadota > Alphaproteobacteria > Acetobacterales > Acetobacteraceae > Rhodopila. Next base: position 43,102 of record JBFXDK010000001.1, on the reverse strand, counting down.
CTGCGCGTAGTCCGGCCGCTGAGAATTGGGCGAGTTCGTTCCGCGGCGTGCGTCGTCCTGGCCCATGCGGTAGCCGCGATCATACTGCTGCTGACCATACTGGTCGCGTTCCGCCCACATCGGGCCGCGATCGCCCGGCCCGGAAAGCCCCAGCCAGTCATCATCCGAGCGGTTCGAATACTGTTGCTGGCTGCGCTGCGCCTGCTGACCGCGCTGAGCCTGCTGGTCGCCCTCGGTCCAGAGCCAGCCGCGATCGCCCGGCCCAGACATGCTAAACCACGAGTCATCGTCCGCGCGGTTCTGATACTGGCCCTGATCCTGATACTGCGGCTGATACTGGTTCTGATTGCGCGACTGCGCCATCGCTGGCGGCGCGGCCCCCAGGGCGGCGGCCCCCAGGGCGAGCGCAACAACGGCGACCCTGCAGATGGACGACGTGGCGAGCGCGCGATCGCGCAGCTTCGCGTCCGTACGGACGTATGGGGATATGCTCGTCATGTCCATGATGTGCCTCTCCTTCAGTTTCTTGTCGTGTCTTTCCGGTTTCGTGTCCGAATCTGCTGCTTCCGGTGAGCCATTGAATAAAGCAGGAGCAAATCGGCTTTAACTCCACCGCCTCCTTCCGTTTGTTGCTTTGCAGCAGGGATGGCCCTCGCTCCGGGGCCAGAGTTCGAAGCCAGGATCAGTGTCCCGCGCGTCGTGCCCGGCTGGCTGTCCTGCAATCCCTCAAGCGGCGTGGAGTTCTTTGATGGTCACTTCACAACAAGCGGCGGTCTGTCCTGACGAAACGGTTGATGTCGCGCACCCGGCCGGCCATGCCGACAGAAGGTGCGAACCCTATGAACCTGGTCCTTATGGCCGCCCCGTTCGAAGGTGGCGCCGGTCCGATCAAGGTCATGGTGGCTGCAACCCCGCGTGTCGCGTACCGCCGTCATGGCCGAGCTGCCCAAGCGTGTCGCCCAGCAGTTCCCAGATAGGCAGGGGCGCTTGCCGGTGTCCTGCCAGATCAATACCCCCGCGGTTCGCCGCGTCACGACCGCCCGTGCGGGTTTAACCGGAGGCAGTCCCAGGCGTTCTGTGACATGCGTTCAAGGACGCGCCAGCCGGTGTCTCTGGCGCCGGATGGACGCAGCGATTGCCGCCTTGGCAAGTCGGGCGGCGAGCGTCACGATCGAAGCCATCATCGCATGAGGCCGCATCATGGATACCGTCGTTCCCACCGCTGGTGCCGCCAGCTCCGAAGCCGAGGAATGGCGCCTGCGCTGCGACATGGCCGCGGTGTTCCGCGTCGCTGCCCGCCTCGGCTGGAACGAGCAGATCGGCAACCACAACTCCCTCATGCTGCCGAGAACGGATCCGGGCGCGCCGCCGACCTTCCTGATCAATCCACGCGGATTGCTGTTTCAGGAGATCACCGCGGGTTCGCTGATCGTCTGCGACCTCGACGGGCGGGTGCTGCGCGGGAAGGGGGAGCTGCGCAAGGTCGCGTTCCACATCCATGCGCGCATTCACCTGCAGAACCCGCGTGCGACCTGCGTCATCCATGTGCATCCGCGCTTTCTGACGGCGCTGTCGATGTTGGCCGAGCCCGAGATCACGCTGTCGCATCACAATAACCTGCTGCTGAACGACCGCATCGCCATCGACCATGAGGGCGTCGCGCCGGCCGACAGTCATGCCGAGGGCGATCGCCTGGCCGCGGCGCTGGGAGACAGGAGCATCCTGCTGATGGGCGGGCATGGCGTGACGGTGGTCGGCCCGACGGTGCACGATGCGTTCGATGAGTGCCACCAGGCCGACAGGACAGCGATGTACCAGGTCACGGCGATGTCGACCGGGCGCGCGCTGCGTGTCCTGCCCGACAATGAGCGCCGCCGCTGGTCCGGTCCCTGGGGCGAGAAGATGGACGCGCGCCCGCACCTGGATGCCTGGCGCCGCGTCCTGGACCGGGAGGAACCGGACTACGCCAGCTGATCCGGCGAAGGCGCCGATCTGATGAGTCGTGGTCTTGACCCGGGATCGAACCGCGCTGACGAGGGACGCGACAGCACGCAATCATCCATCCAGCAGCGGGGGCATCATGGATACGGAACACAGCGTCGCACGGTCCTACACCCACGGCTCGCTGGAAGCCACGATCCTGGGCGCGCTGGCCGCGAGCGGAAAGGACATCGACCGCCTGACGATCGGCGACCTAGCGCCGGTCGATGAATTTCATATCGGCGGGCGCCAGGCGACGATCGACTTCACCTCTCACCTGACGATCACGCCCACGATGCGCCTGCTGGACATCGGTTCGGGGATCGGCGGCGCGTCACGCTATCTCGTGCACACCCATGGCTGCCACGTTACCGGCATCGACCTGACCGATGAGTATGTCCGTGTGGCGCAGGCTCTGGCGGCGCGAGTCGGGCTGCACCGCAGCGTCACCTATCGCCAGGGCAGCGCGCTGTCGCTGCCGTTTGCGCCGGACAGTTTCGACGGCGCCACCATGCTGCATGTCGGCATGAACATCGCCGACAAGGCGGTGCTGTTCCGCGAGGTTCGGCGGGTGCTCAGGCCCGGCGCGTTCTTCGGCATTTATGACGTGATGCGGGATGGCGAGGGTGACTTGGCGTTCCCGGTGCCGTGGGCGCTGGGTGCGGAGACCAGCTTCCTGGAAACCGCCGCCATGTATCGCCGCCTGCTGGAGGAGGCGGGCTTCTTGGTCGAGCATGAACGTGGCCGGCGCGACTTCGCCGTGGCATTCTTCGCGCAGTTGCGCGCGCGGATGAAGGCGGGCACCGATGCGCCGTCAGTCGGACTTCACATGCTGATGGGGCCTACCGGGCCGCAGAAGATCGCCAACATGGTCGCCAATATCGATCGGGGACTGATCGCGCCTGTCGAGCTGATCGCCCGGGCGGCGTAAGCATCATTCGGCGGAGCGCCACAGGTGCGGAGCCGATGAAATGATGCGCTCATCGCATGTTGCGAGCAGGGATTCGTGGCCCAGGTCACGAATGCCTGCACAGCACCGGCCGCCGTCCGGCCACCCGGTCAGGCGGCGATGCCCGCCACCGGTTCCAATGGCGGGCGGCCGCGGATCATGTCCGACGCCTTCTCGGCGATCATCATCGTCGAACTGTAGGTGTTGGCCGACGGCATGTTCGGCATGATGGAGGCATCGACCACCCGCAGCCCCTGCAGCCCGTGCACGCGCAACTGATCGTCCACCACGGCGGTCCGGTCGGTGGCCGGCCCCATCCGTGCCGTGCCGATCAGGTGGTAGGATGTCGAGCCGTACTGGCGGGCATAGGCAAGCCACTCATCGTCGGTGCGCGTGTCGGGGCCGGGCAGTTCGTCGCGGTCGAAATAGGGCGCCAGCGCGCTGGTGTGCAGCAGCTGGCGAGCCAGGCGCATGCCGCGGGCCATCACCCGCTGGTCGATCGGGTCCTTCAGGTAGTTTGGCTGGATGATCGGATCGACGAACACATCGGTGGTCCGCGCGCGGACATGGCCGATGCTCTCGGGCCGGTGCTGCCACACGCCGCAGGTCATGCCGGGGTAATCGTCCAGCAGCCCGACAAACCCCTGCTTGTAGCTGGCGGGGCTGAACACGCCCTGGATGTCCGGCTGGCGCAGCGTGTCCTCGGTCTTCCAGAACCAGTGCACGATGGATGGGCTGGTGGCGAGGATCGAGGGCTTGCCCATCGCCCAGCGCATGACCTGCCCGACCAGGCCGAGCCCGTGCGACATCTCGTTCATCGTGCGGATGTTCTTCACCCGCGCGACGATGCGGGCGTTGTAGTGGTCGCGAAAATTCTCCCCCACCGGCAAATCGGCCACCACCGGAACGCCCAGGTCCTGCAGCAGCCATGCCGGCCCCACGCCGGAAACCTGCAGCAGGCGCGCGGTGTTGGCGGTGCCGGCGGAGATGATCACCTCCTTGCGGGCGAACACGCGTGTCCGGGTCTGGCGGTCGCGGTCATCGATGTATTCCACGCCGATGGCACGCGTGCCGTCGAACAGGATGCGGGCGGCGCGGGCATCGGTGCGTACGTCCAGGCGGCCCGTCGCACGGGCGGGGTGCAGGAACACGCGCGCGGCCGAGTGGCGGTAGCCGCGATTGATCAGGCGCTGGAAATAGCCGACGCCGGCCTGGTCGTCGCCGCCGTTGTAGTCCTGGCAGCGAGGAATGCCGAGTTCCTGGGCGCCCCGGATGAACGCCTCGTTCACCGGATGGATCCAGTCATTGTCGGTGACCGGCAGCCGCCCCTCGCGGCCATGAATGCGATCGTCTGCTCGGCCGATGCGCCGTTCCGTGCGCCGGAAATAGGGCAGCACGTCCACATAACCCCAGCCGCGATTGCCGCGCTGCGCCCAGTGGTCGAAGTCCTCGCGCTGGCCGCGATTATAGATCATGCCGTTGATCGAGCTCGACCCGCCAAGGGTGCGGCCCTGCGTCGTGGGGATGCGGCGTCCGTTCGTGCCTTCCCCGGGTTCCGTCTGGAACTGCCAGGTGAAATCGGGGTTGAACAGCATCTTGATGAAGCCGGCGGGAATATGGATGAACGGGTGCCGGTCGGGCGGGCCGCATTCCAGCACGCAGACCTTGGTCCCGGTATCCTCAGTCAGCCGGTGGCAAAGGATGGACCCGGCGGCACCGGCGCCCACGATCACATAGTCGAACGAATCCCCGTCGGCCTCGGCCACGTTTTCCCCCATTTGCCGGCTGTGTGCTTCCATCTTATGGTGATGGGCAGTGCAGTCCAAGCCAGGCGGAGACATCACGCATGGAGTATGTCTGCGACGCCCCCGACGACCTGACCTGGTTTCGCCTTGTGACCGAAGGCGAAGCCGCGGCCGAGTCGCAGGACATGGGGCACGCGGTGGAGAAGCATTTCCGGCGGGAGCGGGAGCGCGCGGCGGAGAGTTTCCACCCGATCACGAGCGTCTATATCGAGCAGGATATCGGCAAGGAGGCGCATATCCAGCGCGCCATGCCGCTGTTCCTGACCCTGCGCGACCAGGACGGCAAGGCGCTGGTGACAGCGATGCTGCCGCCGAAGGGACGCGGGGGCGGGCAGTGCATCATCGTCGGTCCCGGCAACGCCGATCCCTATCCGGACTTTTCGGATGCGATCCGTGCGCTGGGGGAACACTTCGGCATGACACTGGACCGGGCGCAGTGTTACCCGTATCGTCGGTAGCAGGAGGTAACCCAAATGGCCATAACCCTGGAAAAATTTGCTGCGGATTGCCACGACGCCGTGAAGAACAACCCGGGCACCCCCGGCCGTGAGAAGGTGCTGGCCCTGGTGAAGCAGGCGCTGGCCGATCCCGAGTTCGTCGCGACCTACATTCCGGAAGGCACGCCTGACCGGAAGGTGCTGTATGAGGATCCGGAATTCGGCTTCACCATCCTGGCGCATGGCTATACCGGCGCGAAGGGCAGCAAGCCGCACGATCATGGCCCGTCCTGGGCGATCTATGGCCAGGCCGCCGGCGAGACGATCATGACCGCCTGGGACTGCCTGGCCCGCCCGACCGAGGGCACCCCGGGCAAGGCGAAGTTCAACCACAACTATGTCATGAAGCCGGGCGATGCCTACCTGTACGAACCCGGCGTCCTGCATTCCCCCGAGCGCAAGGCGGCGACCCGCCTGCTGCGCATCGAGGGGTTGAACATGGAAAAGGTGAAGCGCCTGCCGTATGAGGCTGTTGAACTCAGCCCTGCGGCGGAATGATCTGGCGTTCCTCGATCACGTAGCTCTTGATCCGGCCGATGAACAGCGCGCCGTCGTCGGTCAGCCGCTTCATCTCGGGTGACGCGGCGGCGCGCTGAGCGGTTTCCATGTCGTCGTACCAGAGTTCGGCGATGCCATCGACCTCGACATCCGTTTCCGGGATGTCGGGGCGCGTGCGCGTGCCGACGATGTGGGACTGCACGTAGCGGCGCACGCCCGGCACGGCCAGGGCGAGCGGGCCGTGGATTTCATACCAGTGTTTCACGAACTGCTCGTGCGTGAATTCCGGCCGGCGTGTGAGCAGGGACATCATCTTGATCATGGGGTCTGGTCCGTTTCCCGTTGTGGAGTTGGTTCGGCAGTTTCGGGCCACCAGTCGGTCAGGATCTGGTCCTGGGTGTAGCACAGCGCGAGGCGGAGTACCGACGCAGCCGCCTCTTGGTCATGGTCGCTGACGGTCTTCGCATCGTCGGGCATGGCCCGTTCCCTTCTTCCTGACTGACCCTGCCACGCCGCGGGCGGCCGGTTCAACAGGCCGCGCCGTCCGGCTATGCTGTGCCCGACCAAACCGACAGGAGCCTCCACCCATGGCCCAATCGCGCATGCTGCGGCTTGGCGCCTTCATGCGCCCCGTCAGCATCCATACCGCCTGGTGGCGTTATCCCGGCGCCTATACGGATGCCAACTACAACTTCCAGCACCTGAAGCGCTTTGCCCAGACGCTGGAACGCGGCAGGTTCGACGCGTTCTTCATGGCCGACCATCTCGCCGTGCTGAACATGCCGATGGCGGCGTTGAAGCGCAGCGCGACCGTCACCTCCTTCGATCCGATGTCGCTGCTGCCGGCGCTTGCGGCCGTGACGGATCGCCTCGGCCTGATCGCCACCGGTTCCACCACCTTCGAGGAACCCTACCTCGTCGCCCGCCGTTTCGCCTCGCTCGATCATATCAGCAACGGGCGTGCGGCCTGGAACATCGTCACCACCTCCAACCCGGATGCGGCGAAGAATTTCGGCCTTGAAGAACACATGGAGCACGACGAACGCTACCGCCGTGCCCGGGAGTTCTATGACGTGGTGACCGGGCTATGGGACAGCTGGGCCGACGACGCCTTCATCCGCGACGTCGAGACCGGCACGTTCTTCAACCCCGAGCGGCTGCACGTGCTGGACCACAAGGGGAAATACTTCTCGGTTCGCGGTCCGCTGAACGTCGCGCGCCCGCCGCAGGGCTGGCCGGTGATCGTGCAGGCCGGTGCATCCGATGCGGGCCGGCAGCTGGCGGCTGAAACGGCGGAAATGGTGTTCGCCGCCGGCGGTCCGATCAAGGACGCGCAGGCCTACTATGCCGACGTGAAGGGAAGGGCGGCGGAATATGGCCGCAACCCCGACCACCTGAAGATCATGCCTGGCGCCCTTGTCGTTGTCGGTGAAACCATCGCCGACGCCCAGGCGAAGAAGGCGCTGCTTGACGACCTGGTGCACCCCGACAGCGGCATCGCCTCGCTGTCGATCGCGCTTGGTACCGATGCGTCGAAATTCGACCTGGACGCTCCGCTGCCCGACATTCCCGAAACCAACCAGAGCCAGAGCGGGCGGCAGCGCGTGCTGGACCGCGCGCGCCGCGACAACCTGACCGTGCGGCAGTTGGCGAAGATCCTGGGCGCCTATGGCGGCCTGTCCATCGTCGGCACGCCCGCCAGCATCGCCGATACGATGGAGGAATGGCTATTCAGCAACGCCTGTGACGGGTTCAACGTGATGTTCCCAAGCGTGCCCGGCGGGCTGGACGAGTTCGTCGACCTGGTCGTGCCCGAATTGCAGCGGCGCGGCTTGTTCCGGCGCGAGTATGAGGGTACGACCCTGCGTGACCATCTCGGCGTGCCGCGTCCCGTCAATCGTTTCTTTTCCTGATCGGAAATCGCCATGACCCGTCCCCCCATCCGGTTCGGCATCTGGGCTCTGGTGCATGGCAGCCGAGCGGCGCTGCAGGATCCGGAAGAACCGTATGATGCATCATGGGAACGGAACCGTAATCTGATCCTGGAAGCCGAACGCCTGGGCTTCGACAGCACGCTGATCGCGCAGCACACGATCAATCCGCGCCCGGCGATGAAGGATCAGCTGGAAGCCTGGACCTCGGCTGCCGCGCTGGCCGCCCTGACCAGCCGGATCGAGCTGATCACCGCCATCAAGCCAATGCTGTACCATCCGGTGGTGCTGGCGAAGATGGCGCTGCAGATCGAGATCATCAGCCAGGGCCGTTTCGCCATCAACCTGGTGAACGCCTGGAACCGGCCGGAGCTGGAGAAGGCCGGGATCGGCTTCCCCGAGCACGACGATCGCTACGCCTATGGCCGCGAGTGGATTTCCGTTGCCGAACCGCTGATGCGGGGCGAGACCCTTACATTCACCGGCGCGCATTTCGACGTCCGTGACTACACGCTGTATCCACCCGATCCGTATCGCGCCCGCCCGCGCATCTATGTCGGCGGGGAATCCGAGCCCGCGCGGGCGCTGGTGGCGGATCACGGCGACGTCTGGTTCATCAATGGCCAGCCCTTGCCTGACGTGCAGGCGCTGATTGCGAACGTGTCCGCAAGGCCGCGCAAGCGGGCGCCGCTGGCATTCGGTCTGTCGGCCTTCGTGATTGCGCGCGAAACCGATGCCGCGGCGCAGGCGGAATTGGAACGTCTGTTCGCGCTCGCCGAACAGGATGTGGTGATCCGCGCCGAACAGCACGCCAACACCGATCCCAATTCGGTCATGGCGGCGACGCTGAAGAAGATTCCCCGCGTCGGCAGCAATGGCGGCACCGGAGCGGGGTTGGTGGGCAGCTACGATACGGTGGCGGAGCGCATCCTGGCCTTCAACGACGCCGGCATCGAGACGTTCATGCTGCAGTTCCAGCCCTTCGAGCGGGAGATGGCGCGCTTCGCGGCCGAGGTGATGCCGCGGGTCCGGTCGGCCCGCTGAGCCGGTTGTTGCGGGCGTCAGCCCGATCCGGCACGCTGGCCGCAACGCAGACACAGAGGTTCGTCCCCATGGATTTCACCTTCGGCCCCGAGGTGCGGCTGGACCGTCCGGCCTTCGTCGACCCCACGGCGCGCATTTTCGGCCGTGTCAGCGCCGGCGAGGGCAGCAGTTTCTGGCCCTACTGCGTGATCCGTGCCGAAGGGGCGGCGGTGAGGATCGGGCGCGCCACCAACGTGCAGGACGGCGCCGTCATCCATGTCGGCGGCGGGCGGGGGACGGTGATCGGTGATTACTGCTCGATCGCGCATCGTGCCGTGGTGCACGGGGCGGAGGTCGGCGATGACTGCCTGATCGGCATTGGCGCCGTCGTCATGGACGGCGCGAAGCTGGGGCGCGGCTGCATCGTCGGTGCGATGGCGCTGGTGCCGCCGGGCACCGAGGTTCCCGACGGCTCGGTTGTGATGGGCGTTCCCGGCAAGGTGGTGAAGACGGGCAACAACCTTGTCGCCACACGGCGCAATGCACTCGTCTATCACCGCAACGCGCTCGCCTACGCGCAGGGCCGGCACGATGAATGGCGGCGGGAGGAGTTCAAGGCCTGGCGGGAGGAGATGGGGAAGCGCCTGGCGGCAGGCGAGGAGGTGGGGATCTGAACCGGACTACCCGGATGGTGGACCGATCCGCGCGCGGGACGAATGGACAGGGACTGTCCGGCCTGCGCGGTTCGGTCGGATAGGTCCTGTCCCCGGATCACGATTTGCGGCGACGCAGCAGTGCCAGAGTGGGAACCAGAATGGCGCACACCAGCAGCGCGGCCGAGATCAGGCCGGCCGGCGTTGCTCGTCCTGTCGCGGTCATGCTGGCGAAGTTGCCGATGCGGCAGGTGACCGTTCCCCGCATTTCCTCGGGGTGCGGCGCGGCCGTCGGCGAATCCATCGCGGCTTGTTCCTGGTCAGGCCGGGCAGACTTGTCTTCGTCTTCGCTGGGCACGGTGCGGATCCCTTCGTTGCGAAACATCCGACCGTAGCCGGTTGCCTCCATTGCACGAACCCGGTTCGTGATGACACCCCTGTGTGATCGCTGGTCATCTCATGTCGCCTTACGGGCGCGGGCAGCCTTGCGTGCCGCCTGCGCCTGGTGCTCACCGTATTTCATGCCCTCCAGCTTGAGGCCATCGGGGTCCAGGAAGAACACGGCGTAGTAGTCGTCGTAGTACTCGCCGGCGGGATCGACGATGGTGGCGCCGAGATCGTTGCGTAGGAAAGCATCCAGTGCGTCGACGTCCCTGCGGCTGCGAAGCTGGAACGCGTAGTGGTGGAAGCCGACATCGCCGTTGCGATACGGGTGCTTGCGGCCTTCCGCATCGGCGCGCGTGATCCAGTAGCGGGTCTTGCCATTGGTCCAGCCGATCATGTCGGGATATTCGTCGGACAGTTCGAAGCCGAGGAAGGTGAACAGCCGGCTGTAGAATTGCTTCGACTTCTCGTAGTCGCTCACCCGGACCACCAGGTGGTCGATGCCGACGACCCGCACCATGGCATCCTCCGTCATTCCGCGCTATCGCCGCGTGGGCGGCCCGACAGCGTCTTCCTATACAGTATCCGCGCGCTTTCCGTCAGGTGCGCGACGCCCGCCGCCGCATGCCGGCCGCGCCCGCTGTTCCTGCAAGCACGAACGATCGGGATGCGATCCCGGCCGTGTTCCGGACCTGCGATCGCGAACCTGCGCCGTCGTCGCGCGCTGCCCGTCTGAACCACGGTGCGCCCCGAACCGGGCCCAGCGAGCGGGGGCGCATGGCGTTGCGCCGAACCGCCGCTATCGCATGTCCCCAGACCTTCCGGTGGTTCGCCCGCTCAGCCGCAGGCGACCGCCACCGCGGCGCCGGCGCCGTCCGGCAGGGGATATTCCCGCCAGGATTCGCCGCCATCCATCGTGCTGAAGGTCTGGCCCTCGCGCGCCACGCAATGCGCCTGAAGCCGGTCATGCGCGGGCAGGGCGACGGCCATCATGGTGCTGCGCACCTCGATCCCGCGATCGACCTGCCGCCAAGTCTGACCCGTATCGTCGCTGCGATACAGCCGTCCCGCCTGACCGCGCGAGGAATCCGCCACGCAGGCAAAGAACGTGTTCGGATTCCAGGGCGCCACGACGATGTCGCGGCCATAGCGCAGATGCGCCGCATGCCGGCCGATGCCAAGATCCTGCCACGACGAACCGCCGTCATCGCTGCGGAACAGCCCCATGCGCAGTGCAAGGAACGCCGAGTCCGGGCGCGCCGGCGAGACGCACAGCGCGTGCACATCCAGCATGCCCTCGGACTTGTCCTTCGTCAGGATCGCGCTTTCCAGATGCGGCTGGTGCGACAGCGCCACCAGCGAATCGCTGCAGTCGATCCAGGTCTCGCCGCCATCCTCGCTGCGCATCGCGCCGTTCACTTCCAGCCCGGCCCAGATACGGTCCGGATGCGCGGGTGTGACCGCCATGCGCATGATGCGGGACGGGAAGGCGCCAATCATGCGCTCACCGACCGCGGGCGCGGCATGCGGCGCCAGGTTTCGCCGGCGTCGTCGCTGCGATACAGGCCCAGCGGCGCGCAGCCGGTCAGGATCACGCGGTGATCCGAGGGATGGATCAGCACCGACCACATCTGTTCGCCCGCCGCCGGTTCCACCAGGCGCGTCCAGGTCATGCCCTGGTCCCGGCTGCGATACAGGCCGGAACTGGTCGCGGCGTAGAGCACCTGGGGATCATCGGGATGGATGGTGATGGCATGCACATGGGTGTCGCCCGGCAGTGCACCGGCGTTCCACCGGTCGCTGTCCGGCGCGCGGCGGAACAACCCGCTGATGCTGCCGCCGGTCCTGGCCGAAAGCCCCGCATAGACATAGGTCCGCATGGCGCGTTTCACCCTTTGGCTTCTTGTTGCCTTCATCTAAACGCCGGCGGCGACCTTGGGTCAAGAAAGCGGGGCAGGCGGCCGTGTCTCGGTTGCTTTTCCGAAATGCGTGGAACGCGGCCCTTATTGGATGGGCGGGTTCGTCCGCAGCTGACCCTCATAGTCGCGCTTTCCAAGTGGTACCCCACGCGAGCGGAGGATGTCATAGGCGGTGACGGCGTGGAAATGCAGGTTGGGTAGCGAGAACGACAGGATGAGGGTCTCAGAAGTGAAGGCGAGTCTCCGCGGGCCGATCTGAAGGTCGAGGTTCCTGCCCGCCCAGCCGTTGACCTCGTCGGGGGGCAGCGCCTCCAGCGACGCTTCTGCCTTGCCCATCATGGCCTGCAGCCCGGCGAAGGGGACCGGCCCGACCAGGGCGGGCGGGGCGAACACGCCGGTTTTCGTGGCTTCCAGCCCCCACACGGCGTGGTGCCAGGCCGCCTCGATCTGGAAATGGAAGGGGGCCATGTCGTCGAAGAGCCGCACCAGGACGAAATCGTCCGGGTCAGTGCCGATCTCCGCACAGTGAGTCGCCGTGCGGCCGAGAAAGCCTCGGACGGCCCTCACGGTCTGCAGAAGGGTCGGTACACTCAGGTCGTAGAACGATATCGCCATCGGCTCCTCCTGCTGCGATCGGACCGCCTTGGTGGCGCGGATCCCCACGCCCGTCGTGGAGGCCGGCCGGTTGTTCTAGGCCATCTCTGATCATGGAAGCATCGAGCGACCAGGCGTCCTCCGTCACCGGGACGTCCGGGAGGTAACGGTGGCGCTTGCATCGACCGAGCGTCAGGACCATGCCGGCCGCCCAATGGACCGCGTGCCCGACCCGCGGATAACATGCGCGACGACAAGGGGAACGACCATGGCACGTGACAGGATCAGGATCGGCTGCGGCGCCGGCTTTTCCGATGACCGCATCCCGCCGGGGGTGGAGATCGTCGAACGTGGCGAACTCGATTACCTCGCCATGGAATGCCTGGCCGAACGCACCATCGCCCGCGAGACGCTGGACCGCGCCAAGGACCCGTCCAAGGGCTATACGCCCGTGCTGCTGGAGCGGATGGAGGCGATCATGCCGCCTGCCCTGCAGCGCGGCATCAGGATCGTCACCAACATGGGCGCGGCGAACCCGATGGGCGCCGCCCGCGTGCTGCGCAAGCATGCCGCCGGCTGGGGCTGTCCCGACTATGCCTGCGCCGTGGTGCAGGGCGACGAGGTCACCGACATCATGCGCGCGCATCCCGAGCTGCCGCTGATGGAGGATGGCGCGCCGCTGGAATCGCTGCTGCCGAGGATGGCCTCGGCCAATGCGTATCTCGGCGCCGATGTCGTCGCGCAGGGCTTCGCGACCGGCGCCGATCTGGTCATCACCGGGCGCGTCGCCGACCCCGCGCTGTTCCTGGGTCCGATGCTGCACGCGTTCGGCTGGTCCTATGACGATTACCAGAAGCTCGCCTGCGGCACGCTGGCCGGCCATCTGCTGGAATGCTCGGGACAGCTCACCGGCGGCTGCTTCGCCGATCCCGGGAAGAAGGAGGTCGAGGACCTGGCCGGGCTGGGCTATCCGCTGGCCGATGTCTGGGCCGACGGGCGGATCGAGATTTCCAAGACCCCCGGATCCGGCGGCAGGCTGGACGTGGCGACCTGCACCGAGCAGTTGCTCTACGAAATGCATGACCCGAGTGCCTACATCACGCCCGACTGCGTGCTGGACGCGTCACAGGTCACGTTCCGGCAGTTGCAGAAGGACCGCGTGGCGCTGGACGGGGCGCGCGGCAAGCCGCGCACGCCCACCTACAAGGTCGTGGTCGGGTATTTCGACGGCTACATGGGATCGGGGGAGATGGGCTTTGCCGGCATCAACGCCGTCGCCCGCGCCAGGCTGGGCATCGAGGTGGTGCAGGAACGCCTGCGCCGCCGCGGCCTGACGTATGAGGAAATGCGCATCGACCTGATCGGCATGAACTCGCTGCATGCGAACGACGCGGACCAGGCGCCGGAACCCTATGAGGTGCGGCTGCGGATCGCCGCCCGCACGCCGGACAGGAAAGCGGCCGAGGCGGTGGGGGCGGAGGTGCGCAGCCTGCACATGCAGGGTCCGACCGGCGCCGGCGGCGGGGTGAATTTCGGCGCGCGGCAGATCCTGGCGGTGAAATCGGTGCTGATCCCGCGTGAATGGGTCAAACCGGAAATCGTGATGGAGCGCGCGGCATGAGCGTACGTGTCTACGACCTGGCGCACGCGCGTGCCGGCGACAAGGGCAACACGTCGAACATCTCGGTCACCGCCTACAACGACGAAGGCTGGCAGGTGCTGCAACGCGAACTGACCGCCGATCGCGTGCTGGAGCGGTTCCGTCACCTGGGCGCCGGCCCGGTGCGGCGGTACGAGCTGCCGCAACTGCGGGCGCTGAACTTCGTGATCGAAAACGCGCTGGGCGGCGGGGTGACGCGCTCGCTGGCGATCGACCCGCACGGCAAGAGCCTGAGCGCGCTGATGCTGACGATTACGCTACCGGGTCATAATCAAGGTCCCGCCTGACGGGCATCGAGGCGCAGGTGGCGCCCCACCGTCATGGCGGGCCTCCGCCCGCCATGACGGTGCGCCCCCCTCAAATCCCCCGCATCTCCTGGCTCGGCTTGATGTCCCGGGAGCGGCTGTAGATCGCGACCGCCGTCAGCAGCACGCACGCCATGAAGCCGAACAGCGTGCGATACGCGATCTCCGAGCGTGCGCCCGAGGCCAGCGGCTCGAACGCGCCCAGGATCACGCCCGAAATCGACTGCATGCACGCCACCCCCAGCATGACACTGGTGTTGATCGTCGCCATCCCGCGCCCGATCAGCCGGTCGGGGAACACGCCGCGGCCATGCGCCATCACCATCGTGCTGCAGGCGCTGATGAAGCCGATGCCGATGATCCCCGCCACCGGCACCACCCAGGGCGGCTGCGGCCACAGAGCGAACGTCCCCAGCACGCCCACCACCACCAGCGACCCCAGGATCGCGATCCATTTCCGCGTGTCGAACACCCGGTCCAGCGGCCCGATCACCAGCACGCCGATCTGGTAGGCGATCACGGCGCTCAGCAGCACGTTGCCGGCCTCGATCTTGGTGAACCCTTGCACTTCCTGCAGATACGGGCTGCCCCACAGCCCCTGCACGGTAAAGGTGCAGGCGTAGTTGGTGAAATTCAGCGCCAGGATCAGGAACAGCCCGCGGCTGCGCAGCACCTCGGTCAGGCCGCGCAGCATCTCCCGCGGCGATTCCGTCCGGCGTGCCAGGAACGGATGATCCGGCGGCGCGTCGCGCACCACCAGATACACCGCGATCGCGCCCAGGAAGGTGAAGGTCACCATGATCGCGAATACGCCGCGCCAGCCGATCAGCCCGGTGCCCCAGGCCAGCGGCGTCGTCGCCATCAGGTTGCCGATCAGCCCGATCGACATCACCATGGCTGATAGCGTGGAGAACCGGTCCGGTGGAAACCAGCGGGAGATCACCACCATGGACCCGATCAGCATCACCCCGAACCCGGCCCCCATCAGCGCGCGCCCGGCCAGCAGCGCCGGCCAGTTGGGGGCGAGGGTGAACACCACGCCGCCCAGCGTCGCCAGCAGCAGCATGCCGAACACCGTCAGCCGCGGGCCGTAGCGGTCGAAGAAGAACCCGCAGGGGATCTGCATGGCCGAGAAGCCGAAGAAGAACGCGCCGGTCAGCGCACCCAGCGCCTCGGGGCCGATATGCAGGTCCCGCATCAGGTCCAGCCCGATGGTCACGTTCGACGCGCGGAAGAAATGGCTGGCGACATAGGCGGTGGCGAGCGTGGCGACGATCACCAGGCCTTGGCGCCGGAGGGCGGGCGTCATGCGGGGGCGGTTCCTCTGTGGCCTGTGCGTCCGGTCAGGCGGGGTCGCTATCCGGGCCGCAATCCCGCTCATGCACCGAACCGGGGTCCAGGACCGTGGTGCGGCGCATGTCGCGCACCTGCGACAGGTCATAGCGGCAGCCGCGATGCATCACCGCGCGGTTGTCCCACAGCACCAGGTCGCCCGGGCGCCAGGCATGGCGATAGACGAACGCGGCCTGCGTCGCGTGTTCCTGCAGGTCGCGCAGCAGGATGCGCCCGGCCGGCAGCGGCATCCCGATCACGCGGCGGGCATGCGCGCCGATATACAGTGTCCGCCGCCCGCTGCCGGGATGCACCCGCACCAGCGGCCAGCGAACGGGCGGCATGGCGCCGCGGATTTCCTCCTCGGTCGGCTCCCAGCCCAGCGTGCTGCGGGAATGGTGCACCCAATGTTCGGCGAACCGCTCCTCCGCCTCTGCCCGCAACATCGCGGGCAGCGCATCCCACGCGGCGCGGCAATCGGCGAACTCGGTCTCGCCGCCCCACGGCGGCACAGTGACGGCCCGCAGCATGGAGTATTTCGCCGCCGGCCGCTGGTAGGAACTGTCGGAGTGCCAGAGGCGCGTGCCCAGCAGCGACAGCACGCGCCGGTGGTGCGGGTCGATGACGTAGCCGTTCTCGTCCAGGTTCGACAGGTCGATCATCTCCGCCGGGATGCGGCTGTCGGCGGATTTCACCGCCTTCTTCCGCCCGATATCCGGTGGGCCGAAATTTGCGGTGAATGCCAGTTGCTGCGCGTCATCGACCTGCTGCGCCGGAAACACCAGCACGGCGTAACGATCGATCGCCGTTTCGAAGGCGTGCGCCGTTTCGGCGTCGATCGCCGCGCGCATGTCGAAGCCGCGGACCTCGGCCACGAAATGCTGGTGCAGGGGATGGAAGGTGATCGCCACGGGCGGTTACTTCGGCTGGTCGAGCTGTTCCATCAGCGCCAGCCCCTCCATCGCCAGGCCATAGCCCAGCAGGTCCTGCATGCGCTTCTTCAGGTATTCCGTGAACATCAGACGCGTGTAGCGCAGCAGCAGCGTGGGCTTTTTCGTCAATTCCTCGGCGTGTTCCCAGGCCCGCGCCAGCACCCGGTCGGGCGGCAGGATTTCCGCGACCAGCCCGAGCGCCTTCGCCTCCTGCGCCGACAGCGTCTGCCCGGTCAGCAGGAAGTAGCGGCCGCGATTCATGCCCATCAGCATGGGCATCACGATATGCATCCCGTCGCCCGGCAGCATCCCCGACATGAAATGCGCGGAATCCTGGAACTGCGCCGTGTCCGCGGCCAGCACGATGTCCGACAGCAGCGGGATTTCGCAATGCCGCCAGGCCGGACCGTTGATGGCCGAGATCACCGGCACCTCGATGTTCAGCAGGTTCATCAGCAGCGCGCGGCCTTCCCAGTGTACCCGGTCGAAGGCGTTGGCGGTGATGCCCTGGCTCAGCGAACGCGTGCCGGTGGAGGCGCGGACGCCCGAGAACTCGTCACCCGTCCCGGTCAGGATCACCACGCGGTTGTCGCGGTCGCGCCCGACATCGGCGAAGGCGTCGGGCAATTCCCCATGCGGCACCAGCCCCCAGCGCAGCGGGCCGTTATCGGTGTGGAACCGCATCTCCAGGATGCCGTTCTCCCGCCGCATGTGGATGCAGGAGTATTTCGTCGCGTAGCTCTCGAAACGGCTCATGCGGTCCTCCCGTCGGTGTCGTTCCGGCTGTTACGCGGCCTGCAGGGCGTCCTGCACGAAGGCCGGATCGAAGATTTTCGTCGCCATCACCTGGCAGCGCTTCATCAGCCGGTACTCGTCCGGGCCGTAGTCGGGGCGGGCGAAGTGCCAGGTGCCGATATGGTCCCACAGCAGCAGGTCGCCGACGGTCCATTCATGCACGTAGCGGTATTTGTCCTGCAGGATGTGGTCGATCAGGAATTTCAGCAGCTCCGCGCTTTCGGCCTCGGGCAGCCCGTCGATGCAGCGGGTGAAGCCCGGGTTCACGTAGATCACCTTCCGCCCGGTGATCGGATGCGTCAGCAGCACGGGATGGTGCACCGGCGGGCGCTGGCGGCGCTGCTCCTCGGTCAGCGGCGGACGGGTGCTGCCGCGTTCGCGCCGCACCCAGTCCCAGTACAGCTCCAGGTCATGCGTCGCCGTCACCCCCTCCAGCTTCGCCAGCACGTCCGCCGGCAGGTCCGCCGCGGCCGCCTGGGTGTTGGTGAACTCCGTCCCACCCAGCACCCGGCCGTCGCGCGTGGGCACCTGGAAGGCCGACAGCACGTTCACGAAGCCGATCGTCTTCGAATAGGACATGTCGGTGTGCCAGGACTGGCCGGCATCAGGCGCGCCGATCAGCTTCCCGTCCACCTTGACGTTCGACAGGATCGTCACTTCCGGCATGCCCGGCTCGTGATGCGTGATGCTCTTCAGCACCTGCAGGTCGCCGAAGCGGGCCGAGAAGTCCCGCAGGTCCGCGGCCTCCAGCGCCTGGCCGGGAAAGCACAGCACGCCATGCTCGCCCAGGGCGCGCAGGATTTTCGCGAAGTCGGCGCCCGACAGGCCCTGGCGCAGGGTCACACCCTCCACCCGCGCCCCCAGCGTCTGGCCGCTCGGCGTGATCGTCAGCATCATCCGTCTCCTTCCCGTTGCCCCGGCATGCGGCGGCCGGTGCCCTGGCCGAACCCTACGCAGGCCAGCGGCAACAGGCTACACCTGCCCCCAGCAAGGGAGCGAGCGTCATGCCGGATACCGCCGATTTCAGCGCTCTTTTCACGCCATTCACGCTGGCTGGCAAACGGCTGCGCAACCGGATCACCCATGCATCCATGAGCCTGCTGGCCACGCCGCAGGGACGCGTGACCGATCGCATGATCCAGTATCACGCCAACCGTGCCGCGGGCGGGGCGGCGATGACCGTGACCGAGCCGCTGGCGACGATGCGCCATCAGGCCGGGCAGCCGCGGGTGCAGGTGTGGCGCAAGGACGATCCCGACAGCCTGCGCCGCTTCGCCGATGCCGTGGAATCGCAGGATTGCCGCCTGCTGGGCCAGATCCAGGATTCCGGCCGCGGCCGCCACTTTCCCGGCCGCAACCCCGAGGCGATCGGTGCCTCGGCCCTGCCGGACGACCTGTCCTGGACCGTGCCCCGCGCGCTGTCCGCCCCGGACATTCGCGACCTGATCGCCCAGATCGGTGAATCCGCCGAACATCTGAAGGCGTGCGGCTTCTCGGGCGTGGAGATTTCCGCCGGGCACGGGCACCTGTTCCACCAGTTCCTCTCGCCCTGGTCCAACCGGCGACAGGATGCGTATGGCGGCAGCTGGGAAAACCGCACCCGGATCGTGGCGGAGCTGGTGGCGGAACTGCGCGCCGCCTGCGGCACGGATTTCATCGTCGGGCTGAAACTGCCGGGCGATGACGGCATCCGCGGCGGCATCGGGCCGGCCGAAGCCGGGATCGTCGCCGATCTGCTGACACGCGCCGGCAACGTCGATTACGTCTGCTTCGCCGGCGGCGCGCATGCCCGCACACTGGAAATGCACACGCCGGACCGCCACGGCCCGACGATGCCCTACATGCCGTTCATCAAGGAACTCAGGCACCGGCTGAACGGTGTGCCGCTGATGGCGCTGGGCCGTATCACCGATCCGGCCGAGGCGGACGGCATCCTGGCGCGCGGCGAGGCGTCGCTGATCGCCCTTGGCCGGCCGCTGGTCGCCGATCCCGCCTGGCCGAACAAGGCTCGCCAGGGACGGACCTGGGATATTCGCTACTGCCTCTCCTGCAATACATGCTGGGGGGCGATCATCATGATGCATGTCCCGATCGCCTGCGTGAACAACCCGCGCGTCAGCCGGCCGGATGAGGTGGATTTCCGCCCCGCGCTGACCGAACCGCCGAAGCACGTCGTCGTGGTGGGCGCCGGAATCGCCGGCATGGAAGCGGCCTGGGTCGCCGCCGAACGCGGGCACGACGTGACGGTGTTCGGCGCATCGGATGCGATCGGCGGCAAGGCCTGGTTGCGTGAGAAACTGCCGGGCGGGGAGACGGTGTCGTCCATCTACGACTACCAGACGGTGCGGGCGCAGCACGCCGGCGCGCGCTTCGTCCTGGGGCGGCGCGTGACGGCCGCGGAGATCATCGCGCTGCAACCCGATGCGGTGGTGCTGGCGACGGGATCAACGATGATCCCGCCGGACTGGCTGCCGGATGCGGTGCGCGAGGAAGGATGGGTGCGCGATCTGCGCGCCACCATACCGGAGGTGCTGCGGTTGCAGGGGCGCCAGGCGGGCACCGCGGTGCTGTTCGATGCCGATCATACCGAGGCAACCTACGCGGCGGCGGAAGCGTTGCGCGCCCGGTTCGCGCGCGTGGTGATCGTGACCCCGCGCGATACGATCGCCAACGACGTGCAGATGGTCACGCGCCAGGGCATCCTGCGCCGGATGGCGGAACAGCGGATCGAGGTGGCGACCCTGTCCGAGCCGCGCTGGAGCGATGCCTGCGCCGAAGCGCGGCTGGAACTGGTGAACGTCTATACCGGCGAGACGCACGTGATCGAGGACCTGGCGCTGCTGACCTACGCCACGCCGCGGGTGCCGGACGACGCGCTGGCCGCGCCGTTGCGGGACGCCGGGATCACGGTGCTGCCGGTGGGCGATGCGCGCGCCCCGCAGGAGATGCTGTTCGCCACCGCCAGCGGCCATGCGGCGGGGGAGAGTGTGTAGCCAGGGCAATCTTTTGATGCTGCGAACGGCGACGATGCCCACGCACTGTCATCCCCGTGCTTGTCACGGGGATGACAGTGGAAGGTGCCTCGGACCGTGATGTCGGAAGTCGGCACCATGGAGCCGACGTACAAGCGATTGCCCTGCTGTCTTGGCACCCCTCGCTTGCCACCCGCCCAACGCCACGCCTACCTTCCCGGACACGACCAGCGGCGGAGGCGAGCGCATGACCCGGATGCTGCATCTCAACCTGTTCATCCAGGCCCGTGGCCATCACGAGGCCGGCTGGCGCCATCCAAGGGCGACGACGCAGCCGCTGTCCGACATCGGCTACTATATCGGCCTCGCCCGCAAGGCCGAGGACGCCTGCTTCGATTCCATCTTCCTGGCCGACCAGCTGGCGCTGAGCGATGACGTCAGCAGCGCGCCGCGCACCTGGCTGGAGCCGATCACCGCGCTCGCCGCCCTGTCCGGCCATACCAGCCGCATCGGGCTGATCGGCACCTGTTCCACCACCTACACCGAGCCGTTCAACCTAGCCCGCCAGTTCGCCTCGCTGGACCACATCACCGGCGGGCGGATCGGCTGGAATATCGTGACCACCTGGCTGGCACCGGCCTCCGGCAATTTCGGCGGTGGCGGCGCGCTGCCCCACGGCGAACGCTACGCGCGCGCCGAGGAATACATGCAGGTGGTGAAGGGGTTGTGGGACAGCTGGTCCGACGACGCGGTGCTGGATGACCGAGACGCCGGCCGCTATGTGCGCGAGGGCTCCATCCGCAAGCTGAACCATGCCGGGCAGTATTACGCCGTCACCGGCCCGCTGAACGTGCCACGCGGCCCGCAGGGCCGGCCGGTATTCGTGCAGGCCGGCTCGTCTGACACCGGCCGGCGCTTCGCCGCTCGGCACGCCGAGGCGGTGTTCACCGCGCAGATGGAAAAGGCGACGGCGCGGGACTTCTATGCCGACCTGAAGCGGCAGGCGGTGGAGGAGGGGCGTTCACCGGACCAGGTGCTGATCTTGCCCGGCCTCAGCCCGGTCATCGGCGGCACCGACGCGGACGCGCAGCGCATTGCCCGCGAATTGAACGACCTGAGCGACCCCGAGGTCGGGCGGCAACGCCTGTCCGGCCGGTTCGGCGGGCATGATTTCTCGCACCTGCCGCTCGACAAACCACTCTCGCCCGAGGACTTCCCCGACCCCGCCAGCGTGCAGGCCGCGCGCAGCCGCACCGAGGTGATCGTCGGGCTGGTGCGGCGCGAGAAACCCACGCTGCGGCAATTGCTGGGCTACATGGCTGGCGCGCGCGGCCACTACGTCACCGCCGGCACGCCGGAACAGATCGCCGGCCTGATCGAGGACTGGTTCCAGGACGGCGCCGCCGACGGGTTCAACCTGATGCCGCCGGTTCTTCCCTGGATGCTGGATGTCTTTGTGGACGAGGTCGTGCCGCTGCTGCGCAAGCGCGGCATTTTCCGCGGTGACTATGCCGGCGAGACGTTGCGCGACCATTACGGGCTGGTGCGCCCTTCGGCGAGGTTCTGAGGCGCACGGAACCGGGCATCGGCACACGCCACCGGACATCGACGCACGGATGCCGCCCCCCGCCATGCCCCGCGCAGGCTGGCATCCATGACTCTGGTGGCCTGCAGAGGCGATGACGGGATGGGCGCGGGTTGATATCCTCGCGGGACATAACAGGCCCGGAGGAACCGCCATGCCGCTCGATCTGATTGTCAGGAACGGCACCATCGTCGACGGCTCGGGGATGGGCCGCTACCGCGCCGATGTCGGCATCAGCGGTGGAAAGATCGTGGAGATCGGACGCATCCGCCAGCCGGCGCAGCGTGTGCTCGATGCCGATGGGCTGATCGTCGCGCCCGGCTTCATCGACGGCCATACCCACATGGATGCGCAGGTGAACTGGGATCCGCAGGGCACATGCTCCTGCTGGCATGGCGTCACCACCGTGGTGATGGGCAATTGCGGTTTCGCGCTCGCGCCATGTCCGCCCGACCAGCGCGAATGGTTCGCCCGCTGCCTGACGGCAGTCGAGGACATTCCGCTGGATGCCATGCTCACCGGCATCGACTGGAACTGGGAGACGTTCCCCGAATACCTGCAAACGGTGGATCGGCTGCCGAAGGCGCTGAACTACGGCGCCTATATCGGCCATTCCGCGCTGCGCATGGCGGTCATGGGCCAGCGCGCGCTGACCGAGGCGGCGACCGAGGGCGACATCAAGGCGATGCGCCAGGCCGTTCGCGCCGCGATGCAGGCCGGTGCCATGGGATTCTCCAGTTCCCGCGCGGGGACGCATGTGACGCCGGACGACACGCCAGTCGCCAGCCGCATCGCGGAGTGGCGGGAGATCGAGGCCCTGGTCGATGTCATGACCGAGCTCGATGCCGGCATTTTCCAGGTCGGTCCCGACGTGTCCAGCGGCCCGCGCCAGCGTGACTTCCTGGCGCAGTTGCGGGAACTCGCCATCGCCTCCGGCCGGCCGGTGATGTTCGGCACGATATCGACGCGCCAGGGCGAAAAGCCCAATTCGCACCGCTATCAACTGGACTATCTGGACGAGTGTATCGCGGCTGGCGCCCGGATGTATGGACAGACCACGACCAAGTCGATCAACGCGATCTTCGCGCTGAAATCGTATCTGCCGTTCGACGTGCTGCCCGCGTGGAAGGCGATCCGCGCGCTGCCGCTGGAGGAGCAGAAGCGCCGCCTGGCGGATCCCGAGGTGCGGCGCGCGCTGGTCGCAGACGAGGCCAGGATGAAGCCGAGGGACAATGTGTTCCAGGGCGGCGGCGCGGCGACGACCGACCCGCGCAAGCCCGATTATGCCAACCTGTATGCGATGCAGGGCGTCGACTGGGATGATCCCACGGTCGCGGACCTTGCGGCGCAGCGCAACCAGCATCCGGTGGAGACGATGATCGACCTGATGCTGGCGAACGAGAACCAGGTCTTCGTGCAGCCCCTGGTGAACGAATCCCCCGACCATGTGCTGGACATGCTGCGCCATCCCTGGACGCTCGCCACGTTCTCGGACTCCGGCGCCCATGTCTGCCAGGAAATGGGGTCGTCCCTACAGACGCATATGCTGAGCTACTGGGTGCGCGCCAGGCAGGCATTCACGCTGGAGCAGGCGGTGCGGATGCTGACCTTCGACAATGCCGCCGCGTGGGAGCTGAACGACCGCGGCCTGGTCCGCACCGGCTTCGCCGCCGACCTTGTCGTGTTCGATGAACACACCGTCCGCCCCGCCATGCCCACGGTCGAATCCGACCTGCCCGGCGGCGCCCGCCGGCTGGTGCAGAAGGCGGACGGCATCGCCGCCACGATCGTCAACGGCGCGGTCGCCTTCGAAAACGGTGAAGCCACCGGCGCCTGCGCCGGACGGCTGCTGCGCGGCACCGCCGCGAACTGAACGAACGGATTCCAAAGGCTCCGCCTTTGGCGGGAGATCCAGGAGGGCAGCGCCCTCCTGGATTCTTTCAACGTCACTCCGGCTTCGGAATCCGCCCCATCATGACAGCGACGTCCCGCGCCATCTCCAACGCCTGCTCGGGATGCATCGCCGCCGCGCGATAGAAGGTCCGCTTCGTCTGCGTCAGGAACTCCGGGTTCCACCCACAGAGTTTCTCCGCCATCGCCATCGCCTCATCCAGCAGCCTGTCATCCGGCACCACCCGGTTGACCAGCCCGAGCTCCATCGCCCGCTGCGGCAGCATGTTGTCGCACAGCGTCAGCAGTTCGAACGCCACCTTCTTGCCCATCAGGTGCACGGCGTGTGCGGTGACGGTGGTTGCCGTCAGCCCCGCCTTCAGCTCGGGATAACCGAACCTGGCGCTCTCGGCCGCCACGACCAGGTCCGACCCGAACGCGAGGCCTGCGCCCGCGCCCAGCACATAGCCGTGCACGGCGGCGATGATCGGCTTGTCGATCCGTGTCAGCAGCTTGGTCAGGGCGATGTTCCGGTCGCCGTGGCGGATCAGGTTCTTGCGGTTTTCCGTGGTCAGCGGCCGCGGCACCGAGGTATCCGCCCCCGCGCAGAAGGCGCGCCCGTTGCCGCGCAGGATCACCACCGCAATCGCCTCATCGTCCTGCGCCGCATGCAGCGCGTCCGTCAGCGCGTGCACCAGATCGGCGTTCAGGGCGTTCAGCTTGGCCGGGCGGTTGAGTGTCAGCAGGCGCACCGCGCCGCGCGTTTCCTGAAGCAGCACATCGTCCATGGCGCATCCCCTTGTTCTGTCCGTCGCAGGACTGCGTGTACCGGGGATGGGCGTCAAGTCCGCCACGGGGGCCGGCCGTTGCGCGGTGCCCGCAAGCGGCGGCCCGGACGGCCGAAACCGCTGGAGCGGCTGGATTTTCGCACGCGGGCGGCGTCGAGCGGCGCATGCGATCACAGGTCTATGTGATGCCGGATCGTCATCGCGGCCTTGACAGCAACCCTGGCTGCGGTTTGGCATCCGACCGATTGAACCTAAGATGCGGACCCACGTGCCCCAACTGTCGATGCACACGCCGGTCGGCGACATCACCGTGTTCGAGGCGGATGGCGCGATCGTCGCCCTGGACTGGGGCTGGACACAGGACCAGCACGAGACGGGCCTGCTGCTGCGGGCGCGGGAGCAGCTCGACGCCTATTTCGATTGCTCCCTGACGCGGTTCGACCTGCCGCTCGCGCCGGCCGGGACGCCCTATCGCCAGGCAGTCTGGCGTTGCCTGTGCGACATTCCGTACGGCGAAACGCGGTCATACAAGGATATTGCCGGCCATGTCGGCGGCAGCCCGCGTTCGGTCGGCCAGGCCAATGGCTGCAATCCCATTCCGCTGATCATTCCCTGCCACCGCGTCGTTGCCAGCACGCACCTTGGCGGCTACTCGGGCGGCGACGGGCTCTCCACCAAGCGCTGGTTGCTTGCGTTGGAAAGTCCGGTAGCTTCGTTGATCTGACTCGCGCTCACCACGGAGAGTGACATGACCCATGCCATCCGCATTCACACCAATGGCGGCCCGGAGGTGATGAAGTGGGAGGATCTGCCGACGCCCGAGCCCGGGCCGGACGAGGCGCTGATCAAGCAGCACGCGGTGGGCCTCAACTACATCGACGTGTATTTCCGCACCGGCCTCTACAAGGCGCCCAGCATGCCGCTGATCATCGGGCAGGAGGGCGCGGGCACGGTGGTGGCCGTCGGTGCGAATGTCACGACGGTGGCGCCTGGCGACCGTGTCGCCTATGCCGGGTCGATCGGCGGCTACGCAACCGATCGTGTGATCCCCGCCGACCGGCTGGTGAAACTGCCGGCGGGGATCAGTTTCGAGACCGGTGCCGCGATGATGCTGCAGGGCATGACGGCGCAATACCTGCTGCGCCGCACCTATGCGGTGAAGGCGGGCGACACGATCGTGGTGCATGCGGCGGCCGGCGGCGTCGGCCTGATCATGTGCCAATGGGGCAAGCACCTCGGCGCCACGGTGATCGGCGTCGTATCCAGCGAGGAGAAGGCGGCGCTCGCGCGGGCGCACGGCGCGGCCCATACCGTGGTCGGCTATGGCAATCTCGTCTCCGAGGTGAAGCGCATCACCGGCGGGGCGATGGCGCCCGTGGTGTATGACAGCGTCGGCAAGGATACGTTCGGCGTCAGCCTGGACTGCCTGGCGCCGCTGGGCCTGATGGTGAGCTACGGCAACGCCTCGGGACCGGTGCCGCCCGTCGATATCGGCGTCCTGGCCGCCAAGGGCAGCCTGTTCCTGACGCGGCCGTCGCTCGCGACCTATGTCGCGAAGCGGTCGGACCTCGAGACGGTGGCGGCGGACCTGTTCGCGGTGGTGGAGAAGGGCGCGGTCAAGATCCAGGTCAACCAGACCTATCCGCTGAAGGATGCGGCAAAGGCGCATATCGCGCTGGAGGCGCGCAAGACGACGGGCAGCACCGTGCTGATCCCGTAGGCCGGTGCAGGCCGCCGCGCCGGCGGGAATTTCCGGCGCGGCGGCGTACGGTCAGCGCACGAAGCCTTCCAGTTCCTGCCTCGCCCAGGCGATCGAATCGTCGATGCTCTGGCCGGAGAACAGCTTCGCCACCATGCCGGGCACCACGGCGCGGTTCCACATCTGCACCGCGATCTCGGGCGGTGCCGAGGAGCCGGTGATGTAGTATTCGCCGTCGTGCCAGGGACGCAGCGGGTAGTTGAAGACCGTGCCCTTCGGCGGCTCGACCTCGGACCAGATCTTGAAATCCGACATCGAAATGAAGGGCGGAATGTCGTAGCCCACCGCCGCTTCGTCCATGAATTCCAGGTTTTCGCGCTGCATCAGGAAGTGCAGCAGATCCTTTCCGGCGCTCTGGTTCTGCGCGAACTTCCACATGCCCCAGAAATACGGACGGTGCGGCACCAGGCGGCCTTTCGGGCCGGCCGGGTTGGGGAAGGTCCAGGTATCGGCGGCGATTTCCGGAGCGTCGCGCTTCGCCACGGCCCAGGCCGAGGGCGGGTTCCAGATCATCGCGCTCTTGTCGGAGATGAAGGCGCGGTTGTTCGACGCGTTGTCGAAGCTGACGGTATTGCGCGGCAGGAACGGCAGCAATTTCTTCGCGTATTCCAGCACCGCCCGGACGTTGTCGGAATCGACGATGATGTTGCCCTTCGCGTCCACGAGGTCGGCGCCGAACGCCCCGAAGGTCGCGCCCCAGGTCTGGATCGAGTCGGTCGTGCCGCCGCAGCCCAGGGCGAACGGCACGCCGGCCTTGAAGCAGGCCTCGGCCGCGCGCAGCTGGGTGTCGTAGGTCCATTCCGCGGCGTTGCCCGGCGGGGTTTCGTGCGCCGGATACCATTTCTGCACGTCGATGCCGGCGTGCTTCTTCAGCAGGCTGATGCGCGCGCAGGCGGTAAGCGGCGCGCTGCCCAGGCTGGTGGGCACCGCCATCCATTGGCCATTGATCTTGCCCAGATATTCATTGGCCTTTGCGATCGGTCCGTACTGCTTGATCAGTGCGTTCACGACGTCGTCCATCGGCACCATCTTTTCGTGCCACTGATGAACGGTCCACTGCTCGAACGCGTAGACGTCGTGCCCGCGGCCGGCCTGCGCCTCGGCTGCCATGGTGATGTTGATCTTCTCGCCGTTGGACGAGAGGAAGTCGAGCGTGACGTCGACCTTGTTCTTGTCGGCCCATTTCGCCACCACCTTGCGGACGGCTTCGTTGCCATCGGGGACCCAGTGGTCCCACATCGCGACATGCAGTTTCCCGGCCGCGCCGGCGGTGCGGATATGCACGAGCGGCAGGGCCGCGGCGGCCGCCGCAAGCTTGATGGTATTCCGGCGGGTCACCTGACGTGGTTCTTTCACGATTCTGCTCCCAGGACGAAGTTCTGCTGATTTAATTATTGATTATTGGCAGGCGAGCGCCCGCGGATCGGCGACACGTCCGCCAGCGTCGAATGCACGACTTGGCAGGTATCGTGTCCAGTATCGAGGATGAAGCGTTATCTCACCAGACAAATCCGCGGGCGAAGCAGATTTGTTGGCAATCATCAAAATACTGTCGCTTACAATACATCGGCCACCATCGTCGCGACGGTGGCCGATAAGTCAAGGTCTTCGGCCGATACTGTCGCTTGATCCCGCCGCCCGAAACGACAGCGACGCGTGGATCATGTGATCAGCCGAAGCACCAGGCGTAGTCCGCCGGCATACCCGCGCTGGGCCATGCCCTAACGGACGAAGCCTTCCAGCTCATTGCGCGCCCAGGAGATCGCGTCGTCGACGGACTGCCCGCTGTGCAGCTTCGCCAGCATGGTCGGGTGGATGGCGCGGTTGTACATCTGCACCGCGATCTCCCGCGGGGCCGGGTAGGCGGTGATGCTGGGCTGCGCCTTGTGCCAGGGACGGATCGGATAGTTGTACACCGTGCCCTTGGGCGGCTCGACATTCTCCCACACCTTGAAGTCGTTCATGCTGGAGAGCGGCGGCAGGTCATAGCCGTCGGACGCGACGCAGCGTGCCTCGACCTGCGGGCGTTCCTGCAGGTACTGCACCAGGGACTTCGCGGCCGCCTTGTTTTTGCCGAACGACCATGTGCCGAGGAAGGCGTAGTTGTACGGCACGTAGCGGCCCTTCGGCCCGGCCGGGCAGGAGAAATGCCAGGTATCCGCCGCGATCTGCGGCGCGTCGCGCTTGGCCACCGCCCAGGCGGATGGCGGGTTCATGATCAGCGCACTCTTGCCCGAGATCAGCGCGCGGTTGTTCGATGCGTCGTCATAGCTGACGGTATCGGCGGGCAGCGCTTTCACGAGTTTCTGGCAGTATTCCAGCATCGCGCGGACATTGGGCGAATCGACCGTGATCTCGCCCTTGGCGTTCACCAGTTCGGCGCCGAAAGCCGCATAGATGATGCCGGTGTTGTTCACGGAATCGGCGCTCGACCCAAGTCCGAGACCGAACGGAAAGCCGGCCTTGTGGCAGGCTTCGGCCGCCTTCAGGAACGCATCATAGTTCCAGGCCGCCGCGGCGGACCCATCGGTGGGCGCGGCGGGATACATCGCCTGGATATCGAGGCCGGCGTGCTGCTTCAGCATGCTGATCCGGCCGCACATGGTCAGGTTCAACGTGCCCGTGCTGTTCGGCACCGCCCACCAGTGCCCGTCGGACTTCGCGAGATATTCGCTAATGGCGTCGTAGGGGCCATACATTCCCGTCAGGTTCTTGATGACGTCATCGGCGGGTTCCAGCCGGTCGGTGTAGCTGCCGACATCCCAGTTGTAGATCTGCATGATGTCGTGGCCGCTCCGCGCCTGGAACTCGGCCGCCGCGGTCAGGTTGATCTTGAAGCCGGTCGAGGTGATGAAATCGACGGTTGCGTCGACCTTCTCCTTCGCGGCCCAGGCCTCGACCTGCTTCTGCATGACCGCGTTCGCGCCGGGAACCCAATGGTCCCAAAGCCCGACCGAGAGCTTGCCGGCGGCACCGGCCGTCCGGATATGGACCAGCGGCAGGGCCGTCGCGGCGGTGGC
>JBFXDK010000001.1:0-13731 GCA_050181195.1 Acetobacteraceae bacterium | reverse complement strand
GCTGGTCCGCCCGTCAGCAGCACGATCGCGCCCAGCGGGAACAGCAGGGCGCCCAGCCGGGCACGCGCCAGCAGGCCGATACGCGCGCCGATGGTCCATTCCAGCACCCGGCCGGCCACCTGGCCCGGTCCGATCAGCGCGGCCACCATCACGGCCTCGGCCGCGCTCAGCCCGAAATCCCGCATCAGCGGCAGGATGTGCACGGCAATGGCCGAGGTGATGAGCCAGCGCAGCGTGAAGAACCCGGCCAGGCAGGTGACGGCGACGCGGTCGATCCGCCCGCCACTTCCCGCCGCCGGCCGGTTCCGCGCCTGCGGCGGCGCCGGCGGCACCAGCGCCCAGACCATCGGCAGGTTCACCGCCAGCATCAGCACGGCGTAGACACCGATGACGCCGCGCCAGCCCAGTGGCGCGATGACAACGGCGCCCAGCGACCAGAACACGGTGGAGGCGAAGCCGGCGATCAGCGTTACGCCGGTGATGGTCGGCCCCGCCTCCCGTCCCAGCAGCCCGCCGATCGTGGCGAAGGCGGCATCGTAGAGGCCCATCGCCATGCCGGCGCCGATCACCGTCCAGGCGAGGTACCACATCACCAGGTTGGTGGCGACGGCGAGCAGGATCTGACCGCAGGCGATCACGACGATGCTGGCCAGCAGGGCGCCGCGCCCGCCATGCCGGTCGATCCAGCGCCCGACCCGCGGCGCACAGAGGCCGCTGATCAGCAGAGACCAGGAAAACGCGCCCACCAGCGCAACGGGAGACAGGCCCAAACTGTCCGCCGCCGGTACCATGATGATCGCCGGCAGATAGAACGACATGCCCCAGGTGAGCGTCTGGTTGATCCCCAGCACGATTCCCAGGCGGTGACGCGCGGTCATGGCCGGTCCGGCGGGCTGGCATCGCCCTGGCCCAGCCGGCGCTGCATCAGCACGCTGTCCAGCCAGCGCCCGTGCTTGTAGCCGACGGCTTCCAGCACGCCCACCATACGGAAGCCGCAGCGCTGGTGCAGGCGGATCGAGGCGTGGTTGGCGCTGTCGCCGATGATCGCGATCATCTGCCTGAGGTCGAGCTGCTCGCAGGAAGCGATGAGTTCCGCCAGCAGGCGGCGGCCGATGCCCTGGCCGGCGGCGTCGGGGCGCAGGTAGATCGAGTTCTCCACCGTGTCGCGATAGGCCGCGCGCGGACGGTAGGTGCCGGCATAGGCATAGCCCTGCACGATCCCGTTTCGTGTCGCGACCAGATAGGGAAACCCCCGGGACAGCACGTCGGAGCGGCGGCGCAGCATCTCCGCAAGGTCCGGCGCCTCGGTTTCGAAGGACGCAAGGCCGAACCGCACATGATGCGCATAGATCGCGGCGACATCCGCCATGTCATGCTCGTCTGCGGGGCGGATGGTGAGGTCGGGAAGCGGCTTGGCGTCCATGCTTGCATTCCGGGATCGGCTTGTCGGCTGCGCGCAGTCTTGGGCCTTGACAGCAGCAACGAAAGAAAAATCTTTTGATACGCGGCATCAGGATAAGATTGCGTTATGGCAGGGCCGAGTCTGCGACAGTTGCGGACGTTTCTCGCCGTTGTCGAATCCGGCAGCGTCTCGGCGGCGGCGCGGGCGCTGAACATGACCCAGCCGGCCGCCAGCCAGCAGTTGCGGGAACTGGAGCGCTGCCTTCGCGTGCGCCTGCTGGACCGGGCGAACGGACGCAGCGTGCCGACCGCGGCCGGTGCGGCACTGCTGGATCCCGCAAGACGCGCCCAGGCGGCGATCGAGGATGCGGTCGCGACGGCGGACGCATTCCGGTCGGGCGAGACGGCGCGGGTACGCCTCGGTACCGGGGCGACCGCCTGCATCCACCTGCTGCCCGCGGTGCTGGCCGAGGCCAGGCGGCGCATGCCGGGGATGGACATCGTGATCGCGACCGGCAATTCGGCCGGGATCGTGCGGCGGGTCGAAAGCGGCGAACTCGATATCGGCCTGGTCACGATGCGCGTCGCGCCGAACCGGGCCCTGCAGGTCACGCGCCTGCTCGCCGATCCGCTGGTCGCGCTGATCCCCGCTGCCATGGCGGAAACCGGCGAGTGGATCGGCCCCGCCCGCCTCGCCGCGCTGCCGCTGATCCTCTATGAACCGGGCGGCAGCACGCGCGTGCTGATCGATGGCTGGTTCCGCGCCGCCGGGGTCACGCCCGCGCCGATCATGGAGCTCGACAGCGTCGAGACGATCAAGGTGCTGGTCGGCGGCGGGCTCGGCGCCTCGGTGCTGCCGTCGCTCGCCCTGCGTGCCCCGGTGGACGGCACCGTCACGCGCCGCCTGCGTCCGGGCCTGTCCCGCCACCTCGGCGTCGTGCTGCGCCGCGACAAGGTGATGGATCGCGGCATGCAGGTGATGCGCGATGCCCTGGCGCGGGCGGCGTCCTGATGCCGCCGGCCGAGGGTCCTTCCGGGTTCGCCGCTGCTGCGCTACGCTTGTCCCGGAAACGCGTTGCGTGGCGGGGCCGTTGCCCGCCGCACCAGGACCGTGCTGCCGGAGAGCAGTGATCGGAAGGGAGAGTCCCTATGGCATACGCATTCACGACCCAGGACGTCGAATATATCCGCCACGGCGATACGCCCTATATGGCGAAGCTCTATCTGCCCGCCGGGGATGGGCCGTTCCCGATGGTGATCGACCTGCATGGCGGCGCCTGGAGCGCGGGCGACCTTGCCGATTGCGACGAGCGGGACCGTGTGCTCGCGGCAAGCGGGCTGGTGGTCGCGGCGATCAATTTCCGCCACGCCGCGGACGGGTATCCGACCTCGTCCGCCGACATCAACTATGCGGTCCGCTGGATGAAGGCGAATGCCGCGAAGTTCCGCGGCAATCCGAAGCTGGTGGGGCTTTCGGGGACATCCAGCGGCGGGCACCTGGCGATGCTGGCGGCGATGCGGCCCAATGATCCGCGCTATGCCGAGATCGCCTCGCCGGATGGCGCGTCCGTCGATGCGACCGTGCAGGCGATCGTCATGCAGTGGCCGGTGATCAGCCCCAGCTCGCGCTACCACCATGCCCGCCGTTTGCGTGATTCCGCCAATCCGCCGGCCTGGATCGGCAATATCCCCGAGCGGCAGGAGATGTACTGGAAGTCCGACGCCGCGATGCGCGAGGGCAACCCGATGCTGATCCTGGAGAAGGGCGAGAAGGTCCTGACGCCGCCCACGCTGTGGATCCAGGGCCAGCCGGACCAGACGCACGACTACCGCGATCCGGAATCGCCGGTCGACTGGAACGAGCCGCTGCGGTTCTCGCTGAACTACCGCAAGGCCGGCGGGTATATCGAGACGCTGTACATCGACAATGCGACGAAGGCGTCGAACCTGTCACACGACCCGACGGCCGCCTGGCTCCACCGCTTCCTGAAGTAGTCGGGACAGGCACGTTCCTTTCCCGGCGTCGTGCCGGGAAAGGGGCGTCTCGCGTGGGACGGCGGGGCGCGGTACCGGACGGTGGCGGCGCGGTGTCGGCGTCCCAGCCTTTCATGCCGGGGTTCAGCCCCGCCATTCACGGCTGTTGTCTATACAAACTCTGCAAGTCGTGGATGGCCCGCCGGCGCGGGGCATGACGGCTGTGTCGACGGCCTGTCCCGTGCGGTCAGTCCCTGCGCCCCCGGCAGTCAGCCCCTGCGTGTCGCCGATAGTCCCTGCGTCCCGCAGACAGTGCCTATGCCGTCGCCGCCGCGGTTGCCGGCACCACCTGTTCGCCCGGCACATGCTCCAGGTGGCAGGCCGACAGATGCCCGTCGCCCACCTGCCGCAGCAGCGGTTCCTCGCGGCGGCAGCGATCGAACACGAACGGGCAGCGCGTGTGGAAGCGGCAGCCGCTGGGTGGATTGATCGGGCTCGGCACATCGCCGGTCAGGATGATGCGCTGGCGCTTGGCCAGCGGGTCCGGCACTGGCACCGCCGACAGCAGCGCGCGCGTATAGGGATGGTGCGACTTCGAGAACAGCGTGCGGCGATCCGCCAGTTCCACGATCTTGCCCAGGTACATCACCGCGACGCGATGCGTCAGGTGCTCCACCGTTGCCAGGTCGTGGCTGATGAACAGCAGCGCGAGGCCGAGCTCGTCCTGCAGATCGGCCAGCAGGTTGATGATCTGCGCCTTCACCGACACGTCGAGCGCGGAGACGGCCTCATCGCAGATGATCAGGTCCGCGCCGGGCGCCAGCGCGCGGGCGATGCCGATGCGCTGGCGCTGACCGCCCGAGAATTCGTGCGGATAGCGGCGGATGGCGTCGCGCGGCAGACGCACCTTGTCCATCAGCGCCTCGACCCTGTCGTCGATCTCCTTCCGGCCGCTCGCCAGGCCGAAATTGATCAGCGGTTCGGCCAGGATGTCGCGCACCTTCATGCGCGGGTTCAGGCTGCTGAACGGATCCTGGAACACCACCTGCACGCGCCGGCGCATCGGGCGCAGCTTGCCCGGAGACATGTTGTCGATGCGCTCGCCATCCAGGTGCACCTCGCCGTCGGTGATCGGATACAGGCGCAGGATCGCCTTGCCGACGGTCGACTTGCCGCAGCCGGATTCACCCACCAGCGACAATGTCTCGCCGCGCTTGATATCGAAGGTCACGCCGTCGACGGCATAGACCTGGCCGGTGACCTGACCCAGCACACCCCCGTGGATCGGGAAGTGCTTCTTCAGGTTCTTGACGTCCAGAAGGGGGCGGTCGGTCATTATGCGGCGATCCGGCGTTCAGCGTAGTGGCAGGCCACCAGGTGGTCGGGCCCCTTCGTCTCGATCGCGGGCGCGACCTTGGTGCAGAGATCGGTGGCCATCGGGCAGCGGCTGGCGAAGGGGCAGCCGACGATCGGGCGGCGCATGTTCGGCACCAGGCCCGGGATTTCCGACAGCTTGCCGCGTCCGCCTTCCTCCAGGGAGGAGCCGAGCTTGGGGACGGCGCCGATGAGGCCGCGCGTGTAGGGATGCAGGGGACGGCCGAAGATCTCGGTCACCGGCGCTTCCTCCACCTTCCGCCCGGCATACATCACCACGACGCGGGCGGCCATTTCGGCGACCACGCCCAGGTCGTGGGTGATCAGCATGATCGCCGATCCCATCCGCGTCTTGAGGTCGCGCATCAGATCCAGGATCTGCGCCTGGATGGTCACGTCCAATGCCGTGGTCGGTTCGTCTGCGATCAGCAGCTTTGGATTGCAGGCCAGCGCCATCGCGATCATCACGCGCTGGCGCATGCCGCCTGAAAGCTGGTGCGGGTATTCGCGCACGCGCCGGGCCGGGGCGGGGATGCCGACCAGCGTCAGCATCTCGATCGCCTTGGCTTCGGCGTCGCGGCTGTTCATGCCCTGATGCAGTTGCAGCGTCTCGCCGATCTGCCGCCCGACGGTCAGCACCGGGTTCAGGCTGGTCATCGGCTCCTGGAAGATCATCGAAATCGAGTTGCCGCGGATATCGCGCATCTCGGGTTCGGTGAGCTTCAGGAGGTCGCGGCCCTGGAAGCGGATGCTGCCGGCGATCTTGCCGGGCGGTTCCTGGATCAGGCGCAGGATCGACATCGAGGTGACCGACTTGCCGCAGCCGGACTCGCCGACGATGGCCACCGTCTCGCCGGCCTCGATGTTGAAGGAGACGCCCTCGACGGCGCGCACCACGCCATCGGGCGTGGCGAAATGCGTCTGGAGGTTTTCGACTTCGAGCAGGGCCATCGTGCTACAACCGTTTCGCCAGGCGGGGATCGAGCGCATCGCGCAGGCCGTCACCCAGCAGGTTCACGGCAAGCACCGTGATCGAGAGGAAGATCGCGGGGAAGAACACGATATACGGCTTCACCTGCCACAGCGCGCGTCCCTCGGCCATGATGTTCCCCCAGCTTGGGATGATCGGCGGCGTGCCGGCGCCGATGAAGGACAGGGTCGCCTCGGCGATCATGGCCGAGGCGCAGATGAAGGTCGCCTGCACCATCAGCGGCGCCAGCGTGTTCGGCAGGATGTGCTTCCAGATGATCACCGGCACGCGCGTCCCCGACGCGACCGCCGCTTCCACATAGGGCTGCTCGCGCAGCGACAGCACGACGCCGCGCACCAGGCGGCAGACGCGCGGGAATTCGGCGATGGAGATCGCGATGATCACGTTCTTCACCGAGGCGCGGGTCAGCGCCATCAGCGCGATGGCCAGCAGGATGGGCGGGATCGACATGATGCCGTCCATGAAGCGCATGATGATCGCGTCCAACCGGCGGGTGAAACCGGCGATCAGGCCGATGGTGGTGCCCATGACCGCGGCGAGGGTGGCAACCGAGAACCCGACCAGCAGCGAGATGCGCGCCCCGTACATCACGCGGGAATAGACGTCACGGCCCAGCATGTCGGTGCCGAACCAATAGAGCGCCGAAGGCTCGCGCGTGCGTCGCGCCGGGGCCAGCGCGGTGGGATCCTTCGTCCCCAGGAACGGGGCAAAGATCGCGATGAACACCATGATGCCGACGAGCGTGCCGCCGATCACGATGGTCGGGTGGCGATAGATGAAGCCCATGACCCTGCCGCGCTCCTTCGGAGGCGGCAGAACGTCGGGGAGCACGGGCGCTTCGGTGAAGCTGCCCGGTGCGGAGGAGGTGGCGCTCAATACCGGATCCTCGGGTCAAAGACGGTGTACAGCAGGTCGACCAGCAGGTTGACCATCACATAGACGAAGCTGAACATCAGCACGACACCCTGGATCACCGGATAATCGCGCCGCAAGATGGCGTCCACGGTCAGGCGGCCCAGGCCGGGGATGGCGAAGACGCTTTCCGTCACCACCGCCCCGCCGATCAGCGCGGCGAAGCCGATGCCGACGATCGTCACGATCGGCACCGCGGCATTCTTCAGCGCGTGCAGGAACAGGATGCCGCGCTGTCCGACCCCCTTGGCCTTGGCGGTGCGCACATAATCCTGCGACAGCACGTCCAACATGGTGGCGCGCGTGATACGCGCGATCAGGGCCATGTAGACCAGGCCCAGCGCCACCGCCGGCAGGATCAGGTTGCGCAGGAACGGCAGGAAGCCCTGCGAGATCGAGGTGAATCCCTGCACCGGTACCCAGTCAAGCTTCAGCGCGAAGAAATACGCCAGCAGATAGCCGATCACGAACACCGGGGTGGAAAACCCGAACACCGCGGTCAGCATCACGATCCGGTCGATGAAGGTGCGGTGCTTCCAGGCGGCGATCACGCCCATCGGGATCGCGCAGCTGAGCGAGAGTGTCAGCGTCAACAGCATCAGCGACAGCGTCGGCTCGATCCGCTGCGCGATCATGTGCGAGACCGGCAGGTTGGTGAAGATCGAGTTGCCGAGGTCGCCGTGCAGCACCCCCCACAGCCAGTCGACGAAGCGGACGACGAAGGGGCGGTCGAGGCCGAGGGAGTCGCGGATGCGTTCCACATCGGCGGGGGTGGCCTGGTCGCCCGCGATGATCGCCGCCGGATCACCCGGCGCGATGTAGAGCAGGCTGAACACGAACAGGGCCACGATCAGGATGACCGGGATCGTGGCGATGATGCGACGTGTCGCGTAGGCAAGCATGCGCCCGGTGGCTCCGTTCAGGCTGTCGTCATGGCGGGAGAGCGGATCATGTCAGAGCGGATCATGTCAGGGTGCGGCGACGTCCCAGGGGATCGCGGCGGACACGCAGGACGCTGGATCACGCCGGCGGGTGGTCATGACCGGCAACGGTGGTGCGGTCATCCGGGCAGCCGGGACGGCGATGCGATCGCGGCATGCGGTCGGGCGAGCGGAGTGGTGCGCGCGACCGGCACGCATACCGCCGGCCCATATGGCCGCGTCAACCGCGGCCGGCATTGCGGCCGCGCCTCGGACGGATCCCAGACGATCGATCACCCCTATACCCCGCATTCCTCTTTGGTGGCCGACGTCCTCTTTTTTGGCCGGCAAGCGTCAACGTTGCCCCAGACCGCGGCGGAACGCCAGAGCCCCTCCAGGCCTGTCGCACGTATTGAGACGCGTGCCCAGGGGGAGAATACGCGGCTCACGCAGGCGTGGGACCGCGTCTGGAAATCCGCCGCGTTCGTGCCGGATCAGGCCTTGCGCACGCCCCAGAACACCGGCGCGGAACCTTTCAACTGACCGGAGACGTTCTTCCGCCAGGCCGCATGTGGCAAATACTGGCCGCAGGGGATGATCGGCACCGAATCGAATGCGGCA
Organism: Acetobacteraceae bacterium; assembly: GCA_050181195.1. Lineage (GTDB taxonomy): Bacteria > Pseudomonadota > Alphaproteobacteria > Acetobacterales > Acetobacteraceae > Rhodopila. The sequence goes on along the minus strand of JBFXDK010000001.1, from coordinate 5,538 downwards.
AGCTGGTAGTCCGCCTCCAGTTTGCGGCGTTCGGCATCCGTCGTGGCGTCGATCCAGGCGGCGTAGGCATTCTCGATACGGGGATCGTCGGGCCAGCCGAACCAGGCGCGCGGTCCATTGCTGCGCATCGGGTTGGACAGCAGCGGATCGACGAATTCGGGCGCGGGTGCGCCAGCGGGGAACAGCGACCAGCCGCCCTTGTCCAACGGTTCCTTCGAGGTGCGCCGTTGCACGATCGTGCCCCAGTCGGTCATCTGTTCGTCTATGTTCAGGCCGGCCTTGCGCAGAGCGTCGACGGCGACGGTGATCACGGCGTTGTAGACGACCTGGTCGGTCGGGTGCAGCACGACCAGGCGCTCGCCCTTGTAGCCGCTCGCCTCCACCATTTTCCTGACTTCATCCAGGCTTTTGCGGTTGCGCACGTTTTCCATTCCCGCCTCGGCCGCGGACGGCATGCCCGGGACGAAGAAGCCGACCGGCACGCGCCAGGTGGCCGGGTCCTCGCCCATCGCGGCAATCATGCATTCCTTCTGGTCGATCGCGGCCAGCATCGCGCGCCGCAGGGCAGGATTGGCGGTCGGCCCCTGCAGATGGTTCGGGCGCAGCAGCGCGATTGTCCCGTAGATGTCCAAGAGGCCGGTCGTGACGCCGGACGCTGCCTTCAGCATCGGCATCAGGTCGGGCTGCGGCAGTTCCAGCCAGTCCACCTCGCCCGAGGCAAGCGCGTTGGCGGCCGTCGCCGGATCGGGGATGACCCGCCATTCCACGCGGTCCACATGCACCTGGTGCCCGCCGGCGGTATAGGAGCCGGGTTCCGGCCGCGGCGTATATTTGTCGAACTTGGCGAAGGCCGCGAAGCTGCCGGAGACGTATTCATCCTTCACGAAGCGGAACGGACCGCAGCCGATGATCTCGGCCACCTGCTTGAACGGATCGGTGTTGGCGGCGATGCGCTCGGGCATCATCACCGGGCTGGGCTGCACCTTCGACAGGAAATGCGCGAGCAGCGGGAACGGGCGCTTCAGGCGCCAGACCAGCGTGCGGTCATCGGTCGCCTCGATCGCGTCCACCCGCGCCTGGATGATCGGCGCCGCGGCGTCGCGCTTCATCCAGCGCTGCAGCGAGGCGAGGCAGTCCCGCGCCAGAACCGGCGTGCCGTCGTGCCACAAAAGACCGTCCCGCAGCCTCATCGTCCAGCGCCGGCCCTCGTCCTCGATGACGTGGCCCTCGACCATCAGCGGCTGCACCCGGAATGCCTCGTCGCGGCCGTACAGGGTTTCGAACACCATCAAGGCGTAGTTGCGGGTGACCGTGGCGGTTGTCCACACCGGATCGAGGCTGGTGAGGTTCGCCTGCGGCACGAAGACGAGTGTCCTGGCCCCGGCGGCGATGGCGGGACGGGCGAGCGAGGCTGCCGCTGCGGCGGCGAGGAAGGTTCGGCGCTTCATAGATACTCCCATCGGCATTCTTGATGTTTGCCTATTGCGGGGAGTGTAGGGCGCGCCCGGACCGGTGCAAGCCGGACAGGGCCGGCGCCGGCGGATCTCATTCCGGTTCGAATTGCCGCTTCCGTCCTGCGCGGGCGGGACCAAACACCGCCCGAGGCGTCGGCTCCCGACCGATCAGCACGTCATGTCAACGCTGTGCTGCACAGCGGTTCTGGAAGCAAGTCCGAGGACGACGAAGATGTCCCCGCGGCCGGGCATGATCCGGGGGCGTGTGCAGAGGCGGAAGCGGCGGGATGACGCGTTCAGTGCGCGTTCCGAGCGGGCACGCGTGGCCCAGGTCACCACATGCCTGATCAGGCCGCGCCGCCGATCCCCGAGTTCGCGTCGAACCGCGTGAATTCGATCACCACCGTCCCCGCATCGGATGCGGCACCGAGGCCGGGTACCACGCTCGCGGCCGGCGGTGGGTCAGGATCCGTCGCAGGCACGTCGAGGGCGAAGTCGGGGGACAGAGTGGTGAACTCGACAACCAGCGTCGGCTGCGTCACCGCCGCCTGCATCGCGCCGGGGACGTGGAACATCCCGGACTCGGCAGGCGGCAGCGCCGCGTCCGGCGGCAGGAAGGAAAATTCGCGGCCGGTGGGGGCCACGGCATGGCGGGCGGACATCGTGTCACTCATGGCGGTACCGAACGAAGCTCCAGAACATCCTGTCGAACACATGGACCGTGGCGGGGCGATCGCAAGCCGGACATTTTGCAAACGTCAAAATCCTGGCGGCCAGTGGGATTAAATCGCGGTATGCTGCCTGACATCGCGGTGCCGGCATGCCGCGCAGCCGGCAGGGTCCCGACGAGACGCCATGCCGCGCGTCGTCCCGAATGCGCCGACGCCGCTCGCGACACGGTGCGCAAGGCGCCTGTCACCCGTCGCGCCGGTGCAGGCGCGGACATCCGGACGTCGTGCGGCGGAACCGCCAGGCAACCGCCTATTCGGCGGCTCTGGCGATGCCCGACACACGGGTGCGGGTGCGCAGAGTCACGAACTCCTCGGCCGCGGTGGGATGGATGCCGATGGTACGGTCGAAATCAGCCTTCGTCGCGCCCATGACCACGGCGATCGCCAGGCCCTGCATGATCTCGGCCGAGTCCTCGCCCAGCATGTGCGCGCCGACGATCCGCTGGCTGTCCTGGTCGACGATGAGCTTCATCATGGTCTTGCGGTTGCGCCCCGACAGCGTGTGCCGCATCGGCGTGAACTTCGTGACATAGACGTCGACCGGCCCCTCGGCCGCCGCTTCGTCCTCGGTCAGCCCCACGGTGGCGATCGGCGGTGTCGAGAACACGGCCGAAGGGACGTTGCGCAGGGAGATGGCGCGCGGCGTGCCCCCGAACAGCGTATCGGCCAGCGCATGGCCCTCGGCCGTGGCGACCGGCGTCAGGTTCATGCGGTCGGTGACATCGCCCATCGCATAGATATGCGGCTGCGCCGAACGCAGATGCTGGTCGACAATCACCGCACCGCCGCTGTTCACCGTCACCCCGGCCTTTTCCAGCCCGAGCCCGGCGGTGGATGGCCGCCGGCCGGTGGCGAAGAACACGAGATCGGTGTGCAGCGTCTGCCCCTCGCCGAAGGTCAGGATCCGCTCCTCGCCGTCCGCCTCCACGCGCACGGGCACGCTGCCGGGGTGCATGGCGATGCCGTGCGCGCCCAGCGCCTCGGCCAACGCCTCGCGCAGGTCCTGGTCGAAGCCGCGCAACGGCAGGGGCTGGCGGTAGATCAGGTGCACCTCGCTGCCCAGGGCCTGGAAGATGCCGGCGAATTCCACCGCGATATAGCCCGAGCCGACGATCGCAATCCGCTTCGGCAGTTCCTTCAGAAAGAACGCGTCATCCGACACGATGCCGAGTTCCGCCCCGGGGATCGACGGGCGCACCGGGTGCCCGCCGGTCGCGATCACGATCTTCTCGGCCGTGATGCGCTTGCCGCCGACATCCAGCGTGTGCGGGTCCAGGAACACGGCGCGCGCGTCGAACACCGTTGCGCCGGCATTGCCCAGCAGCCGGCGGTAGATCCCCTCCAGGCGGGAGATTTCCCTGTCCTTTGCCGCGATCAGCTTCGACCAGTCGTGCGGACCCTTGTCGATGGACCAGCCGAAGCCGGCGGCGTCGTCCGCCCAGGCGCCATATTCGCCTGCCTGCACCAGCAGTTTTTTCGGCACGCAGCCGATATTGACGCAGGTGCCGCCCCAGAAGCGCTCCTCGGCCACGCCGACGCGTGCGCCATGACCGGCCGCGATGCGGGCGCAGCGCACGCCTGCGGAACCGCCGCCAATCACGAACAGGTCGAAGTCCATGTCTCGCACCCCTTTTGTCTCCGCCGAATGTGTCTGCGCCGGGCCGGGGGAGCAAGTGCCGTCGGTGAAACGGCTGTCGTTGCCATTACGGTTGTTGTTGCGGAGCCGGTGCGGCAGGACGTAGGGTTGGGTAAGTGGACGTGTGCGCAACTTTTGCGTGCGTCGGATCCGTGGAGAACGAGATGACCAGGGCATCGATGCTGATCGTGGGACTGGGTGGGGCGGTGTGGCTGATGTCTGCCGGATCCGCGGCGGCAACCGTTTATTGCGATTATATCGGCGTTCCCAAGGGCTGCGTCGCGCGCCCGGGCGTGCGGCTGTATCCGCCGCCCGCCGCGTATGCCCCCGGCGTCGGGGCGCCGGGTGTGGGTGTCGCGCCCGGCCTTGGCGCCGGCGCGGCCGGTGTGGGTCTCGCGCCCGGCGCCGGTGTGGGGGCGCCCGGCGCGGGCGTCACGCCAGGGGTTGGCGGACCAGCCAACCGGGGCGGTCCCGTCAACCGGCTCGGGGTGCGCTGAACGCGGAATTGACGGCGGCATTCAGCGCGGACCCGTCGCCCGCCCGACCGTCTGGATTCCGCCCGGACGCGGGCGCGTACCGCCGGTGGCCTCGAGCGTCCCGGAGTACCGCGTACGCGCCTGCGATGACTTCACACGCAGGCCCCCACGGCCCATCTGCGGGCTCCGGCGCCGGCGGCCCTGGCGATCGTGACCGCGTCTGCATGAGCTCTCCCGGGCCGACGCCGGGTGTCAGCGCAGGGAGGAGAGGATGCAGGTCGCCGTCTTCAGCACCAAGCCCTATGACCGGCGCTTTCTCGATGCCGCCAATGGTGCCGGCGGCGGGCGCCACCGGCTTCTCTACCTGGAGCCGCGGCTCTCGCCGGAAACCGCGGTGCTGGCGCGCGGCGCCGGCACGGTCTGCGCATTCGTCAACGACGCCGCCGACGCCGCCACCCTGCAGGCGCTCGCTGCCGCCGGCACAGGCCTGATCGCGCTGCGTTCGGCCGGCTTCAACAACGTCGACCTGGCCGAGGCACGCCGCCTCGGCATCGCGGTGGCGCGCGTGCCCGCCTATTCGCCGGCCGCCGTGGCCGAGCATACGTTTGCCATGATCCTGGCGCTGAACCGGCGTATCCACCGTGCCTATAACCGCGTGCGCGAAGGCAATTTCATCCTCGACGGCCTGCTCGGCTTTGACCTGAAGGGACGCACCATCGGCATCGTCGGCACCGGCCGGATCGGTGTGGCGGTGGCGCGTATCGCGCTGGGCTTCGGCTGCCGCGTGCTCGCCCACGACATGCGGGCCGACCCGGACCTTGTGGCCGCCGGCGTCGCCTATGGGCCGCTGGATGACCTGCTGGCCGGCGCCGATGTCGTCACGCTGCACTGTCCCCTGACACCAGAAACGCGCCACCTGATCGATACAAGGGCGATACGGCGGATGAAGCGCGGTGCGATGCTGATCAATACCAGCCGCGGCGCGATCGTCGACACGCGGGCCGTGATCGCCGGCCTGAAATCAGGCCGGATCGGCCTGTTGGGTCTCGACGTCTACGAGGAGGAGGCGGACCTGTTCTTCGAGGACCTTTCCAACCAGATGATCCGCGACGACGTCTTCGCGCGTCTGCTGACCTTTCCGAACGTCCTGATGACCGCGCACCAGGCGTTCTTTACCGAGGACGCGTTGACCGCCATCGCCGAGACGACCATCGCCAACATCACCGCCTTCGAGGACACCG